>NZ_CDRVEU010000007.1:0-317980 GCF_977070315.1 Plantibacter cousiniae (nom. nud.) | reverse complement strand
GAGCGTCACCCACGGCATTCCCACGCTGGAGCGTGAGGAACGATCACCTTGTAACTATCGTGCCCATGCTCCGCGTGGGTATGCATTTCTGGACGCTCCGCGTCCTATCCGGAATGTGCGGCGCGGCGCAGATCTGTGACGCGGAGCGTCACCCACGGTATTCCCACGCTGGAGCGTGAGGAACGATAGCCGCACGCGAGAACACCATCGTGCCCATGCTCCGCGTGGGTAGGCCGTTATGAGCGTGAGTCGCGACGCAGATTGACTCAGACCGGCGGCTGGGTCGCGATCATCGACGGGCGTTGACTGACGTCCAGATACCAGGCGGCCAGTCGCGGATAAGTGCTGCGCCAGTTCAGATCCGGCTGGCGGAAATCCAGATATCCAAGTGCAGCGGCGACGCTGATCGATGCGACATCGAAGGACGTGCTGAGCTCGGTGACCGCGTCGCTTTCGAAGTAATGCAGCGAGCGCTCAATCTTCTGCTGCTGGTTGTCCAGCCACTGATTCCAGTGTTTTTCCTGCGGACGCAAGGCAGTTTCGTAGCGGATCATTACCGCTGCATCCAACACCGCATCGGCCAGCGAAGCCAGGGTCAGGCGCCTCCAGCGTGCCGAGCCTTCCCGGGGGATCAGTGGCAGGCCCACGTGCTGGTGGTCGAGATAATCAAGAATCACCCGGCTGTCGTGAATGACGTTGCCGTCAGCCAGCCTTAGCGCGGGAAGTTTGCCGGCCGGGTTGTCTTCATTGAGCTCGGCAGACGGGCTGACCGGCGTCAGCACTGTGGTCTGCAACTCGACGCGATCGAGCTGAGCGGTTTCATGCAGCATCACCATCACCTTGCGGGCGAAGGGTGAAGCCGCGTTGAAGTACAACGTCATCGTGGGCGCTGACATGGGTATTCCTCGAATGAGACAGGGTCCTAGACTAGTCAGCCTGTGACGCGTCTGCAATCAGCGTTTCAATCAGCCGCGCCGCACCAGCAAGCCCTTGATGCTCAACAGGGCAGCCGTCCCCATGCCCAGCCACGCCAGCGTATCCCACCAGCCATCGCCCAGCAGCGCGGCGAACAAGCCGACGCCGATAAGCAGCGCTATCACGGCGGGTATCGCAAAGGTCCTCCAGAATCGCGATGGCCTGGAACTCATTGCGCCACCTGAGCCCGAACCATGCTCACCGAGCGCGCGGCACGACGCCTCACCCACCACAGGTAGACGCCGCTGCCGAGTACGATGATGGTCAGCACGTCCAGCACTGCCCAGAGAATCTTCATCGGCATGCCGCCGTAATCACCGAAATGCAGAGGTTGCGACATGCCCAGTGCGTCCATATACCAGGGACGTTCGACCACGGCGGTGACTTGCAGGGTCTGCGCGTCGATCAGCACCGGTGTGGCGAGGTGCGCAGTCAGGTGTGTATTGCCTTTGAGGAACACCGCGTAATGATGCTCGCTGGAGAAGCGCGTGCCGGGGAAAGCGATGAAATCGGCCTGCATGCCCGGCGCAGCGGATTCGGCAATTTCCAGCAATCGAGTCGCCGGGGAGCGCTGGGTCAATGGCGGCGCGTCCTTGTAAGGGGCGATCATGGTCGCTAGCGCATCATTGCGCCAGGAGGCAATCAGCAGATCGGCACAGGCGCTGATTACCCCCGTCACGCCGACCACCAGCGCCCAGGTCAATGTCACTACGCCGATCAGGTTGTGCAGGTCCAGCCAACGCGTACGCCTGGATTTATTGACCCGCACCTGGCCGAACTCCAGCTTGCGCATGAACGGCGCATACAACACGGTCCCGGAAACGATCGCCACCACAAACAGCAAGCCCATGAACGCCAGCAGCAATTTGCCGGGCAGGTTGGCGTACATGTCTACATGCAGGCGCAGCATGACCATCATGAAGCCGCCGTTGGCAGAAGGCATCTCCAGCGCCTCACCGGTGCGCGCATCGAGGGCGAAGGTGTGCGAGGAATTGGGCTCGGTGCCGGCGGTTGCAGCGGTGATTGCCATTACGCCATTGGGGTCTTCGTCGTCCCAGCCGAAATACTGCATCACCTCACCGGGGCGATGCGCTTCGGCTGCCCTGGCCAGTTGCTCCAGATCCAGGCGTGGTGTGTCGGCAGGCATCTCCCGGTAATGCGGGGCGTCGCCGAGCAGATGATCGATTTCATGATGAAAGATCAGCGGCAGGCCGGTGACAGCCAGCATCAACAGGAACAGGGTGCACATCAGGCTGCTCCAGGTATGCACGATGGACCAGCGGCGCACGGTTTGGCTTTTCATGGTTTATCCACAGACGAAGAGACGCAACGCTAAGCACGTCCCCGAAATGACTTGTAAGACTAAGCCGCTCGAAACCGAAAAAGTGTCAGGGCGATCCGCTGTCTGCATGAACGGGTATGTTTCAGAGTTTTGCCGGAGGATTACCGGGCTGTTGATCCCTGGGCAGCACGGACACCCACCACGCCGTGTGTTGTTCTATCTGCACAGGCAAGGTCGGCAGCAGCGCCTTGAGCGCCAGGTCAGTGTCTTTCAACGGGAAGGTACCGGTAACCCGCAGATCAGCCACCTTCGGGTCGACGCCCAGATGTCCTGCCCGGTAACGCCCCAGTTCAGCGAGCATGTCCGCCAGCCGCGCGTTGTCCACCACCAGCATGCCGCGCGTCCAGGCGTCGACACCGGAAGGTATGCCAAGCAACGGGCCCAGTCCGTTGCGGGTCAGCAGCACCTGTTGGCCCTCGCGCAGAACCTGTTCACCGGAAGCATTGCGCGGGTGGGCGACAACCGCCGATTGCAACACGCTGAGTCGTGTTCCATCGGACTCGCGTCGGACCAGAAAACGCGTTCCCAGAGCGCGCATCTTTCCATCCGCCGTCTCGACGATGAAGGGCCGCGGGTCGTCATGATCGCCGGTCTGCACCAGTATTTCACCGTCCTGCAGAAGGACCCGACGTTGCTGCGCATCGAAGCGCACATCGATTGCGCTGTGGGTGTTGAGGCGAATCAGGGTGTTGTCCGCCAAACGCACGTCACGCTGTTCACCGGTGGCGGTGCGCTGGTCGGCAAGCCAGTAATCTATCGGCAGATAGCGGTCGCCGACGAACAATGCCAGACCCAAGGCCATGAACACCCCGGCCAGACCGCCACCGAGCTTGCGCAAACTGTGTCGCAGGGCTCCCGGTGACTGATGCAATGCCTTGCGTGCCGGACCTGCGGGCAAAGCAAAGCGCTGATTGACCATGCCCAACTGGCTCCAGGCCCGGGCATGCTCTTCATCGGCAGCCAGCCAGCGCGCCAGTTCGGCGTCATTGCCGTCGTTGCTGTCCATGTTCAGTTGCCACTGGATGGCCGCATCGAGCACGCGGGCAGAGACCGGTCTGGCGTTCACGTCGGCTCACCGTAAAGTGCCACGTAGCACTGACGCATGGCCTGAGCCAGGTATTGCCTGACGCGCGAGACCGAAACGCCCAGCCTCTCGGCAATCTCAGCGTGACTCATGCCGTCGAGGCGACTGTACAGAAAGGCTGCCCGTGCCTTGCTGGACAGTGTGCCGAGCATGCTGTCGATCGCCTTGAGGTCTTCCAGAATCAGCATCTGCTCTTCCGGAGAGGGCTGCTCGGCCTCGGGCACCTGCATCAACTCCCCAAGATAGGCCTGCTCCAGCGCAGCGCGTCGGAAGTGATCGAACATCAAGCCTTTGGCGACGGTTGCCAGGAAAGCACGCGGTTCTCTGGGCGTGAGCAATTCATGGCGCCCCAGCAAGCGCACAAACGTGTCCTGACTCAAATCCTGAGCACGTTGCGGGCAGGCGACATTGCGTCTGAGCCAGGCCAGCAGCCAACCGCGATGATCGCGATACAGCGCACCAACGATCTCGCTATGAGTGCTTGGGACTGACGACACGAATGGCCTCGATGAGAAAGTTCTAACTAAAGAGAATCATTCGCGATTGTGGCAGAGCGGAGGGGTAGTGGCAATTCGCGTCTGTCGGGAGGCGGGTCTGAATCGAGTGGGCGCTCGTACCCATGCTCAGCGCACATTGCGAAGCGGAGCGTCGGGAAATGCAGTCTCACGCTGAAGCGTGAGGAACAAGAATCCTGTAACTATCGTGCCGATGCTCCAGTGTGAAATACATTCACGCTGGAGCGTGCACAACGACAGGCGTCCCGGGAGGACGCCTGGGCGTTAGATCAGGCCTGGTGGCTGATCTCGCGCAGCGGCTTGCCGCGTGCCGGCTTGTCGCCTGCGACGAAGTAGTCGGCCGTGCTGCGTGGCAGCGGCTGGCGACCACGGATCTTGTCGGCGATTTTCTCGGCGATCATGATCGTCGGTGCATTCAGGTTACCGGTGGTGATGATCGGCATGATCGAGGCATCGACCACACGCAGGCCTTGCAGGCCATGCACGCGACCCTGACCATCGACAACCGCCATTTCGTCGGTGCCCATCTTGCACGAGCAGGACGGGTGATAAGCCGTCTCGGCATGCTCACGCACGAACTGGTCCAGTGCCTCATCAGACTGCACGTCGATGCCGGGGCTGATTTCGCGGCCACGGTACGGGTCCAGTGCCGGCTGCTGCATGATCTCGCGCGTCAGGCGGATGCCATCGCGAAACTCCTGCCAGTCCTGCTCGCTGGCCATGTAGTTGAACAGGATGCTCGGGTACTCGCGCGGGTCTTTGGATTTGACCTGCACGCGGCCACGGCTCGGCGAACGCATGGAGCCGACGTGAGCCTGGAAACCGTGTTCCTGAACGCCCTTGGTGCCGTTGTAGTTAATCGCGACCGGCAGGAAGTGGTACTGAATGTTAGGCCATTCGAACGCTTCACTGGAGCGAATGAAACCACCGGCTTCAAACTGGTTGCTCGCACCGATACCTGTACCGAGGAACATCCACTCGGCACCGATGGCAGGCTGGTTCCACCACTTCAGCGAAGGGTACAGCGACACAGGCTGGGTGCAGGCGTACTGCAGGTACATCTCCAGGTGATCCTGAAGGTTCTGGCCAACGCCCGGCAGGTCATGAACCACCGGAATATCCAGCTTGTTCAGCACTTCGGCCGGGCCGACGCCGGAACGCTGGAGAATCTGTGGCGAAGCGATCGCGCCGCCACACAGCAGCACTTCCTTGCGGGCACGGGCCTGGATGCGGGTGTCGCTGTCACCTACCAGGTACGCCACGCCGACGGCACGCTTGCCTTCGAACAGAATGCGATCGGTCAGCGCGTGAGTGACGATGGTCAGGGTCGAGCGCTTCTTGGCCTCGTCCAGATAACCACGGGCGGTACTGGCGCGACGACCGTTAGGCGTCACGGTGCGGTCCATCGGACCGAAACCTTCCTGCTGATAACCGTTGAGGTCGTCAGTGCGCGGGAAACCGGCTTGCACGCCCGCCTCGACCATCGCGTGGAACAGCGGATTGTTGCCCGCCTTGGGCGTGGTCACGCTGACCGGACCTTCACCACCGTGGTAGTCGTTCGGGCCGATGTCGCGGGTTTCGGCCTTGCGGAAGTACGGCAGGCAGTCGAGGTAGCTCCAGTCTTCGAGACCCGGCTCCTTGGCCCAGCCGTCGTAGTCCATCGCGTTGCCGCGGATGTAGCACATGCCGTTGATCAGCGATGAGCCGCCCAGGCCTTTACCGCGGCCGCATTCCATGCGGCGGTTGTTCATGTGCGGCTCTGGCTCGGTCTCGTAGGCCCAGTTGTAGCGACGGCCCTGCAGCGGAAATGCCAGGGCGGCAGGCATCTGGGTGCGGAAATCCAGCCGGTAGTCCGGGCCACCGGCTTCGAGCAGCAGAACGGTGACGCCTGCGTCTTCGGTGAGACGGGCTGCCAGGGTGTTACCGGCCGAGCCGGCACCAATGATGATGTAGTCGTATTCGGATTGAGTCGTCATAGAGGCTCCCTCATAGAGCTGCGAGTTTCAAGCCTTGGCCGCAAGCAGAAGCAGCGAGGCGATACTCGTGAAAATGGGGTGCGGCAGGCAGCTTTTGAGTGCGTCTGCTTGAGGCCTGCCGCGTGCCACTGAAACCGTGTTTAGAAAACCGAGGCGTAATCGCCCAGTTCGATTTGTACCGACTTGATGCGCGTGTACTGGGCCAGCGAGCTGATGCCGTTCTCACGACCGACGCCCGACTGCTTGTAGCCGCCGACCGGCATTTGTGCCGCCGACTCGCCCCAGGCGTTGATCCAGCAGATACCGGCTTCCAGCAGATGAATCACGCGGTGGGCGCGGTTCAGGTCGCGGGTCACAATGCCTGCGGCCAGACCGAAGTCGGTGTCGTTGGCGCGGCGTACCACTTCGTCTTCGGTGTCGAAACCGAGGATGCTCATCACCGGGCCGAAGATTTCTTCACGCACGATGGTCATCTCGTCGGTGCAGTCGGTGAACACGGTCGGCGCAACGAACGCGCCCTTGTCGAACACACCGCCGGTCAGGCGATCGCCGCCGCACAACAGACGTGCGCCCTGCTCTTTGCCCTTGGCGATATAACCCAGCACGCTTTCCATGTGCTCGAAGCTGACCAGCGGGCCGAAATTGATAGTTTCGTCTTCCGGGTTGCCGGCGCGGATGCGCTTCACACGCTCGAGGATTTTCGCTTCGAACTCGGCTTTCAGAGCGTTCGGCACGAACACGCGGGTGCCGTTGGTGCAGACCTGACCGGAACTGTAAAAGTTGGCCATCATCGCGATATCGGCCGCACGGTCCAGATCGGCATCGTCGAACACGATCAGCGGTGATTTGCCGCCCAGTTCCATGGTCACTTCCTTGAGCGACGAGCTCGAGGCGCTGGCCATGACTTTCTTGCCAGTGTCGGTGCCGCCGGTGAAGGAGACTTTCTCGATGCGCGGGTGCTCGGTGATCCAGGTACCGACTTCACGGCCGCTGCCGGTCAGCACGTTGAATACGCCGCTCGGTACGCCCGCTTCGGTGTAGATTTCTGCCAGCTTCAGGGTGGTCAGCGAAGTGACTTCACTCGGCTTGAAGATCATCGCGTTACCCGCGGCCAGCGCCGGGGCGGATTTCCACAGTGCGATCTGGATCGGGTAGTTCCAGGCGCCGATACCGGCCACTACACCCAGCGGCTCGCGGCGGGTGTACACGAATGAAGAGTCGCGCAGCGGAATCTGCTCACCTTCGATGGCGGGTACAAGACCGGCGTAGTATTCCAGCACGTCGGCACCGGTCACGATGTCCACGTAGCGGGTTTCGGAGATGGCCTTGCCGGTGTCCAGCGTTTCCAGAGCGGCCAGTTCATCGTTGCGCTCACGCAGGATGTCGACGGCACGGCGCAGGATGCGCGAACGCTCGACGGCGGTCATGGCGGCCCAGATTTTCTGGCCCTTTTCGGCGGCGACGACGGCGCGCTCGACATCGTCCTTGCCGGCGCGCTGGATCTGCGCCAGGACTTCGCCGTTCGCCGGATTGATGGCGTCGAAGGTTTCAGGGTTGCTGGCATCGACATAACCGCCATCGATGTAAAGTTTCTGCAGTTCAAAACGGGCCATAAAGTCCTCGCAAATTCAGTGGGGGGGCGATGACTGATTTCAGTGTGCCGGGTTCGTTCGGCAACAGGCTTTTACAGTCGTTCGGTAAGGGGCTTCGAAAGCTTCAGCTCGCCGATTTCGCCAATTGGAAATCCATGTACTCGTAAGCGATCCGTTGCGCTTGCTCGGTGTCGAATGCATCGCCTGACAGCGCGCCTCTCAGCCACAACCCGTCTATCAGGGCTGCCAGCCCGCGGGCGGCGCTGCGTGCCTGTTCCAGTGGCAAGGTGCGGCGGAACTGACAGCACAGGTTCGAATACAAACGGTGGTCGTTGATACGCTGCAATCGGTGCAGCGAAGGGTGATGCATGCTGGTCGCCCAGAAGGCCAGCCAGGTTTTCATGGCCGGGCCGCTGACCTGACTGGCGTCGAAGTTGCCTTCGATGATCACTTGCAGGTGACCCCTGGGGCTGTCCTCGGTCAGCGCCTGACGGCGTTCGCGGACGTTCTGGATCAAGGCGTTCATCAGATGCCGCATCGTGGCGGCGATCAGGCCGTTCTTGTCCTGAAAATAGTGACTGATGATGCCGTTGGACACGCCTGCCAGTCGCGCAATCAGCGCAATGCTGGCATCGCCCATACCGACCTGATCGACCGCAGTCAGCGTGGCCTGGATCAACTGTTGGCGGCGGATGGGTTGCATTCCGACCTTGGGCATTGGCGCGATTCTCCCGGGTGTCTGCAGTGATCGTTGTACCAAAACGGTGAGACCAGTCTAAAGATTTTTTATTGAACGATCAATCAATAAAAAATAATCGGCGGGTTTTCGCCGGTAAACGGCAAGCTGAAAAGCGCCTGAATGCGGGGGTTCTGGAGGATGCGTCAAGGCGCAGATTCGTGACGCGGAGCGTCACCCACTGCATTCCCACGCTGGAGCGTGAGGAACGATATCTCAACTATCGTGCTCAGCTTCATCCTCAACTATCGTGCGACGCTCCGCGTCCGGTCTTCAGCGCTGGAACAGTCAATCCTGCAAAACCACATCCGCCAGTTGATCAATCGCTTCCTGCCGCTCCGCCTGATTCGGTTTGGCGTGCGGGTTGAGTGTGGACCATTGCGGGTGGGCGCGGGCGCGGTTCAGGGGCTCGGGGATTTTGCCTTTGCGCCAGGTCTTGTCCTGCGGTGTGGTCAGTTCGATGCTGTGCAGAGCCGCGTGGCCCCTGACACCCAGCGCCAGCAGCAAGTGGCGCTGACGCAGGGCGAGCAGGCGCAGTACCGCATCATCGACGGTCAGTTCTCTGCGCCCCTTGAACTTGCCGAGCAACCGGCCTCCGTAGCTGCGCGCCGTGGATAACGCACCACCAGCAATCGCGCCGACCAAAGCCGCCGCGCCAAGCGTTACGCCGCCGACCATCAGGTCGACCCCTGCCCCGGCCGCAGCGCCAGCCGCCACCCCGCCGCCAACGCGCACGCCCATCAACTTCAGGGTTTCCGGGTTGAACAGATCATCGCCCCAACGACCGTCCATCAACGGCAAATCGCTGCTGGACACATCATCCTTGCGAAACGCATACAGCTTGAGCAGCGCCTCGACACATTGCTGTTCGCGCTGGCGAACCGCCTTGCGCAACGCTTCCACAGCCTGCTGCTCCTGCTCGGCAGTGGTCTCGACGCTACGCCGGCATGCAGCACAATCAACCAGCAGTTCGGCGATCAGGCGAGCAGCGCTGTGACGTTTGGCCGTGCGCTGTTTTTCCTGATCCTCAATCAAACGCTCGAGCCGCGGCCGCGCGCTTTCCAGCAGAAGCGCCAGGCTTTCATAGAGACGTCGACCGCCGTCTTCCGGCGGTGCGACGCTGTCGAAGCGCACCAGTGCATGCAGCCCCAGGCGTGAAAGCGCTTCGCGCCACTCCGGCTCGCGGTGTTGCTGTGCACTGACGAAATTCAGCACCGGCAGCAGTGGCTTGCCACAACTGGCCAGCACCGCCAGCTCATCACGGTACTTGGCGAGTACCGGTTCGCGTGCATCGATCACATACAGCCCAGCGTCCGAGCCGAGCAACTGGCGCATGACTTTGGCCTCCTGCTCAAAACGCTGGCGTGCCTCGCTGCCCTCCAGAAAGCGCGCCAGTCGCGCCGGTCCGTCCAGACGCTCGCCGGGACGGTCCAGGCGCTCCAGATAATCGAGCAGTGCGATAGCGTCTTCCAGGCCAGGCGTGTCGTACAGCTCGACCAAGGCCTCGCCGTCCACAGAAAGGCGCGCGCCTTCGACATGACGAGTCGTGCTGGGGCGATGGGACACTTCGCCAAAGCTGACATCACCGGTCAGGGTACGCAGCAGCGAGGTCTTGCCGACGTTGGTATGACCGACCACCGCCAGCTTGATCGCACGAGTGCTGTCTGCTTCAGTCATGGCCTGTCTCCAGCCAGTTCAAGGGCGCACTGTCGGCGTGTGGCAACTGCAACTGATCCAGCGCGACATGCCAGTCGCCAAGGCGCTCGGGGTCAAGCCTCTGCCCGGCAGGCGCGGGCAGCAGCCAGATACGCGCTGCACCGGCGCAGCGTGCCAGTTCGGCGATCAACGCCAGACTGCCACGGTCCGGCGAGCGGCGCGGGTCGCAGGCGATCACTATGCGCGCAGGCGGATACTGGGTCAGTTGCTCCAGCAGCTTGTGGCGCGACTCACGGCTGTCGAGAACACCTGCATCAGCAACACCCGACGGCAGCGCTGGCGGCCAGACCTGCTGATCATCCAGCTCGATGGCCACCAGCAACGCGCCGTCGCTTTCGCTCGCCCCTGCGCCGGACTGCACCTGATGCAGTGCGGCAGGCTCGGCATCGTTGACACCCAGGCGCTCGCTGCTGGGCATCAGGCGCTCACGCAATTCAAGGTATTCGGGCAAATCCAGATCAAGGCGCAGCGCTGCCCTGCCCTGCTTCCAGCGCCACAGGCAGAACCCGGCCAGCAAAAGACGCGGCACGATGCCGTACACCAACAGCACACCGACCAGCCATGCCGCCCAGGCCTGACGCGCATTCTCGATACTCAACGCGCCATTGCCGCTGGCACGAATCATGGTTTCGTCCGGCACACTGAACCCCAGCCACGCCGGGATCGTACTGAGCGTCTGGGTGAGGCTGACGAACGTGTCGCTGCTCAGAATGGTGGTTTCCCAGACAAACCCGTAGCGTCGGGTCGCCATCAGCATCAACAGCAACACCAGCGCAGTGAGTAACGCCAGCAGCCACAGGCTGTGAACCACCAGCCCCAGCGCCCAGCGGTTCAGGCGCTGGCGTTGCAGCAGCAAAACCAGCGCGGGGGCAAGCTGCGCGGCCTGGGCGTCACGGGCGAGTTTTTCGCTCAGCCACAGCCACACTCGGCCCAGCCCGGTGTTACTGCGCCCGGCGAAGATCAGGCCCAGCGCCCAGGTCAGCAACAGCACA
Organism: Plantibacter cousiniae (nom. nud.); assembly: GCF_977070315.1. Lineage (NCBI taxonomy): Bacteria > Bacillati > Actinomycetota > Actinomycetes > Micrococcales > Microbacteriaceae > Plantibacter > Plantibacter cousiniae (nom. nud.). The sequence goes on along the minus strand of NZ_CDRVEU010000007.1, from coordinate 307,052 downwards.
AGGTTCAGCCCCAGCAGGCTGCCCAGCGCCCAGAACACATTGACCGCTGCCTGCCCGTCGCCCATTGCAGCGAACGCCAGGCCCGCGCCACTGATCACCGAGAGCACCGCCAGCGCAATCAACGCCAGCCGTGCGCCCTGCTTCCAGTGGTGCAGTGCGCCAAGCATGCCGTCGCGCTGCGCCAGGCCGAGGGCGCGGTGGGTAATGCGCGCAGTCAGGTCGCCGCCGGCAGCGCGGGCACGGCGATTGGCTTCCTGATCATCCAGCACGCCCGCCTGCTGTTCACGCAGGCGCACAGCTTCGGTCAGCCAGAGGGTATCGAGGGGGGTCAGTGCAGTCACACAGTGTCTCTTGATTGAATTCAGCGGTGAGCATAACCGCAGTCATGGGACTGAGCACGGCGCATGTCAGTTCATTCGCCTGCCCTGCGACCTCTGATATCCTCGCGGCATGAAAACTCATCTCCCCCTCAGCCTGATTGCCGCCCTTGGTGAAAACCGAGTGATTGGCGTCGACAATTCCATGCCCTGGCATTTGCCGGGGGATTTCAAATACTTCAAGGCAACGACGCTCGGCAAGCCGATCATCATGGGCCGCAAGACCTGGGATTCGTTGGGTCGCACGCTGCCTGGCCGCCTCAACCTGGTGGTCAGCCGCCAGACTGATCTGCAGCTTGAAGGCGCGGAAGTCTTCGCTTCGCTGGACGCCGCCGTCGTGCGCGCCGAGCAGTGGGCGCAGGAACAGGGCGTCGACGAGGTGATGCTGATCGGCGGCGCGCAGCTTTATGCCCAGGGCCTTCCCGAGGCGGATCGCCTGTACCTGACTCGCGTGGCACTGAGCCCTGATGGCGACGCGTGGTTTCCTGAATTCGATACGGCGCAGTGGGCGCTGGTATCCAACATCGAAAACGCCGCCGTCGATGACAAGCCTGCCTACAACTTCGAAGTGTGGGAACGCGTCTGATCAGCAATTTCTGGAGCAATTGCGGCCGCTGACGAAAAACTGCAACAAAAGTGTCGTTTTTGGTTTCACTGTCGCAAATAAAGGGGCAAACGGCGTCATTTGGCCTTTTTCGGGTCGCTGACGTACTTTTGCCTTCACAATAATTTGTTACGGTCTGCCCCTTCGTTTTTTCGACAAGGGGAAATCGCCTATGAAACTCGTGCCAAAACTGTTGGCTGCTGCCGTCTGCTTCGGGCTTGCCAGCCAGGCTATCGCGGCCACCGAATTGAAGCATTGGCCCGAGCCTGCCGCCAAGGCGCTCGACGCGATGATTGCGGCGAATGCCAACAAGGGCAATTACGCCGTCTTCGACATGGACAACACCAGCTACCGCTTCGACCTCGAAGAGTCGCTGCTGCCGTACATGGAAAACAAAGGCCTGATCACCCGCGAAAAACTCGACCCCTCGCTCAAGCTGATCCCCTTCAAAGACACCGCCGAGCACAAGGAAAGCCTGTTCAGCTACTACTATCGTCTTTGCGAAATAGACGACATGGTCTGCTACCCGTGGGTCGCGCAGGTGTTTTCCGGCTTTACGCTTCAGGAGCTCAAAGGCTATGTCGATGAGCTGATGGCCCTGAAAAAGCCGATCCCTGCGACCTACTACGAAGGCGATACCGTCAAGCAGCTCAATGTCGAGCCGCCGCGGGTATTCACCGGGCAGACCGAGCTGTACAACAAGCTGATGGAAAACGGCATCGAGGTGTATGTGATGACCGCGGCGTCCGAAGAGCTGGTACGCATGGTCGCTGCCGATCCGAAGTACGGCTACAACGTCAAACCGCAGAATGTGATCGGCGTGAGCACGCTGCTCAAGGACCGCAAGACAGGCGAGCTGACCACGGCACGCAAGCAGATCACAGCGGGCAAATACGATCCGAAAAGCAACATGGGTCTGGAGCTGACGCCATACCTGTGGACACCGGCAACCTGGATGGCGGGCAAGCAGGCGGCCATTCTGACCTACATCGACCAGTGGAAAAAACCGGTCCTGGTCGGCGGCGATACCCCGACCAGCGACGGCTACATGCTGTTTCACAGCGTCGACGTGAGCAAGGGCGGCGTGCACTTGTGGATCAACCGCAAGGACAAGTACATGACCCAGCTGAACGGCATGATCAAGGACAATGCCGAAGCTCAGGCCAAGGAGAAGCTGCCGGTCACGGCGGACAAGAACTGGGTGATCGTCAAGCCGGACGAGATTCAGTAAGCGACACGACATTGCGGGTTGTCAGCAACCCGCAATGCCGGTCAGTCGACTTTCTCGAACTTCAGATCCCAGACGCCGTGTCCGAGCTTCTCGCCACGGCGCTCGAACTTGGTGATCGGCCGTTCCGCAGGGCGCGAAACGTACTGGTTGTCTTCGGCCTGGTTGCGATAACCGGGCGCCACGCTCATCACTTCCAGCATGTATTCCGCGTACGGGCCCCAATCAGTGGCCATGTGGAACACGCCGCCTGCCTTCAGCTTGCTGCGCACCAGTGCGGCGAATTCAGGCTGCACGATGCGGCGCTTGTGGTGACGACTCTTGTGCCACGGGTCCGGGAAGAACAGCATCAGTCGATCCAGGCTGTTGTCCGCAACGCAGCGGTTCAGCACTTCAATGGCGTCGCAATCGTAGACGCGCACATTGGTCAGCCCCTGGGTGAGTACGCCGTTGAGCAATGCGCCTACGCCTGGAGAGTGCACCTCGACACCGATGAAGTCGTGCTCGGGAGCCGCAGCGGCCATTTCCAGCAGCGAGTGGCCCATGCCGAAGCCGATTTCCAGCGTACGCGGCGCAGAGCGACCGAATACCTGATCGAAATCAACAGGCGTGTCGGTCAGCGACAGGCCATACAGCGGGAGGCCTTGATCGAGGCCGCGCTGCTGACCTTCGGTCATGCGGCCGGCACGCATCACAAAACTCTTGATGCGGCGGTGCGGGCGCTCTTCGCCTTCTTCGACAGCAGGCGACTCTGGGTGCGAAACGTGCGAATCAGTCATCAACGGGCTCTTACTTGATCAGGCCATCCAGCGGCGAAGACGCGCTGGCATAGAGTTTTCGTGGCATGCGCCCGGCCAGGTAGGCCAGACGACCGGCAATTACGGCGTGCTTCATGGCTTCGGCCATCATCACCGGCTGCTGGGCATGGGCGATGGCCGAGTTCATCAATACGGCTTCACAGCCCAGTTCCATCGCGATGGTGGCATCGGAGGCAGTACCGACACCGGCATCGACCAGCACCGGCACTTTGGTTTCTTCAAGAATGATCTGCAGGTTGTACGGGTTGCAGATACCCAGACCGCTGCCGATCAGGCCGGCCAGCGGCATGATCGCGATACAGCCGATTTCGGCCAGCTGACGGGCGATGATCGGGTCATCACTGGTGTAGACCATCACGTCGAAACCGTCCTTGACCAGGATCTCGGCGGCCTTGAGGGTTTCGATCACATTCGGGAACAGGGTTTTCTGGTCGGCCAGCACTTCGAGCTTGACCAGATTGCGGCCGTCGAGCAGTTCGCGGGACAGGCGGCAGGTGCGCACGGCCTCGGTCGCATCGAAGCAGCCAGCGGTGTTCGGCAATATGGTGTAGCGATCAGGCGGCAGCACGTCCAGCAGGTTCGGCTCGCCGGGATTCTGGCCCAGGTTGGTACGGCGCACGGCAACGGTCACGATCTCGGCGCCCGAGGCTTCGATGGCCAGACGGGTCTGTTCCATATCGATGTACTTGCCGGTGCCTACCAGCAGGCGCGACTCGAAAGTCCGACCGGCCAGGACGAAGGGCTTGTCGCTGCGAACATTGCTCATCGGAAATCCTCATAACGTGCAGATTGGGTTGGGCGCAGTGCGGATTGCGAACTAGCCACCGCCAATGGCATGAACCACTTCGACCTGATCGCCTTCACTCAGGACGGTCGCCGCATGTTGACTGCGCGGCACGATATCCAGGTTCAGTTCCACCGCGACCCGGCGCCCTGCAAGGTCCAGACGGGTCAGCAATGCCGCGACGGTTTCGCCATCGGGCAATTCAAAGGGTTCGCCGTTCAACTGAATGTGCATGCGAAAGCAGCCATCATTTTAGGGGGCCAGCATTCTAGCCCGATCAGCCGGTATGACCAAGGCAAAGCCACGCCATTCGTCTCAAGCACGGCCTGCTTTCCGGGGAGCAGGCGCTCAAGGAGGCGAGCCCAGCCTCCAGGCCGCCAGACCGAGCATCGACCAGCCGAACAGAAATGACAGCCCACCGAACGGCGTGATGATGCCCAGCTTGCTGAAACCGGTCAGGGTCAGCGCGTAGAGGCTGCCGGAAAACAGCAGGATACCGACCGCGAAGGAGAATCCGGCCCAGGTGATCAGGCGCCCGGGGATGTGCGTTGCCAGGATCGCCACGCCGAGCAGGGCCAGCGCGTGAATCAGCTGATAAAGCACACCGGTGTGGAACACCGCCAGATACTCGGCACTCAGGCGTTCCTTGAGACCGTGGGCAGCAAATGCGCCCAGGGCGACACCGGTGAAGCCGAAGAAAGCGGCCAGCATCAAAAAGCTACGAAGCATCAGGAACTCCAGTGAAAAATCGTCGAAAGGCGCACGGTCTGTATAATGGCCCGCTCAACGGGTTCGGCCAAGCCATCTCTATGCTGCAGTCTATTCTTCGTCGTATCGTCAAAGCCCTGCTGTGGTTCGCCGCAGGCAGTGTTCTCGTGGTTCTGGTTTTGCGCTGGGTGCCGCCACCGGGCAGTGCGCTGATGGTCGAGCGCAAAGTCGAATCCTGGGTCGATGGCGAGCCTATCGACCTGCAACGCGACTGGGAACCGTGGGACAAAATCTCCGACGACCTGAAAATTGCGGTCATTGCCGGCGAAGACCAGAAGTTTGCCGAGCATTGGGGTTTCGACGTCGACGCCATTCAAGCGGCCATCCTGCACAACGAGCGCGGCGGCTCGATACGCGGTGCCAGCACGCTCAGCCAGCAGGTGTCGAAAAACCTGTTTCTGTGGTCCGGCCGCAGCTACCTGCGCAAGGGGCTGGAAGCCTGGTTCACCATGCTGATCGAGCTGCTCTGGTCCAAGGAGCGCATCCTCGAGGTGTACCTCAACAGTGTCGAGTGGGACGAAGGTGTATTCGGCGCCCAGGCTGCGGCGCAACATCACTTCCGCACCAACGCCAGCGCGCTTTCCGCCCAGCAGGCCAGCTACCTCGCCGCCGTCCTGCCCAACCCGCGCCAGTGGAGCGCCAGCCACCCGAGCAGCTATGTCTCCCGCCGCGCGGGCTGGATTCGTCAGCAAATGCGTCAATTGGGTGGGGATGAGTATTTGCAGGGGTTGAACAGCAGTCGTCGCTGGTGATGGGCTGGCGCTAGTTCGGAGAAGAGGACGGCAGAGCGTCCAGAACGGCATGCCGATGCAGAGCGTCGCACGATAGCTGATACACAAACAAAAACGCCCCGATTGTCTCGGGGCGTTTTTCGTTGCTAGGTAGCCTTACGCGGCAATCGACGTCTTGAGCTTGTTCATCGCGCTTTTTTCCAGCTGACGAATACGCTCTGCAGAAACGTTGTACTTCTGCGCCAGGTCGTGCAGCGTGGCTTTTTCTTCTGCCAGCCAGCGCTGGTAGAGGATGTCGCGGCTGCGTTCGTCCAGCACGTCCAACGCCTGATGCAGATTGGCGGTGGAGTTGTCGGTCCAATCGGAGTCTTCCAGTTGACGCGCCGGGTCGTAGCGGTGGTCTTCCAGATAATTGGCTGGCGACTGGAACGCGCTGTCGTCATCCGCCTCGGCTGCCGGGTCGAAGGCCATGTCATGGCCCGTCAGACGGCTTTCCATCTCACGCACTTCACGCGGCTCGACGCCCAGGCTTTCAGCGACGCGATGCACTTCATCGTTGTTCAGCCAGGCCAGACGCTTCTTCTGGCTGCGCAGGTTGAAGAACAGCTTGCGCTGCGCCTTGGTCGTGGCGACCTTGACGATGCGCCAGTTACGCAGGATGAACTCGTGAATTTCAGCCTTGATCCAGTGCACGGCGAAGGACACCAGACGCACGCCCATTTCCGGATTGAAACGCTTCACGGCCTTCATCAGACCGACGTTACCTTCCTGGATCAGGTCGGCCTGAGCCAGACCGTAACCCGAATAACTGCGCGCGATGTGCACGACGAATCGCAGGTGGGCGAGAACCATTTGACGGGCCGCGTCCAGATCCTGCTCATAGTAGAGACTCTCAGCCAGTTCACGCTCCTGCTCGGGCGTCAGCAAAGGAATGCTGTTGACCGTGTGCACGTAGGCCTCAAGGTTCGCACCCGGGACTAGAGCATAAGCAGGTTGCAAAGAAGTGGTCATACGAAAAAACCTCCAGCGCACAGGTTATGTGCAGTTCAGCATTAGCCAGATTGACCCGGAACCGCTAACCAAGTTCCTTGATATTCAGAGGCCAGTCTGGTGAAACAATAATGTGGCTCTACCGGGGCGCCAGTTCACGAAGATGTCGGGCCACCGCAATCCAGGCACCGATATACCCTAACAGAACCGCTCCAAGCAAGAGGGAAAGACCATCACCCATCGGCACACCGGCCAGCGCAAAGTCACTTCCATAGAGACCTGCCAGTCCGACAACCGCGCCGTTCAGCCAGTTCAGGCCATAAGCCAGAACGCCCCAGGACAGGATACCCGCCCCGAAGCCGTACAGCGCGCCCATATAAAGGAAAGGCCTGCGCACGTAGCTGTCGGTACCGCCCACCAGCTTGATCACTTCGATTTCGATGCGGCGGTTTTCAATGTGTAGACGAATTGTGTTACCAATTACTAACAGCAAAGCCGAGACCAGCAGAACCGTCAAGCCGAAAACGAAACGGTCACCCAGTTTGAGGATCGCGGCCAGCCTTTCTACCCAGACCAGGTCCAGTTGCGCCTGTTCTACTTTAGGTAATCCGGCGAGTCGCGTACGCAAGGCTTCCAGCGCAGGTTTGTCCACTTCGTCCGGCGTCACCAGCACCACGCCCGGAAGCGGGTTCTCTGGCAATTCCTTGAGCGCCTCGCCCAACCCGGACTGCTGCTTGAACTCCCCCAATGCCTGTTCGCTGCTGATGTACTCGGCATCTGCCACACCGGGCATCGCCTTGATTTCATCGCGCAGGCGCGTGCCATCGGCAGTACTGGCATCCAGATTCAGATAAATCGAAATCTGCGCCGCGCGCTGCCATGAACCACCCAGACGCTCGACATTGCTCAGCAGCAACGACAAGCCCATCGGCAGACTCAAGGCAATCGCCATCACCAGACACGTAAAAAAGCTGCCAATCGGCTGTTTGCCCAGGCGCCGCAGGCTGTCCAGTAGACTGGAACGATGGCTTTCCAGCCAGGCGGACATCAGCGCACTGAAATCAGGGCCATCGTCATCGTGGTCGTGGCGCTGCTTTTTCTGTTTCGGCGGTAGCGGATCGGCCGCTTTTGGCGCGACGCGCTCTGAAACCTTGGGGCTGCGTGTGGCACTCATACTCCGGCCTCCCCGTCACCGATCAGACGACCGCGCTGCAGGGTCAGCATGCGATGACGCATGCGGGCGATCAATGCCAGGTCGTGACTGGCAATCAGCACGCTGGTCCCCAGTCGGTTGATATCTTCAAACACACCCATGATCTCCGCCGCCAGCCGTGGGTCGAGGTTACCGGTCGGTTCATCGGCGAGCAGCAGGGCCGGACGGTGAACAATGGCGCGGGCAATGCCGACACGCTGTTGCTGACCGGTAGAGAGATCACCCGGGTACAACTCGGCCTTGTCGGACAACGCTACCCGCTCAAGCGCCGAATCGACCCGCTTGGCGATCTCGGGCTTGGACAGGCCGAGAATCTGCAAGGGCAACGCAATGTTATTGAACACCGTGCGATCGAACAGCAACTGGTGATTCTGGAATACCACGCCGATCTGACGACGCAGAAACGGGATTTGTGCGTTGCTGATTTGCCCAAGGTCCTGACCGGCCAGCATCAGTTTGCCGGTGGTCGGACGCTCCATGGCCAGCAACAGGCGCAGCAGCGTGCTTTTGCCGGCACCGGAATGGCCGGTGACGAACAAAAACTCGCCGCGACGTACTCGAAAGCTCAGTTCATGCAACCCGACATGTCCATTCGGGTAGCGCTTACCGACCTGCTCGAATCGAATCATGGACGCTCCCGCTCCGCAAACAGTGCCTGAACAAAGGGTTCGGCCTCGAAGGTACGCAGATCATCGATACCTTCACCAACGCCGATATAGCGAATCGGCAAGCCGAACTGCTTGGCCAAAGCGAAAATCACGCCGCCCTTGGCGGTGCCGTCCAGCTTGGTCAGCGCCAGCCCGGTCAGCGTGACGGTCTGGTTGAATTGCTTGGCCTGATTGATAGCGTTCTGCCCGGTGCCTGCATCGAGGACCAGCAGGACTTCGTGAGGGGCATCTGCGTCCAGCTTGCCGATCACGCGGCGAACCTTCTTCAACTCCTCCATCAGATTGTCCTTGGTGTGCAGACGTCCGGCGGTGTCGGCGATCAGCACGTCGATGCCACGAGCCTTGGCAGCCTGCACGGAATCGAAGATGACAGAAGCCGAGTCGGCACCGGTGTGCTGAGCGATGACCGGTATGTGATTACGCTCACCCCAGACCTGCAATTGCTCGACGGCTGCAGCGCGGAACGTGTCGCCCGCCGCCAGCATGACCTTCTTGCCTTCCAATTGCAGCTTCTTGGCCAGCTTGCCGATGGTGGTGGTCTTGCCCGCGCCATTGACGCCGACCACCAGAATCACGAACGGCTTGTGCTCGGCCTTGATCACCAGCGGTTGCTCGACAGGCTTGAGCATCGCAGCCAGTTCGCCCTGCAACGAGGTGTACAACGCTTGGGCGTCGGTCAACTGCTTGCGCGCGACCTTCTGAGTCAGGCTCTTGATGATGACCGAGGTGGCCTCAACGCCGACATCGGCGGTCAGCAGGCGGGTTTCGATTTCTTCCAGCAGATCATCATCGATGGCCTTCTTGCCCAGAAACAGGCTGGCCATGCCTTCGCCGATGCTGGCACTGGTCTTCGACAGGCCCTGCTTGAGACGCGCAAAGAAGCCGACCTTGCCGGTTTCTGGCTCAGGTGTCGGTGCGGGCGCCGCCACTGCAACCGCTTGCGCAGCAGACTGAACAGGTTGCGGCATTACCTGCGCGAGCACTGGCTCAGGCTCTGCAACAGGTTGAACCAGAACCGGCTCAGGCATCGCGAGCGGCACGATATCCGCCACCGGCTCCGCTATGACGGGTTCAGGCTCCCGCGGTTCGGGCGCAACAGGGGCATGGTTCTGTTCAGGGATGGCCGGCGTGACATGCGGCTCTCGCTCGTCACTCAATGCCACCGGCTCTTCAGTCACCGGCAAGGTCAGCCAGGGCTGGGGCGACGGAGCACCGGGCTCGACATGACGTTGCGAGGCAGGCTCAGCCGCTTCGACGGTGACTTCAGACACCGATTGCGAGGCAACATGAGGCTCAACCTGCGGCGTCGCTGCAACCTGATCGGCGATCGGGTCGGGTTGCGTCGGGGATGATTCTGCTGGCTTCGACTCGGTTTGCTGCGGCTTCTTGCGCAGCCATCCGAACAGGCCTTTCTTCTCTCCAGCCTCGGCTGGGGTCTTCTTGTCGTCGTTGGAACCAAACATGGAGGACGGCTATCTCAAGGTTGCGGGGCGCCAGAGGGCGACCCGGAAAAATTCTGACATGCAAAACAGACTGCGTTTAGGACTTCTTGTTCACTCATCGGCCGCGTGTGCAGCTACCTTTACCTGCGTTTCAGACAGGTTTCACTCGCAATCGGCCAGTGAAGGCTGTCTCTGAAGCAAACGGATCAGTATCCTAACACCCCCGCGCCCGCCGACGCTAAGTTCAAGCGGGCCGTCCTACAGGTTCAAACTACGAATGAATGCTCTAGCCCGCCGCGCCGCAGGCCTGCTGCTCAGCACAATTTGTCTGCCTTTGACAGCATTGGCTGCTGATCCGCAACCGACTCACGAATTCACCCTCGACAATGGCCTGAAGGTTATTGTTCGCGAAGACCACCGCGCTCCTGTGGTGGTATCGCAGATCTGGTACAAGGTCGGCTCCAGCTACGAAACGCCGGGCCAGACCGGTCTGTCCCACGCACTTGAACACATGATGTTCAAAGGCAGCAGCAAAACCGGGCCGGGCGAGTCCTCGCTGATTCTCCGCGATCTGGGCGCTGAAGAGAACGCGTTCACCAGCGACGACTACACCGCCTATTACCAGGTGCTGGCGCGCGACCGCCTGAACGTCGCGCTGGAACTGGAAGCCGATCGCATGGCAACCCTGAAATTGCCCGCCGACGAATTCAGCCGCGAGATTGAGGTCATCAAGGAAGAGCGTCGCCTGCGTACCGACGACCAGCCAATGGGCAAGGCGTTCGAGCGCTTCAAGGCAATGGCCTACCCTGCCAGCGGCTATCACACGCCGACCATCGGCTGGATGGCGGACCTGGAGCGCATGAAGGTCGAAGAACTGCGCCACTGGTACGAATCCTGGTATGCGCCGAACAACGCCACGCTGGTGGTCGTCGGTGATGTGCAGCCGGACGAAGTCAAAGCCCTGGCAGAGCGCTTCTTCGGATCGATCCCGCGCCGCGATGTACCGCCTTCGAAAAAACCACTGGAACTGGCCGAGCCAGGCGAGCGCAAGATCACCCTGCACGTCAAAACCCAGTTGCCGAGTCTGATCTACGGTTTCAACGTACCGAGTGTCGCAACCGCTGAAGATCCCCGCTTGGCGAACGCCCTGCGTCTGATCGCAGCGCTGCTCGACGGTGGCTACAGCGCACGCATTTCCTCGCGCCTGGAACGTGGCGAAGAGTTGGTCTCCGGTGCCTCGTCGCGTTACGACGCGTTCGCTCGCGGCGACAGCCTGTTCATGATCAGCGCCACACCCAACCTGCAGAAGAAGAAAACCCTGGCCGATGTGGAAGCCGGGATCTGGCGCCTGCTCGATGAGCTGAAAACCAAGGCACCGTCCGCCGAGGAGCTGGAGCGTGTCCGGGCTCAGGTCATTGCCGGTGTGGTCTACGAGCGCGACTCGATCACCAGCCAGGCGACCATGATCGGAGAGCTGGAAACCGTCGGCCTGTCCTGGAAGCTGATGGACAATGAACTGGAGGCGCTGCAAAGCGTAACCCCGCAAGACATCCAGAAAGCTGCCAACACCTATTTCACCCGTGAGCGCCTCAGCGTTGCGCACGTTCTGCCTGAGGAGAAAGCCAAATGATCACGCGCAATGCTCCACGTCATGCGCTGCTTGGCCTGATCCTGGCCGGTTCGCTCGGTGCCTTTGTTGCACCGCCAGCCCTGGCCGACGACGCGCCTGCCGAGCAGGGCCAGGCCGCTCCCGCGCTGGGCAGCAACCTGCAGACCCTCAAGGAACTGGACGGCAAGGCTCCGGCCCGTCGCGCCCTGAATATCCAGACCTGGAATACCGCCGAGGGCGCCCGGGTGCTGTTCGTGGAATCCCGCGAATTGCCCATGTTCGACATGCGCCTGACGTTCGCCGCCGGTAGCAGCCAGGACCAGAAATCCCCCGGTATTGCCCTGCTGACCAACGCCATGCTCAACGAGGGCATCAAAGGCAAGGACGTCAACGCGATCGCCCAGGGCTTCGAAGGCCTGGGCGCCGACTTCAGCAACGGGTCCTACCGTGACATGGCGGTGGTTTCGTTGCGCAGCCTGAGTGCTGCGGACAAGCGCGATCCGGCCCTGAAGCTGTTCAGTGAGGTCGTGGGCAAGCCCACCTTCCCTGCCGATTCTCTGGCCCGAATCAAGAACCAGTTGATCGCCAGCTTCGAGACTCAGAAACAGAACCCTGGCGCTATCGCCAGCAAGGAACTGTTCAATCGTCTGTACGGTGATCACCCCTACGCTCACCCGAGCGAAGGCGACGCCAAGAGCGTCAACGCCATCACTCTCGCTCAGCTCAAGGCGTTCCACGCCAAAGGCTATGCAGCGGGCAATGCAGTGATTGCTCTGGTCGGAGACCTGTCGCGAGACGACGCGCAGGCCATCGCGGCACAGGTATCTGCCTCGTTGCCCAAAGGCCCGGCGCTGGCCAAGGTCGCTGACCCGGTCGAGCCCAAGGCAGGCACCACGCACATCGAATTTGCCTCCAACCAGACGCACCTGATGCTCGCGCAGTTGGGCATCGACTGTAACGATCCGGACTACGCGGCACTGACCGTGGGTAACTCGGTATTGGGCGGTGGCGGCTTCGGCAGCCGACTGATGACCGAAGTGCGGGAAAAACGCGGCCTGACCTACGGCGTGTCTTCCGGCTTCACTGCCATGCAGGTGGCGGGGCCATTCATGATCGGCCTGCAGACGCGTGCGGAAATGAGCGAAAACACCCTCAAGCTGGTGCAGGACATCGTTCGCGACTTCCTCGCCACCGGTCCGACCCAGAAAGAAGTCGACGATGTGAAGCGCGAACTGACCGGCAGCTTCCCGCTGACTGCAGCCAGCAATTCGGCCATCGTGGGCCAGTTGGGTGCCATCGGTTTCTACAACCTGCCGTTGACCTACCTCGAGGACTACATGGCCGCCGCGCAGAACGTGACCGTCGAACAGGTGAAAGCGGCAATGAGCAAACACCTCAGCGCTGACAAGATGGTCATCGTCACGGTGGGTCCGACCGTCGAGCAAAAACCCTTGCCGGCGCCGACCGACAAACCCGTCCGCCAACCTGCAGGGGTCCCGGAACACTGATGGCCAATCCACGTCCGAAGGGCCACAACGGCCTGGGTCAGCTTCGTATCATCGGCGGAGAATGGGGCAGCCGCCGCCTGACCTTCCCCGACGCCCCCGGCCTGCGCCCGACACCTGATCGCGTGCGCGAAACCCTGTTCAACTGGCTGGCACCCTACATCGCCGGTGCCCGGGTGCTGGACGTTTTCACGGGCAGCGGCGCGCTGTATTTCGAAGCCTTGTCGCGTGGCGCCAGCATGGGCCTGGCCCTGGACAGCAACGCGGCAGCCATCGCCAGCCTGCGCCAGAACCTCGATGCGCTGAACTGCAGCAGCGGTCAGGTCTCCCAGACCGACGCCCTGCGCCACCTGGAAACCGCCACCGCCTCGCCCTTTGACGTGGTGTTCCTCGACCCGCCCTTCCATCAGGGCCTGCTGGCTTCAGCCTGCAACCTGCTGGAAAGCCACGGCTGGCTGGCCGACACCGCCTGGATTTACACGGAAAGCGAAACACCGCCATCGACCACCGGCTTGCCGGGCAGCTGGCGATTGCACCGCGAGAAAAAGGCTGGTCAGGTGTATTACGCGTTGTGGCAGCGGAGCCAGGGCTGACAGCTCACGAACCAATGCTCCGCGTTTGGCATGCAGCTCTGAACGTTCCGCGTCCTGTTGACGACGCAGAGCGTCGTGAAAGGCATTCCCACGCTGGAGCGTGCGGAACGATAACCTCGACTATCGTGCGACGCTCCGCGTCGCATGCCGTTCTGGACGCTGTGCGTACTCTTTTGCGATGCAGAGCGTCACGAAACGCATTCCTATACGCAACGACACCGTCAAGCCACTTACATCCCGGACCACTTAGTGGCAACGTACAGCTTCAGTCACTGCACCGATCGTTGAGCAAGCACGTGTCCACACGCCCTACCTTTCTGTCCCATGCCAATCCATTCGTCCCGGCCGTCGGCATGGGCAATCCGCATTTGCAGACGCTTTGGGGGCCGCTGCTGCGCAAGCCGACGCTGCTGGCGCGTACGCGCGAGCGGTTGTGGTTGCAGGACGGGGACTTTCTGGACATGGACTGGCATGGCCCGGATGAGTCCGGTAAACCCTTGGTGCTGGTACTGCACGGCCTCACCGGGTCGTCCAACTCGCCCTATGTTGCCGGCCTGCAAAAGGCCATGGCAGCGCAGGGCTGGCCGAGTGTGGCGTTGAACTGGCGCGGTTGCTCGGGAGAACCCAACTTGCTGTCGCGCAGTTATCACTCAGGCGCGAGCGAGGACCTGGCCGAAGTGATCGCTCATTTGCGCTCGCTGCGGCCATTGGCTCCGATTTATGCGGTGGGGTATTCGCTGGGCGGCAATGTGTTGCTCAAGTACCTCGGAGAATCCGGCGCCAACAGCGATTTACGGGGCGCCGTGGCGGTGTCCGTGCCGTTCCGTCTGGACGAATGCGCCAACCGTATCGGCCAAGGCTTCTCGCGGGTTTATCAGCGGCACTTCATGCGCGAAATGCTGGCTTATATCCGTGACAAGCAGCATCGGTTCCAGCATGAAGGCATCAGCGAGGGCCTGGCCGAACTCGCCGCGCTGGGCTCACTGGAGAACATGCGCACCTTCTGGGACTTCGATGGCCGGGTGACTGCGCCGTTGCATGGGTTTACCGATGCCACGGACTATTACCGCAGAGCGTCCAGCCGCTACTACCTGGGCCAGATTCAGACGCCGACGCTGATCATCCAGTCCAGCGACGACCCATTCGTATTCCCTCACAGCCTGCCCGAACCCAGCGAGCTGTCGTCCTGCACCGAATTCGAACTGCACACCAAAGGCGGGCATGTCGGCTTCGTCGAAGGCTCGCTTCGTAATCCGCGTTACTACCTCGAACGCCGCATCCCGCTGTGGCTATGCGCCGCCCAGGCGCGCGACGGCTCGCCCACCAGTTGATAACGAATCAATCGGCGCCCGTGGCGATTTCCCGTTCAGGATCGGTGATCCATTCACTCCACGATCCCGCATACAGCGTTGCCAGCGGATAGCCGGCCAGACACAGGGCGAACAGGTTGTGGCAGGCGGTGACACCTGAACCGCAATAGGACACCAGGCTCTCCGGCGGGCGGCCCTGCAGCTTTTCAGCGAAACGCTGCCTGAGCTGTTCGGGCGGCAAAAAGCGTCCATCGGGACCGAGGTTGTCAGTACAGGCTGCACACTGCGCACCGGGAATATGCCCGGCAACCGGATCCAGAGGTTCTACGTCGCCTCGAAAGCGGGCTTCGGCACGGGCATCGATCAGGGTCATTTCCGGGCGTCCCAGACGACCCTGCAAGCGACTGCCGCTGAGCACCATGGACATGTTCGGCTCGCCGCTGAAATGACCGGGCTCACGATTCGGCGCATCCAGGCTCAACGGCAGCCCCGCAGCGTGCCAGGCCTTCAGCCCGCCATCGAGCAGGTAGACGCCCTCGCGCTTGCCCATCCAGGCCAGCAACCACCAGGCCCGCGCGGCATACATTCCCGGCCCATCGTCATACAGCACAACATCGCTGTCGGCGTTGATGCCCCAAGCCTGAAAGCATTGCAGCAAAGCGGCGGGATCGGGCAGTGGATGACGTCCGGTCTTGCCTTTGATAGCAGGCCCGCTGAGGTCGCGCTTCAGATCGGCAAAAGACGCGCCCTCGATACGCCCCTGGGCGTAACTGCGTTGACCGTAGTCGGAATCTTCAAGCGCGTAGCGGCAATCGAGAATCACCAGGCCTGGAGTTTTCTGGCGTTCAGCCAGTTGCTCAGGGTTGATCAGTTGCGCGATGGACATGACACACTCCTGTGGCAGAGAACCGACAAGCTGGCTGCTCGTCGGTCCTGGAATTCACATCAGAACCTCGGGCAGTGACGCGTGAAACGTCTTGCACAGGGCATCGAACGCTTCGCGAGCCTGAGGTGCGACAAAAACAGATTCGAGCATAAGTACCTGATAGACGCCACGTCGAATAGCCGATTGGTTGATCTGCGTGGAGTTTTCCCGATTGGTGCACAGAAAACGCACCCACGACGTCAGGACGATCCAGGTGTTAAGACTGGTCCACTCGATCTGCGACTCATCCATCTTCAGGATGCCCGCCTTGATGAATCCCCGGTAGATGGTCATCGCCTGCATCAGACAGCGGTACGAAAAACGCCGATAACGCCGCGCCAACTCCTCATCCGAGGTCAGCAGGTGCTCAGGATCACGGTGCAGAAAACGGTAGCGCCACATGGCGTCGATAATCGCCAGGAAGTAATCGCGCTTATCCTCAATGGTCGGCGCACGGTCGGCTGGCAGAGTCAGGAAACTGCCGATCAGCATCTCGTACTCGGAGAACAGTTCGGCGATGATCGCCTGCTTGTTGGGAAAGTGGTAATAGAGATTGCCGGGCGAGATTTCCATGTGCGCAGCGATGTGATTGGTGGTCACGCAACGCTCGCCCTGCTGATTGAACAGTTCCAGACTGGTTTGCACGATTCGTTCACGGGTTTTGGTACGCGGTGCCATGCTGGGCCAGGCCACTCTTTGCTGATCAGGTGATGGCAATCTTAGCGCAGGCTGATACTGCGATGGTGGCAGAATCGCGGCGATAAGGGTGTCACGTCGACGCAGGCACACCCGCCCGGGCCAAGACCGGACGGATCGAAAATCCGGATGACATCCCGCTCGTCAATCAGTGTCCGTCTTACAAAGTTTTTCATCGGCCGACCAGCCGCTGTGACTGCGCTAAATAGCCCCAAAATCAGGGATTTCAACATAAACATGGCCGATAATCGGCGCAATACGACGTTTGATACCTGCCGCGCAGCTTGGCCCATCGGGAAGGCTGCGATACCATCCGAGTCCCACAACGGACTCCGACCAGGACGACGCGATGAACCGAGTGTTGTACCCAGGCACCTTCGACCCGATTACCAAGGGCCATGGAGATTTGGTCGAGCGCGCCTCGCGCCTGTTCGACCAAGTGGTCATTGCGGTTGCCGCCAGCCCGAAGAAAAACCCGCTGTTCCCTCTGGAGCAACGCGTCGAGCTGGCCCGCGAAGTCACCAAGCACTTGCCCAATGTGGAGGTGGTCGGTTTTTCGACCCTGCTGGCGCATTTTGCCAAGGAGCAGAATGCCAACGTCTTTCTGCGCGGACTTCGTGCCGTATCGGACTTCGAATACGAGTTTCAGTTGGCCAATATGAATCGCCAGCTGGCACCGGACGTCGAAAGCCTGTTCCTGACGCCCTCGGAGCGCTACTCGTTCATATCCTCGACGTTAGTGCGTGAAATCGCCGCGTTGGGCGGTGATATCACCAAATTCGTTCATCCTGCAGTGGCGCAGGCGCTGACCGAGCGCTTCAAGCGCTAGACTCGCTGCATGTGAAGGTGCATCCCGAAGCCTAATGCGGCACAATTCGCCGCATTGGTTTTAATGTGCCCCGGCGTCGGCTGCGGCAGGAGCAATTCATGTCCCTTATCATCACTGACGATTGCATCAATTGCGACGTCTGCGAACCCGAGTGCCCAAACGAGGCGATTTCACAAGGCGAGGAGATCTACGTGATCAATCCGAACCTGTGCACCGAATGCGTCGGTCACTACGACGAGCCTCAATGTCAGCAGGTTTGCCCGGTCGACTGCATCCCTCTGGATGAGAATCACGTCGAGAGCAAAGAGCAGTTGATGGACAAGTACCGGCTCATCACCAGCAAGGCTTGATTACGCCTTCACTGCTGCTTGCCGTACCCGTCGCCCGTACAACCCAGACAACGAACGAAGGCTGCCTTGCCCGGATCCACCACCAGCGCCTTGCCTGTTGCCCCAAGGTTGCCGCCTGCCGCCGCAAAAGGCGCAGCGATCACGAACAGTCCTGTACCGATAACGGTGGCCGCGATCAACAAGGGTCGGGCAATCAGAAGGTCACCGATCATGGCAAACGCAGGTGGGTTCTGGATGGTGTAGACCGGATCGCCGCTGCCTGTGGTGACATCGGCGGCCACCGCTGGCAGCGCCTGCAGGCCGATGAACAACGCCAGTGCGGCAGCGAGAATACGAAACGGGCTCATGGCTTGATCCTTCAGGCGTCGCAAATAATTAAGGTGCCATCACTATAAACAGGGCTGTGGGTTAAGCAAATGGCCCAGAGCCCCTATCATCTGTATTTCAGCGCTGACATTTCGGGCAATACACGCTGGCGCGCTGGCCGAGTTTGACTTCACGCAGCGTCGTACCGCACACCTTGCATGGCTGACCGCCACGACCATACGCAAACAATTCCTGCTGGAAATACCCAGGCTTGCCGTCACCGCCGATGAAGTCACGCAGGGTGGTGCCGCCACGTTCTATAGCGTAGGCCAGAATGCGTTTGATCTCGATGGCCAGCTTCAGGTAACGCGCGCGGGACACACTGCCCGCTTCGCGGCGCGGGTCGATGCCGGCGGCGAACAGCGCTTCGGTCGCATAGATATTGCCCACCCCGACCACAACGGCGTTGTCCATGACGAACGGCTTGACCGCGATCGACTTGCCACGCGAGCGCTCGTAAAGACGCTCGCCATCGAAAAGATCGGTCAGCGGCTCCGGCCCCAGGCGGATCAACAGTTCATGGTTGTGCGGGTCGAGACTCCAGAGCATCGCGCCAAAACGACGCGGGTCGGTGTAACGCAAGGCCAGCCCGGACTCCAGTTCGATGTCGACGTGCTCATGTTTGAGCGCCGGAAGCCCGGCTTCGACCAGACGCAGATTCCCGGACATACCCAGGTGACTGATCAGGGTGCCCACCTCGGCCTGGATCAGCAGGTACTTGGCGCGTCGATCCACCTGCACGATACGCTGGCCGGACAGGCGAACGTCCAGATCCTCGGGAATGGGCCAGCGCAAGCGGCTGTCGCGCACGATCACGCGGCTGACGCGCTGACCTTCAAGATGCGGCGCAATGCCACGACGGGTGGTTTCGACTTCAGGTAATTCAGGCATGGACAACTCGGTCGTGCAGAAAGGACAGGCCGGGGCGGCGCCGGATCAGCGCGCGCCCAGCTCGCGGATGCTTTCCCTCAGGTATTCAAAGTCATATTCGGACAGGCCCACGTAGTCCAGCACCAGCGCACCGATGCATTCCCACTCGTGATCCTCGTCCTGATTGCCCAGCACCCGATAGGACTGGCAGATATGCTCGGCCATTTTCAGCGGAGCCAGGAGGTTCTTGAGCGTGGCATTGCGACTGGTATCGTCCAGGAAAATCGCCAATGCGTTGTGATGATTGGCAATCGCGTCGGTAACGTGTGCAGGCAGACGCCAGGATTTGGCCGTGTAATAGCCGACGACCGAATGGTTGGTGTCGAAGGCGCTGTTTTCGGTATCGACGATGCGGCAATCGGGCCCCGCGTTGGCGTAGGCCTCTTCCAGCACCGGCATGTAGTTGGGAAAACGCTTGAGCATCAGCGGTATGCCGCAGTCGTGAAACAGGCCCAGGGCATAGGATTCGTCCACCGTCTGCGAGCCAATGCGCTTGGCCAGGGTCAGACTGGTCATCGCGACATCCTGCGCCGTATCCCAGAAACGGTTGAGCGCGACGATGGTTTCATCGGTCATCTCGCCCCTGATCGACTGCGCGTTGATCAGGTTGATCACAGTCCGACTGCCCAGCAGGTTTACCGCCTTGTCGATCGAGGCAATCTTGTTGGACAGGCCGTAGTGTGGAGAGTTGACGATCTTCAACAGCGCCCCGGACAACCCGGGATCCTGAGCGATCAATCGTGCAATCGCTCCCAGGTCCGGATCGGGCATGTATTGCTCCATCTGCAGATCCACCATGATTTGCGGCTGCGGAGGCACACTGATGCCCTGCAACGCTTGCTGGATCTGTTCTGGGCTTAGCTCTTCGGACATAGGAATTCACTCACCTTGATGACTGGATTCTGACCCCTTGCGGAGAAACGGTCCATCACCCGAGACGAAGATATTCTCGGAACTTTGCCTTATACGAAGCTTCGGACGTTGTGTTAACGGCGTAAACGGCGGCTTCAAAAAGGCCTGCCAGACGCTACTCTTAAGCCCGACACTGGAGGATCCCATGTCTAAAGCATTGACTGGCAAACGCATAGCAATTCTTGTAACCGACGGTTTCGAACAGGTTGAATTGACCGGTCCGAAAGAAGCGCTGGAGCAAGCAGGTGCCACCGTGGAAATCCTTTCCGCTGAAGAGGGCAAGGTCAAAGGCTGGAATCACGACAAACCTGCCGATGACTTCAAGATCGACGGCACGTTCAAGGCTGCCAACGCCAGTGACTATCATGGCGTGGTACTGCCGGGCGGTGTGCAGAACTCCGACACCATCCGCATAGACAGCGACGCGCAAAAGATCGTCAAGGACATCGAAGCCTCGGGCAAGCCGGTAGCGGTTATCTGCCATGGCAGCTGGCTGTTGATCTCGGCCGGCCTGGTAAAAGGCAAAACCCTGACCAGCTTCAAGACGCTGAAAGATGACCTGGTCAACGCGGGCGCAAAATGGGTCGATCAGGAAGTCGTCACCGACGGCAAACTGATCAGCAGCCGCCAGCCCGATGATATCCCCGCCTTCAACAGCAAACTGATCGAAGCGCTGTCTGCCTGACAGATTCCGTCAGTTAATTGCAGTCATCCCGGCCCAGCGCCGGGATGACGCGCTATAATCCCGCTCTTTTTTCAGGAGCGACGTCATGTCCCTGCCTAGCTTGCGCCTCAAAGCCAACGCCGACCGCCGCTTGCGCGCCGGTCATCTGTGGGTCTACAGCAACGAGATCGATGTAGCCGCCACTCCACTGCATGGTTTTGCAGCCGGTGATCAGGCCATCCTCGAAGCTGCGGGCGGCAAGCCGCTGGGCATCGTCGCCATGAGCCCCAACAACCTGATCTGCGCACGCCTGCTGTCCCGCGACATCAAGCTGCCGCTCGACAAGTCGCTGCTCGTCCATCGCCTCAACGTTGCGCTGTCGCTGCGTGAACGCCTGTTCGACAAGCCTTTCTACCGTTTGACCTACGGCGACTCCGACCTGCTGCCGGGTCTGGTAGTCGATCGTTTTGGTGACATTCTGGTCGTTCAACTGGCCTCGGCCACGATGGAAAACCACAAGGAAGACATCATTGCGGCGTTGGTTCAGGTCATCAAGCCAAGCGGCATTCTGTTCAAGAACGATTCGGCGGCTCGCGATGCGGAAGGCCTGAATCGTTACGTCGAAACCGTTTTCGGTCTGGTGCCGGAATGGGTTGCGCTGGAAGAGAACGGCGTGAAGTTCGAAGCACCGGTCATGGCCGGGCAAAAAACCGGCTGGTTCTATGACCACCGCATGAACCGCGCGCGCATCGCCCCTTATGTCAAAGGCAAGCGTGTGCTGGACCTGTACAGCTACATCGGCGGCTGGGGCATTCAGGCAGCGGCTTTCGGTGCCAGCGACGTCACCTGCGTCGACGCGTCGTCCTTCGCCCTCGATGGCGTGGAGCGCAACGCAGCCCTGAACGGTTTTGCCGAAAAGATGACCTGCATCGAAGGCGATGTCTTCGAAGCGCTCAAGGAACTGAAAGCCGCAGAAGAGCGTTTCGACGTAATCGTCGCCGACCCGCCTGCATTCATCAAACGCAAGAAAGACATGAAAAACGGCGAAGGCGCCTACCGCCGCCTGAATGAGCAAGCCATGCGCCTGCTCAGCAAGGACGGCATTCTGGTCAGCGCGTCGTGCTCGATGCACCTGCCGGAAGACGACCTGCAGAACATCCTCCTGACCAGCGCCCGCCATCTGGACCGCAACATCCAGCTGCTCGAGCGCGGCGGCCAGGGCCCGGACCATCCGGTACACCCGGCCATTGCCGAAACGCGCTACATCAAGAGCATCACCTGCCGGTTGCTGCCCAACAGCTGATACCAAAGCGCCTGAACCCCGTTAACTCTCATGCCAATGCTCTGCGTTGGCATGCCTTTCCGGACGCTCTGCGTCCTCCCGATCAAACCCTGCCCACCACCATTCGCACGCCCAGCAACAGCAGAAAGTGCAGCGGGTAGATCGCATAGGCCCAGCGCCGCATAGGGATCACTGCGAACCCGGGCTTTGTCCGCAGCAGCGCGATGCCCAGTACAGGCGCCAACACGCAGGTGAGTATCGAACCGATGGAAATCGGATCGCCCCAGCTCGCACCGGCAAACATCTGCGACCAGGCATTACCCGCCAGACAAAAGACCGCCGGAAATATCGCATACCAAAGCCTTCTTTCCAGCACCAGCACAAAGACCAGCGGCAGCAATACACCGGCAAAGCCAAACATCAGGTATTTCTGGAAGATCGCCGTCAGCAGCAGTGCGACAAGGGCCATCACTCGGGTCGTCGGATTGCGATGCTGCCAGCCCTGAGCGATCACCAGCCCCAGTAGCAGCGTCGGCATTACATTCAGCACTGTGGCGTCAGCCATGAACAGCCGATACGGGATCTCCGCCAGCCCGGCAAACACCAGCAGCCAGCCCAGATAACGCCATTGCACCCGCGGGGCCACGATGGCTGCGCTGCGCCGGGAAAGATTCACAGCGATTGCCAGGCAGAACCAGGGAAAGGCAAAACGCCCCGGCACGTATAGAAAATCGACTGACCAGCCCACATAGCGAAGGTGGTCAAGCACCATACTCAACATCGCCAGCCACTTGAGCAGGTCCAGCGCCTTGTTGCGTCCGGGCAGAAAAGGCGGGTTGGAAAGATCCATATTGCTCCTGAATGAGGAATTGCGTCATGCAGCCAACACATGACCGAACCTTATATTGTCGCTACAGTGCGCACCATAATCGCCCATAAGGAATCGGCCATGACAGACCAAAGCCAACAGTTCGCCAGCGACAACTATTCCGGTATCTGCCCTGAAGCCTGGGCGGCCATGGAGCAGGCGAACAAGGGCCATCAACGCGCTTATGGTGACGATCAATGGACTGCACGCGCTTCGGATGATTTCCGCCGACTGTTCGAAACCGACTGCGAAGTATTTTTCGCCTTCAACGGCACGGCGGCCAACTCGCTGGCGCTGTCATCGCTGTGCCAGAGTTACCACAGTGTCATCTGTTCGGAAACGGCTCACGTCGAAACCGATGAATGCGGTGCGCCGGAGTTTTTCTCCAACGGCTCCAAACTGCTGACAGCCCGCAGCGCAAGCGGCAAGCTGACCCCGGAATCGATTCGTGAAGTGGCGCTCAAGCGTCAGGACATTCACTACCCCAAGCCGCGCGTCGTGACCCTGACCCAGGCCACCGAGGTAGGTGGCGTCTATCAGCCGGAAGAACTCAAGGCGATCAGCGCGACCTGCAAGGAACTGGGCCTGCATCTGCACATGGACGGTGCCCGTTTCTCCAATGCCTGCGCCTTTCTGGAGGCGTCCCCGGCTGAACTGACCTGGAAGTCCGGCGTTGACGTGTTGTGCTTCGGCGGCACCAAAAACGGTATGGCAGTGGGCGAAGCCATTCTGTTTTTCGACCATGATCTGGCTGAAGACTTCGATTATCGCTGCAAGCAGGCCGGGCAACTGGCGTCGAAAATGCGCTTCCTGTCTGCACCGTGGGTCGGCCTGCTGGAAAACGACGCCTGGCTCAAACACGCCCGCCATGCCAACCGCTGCGCGCAACTGCTCGCCGAACTGGTCAAGGACATTCCTGGCGTGGAGCTGATGTTCCCGGTGCAGGCCAATGGCGTGTTCCTGCAACTGTCGGAGCCGGCCATTGCTGCACTGACCGCTCGTGGCTGGCGTTTCTACACCTTCATCGGCAACGGCGGCGCACGTTTCATGTGCTCGTGGGACACCGAAGAAGAGCGCGTGCGTGAACTGGCCGCCGATATCAAGCTGGTGATGCAGGGCTGAAGCGTCTGGCTCAAAGCTTGCAGGTGCAGCTTGGCAATCGTGGGGGGTAATCTCCCCCTTAACGGCAATCGGCTCAAAAGGCCGCCCGGACTTCACTGACCACCCTCAAGAAGGAGCTTGTCTGCATGTTCGATTTCTCCGCCCGGCTCAAGCAGCATTTCGCTGCCCTGCAGAGTGAAGCGCAATTTTTTTCCATACGTTACGTGCACCGCACCGGCCAACGCCTGTGCGTGCGCAAGAATGTGGCCGAGCCGCCGTCACTGATCAGCGACGAGGGCGCCATGCTGACCGTGCGCCTGAATGGTGTTGAAGCCTACGCCGCTACCAACGACATCTCCCTGAAGGGTTTGCAGGCTGCCTTGCAGCAGGCCGAAACGCTGGCCCGCCGTCTGGCACCGCATGCGCTGCTGGACCTGAGCGATCAAGCTGTCTCGAGCGCCAAGGCTGACTACCTGTCGCCAAACATGGATCAAGCCTTTCCACCGCTGAGCGATTGCATCGGCCTGCTGATGGCCGAGTGCAGCGCGGTCCCGGCAGACGAACGCCTGGTCAACTGGCAGGCCATACTGGACCTGGAAACCGTCGAGCAAATCTACCTCAACAGCGCGGGCGCGCAATTGCGTCAGGCGCAGCGCTTTGTGTTTCCCGGCATGAGCGTGACGGCCTACGACGGTCGCGACAGCCAGACGCGCACCCTGGGCGGGCATAACTTCGGCCAGCAAGGTGGCATCGAAGTGCTGAGCAGTTGTGGCCTGATCGGGTCTGCCGCCAACGTCGCCGACGAAGCGTTGCAGTTGATCCTCGCCCCCAACACGCCATCAGGCCCACGCGACCTGCTGCTGATGCCCGATCAGATGGTCCTGCAGATTCACGAGTCCATCGGCCATCCCCTGGAGCTGGACCGGATTCTAGGTGACGAGCGCAATTACGCAGGCACCAGTTTCGTCAAAACGACTGACTTCGGCACCCTGCAATACGGTTCCAGCCTGCTGAACGTGACCTTCGACCCGGAGATTCCCGAGCAACTGGCCAGCTACGCGCATGATGACGATGGCACGTCAGCCAGCAAGCAGTTCCTGATTCGTGACGGCCTGCTGCAGCGCCCGCTCGGCGGTGCCCTGTCGCAATACCGCAGCGGCCTGGCAGGCGTCGCCAACAGCCGCGCCTCCAGCTGGAACCGTGCCCCCATCGACCGCATGGCCAACCTGAATATCGAACCGGGTGACCAGTCGCTGGACAGTCTGGTCGGTAACATCGAGCACGGCATCCTGATGTCGAGCAATCGCTCCTGGTCCATCGATGACGCACGCAACAAATTCCAGTTCGGCTGCGAATGGGGCCAGTTGATCGAGAACGGCGAGCTCAAGGGCGTGGTGAAGAACCCCAATTACCGGGCAATCTCCGCGCAATTCTGGAAAAACCTCAGCGCAGTGGGTGATGCCAGCACGTTCAAAGTGCTGGGCACGCCGAACTGCGGCAAGGGCGAACCCAACCAGGTGATCCGTGTAGGCCATGCCTCTCCGGCGTGTGTGTTTGCCAATGTCGATGTGTTTGGAGGAGATGCCTGATGTCGCACCAACAGCAGTTCGAGGCGCTGGTCGCCGTGCTCAAGGCTGCCATCAGCCCGACGGAACACTTCACTCTGGCCTACGACGCCGAGGCGTCTGACTTCATCCGGTTCAACCACGGCCAGGTTCGACAGGCCGGGAGCGTCCAGCAGGTCATCGCCACGTTCAAACTGATCGATGACGGCCGGCATGCCAATCTCGAGCTGACACTGTCCGGCGACGCCGAGACCGACCAGCAGCGCCTTGTCGACGCCCTGCAACAACTGCGCGAAACACTGCCGTCGCTGGCCAAGGATCCCTATCTGTTGCCGAATACCAATGCCTGGCAAAGCAGTAACGTTCAAGATTTGCCGCTGCCGGACAGCGCCCGGGTCGTCGAGCAGATCAGCGAACTGGCAGGCGATCTGGACCTGGTAGGTTTCTATGCGGCAGGCCCGCTGTACCGCGGCTTCGCCAGTTCGTGGGGGGCGCAGGGCTGGCACCAGGCCAACAGCTTCAATTTCGACTGGAGTCTGTTTCACGAAAACGGCCAGGCAGTGAAAGCCAACTACGCGGGTCACGACTGGAGCGACGAAGCCTTCGCGCAGCGTTTTCAGCAAGCCCGCGAACAGCTCGAATTTCTCGGCCGCCCGCTGCATGCGCTCAAGCCCGGACAATACCGCGCGTATCTGGCGCCAGCGGCTCTGGACGAAGTCATCGGCATGCTCACCTGGGGCGGATTTTCCGCGCAGTCGCTGGCCAGTAAACGCAGCCCGTTGCAAAGGCTGTATGACGGCGAGACGCCTTTCAGCCCGTTGGTCAACTTCGACGAAAAAGTCAGCGGTTCGCTTTCACCAGCGTTTTCACGGGAAGGCTACCCGCGCAAGGACCTGAAACTGATCGTCGACGGGCAAGCCCGCGATCGGCTGGTGGATTCGAGCAGCGCAGCCGAATACGACCTGCCTGCCAACGGCGCGGATTATGGCGAGGGACCAAGCGCGTTGAGCATTGCCGGCGGTTCGCTGGAGCTGGATCAGATCCTCGCCAGGCTCGGCACCGGGCTTTACATCAGTAACCTCTGGTACCTGAACTTCTCCGACCGCGCCGCTGGGCGCCTTACCGGAATGACACGCTTCGCAACGTTCTGGGTCGAAGAGGGCAAGATCGTCGCGCCGGTGAGCACCATGCGCTTCGATGACAGCGCCTACAGCCTGCTGGGCAGCGCACTGGAGGACTTGACCAAAGAAAGGGAACTGATTCTCCAATCGAGCACCTACAGTCAGCGCCAGACCGGTTCAATCCAGTTGCCGGGCGCATTGATCAGCCGACTCACCCTCACGCTATAGCAGGAGCCTATGCCGAACTCAGCAGCGCCGATCATGGACGAAAAGACCCTGCGCTGGATGCCTTGGGTCATCGCCATCGCATTCTTCATGCAAAGCCTGGACGGCACGATTCTCAACACCGCCTTGCCGTCCATGGCCCGTTCACTGGCGGAAGACCCGCTGCGCATGCAGTCGGTGGTCATCGCCTACATGCTGACCATTGCGCTGCTGATCCCGGCTTCGGGCTGGATCGCCGACCGGTTCGGGATCAAGCGCATCTTCTTCAGCGCCATCCTACTGTTCAGTTTCGGATCATTGCTGTGCGCGCTGTCCTGGTCACTGAACGTGCTGGTAGCCGCCCGGGTGATTCAGGGGCTGGGGGGCGCGCTGATGCTGCCCATCGGGCGCCTGATCGTATTGCGCGCCTATCCGCGATCGGAGCTGGTGCGGATCATGGGCTTTATTACCGTGCCGGGCCTTTTGGGTCCGTTGCTGGGCCCGACGCTTGGCGGCTGGATGGTCGAGTACCTGAGCTGGCACTGGATTTTCCTGATCAACATTCCTGTCGGCATCCTCGGTTGCTACGCCGTCAAACACTTCATCCCTGATCTTCCGGGAGGCGGTCGAACGCGGTTTGACGGCGTCGGCTTCATCCTGTTTGGCGCGGCGATGGTATTGATCACCATTGCCCTAGAGGGCCTGGGCGAGTTGCACCTGCCGCACATGCGCGTGGTGCTGTTGCTGTTTGCCGGAATGGGCTGTCTGGCAGCGTATTGGCTGCGTGCCGGGCACATCGAATCGCCATTGTTTGCCCCTTCACTGTTCCGTACCCGGACGTTTGCGGTCGGCATCATGGGCAACCTGTTCGCCCGCCTGGGCAGCGGTGCCCTGCCGTTTCTGGTGCCGTTGCTGCTGCAGGTGGCGCTGGGGTATTCGCCGTCTCAGGCAGGCATGAGCATGTTGCCGCTGGCGGCCGCTGGCATGTTCGCCAAGACCATCGCCCGCTGGCTGATCGAGCGGCTGGGCTACCGCATGATTCTGACCGGCAACACACTGCTGCTGGGCATCCTCCTGGCCAGCCTGGCGTTGGTGGATGTGCAAACCCCATACTGGGTGTTGCTGGCCCATCTGGGACTGCTCGGCGCCGTCAACTCCTTGCAATTCACGGCCATGAATACGGTCACCCTGATCGATCTGGACGATGCCAGTGCAGCGAGTGGCAACAGCCTGCTTTCGGTGGTGGCACAGCTGTCGCTGAGTCTTGGCGTGGCAAGCGCAGCAGCCTTGCTCGGGGGGTTCAGCGAAGAAGTTACCACCGGCGAGGTCAGCAGCATGCTGGGGGCATTTCAGCTGACATTCCTGAGTGTCGGGGTGCTGGCCATGTTTGCGGCAGGTATTTTCCTGCAATTGCCGGCAAAGGAGCCCAGGATGGCAAAAGCCTGATTGACAACAGCCCGCAACTGGAGCAAATCTGCAAAGCGAATTCCCCTGGAAAACAGGGGTTTTACCCGAAAAAACAACGAAATTGAGTATCCGACCAGATACATTGAAGAACCTGGACAACCGGCCGACACTTTTATAGCACTAAGCCACTGTGGTCTCTTGTAAGCATGGGCCGCATGATGCAACCTTGCCTTACGCGAAAGTGGGGTTTATCCCCGTCGCGACTAGTATTCCGGAAGCGAGTTTGTTCATGAAAAGCCAAACCGATGCTGCCGGTAGATCCGCAGCCGAGGTAGTGACGCAATTGCCAGTGCCTTCGCGCCTGGGCATGCTGCGTTTCGAGCGGCTGAATGAAGCCAATTGGGCGCTATTGTTTCTCGATCCGAATTGCGAAAGGCAGTTCGGGCTGGCAGCTGTTGACCTTTGCGCCTTGATTGGATCCCCTTATGCCAGCCTCATGGAGCCGGAAGCACGTTATCAACTGCACGATGACATCCAGCTGCAACTGGCCTCTTCCCCGAATTACCTGATCCGCTACACCCTTCACAGCCCCAAAGGCCCCCTTGGCCTGCTGGAAATCGGCGAAGCGTACAAACAGCACAACCGGCATCTGTTACGTGGTTACTTTCTGATCGTCGAAGACCTTGTCACGACTGGCGAACCTGTCACGGACTCCGATCTGGAAACCCGCAACCTGCGACTGCAGATTGCCCTGGAACTCAACCAGCGCGCCCAGCGCGACCAGTTTGCCCACCTGGAACGCGTGCGCGCCCAGCAGGACCTGATCCTGCGCCTGACCCGACACCGCTACACCACGGCCAATACCTTGCTCGAAGCGGCAGAGCTGATCACCAAAAGTGCTTGTGATATCTACGATGTCGACCATGTCAGTATCTGGAACCTCAACGACAAACGCCTTGAGCCGATCACCGACTACAGCCGTGAAACCGGCGACTACCAGTCTCGCACGCCGGTGGATATCAGCCCTTACCCCACCTACCTGCAAGCGCTGAATACCAGCCGGGCGATCGACGCCAGCAATATCCAGACTGACCCACGCACCTGCGAAATGGCCAAAAGCCTGAATCCTGGAGAAACCAGAGCGGTGCTCGATGCCAGTATTCGTATCGACGGGCAGGTGATCGGCGTGCTGTGTCTGGAAGAGTCCGGCACGACACGCGAGTGGCAGTCCGACGAGATCGCCTTCGCCGGCGAACTGGCTGACCAGTTTGCGCAGGTCATCAACAACCATAACCGTCGCGCCGCGACCAACGCGCTGCACCTGTTCCAGCGCGCGGTCGAACAAAGCGCCAACGCCTTTCTGCTGGTCAACTGCAATGGCGTGGTCGAGTACGTAAACCCGAGTTTCACGGCGATCACCCAGTACAGCTCGGAGGAAGTCTCCGGGCACAAGTTGTCGGAATTGCCCGCACTGGAAAACCTCAACCAGTTGCTGCTGGAAGCCAACTCCAGCCTGACCAACAGCAACAGCTGGCAGGGCGAGTTCAAAAGCCGGCGCAAGAACCTCGAACCCTACTGGGGCCAGCTGTCGATTTCCAAGGTGTATGGCGACAATCGTGAGCTGACGCACTATATCGGCATCTACGAAGACATCACCCAGAGCAAGCTGGCCCAGCAGCGCATCGAGCGCCTGGCGTACACCGACAACCTCACCAATCTGGGCAACCGTCCGGCCTTTATCCGCAATCTGGACGAACGCTTTGCCCGCGACACCGATACGCCGATGAGCCTGTTGCTGGTCGACATCGATAACTTCAAGCGCATCAACGACAGCCTCGGCCACCAGACCGGTGACAAACTGTTGATCAGCCTGGCGCGGCGCCTGCGCAACACCTTGAGCCCGTCCGATGTATTGGCGCGCTTTGCCAGTAACGAATTTGCCGTACTGATCGACAACACCGATCAGGAAGCCGGACAGGCCACCGCCACACAAGTGCTGGCCACGCTGGACAAGCCGATGTTCGTCGACAATCAGCTGATCAGCGTCACCGGCTCGGTGGGTCTTGCCTGCGCGCCGCTGCACGGTCGTGACCCGCAGACCCTGATGAAAAACGCAGGTCTGGCCCTGCACAAGGCCAAAGCCAACGGCAAACATCAGGTTCAGGTGTTTACCGAAGCATTGAATGCCGAGGCCAGTTACAAGCTGTTCGTGGAAAACAACCTGCGCCGCGCCCTGACCCAGAACGAGCTCGAGGTGTTCTATCAGCCCAAGCTGTGCCTGCTGACGGGTCGTCTGCTGGGCATGGAGGCGCTGTTGCGTTGGAATCATCCTGAAAAAGGCATGATCCGACCGGACCAGTTCATCAGCGTGGCCGAAGAGACCGGTCTGATCATCCCCATCGGCAAATGGGTCGCGCGTCAGTCCTGCCGCATGAGCAAGGACCTGACCGCTGCGGGGTTCGGCAACCTGCAGGTAGCCATCAATGTATCCCCCAAGCAGTTTTCCGACCCGGAACTGGTGTCATCGATTGCCGCCATCCTCAAAGAAGAAGAGCTTGACCCCTCCCTGCTGGAACTGGAGCTGACCGAGGGCCTGTTGCTGGAAGCGACAGAAGACACCCGCCAGCAACTGGACTCGCTGAAGAAACTCGGCCTGTCACTGGCCATGGATGACTTCGGGACCGGTTACTCGTCGTTCAGTTACCTGAAGAAATTCCCCATCGATGTGATCAAGATCGATCGCAGCTTCATCCGCGATATTCCGGATGATGAAGACGACATGGAAATCACCTCGGCGGTCATCGCGATGGCTCACAACCTCAAGCTCAAAGTGGTTGCCGAAGGCATTGAAACCGCGGCTCAGCTGGCCTTTCTGCGGCGCCATCGCTGCGATGTCGGCCAGGGCTATCTGTTCGACAGACCTATCCCCGGCGAAGAGCTGATAGAGAAGCTGAAGCGCTATCCTCGTCGCCCATCCGCCTGACAACCTTCCCTGCACCCCGCTCTCTCGGGCACACTGTCCGCCTGTTATTGCACGGCAGCACTTGTTTCTGCGTGTAACGGGACCTATGTATTTGTATTGATCATCTGTCCTGGCCCCGCTGCCGATCTCCACACGAGAGGATATGGTTCATGACTTTGCGCTCGGAAATTCTAGTGAACAAAAACGTACTGCCTACCGCCGAACAAGCACTGCCGGGTCGTGAAACACCAATGGCGCTTCCGGAAACCCACTTCGTCAACGGCAATCCGCTGTTGGGGCCGTTTTCGAGCAATGTCGAATTCGCCATCTTCGGCATGGGTTGCTTCTGGGGCGCAGAACGTCGTCTGTGGCAACAGGACGGTGTGGTGAGCACTGTCGCCGGCTACGCAGGCGGGTTTACTCCGAACCCGACTTACGAAGAAGTCTGCTCCGGGCTGACCGGCCACACCGAAGTGGTACTGGTGGTCTACGAGCCAGCAAAAATCAGCTACGAAGACCTGCTCAAAGTGTTCTGGGAAGTACACAACCCGACTCAAGGCATGCGTCAGGGCAATGACATCGGCACTCAGTACCGTTCGGTGATCTACTGCACCACTCCCGAGCAGCTCGACGCCGCCAAAGCCAGTGCAGAGACCTTCCAGGCGGAACTGAACAAGGCCGGTCTGGGCAGCATCACCACCGAAATCGAGCAGGCACCGACGGTTTACTTTGCCGAAGCCTACCACCAGCAATACCTGGCCAAGAACCCACAGGGCTACTGCGGGCTGGGCGGCACGGGTGTGTGCATGCCGGCTTGAGACACGCCCCTGCCGGGGCGTCAGGAAACGGGCTTCTGCCCGGAGGGCGTAGGAGCGGACTTGTCCGCGATGGGCTGCGAAGCGGCCCCAAAACCGGCCAACTCGGCTGTATCTGATGCACCGAGGCAGGCGGTTTTGCTGCCGGTTCACGGCAGATCGCGAACCAGCGAAGCGTTGCACGGTACGCACCTACATGCCCTACACAGTTTTCTGGGCTTGCCAGGATCTGTGTACAACGCTGAGTGCTCCGCATGGGCACGCAGTGATGGATGCAGGCAAGCCTACTCCGCAATCAACCAGTCCATCTTCCAGCCGCCCTGGGTCTGGCCCAGTTTCTGGGCGAGGTACGGCATCAGCTCGCGCAATTCTTCTTCCAGACCCCAAGGCGGGTTGGCGATGGCCAGGCCTGAACCGTTGAGGCTGGCCGGTGTGTCCAGCGGATGGACGAACAGTTCAACGCGCAACAGCTTGGGCGCGCCGGTTTCTGCCAGGTCCTGATAGAAGCGGCGCAGCAGGCGGGTATCCTTGATCGGGTACCAGATCGCCGCCACTGTCTGACGCATGCGCCCGATGGCTTCCTTGAGCGCAACCGCGCAACGCTTCATTTCATCGAGTTGCTCGAATGGCGGGTCGATGAGCATGACGGCACGCTTTTCCGCCACGGGCAGCAAGGCGCGCGGGACATGCCAGCCTTCCCCAAGATGCACCGCCACACGGCGGTCGCCTTTCATGTTCTCCTTGAGCAGACGCCCGTCTTCGGGGTGCTTCTCGTTGAGCAGCACACGCTCGCGCTCGCGGGTCAGGCGGCGGGCCAGCTCCGGCGAACCGGGGTAGTAGCGCAGCTCGCCATCCGGGTTCATGTCGTGCAGCACTTGCAGATAGTCGGACGCCAGCGCAGGCAGGTCCGTGGCGTTCCACAGACGGCCGATACCCTCCAGCCATTCTCCAGTGCGCGTGGCCTGATCGCCTTTGAGGTCGTACAGGCCGAGCCCGGCGTGGGTGTCGAGATAGGCGAACGGCTGCTCCTTGCGCGCCATCAGGGCGATCAGGCGAGTCAGGGTCAGGTGTTTGAAGACGTCGGCGTGGTTGCCGGCATGGTAGGCGTGACGGTAATTCATGGCAGCTCCTGGCAAGCTGCGCAGTTTAGCAAACCTGAGCAATGAACAAGAATTTGTAACGAATTTGCGGGACTGGTCTCTTTCACTTGAAGGAAATTTCCGAGAAACTCCCGGCCCCTTGTGCCTGCCTGTTTCGATCTCTACTCTGCGCCCGTCGCTGCATATTCAGCGGTGAGGATTAGTAGCCCTCGATGTGATTAGGCGCAATGCGCCACCTTGTGCAAGGCGCTTGTTTACGGCCTGCATCTTTATGGTGGCCGTGCGTGGGGCGTCTTCGGATGCACCGGTTCCTAATCACCGGGCTACTACCTGCGTGCGGCCGCCACCTTCGATTAGTAGCCGAAGTGACGACCTTCCAGTTATTGATTAGGAGTCTCACATGCTAAAAATCGTCCCCGATCCGCCCCTCTTCACCGTCAGCGCCAACGCCAGCCAGGAAGACGCTCTGATGCATGCCAGCGACCTGCTGCGCTGCGCCGCCACCAGCGCCTGTGAATTCAGCGACAGCATGACCGGCACCCAGCGCGACATGACGCTTTCGATCATGCACTTGGTGGAAATGGCCAAGGTCATGGTCGACAGAACCATAGACAACCTGCAAACCGACTGACCGCATGAACTGAAAACGACACACTTGTAGCCAATCCTGCCACGCACGACAGGCAGGGGTTGCCCGCAGGCGGTTGTCCTTCCAGAATCGGAACAAGCCCGATCAAAGGAACAGACGTCATGATGCACGCGGATTTGATTGACCAGGAAGACCTGCTCGGCCAGCTCAGAGCCCTGGGCTTCGAAGCCCCCGGCGGCGCAACCGCTGAACAAGCCTGCGCAAACGCCGTCTGCGGCCTCAACGCCGAACGCGCGACCGCCTTGCGACGTCTGGTAGAACAACTTCTGACCGGCAGCGCCACCCTCCTCCCCGCCGTGCGCCAGGCCATCGACCAGCAACTGCTGCCCGCGCTGGCGGCTTATAAGCAGAGTCACATTGGATCTTAGCCGGTGGGCGCCCTCAAGAACGTCTATCGTACCCATGCTCCGTGTGGGTATGCCGTTCGTGACCCTTTGCGCCACACAGTTTCAGGCGTGCTCAGTACTCAATCCGCACATCGCCCTTCGGCACGCTGCAGCAGGACAGAATGTACCCCTCTGCAACATCTTCGTCGGTAATGCCGCCGTTGTGCTCCATCTCGACTTCACCGCTCAGTTTCATGACCTTGCAGGTTCCGCAGATGCCCATGCCGCAGGCTTTGGGGATCATCAGGCCGAGTTTGGCGGCGGCGGCATGCACGGTTTCGCCCGGCCCGACGCGGATGCTCTTGCCAGTGTCGGTGAATTCCACCTGATGCAGGTCGGCGATGTCGATGTCGGGCGCGTCGGCGGCGATTTCGGCCTGCTCGACGGCATCTGCCCTGGCCTCGGGCGGCGTCGCACCGAACGACTCTTCATGGTATTGCGCCATGTTGAAGCCGTTCTCCTGCAACAGACGCTTGACCGCTGTCATGTACGGCGTCGGTCCGCAACAGAACACCTCACGGTCCATGAAGTCCGGGGCCATCAGCTCGAGCATTTTCTGGTTCAGGTAGCCGCGATAACCGGCCCACGGCTCGCCCAGACCATGCTTTTCACAGACCAGGTGCAGGCTGAAATTGTCGATCCGCGAGGCCATGTGCTCCAGCTCGCGGTGGTAGATGATGTCTTTCGGTGAACGCGCGCTGTGCACGAAGACCATGTCGACGTTGGCGTTGGTGTCGTAGAACCAGCGCGCCATGGACATCACCGGCGTGATGCCGACCCCGCCGCTGAGGTAGAGAATCTTCGGGTTCGGGAAGTCGATGGCGTTGAACAGCCCGACCGGCCCGTGTACCGCCAGCTCCTGTCCTTCAATCAGCGTGTCATGCAGGTAATTGGAAACCTTGCCGCCCGGCACGCGTTTGACGGTGATCGAAAAACTGTACGGCACCGACGGCGAGCTGGAGATGGTGTAAGAGCGCATGATCGGCAGGCCGTCGATCTCCAGCTCCAGGGTCACGAACTGGCCCGGCTTGAAGAAGAACATGATCGGCTGGTCGGCCATGAAGCAGAACGTGCGCACGTCCCAGGTTTCCTGGATGACTTTGACGACACGTACCAGGTGACGCCCGTTGGCCCATGTCTGGGTCGTGACCGGGCTCAGGAAACTTTGGGACATACTCGATCTCCACGGCCGACTGTCGGCCTCTCATGCTGCGGATTCTGCGTAACGCGCGAGACGGCCATTTACCTATCAACGACATTCACGTACTTACCGCGACCAGCCCCGTGCAACAAGGCCTGTCGCGTCGGGAACGGATGCGGCCATGTCGCCCATGGATAAGGTTCGCTGCGCGCCCGGCTCCACACTCGCCACCAAGGGTCATAAGCATGGTCGACTGATCTATCGTCATGCGTGAAACGCGATCACACCCGTATCAGCCACATTCGCAGGCCGCCCATGCCGCGGTCATGAGGGATTTAATCGATGGACGTCACCGCAACCTTGAGCCTGGGCGATCCGCTGGAACCTGCACGCAAGGCCACTGCCGAGATGCTGCAGAATCGCGAGCGCACGTACTCGCTGCCGCAGCCTTTCTACAGTGATGAGCGACTGTTTGAAATCGACATGCAGGAAATCTTTCACAAGGAGTGGCTGATTGCCGGGATGACGTGCGAAATCCCGACCAAGGGCAATTACCTGACGCTGCAGATCGGCAAGAACCCGATCCTGGTCGTGCGCGGCCCGGACGGTGTCGTCAACGCATTCCACAACGTATGCCGCCATCGCGGCTCGCGCCTGTGTACTGCCGAGAAAGGCAAAGTCGCCAAACTGGTTTGCCACTATCACCAGTGGACCTATGAGCTGGACGGTCGTCTGCTGTATGCGGGCACTGAAATGGGCGACGACTTCGACATGAAGCAGTTCGGCCTCAAGCCGGTGCACGTCAAGACCGCAGGTGGCTACATTTTCATCAGCCTCGCGGAAAACCCGCCTGCCATTGACGAGTTCCTGTCGACGCTGCGGCACTACATGGAACCGTATGACATGGAGAATACCAAGGTGGCCGTGCAAACCACCTTGATGGAAAAGGCCAACTGGAAGCTGGTGCTGGAAAACAACCGCGAGTGCTATCACTGTGGCGGCTCGCACCCTGAATTGCTCAAGACGTTGCTGGAATGGGACGACGTCACCGACCCGCGTGCCGATCAGGCCTTCAAGGATCATGTGGCCGCGTCTGCTGCTGCGTGGGACGCCGAGAAAATCCCGTACGCCCACGCCAGTTTCGGCCTGCGTAACCGTATCGTGCGCATGCCGCTGCTCAAAGGCACCGTGTCGATGACCATGGACGGCAAGGTCGGCTGCAAGAAACTGATGGGCCGCATTCAGAACCCTGACCTGGGCTCGATGCGTATTCTGCATTTGCCGCATTCCTGGAACCACTGCATGGGCGATCACATCATCGTCTTCACGGTGTGGCCGATCAGCGCGCAGGAAACCATGGTGACGACCAAGTGGATTGTCCACAAGGATGCGGTCGAAGGCGTGGATTACGACGTCGAGCGTATGCGCCAGGTCTGGGACGCCACCAATGATCAGGACCGTCGTCTTGCCGAAGAAAATCAGCGCGGCATCAACTCCAGCGCCTATCAACCCGGCCCTTATTCGAAAACCTATGAGTTCGGCGTGGTCAACTTCGTCGACTGGTACAGCTCGCGCATGCTGGAAAACCTTGGCGCAGAACCTGCGCCGTATTTGAAGGGTGTGGCGGTGAATCACGAATAGAGATTGCCCCCGCCAACGCGACCCATCAAGTCAGACTCACTTCATTCACGAAGTGAGTCTGAACTGACCACGCCGACACAAAAACCCTCGCGCCGATACCGTCATTTCTGACAGTTACCCAAAAAAATCTTTCGTGATCAACTCCCGTTGCAGTCAATCCAACGGACGGAGACACGGACCATGCTCACCCCAAAAAACATTAATCAATATAAAAATAAAACAGTCGATGCAGCCTCGGCCATGCCGGACATAAGAGGCAAAAATATTCTCATGGGGTTCTGGCATAACTGGCCTTCCGAACCCGGTCAAGGTTACCAGCAAGGCCTGTTCAAAGAGATGGCGCTGACCGACATACCCGAGGCGTATAACGTCGTGGCCGTGGCCTTCATGAAAGGTGCCGGCATTCCTACATTCAAGCCTTATAACCTGAGCGATGCTGCGTTTCGCACCCAAGTGGCAGCACTGAATGCACAAGGACGTGCGGTGCTGATTTCTCTTGGCGGGGCTGACGCGCATATTGAGCTATATACCGGTCAGGAAGATGCACTGGCCTATGAAATTATTCGTCTGGTTGAAACCTATGGCTTTGACGGCCTGGATATCGACCTTGAACAAGCTGCTATTACCTTTGCCGATAACCGGACCGTATTACCCGCTGCGTTGAGGATGGTGCGCGAACATTACGAGACAGAAGGAAAGCACTTCATTATCAGTATGGCCCCCGAGTTCCCCTACCTGAGGGCCAGCAAAAAACTGCCGATATTGAAAGAGATCACGACGTATTTTCCTTTTCTGAAAGAATTTGTAACCTTTCTCGACTCCCTGAGATCCGGCGGTGCCTACCTTGCTTACATCAATGCGCTGGAAGACATCTATGACTTTATCGCGCCTCAGTATTACAACCAGGGCGGCGATGGCATATGGGTCGATGAGCTGAACCTGTGGGTCACTCAAAACAACGACGCCCATAAGAAAGAGTTTCTTTACTACCTGACCGACAGCTTGATCCACGGTACGCGTGGCTTCACTAAAATTCCGGCCGACAGGCTGGCCATTGGTCTACCGACCAACAATGACGCCGCCGCCACCGGTTACGTGGTTGATCCGCAGGACGTCAAGGATGCACTGCAAGAGCTGGAAGACGCCGGCAATTCGATCCGCGGGCTGATGACCTGGTCGGTCAACTGGGATGCCGGGAAAGACAAGGATGGCAAGGAATACAGCTGGGAGTTCGTGAACCGCTACGGTTATCTCACCAGTGGTGAAACGCCCGTACCGGACAAGCCTTCAGTACCCACTGACCTCAGATCAACCGAGCAAACCCCAACGTCGGTGAAACTGGCCTGGTCGCTTTCGGAAGGCACGAACCCGGTTCTGAAATATGAAGTGCTCCGTAACGGCACTCTCTTCTTTACGGTGAGCCGTCCTGACTTTGAAGATACCGGCCTTCAGCCCGGCACCACTTACAGCTACCAGGTACGTGCCATTGATGTCATGGACAACACCTCGGCATTCTCCACAGCGATCAGCGTGAGTACCCAGGCAGGGAGCGGCGGTGGTGCGAAACCGACAACACCGGTCTTGAGCCTGTCAGGCGTCACCGATAAAAGTGTGTCGCTGACATGGACAGCGTCTACCAGCGATAGCCCAATCAACAGGTATCAAATTGACCGGGACGGCTGGCCTACTACAGCGCTCAGCGGTGAAACGTATGCGTTTACCGATGAAGAACTCACCCCGGGCCGTACGTATAAATACCGCGTTGTGGCAAGAGACGAAGAACTTCAATGGTCAGAGGTCAGCAACCTGATAGAAGTCACAACCGATTCGGAACCCTATAAACCTTCATTACCTGTCGACTTCAGGGCAACCGGGCGGACCACCACATCGATAACGCTGGACTGGAGTGTTTCGACGGATGCCAGCGGTCCGTTTCACTATGAGCTGTTCCGCAAGGGTGTTTCGATAGGCGAGGGCAAAGCTCCTCCCTTCACCGACGAAGGCCTTCTGCAAAGCCGCCTTTATGATTATCACATCGTCGCGACCGACAGTATGGGTAACAGCTCAGGACCCTCTGAAAAACTTCTGGCCACTACAGACTCCGAGGCGTCCAATGATCGACCTGCGCCACCGGGCAACTTGCGTCAGACAGGTGAGACCACCACCAGTGTTTCACTGGCATGGGATGCACCTGCCGGGGGTACTGCCGTTGACGTCTACCGTGTCTACAGTTTCGACGCGCCTGCTGTGACCGTCGATTCAACCATACTGACCTATACCGTCAGAGGCCTGACCCCAGGCAAGACCTATCAGTATCTGGTCGGTGCACGCGATAAAGATCTAGAACTGTCTGGGCCCAGCAACGTTGTGCAGGCCTCGACCAGCGACGCATTGCCTGAATGGGACGATGATACTGACTACGTGAAGGGGAATAAGGTGATGCATGCGGGTGCCTCTTACATCTGCATCAATTCTCACCATTCACAACCAGACTGGGCGCCGGGCACCGTGCCGACGTTATGGGCGCCCTGGACCGAGCAAGCAGGCGGCAGAGGTTTCCGCGACTGGCCCAAAGAATGGCAGTGAGCCTCATGCGTACCGGCTCTGGCTCGTAAACAGACGGTGACGATGTCATAAATGAACGACTTATCCACAGCGCCCAAAAAGCGTTTATGGATAAGTCGTTTTTTCATGGGCCTGGAAATAGTCAGGACAACAACGACTTACCATGGAACACCTAAGTCACAGAGCCTGTATGTTTTTTAACCAAATCTCTGTAGAGCTTAATTTCATTGGGCTACAGACGAGCACGAACACCTTATCCACAGAAACGCCAACAGACTTTGGGTACAACTTCGTCCCAATCACACGGCCTGCTGTGGACAACGTATAAAATGGCTGAAAAACCACCCGAATGAACGAACGCTGCACGCAAAACCCTGCTTTGATCATTTTTAATACAAAACCTCCAAAGCCTTTATTTACAAGGCCTGCAGGCAATCACAAACAACTTGTCCACAGGCACGCGCACAGAGATTGTGGGCAAACCCAGTGGCTGGCAGATGGCAGCGCGCATTTATCCACAAAAAAATGCAATGAAAATAAAGAGTTAGATTGATCGTTTTTTGAGCACCACTCCAAAAGCCACGTTCTACAAGCCCTTCAGACGTTCACGAACACATTATCCACAGGCACACGCACAGGGATTGTGCGTAAGTCTTCCCGAAAAGAATATTGGTCAAGGCCGTACAGGCGTGACGTTCGAACGAGCCATTTTGCTACCCACCACCATTTCGAGTTTCAACCGCCGTTACGAAAACGCGGATGTCAAAGTCGAGGTCAGCAATGGCGGTGATCTGGACGGGAGTATTTCGTATGCCTACTTCCAGCCTCTCTCCGAGCAGAAAGGCAAACCGCCCACCAAAGAGGGCAGCACAAGACCTTAGCCTTACTTTACGACGCCCTCATCGATCAACAGCTTCAGAATCGCGGCTGCTCCCTCTTCAGGGCGCAGCCCCTTGAGCACCTGGCCCCCGCCGCCACTGGCCTTGGCAGTGGCGGCTTTCATGCGATCAGCGCCGCTCTTGGCTTTGATGACCTTCAAGCGTTTGGGCCGCGGTCTGGCTGGCTGCAGCGCTTGATCCGTCAACAACTCATCGGCCACTACCTGAACGCTTTCGGTGTCCAGCGTGCCACGCTGTGCGGGTCCGAATGCGCTCTGTCGAGGTTTGGGAGCGGCGTTATCCACAGTGGCCAGAAACGGCAGACGAACCTTCAGCCGGCGACGCTGGCCGCGAGGCAGAGCCTGCAACACCAGTGCGGTGCCGTTGTTCAACGACTCGACTTCAGCCAGACCGGTCACCAGTGGCCAGCCCAGCCTTTCGGCCAACAGAAAGGGCAGCATCCCCGACCCTTCACCGGTTTCAGCCTGACTGCCGGCCAACACCACCTGCGCGGCAGAATCCCGGAGGTAGTCAGTCAACGCAACCAGCGCATCGGCGCCCTCGGGTTGCTCCAGCACATGCAGCTCGTTGAGCCCCATGCCAAGGTAAGCGCGCAGCGCCGGTTCTTCGGCATTGCCGGCGTGCAGTACCTGCAAGTTATCCCCAGCCAGCTGCAAACCAAGCTCGACGGCCCGCGCATCCTGTTCGGCGCGGCGCGCACGACCTGATGTCGGGTGCGCCCCGATGGACACCAGACTGATGATCTGTACCGCATGCTTATCCACAGACACATCAGGCTGCATCACGCTTACCTCCGCTGCGCCAGGCTTCGACTGCGGCGATCAGTGCCGTAAGTACTTCGGCGCTCTCGCCGATGACCGATAGATCTGCACGCTTGACCATGTCGCACCCCGCATCCAGATTGATCGCAATGACCTTGTCACAGGCGCCGATACCCTGCAGATGCTGGATGGCCCCGGAAATACCGACGGCGACATACACCCTTGCGGTCACCCAAGTGCCACTCGCGCCTACCTGCCGCTCGCGGCCCATGAAACCATCGTCCACTGCGACCCGCGACGCCCCTTCGGTGGCCCCGAGTGCCGAAGCGGCCTGATGAAACAGGTCCCAGTCTTTGACACCATTGCCGCCAGACAGAATGAATTCGGCTTCAGCCATGGGGATAGCTCCGGGATCGACGGCAACCGCTCCCAGGTCCTCTATCCGCGGCAGACTGCGCGCCACGCCTGTGGACAACTCGACAGGCACTACCTCGTGACGGGTATCGCTGACCGGTTCAGCGCACTCTACAGCGGCCAGAATCAGACGGGCCAGAGGCCGAACCAGGTCTTCGCGACCGGCACCTGCGCGACTTATGCACAGCTGGTCCTTGACCTGCCAGACCCGCGTTGCAGGTCGCTCGCCGATGCTGGCGGCAAAACGTCTTCCCAGTTCGCCACCGCCGGTGCGGCTGTCCGGCAGCAGCCAGTGGCGCGGGTTGAACTGGTTATCCACAGCTCGCAAACCCTGCACGCGCTGTTCCGGTGAATAACCGTCGAACCCGGCACCATCGATAACTAATAACCGATC
Source organism: Plantibacter cousiniae (nom. nud.) (assembly GCF_977070315.1). NCBI lineage: Bacteria > Bacillati > Actinomycetota > Actinomycetes > Micrococcales > Microbacteriaceae > Plantibacter > Plantibacter cousiniae (nom. nud.). The sequence continues at coordinate 265,465 of NZ_CDRVEU010000007.1, read as the reverse complement.
CACGCCAGCAACGTCGAAAGCAGTTTCCTTGTGTTCGCCGAACACCACCGCCAGCACGGCACCGTCGGCCCCCGCCAGCTGACGCGCCAGCCCCAGCAAGTCGCGGTCGTGGCTGCTCAGGCGGCCGCCGACCATATCGGGCACCACCGTGATATGGAACGCTGGCTCGACGATGGTATGCAGCGGCAACTGCACATCGGCAGCGGCCGAACGCTTAACCGTGCCGCCCTGCTGAGCGCCGCTGCGGTCGATACGCTTGATGCCGTTGGGACCGATAAAACCCAGGCCGTGCACGTTCTTGCGCATCAGGCCGTTCGGCCCCATCCAGCGGCTCTGCGCCGGCTGCATGGCCGCATGCAATGGGTGCAGTCGATTGCGGGCAATCCACTCGGCGCGCGGATCACGGCGGATAATGTCACTCATCAGAGCACCTCCGCGGGTTCACGTTTGGCAGGCGCTGGCGTGTTGGGGATAACTTCCTCAATCAGCGCATCGGCGACCAGTTCGGCAATGTCCTTGATCAGTGGTCGCGGCTCGACAACGCCTTCGAGCATGGCTGTGCACTGTGGACAACCTACCGCAACCAGCTCGGCAGCCGTCTCACGAATGTCGTCCATGCGCATGTCAGGAATCCGCTGTTTGCCGGGGATATCGGTGATCGGCGCGCCGCCACCACCGCCACAGCAGCGGGAACGAAAGCCCGAGCGATGCATTTCCCTGATTTCTATACCCAGTGCACGCAGCACTTCACGCGGCGCCTCGTATTCACCGTTGTAACGCCCCAGGTAACACGGATCGTGATAAGTCACGCTGGCGCCTTTGTGCTGGCCCAGCGTCAGGGCGCCGCTGCGCACCAGCTCGGCCATGAAGGTGCTGTGATGCTGCACCTGATAGTCACCGCCAAAAGCGCCATATTCGTTTTTCAGCACATGAAAGCTGTGTGGGTCGCAGGTCACGATACGTTTGAAATCGTAACGGGACAGGGTCTGAATGTTGCGTAGGGCGAGCATCTGGAAGGTCGCTTCATCACCCAACCGCCTGGCCACATCACCGCTGTCGCGTTCTTCGAGGCCCAGCACGGCGAAATCCACCCCGGCCGCCTTGAGGACTTTGACGAACGCGCGCAGGGTGCGTTGATTACGCATGTCGAACGCGCCATCACCGACCCAGAACAGCACATCTACGGTTTTTTTCTCGCTGAGCAATGTCAGGTTCAGATCGGCCGCCCAGTTCATTCGCCCGCCCGGTGCAAACCCGCCGGGGTTGTCGGTGGCGATCAGGTTGTCCAGCACCTCGGCGCCCTTGTTCGGCGTAGCGCCCTTTTCGAGGGTCAGGTGGCGGCGCATGTCGACGATGGCATCGACGTGCTCGATCATCATCGGGCACTCTTCGACACAGGCTCGGCACGTGGTGCAGGACCACAGCGTTTCGGCGTCCACCAGCCCGTTGACGATGGGCTGATGCGGATTACCACCATGCTCGCCCAGTGGCTTGCCTTTGCCGTCCAGCGATGGATAGGGACTGCCGGCAAATTTTGCGTCGGTGCCCCCGACAAGGCCGACCACCATGTCCTGAATCAGCTTTTTAGGGTTGAGTGGCTGGCCTGCGGCAAACGCCGGGCAGGCCGCTTCGCACTTGCCGCACTGCACGCAGGCGTCGAAGCCCAGCAGTTGGTTCCAAGTGAAGTCCTGAGGTTTCTCCACGCCCAGCGGTGCGGTTCGATCGTTCAGGTCCAAAGGTTTCAGGCCCGTGGAACGTCCACCACCAAAACGCTCGGCACGCCGGTGCCAGGCCAGGTGCAGCGCCCCGGCGAAGGCGTGCTTCATCGGCCCGCCCCAGGTCATGCCGAAAAACAGTTCGCTTACGCCCCACAGCACGCCCAGCCCGAGAACAGCGACCAGTACCCATCCGCCGAAGTGCTCGGGAAGAATGCCCGCCACTGGCAACGAGACCAGAAAGAAGCTCGCGGAAAACGCCATGAGGCTTTTCGGCAGGCGCATCCACGGGCCTTTCGACAGACGCGCAGGCGGATTGAGACGACGACGATAGACAAACACCGCACCGACGAACATCACCGCCGTCATCAACAGCAGTGCGTAACCAAGCACGCGGTTATGCACACCGAAACCGTGCACCAGAATCGCCAGCACAATCGAGGCCACCGCTCCGCCCGCTGTGGCCACGTGGGTGTTGGCGATGTATTTGTCACGCGCGACCACGTGATGCAGATCGACCATGTACCGCTTGGGCATGGCCAGCAGACCACCCAGCCAATCGACTTTCGACGACCGACCGTTGCGCCACAGGGTTGCCCGCCTCCAGGCGCCCAGCGCCGCAAGGGCCAGGGCGCTGAACAGCAGGATCGGAAGAAGGGTGTCTAGCATCTGAAGCTCCAGGTACCAAGCGGTCTTGCAGTCCGGGTGACGCTTCGTTGATTCGCAAAAACCGTGGATCAGACAACCCGCATGTCGGCTGATCTATCGCATTCGCGAACCCGTTCGCTCCCACGGCCTGCGGCCGGAATCAAAGACAGGCGAGCCTTAAAAGTCCTTGCACAGCCGCAAGCCGTCATAGATCGCCGCGTGGGTATTACGCTGCGCCACGCAATCGCCGATACGAAACAGCAGATAACCGTCACCCGGCTGGCTCAACGATGGCTGTGGCTGAATGGCGAACAGCGCATCGATATCGATCTGGCCCTTGTTGCGCGAGCCTTCCTTGAGCGCGTAGTAGATCGCTTCGTCGGGACGCACGCCGTTTTCCACCACCACCTGATCGACGACCCGCTCTTCCTTGGCGCCGGTGTATTCGTTTTCCAGCACCGCCACCAGCTTGTCGCCCTCGCGATAGACCTTTTCCAGCATCATGTCGCCGGTCATGATCACTTCCTTGGGGTACATGCTGCGGTAGTAGGTCGGGAACGAGGTTCCGCCAATCGCCACGCCCGGCTTGATGTCATCGGTGACGATTTCGACCTGGCAGCCCTTGTCGGCCAGAAAATCGGCCACCGACATGCCGGTGAACTCGCAGATGGTGTCGTAGACCAGCACGTTCTTGCCGGGCGCCACCTTGCCGTCCAGCACATCCCAACTGCTGACCACCAGGCCTTCAGCCGCCCCCCAGTGTTCGTTCTGCTCAAGAAACGGGTGACCGCCGACCGCGAGCACCACGATGTCGGGCCGCAGATCGAGAATGGTTGCCGCATCCGCTGCGGTGCCCAGACGCAGGTCGACTTTCAGGCGCGCCAGCTCCAGCTGGAACCAGCGCGTGATGCCAGCGATCTGGTCGCGTTGCGGTGCCTTCGATGCGGTGGTGATCTGCCCGCCGATGAAGTCCTTTTTCTCGAACAGGGTCACATCATGTCCGCGTTCGGCAGAGACCCGTGCGGCTTCCATCCCGGCAGGACCGGCACCGACCACCACGACCTTGCGCCTGGGTCCGGCGGATTTCTCGATGATGTGCGGCACGCCCATGTATTCGCGGGACGTGGCGGCGTTCTGGATGCACAGCACATCCAGCCCTTGATACTGGCGATCGATGCAGTAGTTGGCACCGACGCACTGCTTGATCTGGTCGATCTGGCCCATCTTGATCTTGGCGATCAGGTGCGGGTCGGCAATGTGCGCGCGGGTCATGCCGACCATATCGACATAGCCACCTTCCAGAATTCGCGTTGCCTGGTTCGGGTCCTTGATGTTCTGCGCGTGCAGCACCGGGGCCTTGACCACTTCCTTGATCCCGGCCGCCAGGTGCAGGAACGGCTCCGGTGGGTAACTCATGTTCGGAATAACGTTCGCCAGGGTGTTGTGGGTGTCACAGCCCGAGCCCACCACGCCGATGAAATCGATCATGCCGGTGTCGTCGTAATACTTGGCGATCTGTTTCATGTCCTCGTGGCTTAGGCCATCGGGATGAAACTCGTCGCCACAGATGCGCAACCCTACGCAGAAGTCGGGGCCGACTTCCTTGCGCACCGCCTTGATCACTTCCAGGCCGAAGCGCATGCGGTTCTCGAAACTGCCACCCCATTCATCGGTGCGCTTGTTGACCCGCGGGCTCCAGAACTGGTCGATCATGTGCTGATGCACCGCCGACAACTCGACGCCATCCAGACCACCGGCCTTGGCACGCGCCGCAGCACTGGCGTAGTTGCCGATCACCCGCCAGATTTCCTCGGGCTCGATGGTTTTGCAGGTTGCCCGATGTACCGGCTCGCGAATGCCCGACGGCGACATCAGGGTCGGCCAGTGATCGCCATCCCAGCGCGAGCGACGGCCCATGTGGGTAATCTGGATCATGATCTTGGCGCCATGCTTGTGCATGGCGTCGGCAAGGTTCTGGAAGTGCGGGATGATTCTGTCGGTTGCCAGGTTGACCGATTTCCACCAGCCTTGCGGGCTGTCGATGGCCACGCTTGAAGAGCCGCCACAAATGGCCAGGCCGATGCCGCCCTTGGCTTTTTCCTCGTAGTACTTCACGTAACGATCCGTGGTCATGCCGCCATCGGTGGCGTAGACCTCGGCGTGCGCAGTGCTCAGCACGCGATTGCGGATGGTGAGCTTGCCGATCTGGATCGGCTGGAACATCGCTTCGAAAGCCATAACCCGATCCTCGATTTACAGCGGCTTGACGACAAACAGACCGTCGTCATGACCGTCTTCGGAACCACCGTAAACCTGCTCGGCAACCGTACGCACAGCGCTGCCACTGGCAGCGAGGATCTGATCCATGGCCCCGGCGAACCAGCCGGTGAACATGTAATCGACCTTGCGCCCGACCTTGCCGTAGACGTACACGAAACAGGAGTGCTCCAGCTTCACACTGGCAGTGCCTTTCTCGACGTCGATGTCCTGGATCTTGAACAGGCCCCAGCCACGCTGCGACAGACGCTTCATGTAGTGCTCGAACACCGCAACGCCTTCCAGGCCGTGGCATTCGGCTTCCTTTTCGCACCAGTGCCAGGCGGATTTGTAACCCGCCTTGTAGAGGATGTCGGCGTAGGCATCGGCGCCCAGCACTTCTTCGATGCCCATGTGGTTGTTGACGAAAAAGTGCCGGGGCACGTACAGCATCGGCAACGCATCGGAGGTCCAGACGCCGGTTTCGCTGTCGACTTCGATGGGCAGTTGCGGGGCGATTTTAGCCATGGCGGTCAAACTCCAGATGATTCGGGCTACACCCACCGCTCGAAGGGCCGTGGGGGTTCAATTCGATAAGGTATGGCGGGCGGGTTACTCGCCCCAGACGTCGGCCAGAACGTTGACCCAGTTCTCGCCCATGATCTTGCGCACCACGCGTTCGGAGTGACCGCGCTTGAGCAGCGTTTCAGTCAGATTGGGAAACTCGCCAACGGTGCGGATGCCCAGCGGGTTGATGATCTTGCCGAAGTTGGTCAGGCGGCGGGCGTAGCCCTTGTCGTGGGTCAGGTACTCGAAAAACTCCTGGCCGTGACCCTGAGTGAAGTCAGTGCCAATGCCGATGGCGTCTTCGCCGACGATGTTCATGACGTATTCGATGGCTTCGGCGTAATCGTCAATGGTCGACTCGATGCCCTTGGCCAGGAACGGCGCGAACATGGTCACGCCGACAAAACCGCCATGATCGGCGATGAACTTCAGTTCGGCGTCGGACTTGTTGCGCGGGTGTTCCTTGAGGCTGGAGGGCAGACAGTGGGAGTAGCAGACCGGCTTTTTCGATTCGAGAATGACTTCTTCCGAGGTTTTCGAGCCGACGTGGGACAGGTCGCACATCACCCCGACACGGTTCATTTCAGCGACGATCTCACGACCGAAACCCGACAGCCCGCCATCGCGCTCGTAGCAGCCCGTGCCCACCAGATTCTGGGTGTTGTAGCACATCTGCACGATGCCGACGCCGAGCTTCTTGAAGATCTCGACGTAGCCGATCTGGTCTTCATAGGCGTGTGCGTTCTGGAAGCCGAACAGAATGCCGGTCTTGCCCAGTTCCTTGGCCTTGCGGATGTCGGCTGTGGTATGCACCGGCATGACCAGGTCGCTGTTTTCGCGCATCAGTTTCTGGCTGGTGCAGATGCTGTTGATGGTCGCCTGAAAGCCCTCCCACACCGACACGGTGCAGTTGGCCATGGTCAGGCCTCCCTTGCGCATGTCTTCGAACAGCTCGCGGTTCCACTTGGCGATGATCAGCCCGTCAATAACGATGCTGTCGGCGTGTAATTCGGCTGGGCTCATCAGGCTGTCCCCTTTTTTGATTGCGGTGCGCCGAATCGGCTGTCGGCGCTAATGGGGTCAGCATATGCCGGAGGGTCAGGGGAACCGGGTGCAAAAACGACAGGGGGTTTGCCGAAAGCGTCAAGATGCGACAAAGGGGGACGGCGAGTCGTCGGGCGATGTCGTAAACCTGTTCAATGTCTCACGCTTGAGACAGAATCGAGCCTATCAATGGATCGGAGCGACTCGATGAAAACGTTTTTGCTGACCCTGGCCCTTATGACGACGGCCGTGACAGGCGTACACGCCGCCCAGAATCCGGACGCGTCGCCCTGCGACGGTGTCGAGGACGACAAGCAGACCCTGGAATGCTCGGCCTACAGCCGCACCACTGCCGAACAGTTGCTCAAGGAAAACTTCGACAACCTGCTCAAGCGCGTTCAGTCGCAGTTCGTCGCCAACAAGACGCAGTTCAACGACTTTACCAGCAAACTCAAGACCGCCCAGCAAGCCTGGGAGAAGCTGCGTGACGCCGACTGCGCGGTTGAGGTCTTCCCTTCTGCAGCAGGCAGCAAAGCCTTCACTATCAGCGAAAACGACTGCATTGCGCGCATGAGTGACGAGCGCTCGGAGTATCTGGAGTCGATAGCGCAGGAATAACGTCTACGATGAGATAACCTGCCTCTTTATATGAACGAGCTCATCAGGTTTTCTCATGATTATTTGCGGTGTAGAAATCAAAGGCAGCGAAGCTATCTTCGCCCTCGCCACTCGACGTAATGGCGGCATCGAGCACTTGCCGCTCGCCACCAAGAAGCTTGCGCTGGAGGACGATGACGAGGCCGCCAACGTCAAAGCCTTCTCCACGCAACTCGCCGGTTTCGTGCGTGAAAACGGCATCAGCCATGTGGTTATCAAGAAGCGCAGCAAGAAAGGCGAATTCGCTGGCGGGCCGACCACCTTCAAGATCGAAACCATCTTTCAACTGATGTCTGATTGCAACGTGGTGCTCATATCGCCGCAGACCGTCAATGCGCAGAACAAGAAACACACCTTCGCCCTGCCCGACACCCTGAACAAGTATCAGCACGAAGCGTACAAGGCGGCGTGTGCGGGTGTGATGAAGAGCGTTTAAGCCTTTCGAGAGAGGACGCAGAGCGTCCAGAACGGCATGCGACGCAGAGCGTCGCACGATAGCGGGGATTATCGTTCCTCACGCTTCTGCGTGGGAATGCAGTTCGTGACGCTCCGCGTCACATTCATTCGCCGCGCAGTTACTTTTGACCCGACATAAAAAAACCCGCATTTCTGCGGGTTTCTTCAATGCTCAATCAACTCAGTTGACCTTGGCATCCAGCTCGCCACGCGCGTAGCGTTCGAACATGGCGTCCAGGGAGATCGGCTTGATCTTCGAGGCGTTGCCAGCGGTGCCGAATGCTTCATAACGGGCGATACATACGTCACGCATGGCCACAACAGTCTTGGCCAGGTACTTGCGCGGGTCGAACTCGCTCGGGTTTTTGGCCATGAATTCGCGGATCGCACCGGTCGATGCCAGACGCAGGTCAGTATCGATGTTGACCTTGCGCACGCCGTGCTTGATGCCTTCAACGATTTCTTCGACCGGCACACCGTAGGTTTCTTTGATGTCGCCGCCGAACTCGTTGATGATTTTCAGCCATTCCTGTGGAACGGACGAAGAACCGTGCATCACCAGGTGAGTGTTAGGGATGCGCTTGTGGATCTCTTTGATGCGCTCGATCGCCAGGATGTCGCCGGTAGGCGGCTTGGTGAACTTGTAAGCGCCGTGGCTGGTGCCGATGGCGATGGCCAGGGCATCGACCTGAGTGCGCTTGACGAAGTCAGCGGCTTCTTCCGGGTCGGTCAGCATCTGGCTGTGATCCAGAACGCCTTCCGCACCCACGCCGTCTTCTTCACCAGCCATGCCGGTTTCCAGCGAGCCCAGCACGCCCAGCTCGCCTTCCACGGAAACGCCGCAGGCGTGAGCGAAGGAAACAACGCGACGGGTCACGTCGACGTTATAGTCGTAATCAGCCGGGGACTTGCCGTCTTCACGTAGCGAGCCGTCCATCATCACCGAGCTGAAGCCCAGCTGGATCGAGCGCTGGCAGATGTCAGGGCTGGTACCGTGGTCCTGGTGCATGACCACCGGGATGTGCGGGAATTCTTCGATCGCGGCGAGGATCAGGTGACGCAGGAACGGCGCACCGGCGTATTTGCGGGCACCGGCAGAAGCCTGGACGATCACCGGGGAGTCGGTCTTGTCGGCCGCTTCCATAATGGCGCGCATCTGTTCCAGGTTGTTTACGTTGAAAGCTGGAACGCCGTAGCCGAATTCGGCTGCGTGGTCCAACATCTGGCGCATGCTGATAAGTGCCATTGTCTGTGTCTCTCCCGGTAGGGTCGTTAGTCGAGCAAGCCTGCCGTAGTGGCGGCTGCCATTCAAGTTATAAGCTCAGCCACAAGGCCGCGCGTGTGTGCCCGAGATCCGACTTATCTGGCCTTGCAGCCGCGACCGATCAGATCGTTGGTAGCGTCCCAATAGATCAGGCCCTCGCTACCCTTGTTGACGAATGCCAACACATTGTTGCTGTACAGCGTACCGCTGGCAGCGCCGGGTTCAGCCTTGAGCCTGAACACCTGATCGCTTTGATTCAGACGAACATCGACTTCCTTTTTGGCCGAGTCGATGTAGCGCCAGTTGACCTCTGCATTGCTGTCACATACCCAGCGATTCCAAGGGTCATTCTGCTGCGGTGAACTCATGCTCGAACAACCGCCAAGCACTGCCAACACCCCGAGGGCAATCACGCCTTTCATTACGTCTCCTGGCTGCCCTGCGAAACGCGGCGTGTGCCGTTCGTTTCAACTGTCAGGGGCAGTTCTGTTCCTGTTTTCGGTCATCGGCCGGCTCACCGGTGACATGTGCCTCAACCCGTTGACTGTTTTCAGTCGTGGGCACATTCACGGCGGCCGGGCTGAATATCTGACAGGTCTTGGCACGCGAGCCAGAACCGGTACAACCAGCCAGTACAATGCAGCTCATCAGAGCCAGGGCAGCGATCTTCATGGCGAAACTCCTTTCCCGGAAAAATATCCACCCTTTAAAGACCGCTGAAGCCCGTCAATGTTGCCAACGGGTTTCAGACCTGGCTCACAGACACCCTACATTGCCTGTCCGCGGCATGAATTCGTAACGATCCCACACCTCGGGGCCGCCGCGCTTGTAGACCACCGGCACCGTTTCTGCCTGCCAGCCCGCCTGATAGCAGCTTAGCTGGAGCGGTTGGGTCGGGGAGTCGCTCTCCACCTCTTCAGCCGCAGGCTTGCCCGCGCAACCGGCCAGTAAACCTGCGATGAGAAACCACGGTAACGCCCTGACCATTGACCACTCCTTGTCCAAGGCTTTCACTCAAGCCTTGGCGCGTTGTTCGAGCATTTCCACCGCAGGCAGAACCTTGCCTTCCACGAACTCGAGGAACGCACCGCCACCGGTCGAAATGTAGGAAATCTGTTCTGCCACACCATACTTGTCGATGGCCGCCAGCGTGTCGCCACCGCCCGCGATGGAGAACGCCTGGCTTTCAGCGATGGCCTTGGCCAGCGTTTTGGTGCCTTCGCCGAACTGATCGAACTCAAAAACGCCGACCGGACCGTTCCACAGGATAGTGCCGGAAGATTTCAGTAATTCGGCGAAATGCGCAGCAGTTTGCGGGCCAATATCGAGAATCATATCGTCATCGGCGACGTCAGCGATCAGTTTGACAGTAGCGGCAGCGCTCTCGGCGAACTCCTTGGCAACCACCACGTCCGTCGGCAATGGCACGCTGACCTTGGCGGCGATGGCACGAGCGGTGTCGAGCAGGTCAGGTTCGTACAACGATTTACCGACCTTGTGACCGGCCGCAGCCAGAAAGGTGTTGGCAATGCCGCCGCCGACGATCAACTGATTGCAGATGCCGCTCAGGCTGTTGAGTACGTCCAGCTTGGTGGAGACCTTGGAGCCCGCCACGATGGCGGTCATCGGCTGGGCCGGAGCGCCCAGGGCCTTGCCCAGTGCTTCAAGCTCGGCGGCCAGCAACGGACCTGCCGCTGCCACCTTGGCGAATTTTGCCACGCCGTGAGTAGAACCCTCGGCACGGTGGGCGGTGCCAAAGGCATCCATCACGAACACGTCGCACAGTGCTGCGTATTGCTGCGCCAGCTCGTCGGCGTTCTTTTTCTCGCCCTTGTTGAAGCGAACGTTCTCGAACAGGACGACATCACCCGCTTTCACGTCGACCCCTTCCAGGTAATCGGCAACCAGCGGAACGTCACGACCCAGCGCCTTGCTCAGGTAGTCGGCAACCGGCTTGAGGCTGTTCTCGGCAGAAAACTCACCCTCTGTCGGGCGGCCAAGGTGTGAGCAGACCATGACGGCCGCGCCCTTCTCCAACGCCAGCCTGATGGTCGGCAGCGAAGCGAGGATACGTGCATCACTGCTGACTACGCCGTCCTTTACCGGGACGTTGAGGTCTTCGCGAATCAGTACACGTTTACCTTGCAGATCGAGGTCGGTCATCTTCAAGACGGTCATGAGCATTCCTGTTTTTTTACTGTTATTGGTCAGCGACGCGCAGAAAGTGATCGGCGACGTCGAGCATTCGATTGGCAAAGCCCCACTCGTTGTCGAACCAGGCCAGCAGATTGACCAGCCGGGGTCCGGAAACGCGGGTCTGACTCGCATCGACAATGGCCGAATGCGGGTCATGGTTGAAATCGCAACTGGCGTGCGGCAATTCCGTGTAGGCCAGCAGTCCCTTGAGCGGACCGCTGGTGGCGGCCTCACGCAGGATACGGTTGATCTCCACGGCATCGGTGTCTCGCGACATCTGCAACGTAATGTCCAGACAGGACACATTCACCGTCGGCACGCGAACAGCTTTGGCCTGAATTCGGCCGGCAAGTTCCGGAAGCAGCCGTTCGATTCCTCGCGCCAGACCGGTGGACACCGGAATGATCGACTGGAAAGCCGACCGCGTACGGCGCAGATCCTCGTGATGATAAGCGTCGATCACCGGTTGATCGTTCATCGCCGAATGGATGGTGGTAATGGTCATGTATTCCAGGCCGATGGCCTGATCCAGCAAGCGCAGCAGCGGCACGCTGCAGTTGGTGGTGCACGACGCGGCCGAGACCAGCAGCTCGCGGCCAGTCAGCTTGTGCTGATTGATGCCGAACACCACGGTGGCATCGACATCCCGTTCGCTGGCCATCGGCTGGGAAAACAGCACCCGCGGCGCACCGGCCTCCAGAAAGCGCTGGCCATCTTCGCGAGTGTTGTAGACACCGGAACACTCAAGCACCAGATCGACTTCCAGACCGGCCCAGTCGATGCCTTCGGGCGTCGCACTGCGCAGGACCTTGATCCGGTGGTCATTGATGTGCAGGTATTGCCCTTCGACCCGCACTTCGCCGGGAAACCGGCCGTGTGTGGAGTCAAAGCGCGTGAGGTATTCAAGACTGGCCATGTCGGCCAGATCGTTGATGGCAACCACTTCAAACCCGGCCTTGGCCCCTCGCTCGCACAGCGCGCGAACAACGCAACGACCAATACGGCCGTAACCGTTCAGAGCAACTTTGTAAGGGCGGGGCTGGGGCATGAAATTTTCGCCAGGGGCTGGATCTGATTGCGTAAACGATAAAACCTGTGGGAGCAACAGGGGCGGCGATCCGCTTTGCTCGCGAATGGGAGCACCCGGTTTGCCTGACTCACCGAGGCGCTTCCTTCGCGAGCAAGGCGGATCGCCGCCCCGGTCGCTCCCACAACATCAACATCACATAGCTGATCAGTCTTCGAGCAGCTCTTCAGCAGTGCTCAGGACGTTTTCCAGCGTGAACCCGAACTCTTCGAACAGCGCTGGCGCAGGGGCCGACTCGCCGAAGGTAGTCATGCCGATCACGCGCCCTTCCAGACCTACGTATTTGTACCAGTAGTCGGCGTGAGCCGCTTCGATGGCAATACGCGCGCTGACCTGCAACGGCAGCACCGCCTGCTTGTAAGCAGCATCCTGAGCTTCGAAAATGCTGGTGCATGGCATGGACACCACGCGCACGTTGCGGCCCTGTTCGGTCAGCTTGTCGTAAGCCTGGACAGCCAGACCGACTTCCGAACCGGTCGCGATCAGGATCAGCTCAGGCTCGGCAGCGCAATCACGCAGTACGTAACCGCCACGCGCGATGTAGGACAGTTGCTTCTCGTCACGCGCCTGATGAGTCAGGTTCTGACGGGAGAAGATCAGTGCCGACGGGCCATCGTCACGCTCGATAGCGTGTTTCCATGCCACGGCCGACTCCACGGCATCCGCAGGACGCCAGGTGTCCAGGTTCGGCGTGGTACGCAGGCTGGTCAATTGCTCGATCGGCTGGTGAGTCGGGCCGTCTTCGCCCAGACCGATGGAGTCGTGAGTGAATACGTAGATCACGCGCTTCTTCATCAACGAGGCCATACGCACCGCGTTGCGAGCATATTCCATGAAGATCAGGAAGGTTGCGCCGTAAGGCACGAAGCCGCCGTGCAGGGCGATGCCGTTCATCATGGCGCCCATACCGAACTCGCGAACACCGTAATGCAGGTAGTTGCCGTTAGGGTCTTCGCCGGTGATGCTCTTGCAGCCTTTCCAGATGGTCAGGTTGGATCCGGCAAGGTCAGCCGAACCACCCAGAATTTCAGGCAGCAACGGGCCGAGTGCCCCCAGTGCGTTCTGGCTGGCCTTGCGGCTGGCGATGGTTTCGCCCTTGGCGTTGACTTCAGCGACATAAGCCGCTGATTTTTCAGCGAAATCTGCAGGCAATTGCCCACTCATGCGACGAATGAAGTCGTTGGCCAGCTCCGGGAACGCGGCGGAATAGGCAGCAAAGCGCTGGTCCCACTCGGCTTCGGCCGCCAGACCTTTTTCCTTCGCGTTCCACTCGGCATAGATATCAGCCGGGATTTCGAAAGGACCGTGATTCCACTTCAGCGCGGCACGGGTCAGGGCGATTTCGTCAGCACCCAGTGGCGCACCGTGGGACTCTTCCTTGCCCTGCTTGTTCGGCGAACCGAAACCGATGGTGGTCTTGCAGCAGATCAGCGTTGGCTGGTCGCTCTTGCGAGCGGTTTCGATGGCTGTCTTGATTTCTTCAGGGTCATGACCGTCGACATTGCGGATCACCAACCAGCCGTACGACTCGAAACGCTTAGGCGTATCGTCGGTGAACCAGCCTTCCACTTCACCATCGATGGAGATGCCGTTGTCGTCGTAGAACGCGATCAGCTTGTTCAGCTGCAACGTGCCGGCCAGCGACGCCGCTTCGTGGGAAATACCTTCCATCATGCAGCCATCGCCCATGAACACGTAGGTATGGTGATCGACGATGGAGTGGCCTGGACGGTTGAACTGTGCGGCGAGGGTCTTCTCGGCAGCAGCGAAACCGACGGCGTTGGCAAAGCCCTGACCCAGCGGACCGGTGGTGGTCTCGACGCCAGGCGTGTAACCGTATTCCGGGTGACCCGGAGTGCGGCTGTGCAATTGACGGAAGTTTTTCAGGTCGTCGATGGACAGGTCGTAGCCGGTCAGGTGCAGCAACGAGTAGACCAGCATCGAGCCGTGGCCGTTGGACATGATGAAACGGTCACGGTCGGCAAACGCAGGGTTTGCCGGGTTGTGCTTCAGATAATCGCGCCAAAGAACCTCGGCGATATCCGCCATGCCCATGGGGGCACCCGGATGGCCGCTGTTGGCTTTTTGCACGGCATCCATGCTGAGGGCACGAATAGCGTTGGCACGCTCACGACGGCTTGGCATCGCTGATCTCCTGGGAATTAAGAAATAGGATTGAGAAAAAGAAGGTCATTTTCCCTCACGGACAGGCCGGGGGCAATCACAGATAGACGACCATAGGCTTTTTTCCGGGGTTGCGGACATTATTTGCCACGCAAAGACTGGATCACCCGCCTGCACGACAAGTTCACAACGCCTGACCGGCGCCATCCATCCAGCAATATCAAAACTTTTTGATATTGCCCTTGCGACACTCCGGATCGCTCTCTAGACTGCGCAGCTATGAACCTGCGTGTACCTGCCATTCGCCACGATGCATGCGACGACCTCTCTGCATTGTGCAAGGCCGGCGGCGATCCCTTGCGGCTGAACGTGCTGCGTGTGCTGACCAACGACTCGTTCGGCGTGCTGGAACTGGCGCAGATTTTCGCTATCGGCCAGTCCGGCATGAGCCATCACCTCAAGGTGCTGGCGCAGGCTGATCTGGTCGCGACACGGCGTGAAGGCAACGCGATTTTCTACCGGCGCGCCCTGCCCCACACCGAACTGCCGGGTGGCAGGCTGCATGCGGCGTTGCTCGACGAAGTGGATACGCTGGACTTGCCGGACGACGTACAGAGCCGTATCGGCCTGGTGCATCGGCAACGGGCACTGGCCAGTCAGGATTTTTTCGCCCGTACCGCAGAAAAGTTTCGCGCCCAGCAGGACCTGATCGCCGGTTTGGCGCAGTACAGCGAAAGCCTGCTGACCCTGCTCGACAAACTGAGCTTTGGTGCGCAGGCAACCGCTCTGGAAGTAGGCCCCGGTGACGGCGGCTTCCTCCCTGAGCTGGCGCGGCGCTTCGGTCAGGTCATCGCGATGGACAACAGCCCGGTGATGCTGGACCTGGCGCGTAGCGTCTGCGAGCGCAAGGCGCTGGCTAACGTTGAGCTGAGGCTGGCCGATGCACTGACCGACGCTAAAGTCAGTGCCGATTGCGTCGTCCTCAACATGGTGCTGCATCATTTCGCGGTACCGGCCGAAGCCTTGAGGCAACTGGCCGAACATGTAAAACCCGGCGGTAGCCTGCTGGTAACAGAATTGTGTAGTCATGACCAGAGTTGGGCCAGGGAGGCCTGTGGCGATCTCTGGTTAGGTTTCGAGCAGGAAGACCTGGCCCGTTGGGCCATCGCTGCGGGGCTAGTTCCCGGGGAAAGCCTCTATGTAGGCTTACGTAATGGTTTCCAGATCCAGGTTCGCCATTTTCAGCGACCGGCTGGCGACACTCACCATCGGTAAAATGAAGGAAACCCGTAGAGATGAGCGAATACTCACTTTTCACCTCCGAGTCCGTGTCCGAAGGGCATCCGGACAAGATCGCCGACCAGATTTCCGACGCGGTTCTGGACGCCATCATCGCTGAAGACAAATACGCCCGTGTAGCGTGCGAAACACTGGTCAAGACCGGTGTGGCGATCATCGCTGGCGAAGTGTCGACTTCGGCCTGGGTCGATCTGGAAGACATCGTGCGTAACGTCATCCTCGACATCGGCTACAACAGCTCCGACGTCGGTTTCGACGGCGCGACCTGCGGCGTGATGAACATCATCGGCAAGCAGTCGGTAGACATCGCCCAGGGCGTTGACCGCAGCAAACCTGAAGATCAGGGCGCTGGCGACCAGGGCCTGATGTTCGGCTACGCCAGCAACGAGACCGACGTGCTGATGCCAGCGCCGATCACCTTCTCCCACCAGCTGGTGCAGCGTCAGGCCGAAGCGCGTAAATCCGGCCTGCTGCCGTGGCTGCGCCCGGATGCCAAATCCCAGGTTACCTGCCGTTACGAAAACGGCAAGGTGGTCGGCGTTGACGCTATCGTGTTGTCGACCCAGCACAACCCGGATGTGTCGTACAAGGACCTGCGCGAAGGCGTGATGGAGCTGATCGTCAAGCACGTCATCCCTGCGCACCTGCTGCACAAGGACACCCAGTTCCACATCAACCCGACCGGCAACTTCATCATCGGTGGCCCGGTAGGCGACTGTGGCCTGACCGGCCGCAAGATCATCGTCGACACCTACGGCGGCATGGCCCGTCACGGCGGCGGCGCTTTCTCCGGCAAGGACCCATCGAAGGTTGACCGCTCGGCCGCCTACGCCGGTCGTTACGTGGCCAAGAACATCGTCGCTGCCGGCCTGGCCGAGCGTTGCGAGATCCAGGTGTCCTACGCCATCGGCGTCGCTCAACCGACTTCGATCTCGCTGAACACGTTCGGCACCGGCAAGCTGTCCGATGACAAGATCATCAAACTGGTCCGCGACAACTTCGACCTGCGTCCTTACGCAATCACCACCATGCTCGACCTGCTGCACCCGATGTACCAGGCCACTGCAGCCTACGGCCACTTCGGTCGTATCCCGGTCGAAATGACCGTTGGCGATGACACCTTCACCGCCTTCACCTGGGAAAAAACCGACCGCGCCGACGCCCTGCGCGCAGCTGCCGGCCTGTAAAAACCCAGAAAAAAGCCCCGGACGACCTGGTCGTTTCGGGGCTTTTTTTCGTCTGGAGATATGGACGGTCCGAGTCCGATCAAGAAATTGCGGCGCGCCGCAGACTTGTGACGCAGAGCGTCACCCAAGGCATTCCCACGCGGGAGCGTGAGGAACGATAACCTCAACTATCGTGCCCGATGATCTGCGCTTCTGCCTGAAGGGCGTGTGAGCTTGCTCACGAAGACGCCGGTACAGTCGCGACTATCGTGCGGCGCTCTGCGTCGTATGCCTTTCTGGACGCTCCGCGTCCTCTTGACGACGCAGAGCGTCGAGAACTGCGTTCCCACGCTGGAGCGTGAGGAACGATAACCTCAACTATCGTGCCCGATGCTCTGCGCTTCTGCCTGAAGGGCGTGTGAGCTTGCTCACGAAGACGCCGGTTCAGTCACTGAGCACTCCGCGTGGACATACCGCCCTGCTCCATCGCAAAACCCGGTAACCAAGCCCTGCCCCTTCACCACACGACAACGACTAGCCTCATCGAGCCCATTCCTAAAGCAAGGATGCTTCGATGCTGCCCACCAGTCGCCTGATGACGTTCGCTCTTGTGTTTCTTCTGCCCGGCCTCGGCCATGCCAGTCAATGCCCTGACTGGTCTGCAGCCAAGGCGCGCAGCGAGGTCACAAACTTGCAACAGCAGATGGCTGCGTGGGACGACAGCTACCACCGCCAGGGCATTTCGCCCATTCCGGACGAGCTCTACGATCAGGCGCGGCAGAAGCTGAACCTGTGGCGCTCGTGCTTTGCCGTTTCCACCCCCGAGGCCGATCCGCTAAAGACAGCAGTCGGCCCGTTGCCTCATCCCGTTGCGCACACGGGCGTCAACAAGCTGGCCGACGAAAGCAGCGTCAAGGACTGGCTCAAGGGCCGCAACGATCTATGGATTCAACCCAAGGTCGATGGCGTAGCCGTCACCCTGGTCTACGAAAACGGCCAGCTTGTGCAGGCGATCAGTCGTGGTGATGGGCGCAAGGGGCAGGACTGGACCTCGCAGGCGCGACTGATCAAGGCCATTCCTCAGCAACTGCCCCAGGCTGACTCCGCAATATTACAAGGCGAGTTGTACTGGCGTCTGGACGACCATATTCAGTCAGCATCCGGCAGCGTCAACGCGCGCAGCAAGGTCGCGGGATTGCTGGCGCGGCAGACGATCAGCCCGCAGCAGGCCGACACCATCGGGCTGTTCGTCTGGGACTGGCCGAACGGCCCTGGCGATATGGCGCAACGTCTCGCAGGCCTGCAAGCCATGGGTTTTGAGGACAGCGCGGCCTATTCGCACCCACTGGAAAACTACGCCAAGGCCGCACGCTGGCGCGAGCATTGGTATCGCAATCCCCTGCCGTTCGCCACCGATGGCGTGATCATGCGTCAAGGCCAACGTCCACCTGCTCAACGCTGGCAAGCCAGTGCGCCTTACTGGATCGCCGCCTGGAAACATCCCTACGCCCAGGCGCTGGCCGAGGTGCGCAAGGTCAACTTCAAGATCGGCCGCAGCGGCAGAATTACGCCGTTGCTGGAGCTCACCCCGGTACGCCTCGATGACCGTACCGTCAGCCGCATCAGCACGGGCTCGCTGCAGCGCTGGCAAACACTGGATATCAGGCCTGGCGATCAGATCGCCGTGAGCCTGGCCGGGTTGACGATCCCACGACTCGACGGCGTGGTGGCCCGTGCTGCCGAACGAGCCGACATAATCATTCCGCGAGCCGAAGACTTTCATGAACTGAGCTGCTGGCAAGCCACACCGGGCTGTGAAAGCCAGTTCCGCGCCAGACTGGCATGGCTCAGCGGCAAGAAAGGCCTGGCGTTGCCCGGCGTGGGTCCAGGGACCTGGAACACGCTTATCGAGAACGGCCAAATCATGGGCTTACTCGATTGGATGACCCTGAATCATGCTGAGCTTGCTAACATTCCCGGCTTCGCTGAACGCAGTAGCGCTAAACTGCTCAACAGCCTGCAGACCGCACGCGAACGGCCGTTTCAGACATGGCTCAAGGCCATCGGACTGCCGCCCACCGGAGGCGCCAGACTGCCCGACAACTGGCACGAGCTGGCTGAACGCAGTGTGGAGCAATGGCAAGCAGAGCCAGGCATCGGTCCTGGTCGCGCAGCCAGGCTCAGGGCTTTTTTTCAGGCCCCGCAGGTACAGGCACTGAGCCAGCAATTGCAGGCACAGAGCATTTCAGGTTTTAAGTAGCGGACGTTCATTTTTCTGTCCGTATTCAAACGGAGTTCATATGCAGTTTTTATCACCACTGATTCTTTTCACCAGTTGCACGCTGCTCGCCACAACCGTGTTCGCAGACGCTCAGGCCCCGGTGCCGTCCGAATGCCAGATCAAAAGCCAGGAGATCAGCAGCAAGATTCAGGATGCCAAGACCGAGGGCAACAAGGCAGAACAGGCCGGCCTTGAAAAGGCACTCGCCGAGGTCAACGCCAACTGCACCGAAACGTCATTGATCAAACAGCGCAAGCAAAAGGTGCTCGACGCCAAGCAGGAAGTCAGCCGCCGTCAGACCGACCTGAACAAGGCCATGGAAAAGGGCGATCCGGAGAAGATCAACAAGCGCAAGGACAAGCTCGCCGATTCGCGCAAGGAATTGCAGGAAGCCCAGACCGAACTCGAGAAAGTCCAGCCAGACGATTGATCAGGTCGCGACGCTGCGCATGATCGGCAGCGTCGCGAACAGCCTGTCAGGACACGGCCGGGAAAGCCGATACCCCGAACAACGCGATGATCAGGCCCATGCCCACCAGCCAGACAAGCGAGCGCAGTGCGGCCAGATCGGCCAGGTAGAAAATGATGTACAGCAGGCGACTGGTGATAAACAGTACCGCCAGCACATCAATGGTCACCAACTGCGCGTTACCGGCAATGTGCGCAATGATCACCGCTGCGGCAAACGCCGGGGTCACTTCAAAGCTGTTCAACTGGGCAGCATGCGCGCGGCGCGGGAACCCCTCCAGCTTGTCGAGAAAGGCACGCGGATCATGATTATGCCCACTGCCGAATTTGCCGCTGCCGAACTTGGCGATACCGGCACACATAATCGGCAGCAGGATCGCGACCAGCACGCACCAGAAAGCAACTGTCATACGTCCATCCTTATAGGTTCAGCTTCATCTGAAGCATCCGGGCAATACCCGCTCACACACTATGAGCAGGGGGTCAGCGAAAGGTTCTTGAAGAACGACCACCAACCTGACGCATTACACCAGTTTAGGAAAGATCAGGCTGAACGTGGTGAATTGGCCCGGCTCGCTCTGCACCGTCACCTGCCCTTCATGCAGGCTCATGATGGAGCGCACAATCGCCAGCCCAAGCCCGGTCCCGCCCTGCTGTCGCGCGCGGCTGACATGCACCCGATAGAAACGATCGAACAGGCGCGGCAGGTGTTCGGCATCAATGCCATCCCCCGCATTGCGCACCGCCAGTGACACTTCATCTTCGTGCGTGGCAAGCGTAAGGGTAATGACGCTGCCGGACAGACCATGGCGAATGGCGTTGGACAGCAGATTGGAAATCGCTCGCTGAATCATCAGCCTGTCCCCGGTCGCCCTGGCGTGCCCATGAACCTGCAGGGTGATGTCGCGATCCTCCGCCGAGGAGGAGAACAGTTCGGCGACCTTGTCTGCCTCCTCGCGAAGGTCGATGACCTCGACCGGCAATGGCGCTGAGGGCTGGCTGACGCTGGCCAGAAACAGCATCTGACTGATCATGCGCGACATGCGCTCCAGCTCTTCGCTGCAGGATTCCAGCGCCTGTTTGTATTCCTCCGACGGGCGCGGTCTGGACAGCGTGACCTGCGCCCGCCCCATCAGGTTGTTCATCGGCGAGCGCAGCTCATGCGCGAGGTCGTCCGAGAACTGCGCCAATTGCTGCACATCGCCGTCCAGCCTGTGCAGCATGAAGTTGACGGCATGTGCCAGGTCGCGCAACTCGTCAGGCAGGCCCTTCACTTTCATGCGATGAGACAGGTCGCGGGCCGAGATCAGCGCGGTGACTTTCCTGAATGCCCGCAGCGGCCTGAGCCCGCGACGCACCACCCACCAGACGCCAAAGCCGACCAGCAACAGAATCACCGGCAAGGCCATGCAGGTCGATCTGACGTAAGCGTGCAGCAGCGCGGTGTCGCTTTCCCTGTCCATGGACAGCCTGACCAGCACGTCCTGACCGGTCTTGAGGCGTACGGCCCTGTAACCCAGCAGAATCTTGTGGCCCTGGGCAGATTTCAGTTCCTGAAAGCCTGGCGGCAGCGCATCGGTATCGGGAACCGGCAGATTTCGCCCCTCTACGTTACCAACGCTCATCAGCTCTTGCCGAGGGTTGCCCGCGTCGAGAATGGTCAGCGAGAAGCTGTCATGCCCGACGATCTGGTCACGCAGCGTGTGCGGGTACTGGACGATGTCCTCAATGCCCAGAAACCCCTCGCTCATGCTGTGTTCGATCTGCCTGAACTTCTCGCTCAAACTGTCTTCGGCACGTATATCGAGCTGACGGGAAATGGCTGTGTAGGCAAGCATTTCCATGACCAGCACCAGACACCCGATGAGCGCCGCGACCGTCAATCCGAGGCGTGTCGAGAGACGGGTCAGCTTCATTCACGCACTTCCAGTACGTAACCGACGCCACGCAGCGTGTGAAT
This sequence comes from Plantibacter cousiniae (nom. nud.), assembly GCF_977070315.1. NCBI lineage: Bacteria > Bacillati > Actinomycetota > Actinomycetes > Micrococcales > Microbacteriaceae > Plantibacter > Plantibacter cousiniae (nom. nud.). Next base: position 244,277 of record NZ_CDRVEU010000007.1, on the reverse strand, counting down.
CAGCTTGGTCTCGAACGGATCGTCGATCTTCGCCCGCAGACGGCGGATCGACACCTCCACCACATTGGTGTCGCAATCGAAGTTCATGTCCCAGACCAGAGAAATGATCTGGGTGCGCGACATGACTTCGCCGCTGTGCCGCATCAACAGGTGCAGCAGCGCGAACTCCTTGGTCGTCAGGTCGATGCGCTGGCTGCCACGAAATGCCCTGTGGCGCCCCTGATCCAGCTCCAGATCGCCGACCTGCAACACCTTGGACGTGGTGGTCTGCTCGCTGCGGCGCATCAGCGTGCGGACCCGTGCCAGTAACTCGGGAAACTCGAATGGCTTGACCAGGTAATCATCGGCGCCCATTTCCAGGCCCTTGACCTTCTCTTCGAGACGGCCTCGTGCAGTGACCATCATGATGCGCGTACTGACGGTCTTCCTCAGACGGCTCAACACCTCCCAGCCGTCCATCTCCGGCAGGTTCACGTCCAGTATCACCACATCGTAAGCCTGATGCTGCGCGAGATAGAGACCATCGAGGCCGGTTGCAGCGATATCGACGATATAGCCGCTTTCGGTCAGCCCCTGATGCATGTATTCGGCAGTTTTTGGCTCGTCCTCGACGACAAGGATTCGCATAACCAGGCTTCCTGTTTGATGAACGATGAACGATGAATGACGATGCCGTGCAGTGTACTGAAAAGAAATGCCCATCCCGCTGGATAACAAAATCGTAATTTTGCAGCAATCCCCCTGATAACTCCGGTTGCATACAGTCCCCTCAGCCAACTTCAGCGCCCTGGTGCCTGTTTGTTTTTTGCTTTCGATGGGGTGAGTCATGCGACTGGAGAATAACGTGCGCGCTCAGCGTACAGATCGATTGGCAGGGAGTGCGCTATGAGAGTCGCCGCACTGTGCCTGGTGTTGTTACCGCTTGTTGCCCCTGGCATCGCCGCAGCCCAAGGCATCAGCCTGGCTCAGGCACTGGAGGCAGCCTTCGCCCGTAACCCGGAACTTGCTGCAGCCCAGTGGGAGATCGGCGTCGCCGAAGGCGATCGACAGCAGGCCGGGCTGATCCCCAACCCGACCGTGTCATGGGAAGTGGAAGACACCCGCCGCGAGACCAGCACCACCACCGTGATGCTCAGCCAGGCACTGGAACTGGGCGGCAAGCGCGGAGCACGCATCGAAGCCGCCAGCAAGGGCCAGGACGCCGCCCGGCTGGAGCTGGAGCGTCGCGGCAACGAACTGCGGGCCGAAGTGGTTCAGGCGTTCTACGCAGCGGCGCGGGCGCAGGCAGGTCTGGACCTGGCGCGCCAGTCCAGAACACTGGCCGAACGCGGCCTGCAGGTTGCCGAGGGGCGTGTTCGGGCAGGCAAGGTGTCACCGGTGGAAGCCACTCGCGCCCAGGTACAACTGGCCGAAACCGACCTGCTGGTACGCCGCGCCGAGACCTTGAAAATCAGCAGTAACCGGGAACTGGCGCGCGCCACCGGTTCGCCGGTCGCCTCTTTCGAACGTCTGGACTACAGCGACCTGTCGCCAGGCAAGCTGCCACCGGGCGCAAAGCTACTGACCGCCCTCAATCAGTCCGCCGAGCTGCGCCTGGCGCAGACCCAGATCGAGCAGCGCGAAGCCGCGCTGGGGTCGGAGCGCGCCAAGCGCATCCCGGACCTGACCGTCAGCGTTGGCAGCCAGTACAGCCGCGAAGAGCGCGAGCGGGTCAACGTCGTGGGCCTGTCGATGCCGCTCCCGCTATTCGACCGGAACCAAGGCAACGTGCTCGCGGCATCACGCCGTGCCGATCAGTCGCGCGACCTGCGTAACGCCGTCGAACTGAAGCTGCGCACCCAGACGCAGTCCGCCCTCGATCAATGGAACACCGCCGCGCAGGAAGTCGAGTCCTTCGACCGCGTGATCCTGCCCGCCGCGCAACGTGCCGTCGACACGGCAACGCGCGGTTTCGAGATGGGCAAGTTCGGCTTTCTCGAAGTGCTGGACGCGCAACGAACGCTGATCTCGGCGCGCAGCCAATACCTCGAATCGCTGGCCACAGCTACCGAGGCCAGAGTCGCCATCGAGCGAATCCACGGTGATCTCAACCGTTTCAGCCTCAACCCCTGACTTTCCTTTTCCGCCTGTATCGAGCGTATCCAAAAGTGCTGCACGCACCTGATCGCCGGGAGCCTTCATGAACAACAAACGAAGCATTGCCATCGCGCTGGCGGTGGTGGTCATCATTGGTCTGGGCAGTCTGACCCTGAACCCGCAGAGGCTGCCGTTCGCAGCCGGACCAGAACCGTCAGCCGATGAGCACGCGCATGAATCCGGGCAGGGCCATGCTGAAGAGCCAGGCCACGCCGACGAGGCGAAAAAACCGGACGCCGCAGCCTCGGAAGCTTCTCACGAAGAGGAAGAGGGACACATCGAGCTGACTGCCGAGCAGATCAAGGCGGCAGGCATCGAGCTGGCCACCGCAGAACCCCGGCAGATGAGCACGACCGTGACCTTCCCCGGTGAAATCCGCTTCGATGAAGACCGCACTGCGCATGTCGTGCCGCGGGTCAGCGGCGTGGTCGAAGCGGTGAAGGTCGATCTGGGTCAATCGGTGAAGAAGGGCCAGGTGCTGGCGGTGATTGCCAGCCAGCAGATTTCCGATCAACGCAGCGAATTGAACGCTGCACAACGACGTCAGGAACTGGCGCGCCTGACCTTGCAACGCGAAAAGAAGCTCTGGGAAGACAGAATCTCGGCCGAGCAGGATTACTTGCAGGCCCGTCAGGACTTTCAGGAAGCCGACATCAACCTGGCCAACGCGCGGCAGAAGATCAGCGCCATCGGTGCCAGCCTGAACCCATCCGCGGGCAATCGCTACGAATTGATCGCGCCATTTGACGCCATAGTCGTGGAGAAACACCTCGGCATCGGCGAGATGGTCAGCGAAGCGAGCAATGCCTTCACGCTGTCCGACCTGTCGCGTGTCTGGGCCACCTTCGGCGTAGCGCCCAGGGATCTGGACAAGGTGGTGGTCGGTCGTCCGGTCATCGTCAGTGCGCCCGACCTGAATGCCCGGGTCGAAGGACGAGTCGGCTACGTCGGCAGCCTGCTGGGCGAGCAGACCCGCGCTGCGGCCGTGCGCGTGACACTGGCCAACCCGCAGGGCGCGTGGCGTCCCGGCCTGTTCGTTTCGGTGGAAGTGGCCGCCGAGCAGGCCAGTGTGGCGGTCAGTCTTCCCGAAACGGCGATCCAGTCGGTCGAGGACAAACCCTCGGTCTTCGTGCGCAACGCTGAAGGGTTTCAACTGACGCCGGTGACACTTGGCCGCCGCGATGGTGGCCACGTGGAAATCGTCAAGGGCCTGGCGGCCGGCACACAAGTGGCCACCGCCGGCAGTTTCATCCTCAAGTCGGAGCTGGGCAAAGGCTCCGCCGAGCACGCCCATTGATCTGCGTCACACGAGTACACCTCCATGTTTGAACGGTTGATTCAATTCGCGATTGAACAGCGCATCGTCGTGATGCTTGCTGTGCTGCTCATGGCTGGGCTGGGCATCGCCAGTTACCAGAAACTGCCCATCGATGCGGTCCCCGACATCACCAACGTACAGGTGCAGATCAACACCTCTGCGCCCGGCTTCTCGCCGCTGGAAACCGAGCAGCGCATCACCTTCGCCATCGAGACCAACATGGCGGGCCTGCCCGGCCTGCAACAGACGCGCTCGCTGTCGCGCTCGGGCCTGTCGCAGGTCACGGTGATTTTCGAAGACGGCACTGACCTGTTCTTTGCCAGGCAGTTGGTGGGCGAGCGTCTGCAGATTGCCAAGGACCAGTTGCCGGAAGGCGTCGATGCGATGATGGGGCCGATCTCCACCGGCCTCGGCGAGATCTTCCTGTGGACAGTCGAAGCCCGCGAGGGCGCGCTGAAGGAGGACGGCACGCCGTACACGCCGACCGACCTGCGGGTGATTCAGGACTGGATCATCAAGCCGCAATTACGCAACGTACTGGGCGTGGCCGAGATCAACACCATCGGCGGTTTCGCCAGGCAGTACCAGATCGCGCCTGATCCGAAAAAACTAGCCGCTTACAAGCTGACGCTGAACGATCTGGTGGCAGCGCTGGAGCGCAACAACGCCAACGTCGGCGCAGGCTATATAGAACGCGGCGGCGAGCAATTACTGATTCGCGCACCGGGTCAACTGGGCACCGTGGATGACATCGCCAACATCGTCATTGCCAACGTGCAGGGCACGCCGATCAGAATCAGCAGCGTGGCCGAGGTCGGCATCGGCAAGGAAATGCGCTCCGGCGCAGCCACCGAAAATGGCCGCGAAGTGGTGCTCGGCACCGTGTTCATGCTGATCGGTGAAAACAGCCGGACGGTATCGCAGGCCGTGGCCGCCAAGCTCGCCGACATCAATCGCACACTGCCCGAAGGCGTCGAAGCGGTAACGGTTTACGACCGCACCAACCTGGTCGAAAAAGCCATCGCAACAGTGAAAAAGAACCTGATCGAAGGCGCGATTCTGGTCATCGTGATTCTGTTTCTGTTCCTCGGCAACATCCGTGCTGCGCTGATCACCGCCATGGTGATTCCGCTGGCCATGCTGTTCACCTTCACCGGCATGTTCACCAACAAGGTCAGCGCCAACCTGATGAGCCTGGGTGCGCTGGACTTCGGCATCATTGTCGATGGTGCGGTGGTGATCGTCGAAAACGCCATCCGCAGGCTGGCGCATGCCCAGCAAAAGCACCGTCGCATGCTGACCCGCAGCGAGCGTTTCCATGAGGTTTTCGCCGCCGCCAGAGAAGCGCGTCGGCCGCTGATTTTCGGTCAGTTGATCATCATGGTCGTGTACCTGCCGATCTTCGCCCTCACCGGTGTGGAAGGCAAAATGTTCCACCCGATGGCGTTCACTGTGGTCATCGCCCTGCTCGGTGCCATGATCCTCTCGGTGACCTTCGTGCCTGCCGCCATCGCCATGTTCGTCACCGGCAAGGTCAATGAAGAAGAAGGCCTGGTGATGCGCACCGCTCGCCAGCGCTACGCGCCGATACTGAGCTGGGTACTGGGGCATCGCTCAATAGCGTTCGGCATGGCCTTGGTGCTGATCGTGTTGTCCGGCTTCACCGCCAGCCGCATGGGCAGCGAGTTCATCCCCAGCCTGAGCGAAGGCGACTTCGCCTTGCAGGCGCTGCGTGTGCCCGGCACCAGCCTGACCCAGTCGGTGGACATGCAGCAGCGTCTGGAAAAAGCCATCATCGACAAGGTCCCGGAAGTGCAGCGCGTGTTCGCACGCACCGGCACCGCCGAGATCGCCGCCGACCCGATGCCGCCCAACATCTCTGACAGCTACGTGATGCTCAAGCCGCAACGTGAATGGCCGGACCCGGACAAGCCCCGCGAGGCACTGATAGCCGACCTGCAAAAGGCCGCCGCCAGTGTGCCGGGCAGCAACTACGAACTGTCACAGCCTATCCAGTTGCGTTTCAACGAACTGGTTTCGGGGGTGCGTAGCGATGTCGCGGTAAAGGTCTTCGGCGACGACATGAACGTGCTGAACCAGACCGCCGCAAAAATCGCCGCCACCCTGCAAAAAGTGCCGGGTGCTTCGGAAGTCAAAGTCGAGCAGACCACCGGGCTGCCGGTGTTGACCATCAACATCGACCGCGACAAGGCCGCGCGTTATGGCCTCAACGTGGCCGACGTGCAGGACGCCATCGCCATTGCGCTGGGCGGTCGTCAGGCGGGCACGCTGTATGAGGGCGACCGCCGCTTCGACATGGTGGTACGCCTCTCCGAGCAACTGCGAACCGATGTGGACGGGCTTTCCAGCCTGCTCATTCCGGTGCCTGCAGTTACTGGCAGCAGTGCGGGTAACCAGCAGATCAGCTTTATCTCCCTGTCTCAGGTCGCCAGCCTCGACCTGGTGCTCGGGCCGAACCAGATCAGCCGCGAGAACGGCAAACGTGTGGTCATCGTCAGCGCCAACGTGCGCGGCCGCGACCTCGGCTCGTTTGTCGAAGAAGCGGGCACCACCATCGACAACGGCGTGCAGATCCCGGCCGGCTACTGGACCAGTTGGGGCGGGCAGTTCGAACAACTGCAATCGGCCGCCAAACGCCTGCAGATCGTCGTGCCGGTGGCGCTGCTGCTGGTACTGGCGCTGCTGTTCATGATGTTCAACAACCTCAAGGACGGCCTTCTGGTGTTCACCGGCATCCCGTTCGCCCTCACCGGCGGCGTCATGGCCCTTTGGCTGCGCGACATTCCGCTGTCGATCTCCGCAGGCGTGGGCTTCATCGCCCTGTCGGGTGTGGCGGTGCTGAACGGCCTGGTGATGATCGCCTTCATCCGCAGCCTGCGCGAACAAGGCCACTCGCTGCACAACGCCATCAACGAAGGTGCCCTCACCCGCCTGCGCCCAGTGCTGATGACCGCACTGGTCGCCTCCCTTGGCTTCATCCCCATGGCACTCGCCACCGGGACTGGCGCCGAAGTGCAGCGACCACTGGCGACGGTGGTGATTGGCGGGATTCTGTCGTCGACAGCGCTGACGTTGCTGGTGTTGCCGGCGTTGTATCAGTGGGCGCATCGGCGGGAGGATGAGGAGGAACTCAAGTCGCTTAAATAGGGTTTCAAACAACTATTTAAACCCCGGAAGGCTCAGGGCAGAGCCCTCTGGAGCTTTGCACGGCCCACACTGAACTTTCATTTGGGAAAAGGTCAAACGATTCAGCCTTCGACAGTAGACTGTGTCCGTAGTCTTCTTCACACGGGACTTTCAGACACTTCCGGGCCAGCGGGTAACCGCTGGAGATACAAACCACCCGTGCAAGTACTTATCGTCAACTTGCAAATGGCAGCCACTGGGGCCGCCCTGCATAAGGACATGTAGATGTTGACGAACAAGGTTCCGGCCATATGACGCGCACCAGTCTCTACGACCGCATCTCCGAGCGCCGACTGGCTGACGAAGCCCTGGCGCGTGAGGCAGCCGAACATGCTGCCGCGCAGCAGGCACTTGAACGTGTCGAAGCGCTCACCCCGGTTCCAAGGCCGTTGCTCGACGCGCCCTGCAGTTTCAATTTCGGCGGGTTCCACTTCGGCTTTCCGGAAGGTTTCCAGTGCAACGCGATTGAAGCCACCGTTCAAGTGGGCGGAGAGCCTGTCGTCGTCTCCATTCAGCGTCGCGATGTGCCTGAAGAGGCAACGCTTGCCGAAGCGTTCGCCGAAGCCGTCAAGGCGCTGCAGCCACTGCATGGCGAAGTCCAGGTCATTCGCCACTACGAAACGCTGTTGGCGGGCAATGCAGCGCTGGCGCTGGATTTTCATTTTCGCGCAGGCCTTGAAGAGCGGCATGGACGCCTGATCGGTTCCATCGTGCCGTGTGCCGATCACAACGAACGCCAATGGCTGAGCGTGGGCTGCGTGATTGACTCCGAAAAGCCCGCGCTGAAAACCTGGTTGCTGGATTTTGACAGCATGCTTGAAGGCCTGACCGCCCCCTGAACTCTATTTCATCGCTGACAGGACACGCTTTAATGGACTATCCGTTGCAGAATATCAGCGTCACGCCAGGTGATCGCACCTCAACTACTCGCAGCCCGCAGGAGTAACGGCGATGTTCGAGGCAGCGCGGTTACTGGATGAGATCGAACACACCGGTGCAATGGCGGGCTTTGTGCTCGGAGCGATCGTGGGCATCGCGGCAGTGGCGTATGTCTCGCTCACCTTCGCCACGTGCGGGTTCGGCGGTTTTTTACTGGCCATGGCAGTCGGCCTGGCCGGTAATGCCATCGCCAGTATCGGGGAAAGTATCGGCAGCGCCTTCAGCTCTCCCGCGGGGCAGATCGAATCTGCCTCGCCCAACGTGTTCATCAATGGCCGCCCTGCTGCCTTTGCCATCGAAAGCACCGCCGTGTGTGACAAGCACTCGCCGATCGTCAAGGTGGCCGAAGGCTCCAGCAACGTCTTCATCAACGGCCAGCCCGCTGCGCGCAAGGGCGACAAGCTGACCTGCGGCGCGAAGATAGGCACCGGCTCGCCCAACGTCTTCATCGGCGGCGGTACCCAACGCTACCTGCCGGTGGACGACGAAGTCTCGGCGATGGCCCGCTACACCGTGGACATTCTGTTGGTCGTGGCCGGCGGCGCCAAGGCCGTGCTCAGCATTGCCAAGCTGGGCATGCAGGCCGGTCTGAAAGCGGCAGGCCCTTGCGCGCTGCAGTTCATGGGCGGTGTCTTTCTCGGGGACGCCATTTTTCGCTTCGGCGTCGCCCCCGTGGCCGAAAAAGTGCTGGGCGGCCTGCACGGCAACCCGGTCGACACCACCACCGGACGCAAACTGCTGATCGACGAGTCCGATTTCAGCCTGCCCGGCCTGATGCCGATCGAGTGGACACGCTTCTACGCCAGCGACCTTGATGTCGACAGCGCGCTGGGCAAGGGCTGGGTGCTGCCCTGGGAACAAAGCCTGCGACGCAAGGGCAGCTTTCTGTACCTCAGCGACAATCAGGGCCGCAGCGTGCCCTTCGTGACACTGGACTACAACCAGCGCATCTACAACGCACAGGAACAGCTGTACCTGGTGCGTACCGAGGGTGGTCATTACCTGCTGCAAACACTGGATAACGTCTTTTACTACTTCGGTGAAGTACCCGACGACAACCAGCCAGTTCCCCTGCAACGCGTCGAAAACGCCCTCGGTCATTTTCTGCATTTCGTACGCAGCGAAGACGGCGTTCTGACCGACATTTGCTCCACCGGCGGGCATCGCGTGCACCTGCACTACGACGAGGTGACCAACCGCCTGAGCACCGTCAAGCGAATCGTCGGCGACCAGGCCGTCGAGACACTGGTGCGCTATGGCTACGACAACAATGGCCAGTTGAACAGTGTGTACAACCGCAATGGCGACTCGGTGCGCAACTTCAGCTACACCGACGGCCTGATGACCCGCCACGCCAATGCGCTGGGGCTCAGTTGCGAATACCGCTGGGAAGTTCTCGACGGCAAGCCGCGCGTGGTCGAGCACTGGACCAGCGACGGCGAGCACTTTCATTTCGATTATGATTTCGAGGCGCGCCAGACGCGCGTAACCGATGTGCTGGGGCGTCGCGCCGAGGTGACCTACAACAAGGACCGTCGCGTCATCGCCAGCACTGATTTCGGCGGTGAGCAGTACCGTATCGCGCTGGACAACACTGGCAATATCACCGGTCTGACGCTGCCTGACGGCAATCAACTGAGCTTCGAATACGACGATCTGTCACGTCTGACCGCAGAAACCGACCCGCTGGGCCGAACCACCCGTTATCAGCATCACTACAAGACCACACTGGTCAAACAGATCGCTTACCCTGACGGCGCCATCTGGACGGCCCGCTACGATTCGAAAGGCAATCTGGTTGCCGAGATCGACGCGCTGGGTCAAAAGACCGAATACCTCAACAGCGAAGATGGCCTGCCACACACCATCATCGATGCGACCTACAAATCCAAATACCTTTGGTGGAACAACCTGGCGCAGGTCGAGCGCTTTCAGGACTGCTCGGGCAAGAGCACCTGGTACCGTTACGACGAGCGCGATCAACTGGTCGCCGTCACTGATGCCCTGAACAACACCACCACACTGGAACGCAAACCCGGCGGCGAAGTGCTGAGCATCAACCATCCGGACGGCACCCGCGAGAGCTTCACCTACAACGCCCACGGCCAGGTGCTCACGCACACCAACGGCAAGGACCAGACCACGCATCTGGCACGCAACGCCCGTGGCCTGCCGATCAGACGCCAGGACCCCAAGGGTTTTATCGTAGGCTACCAGTACGACAAAGCCCTGCGCCTTGCCGCGCTAATCAATGAAAACGACGCCACCTACACGTTCGCCTACGACGACTCCGACCGGCTGATCGAAGAAAAGCGAATCGACCAACTGACCCGCCGTTTCAGCTACAACCTCGGCGGAAACCTGACTCAGGTCGAGGAAATCGGCTACAGCGAGAAAGGTGAACGACCACAGCGCTGTACGCATTTCGAGCGCGACCCGATTGGCCGCTTGCTGGCCAGACTCAACGACGACGCCCGTCAGGATTTCACCTACGACGACAGCGACCGCCTGCTGTCCATTCAGCGCACGCCCACTGACGGCGGCAGAAAGATCGGTGTCACGGCTGAAAAACTGGAATTCGCTTACGACATTCTGGGCCGCGTGACACAGGAATCGTCGCCCCAGGGCGCGCTGGCCTACGACTACGATCCGCTCAGCAACCTGACCACACTGACCCTTCCCACTGGCCAGCACCTGAATCACCTGTACTACGGCAGCGGTCACCTGCATCAACTGAACCTCGATGGCCAACTGATCAGCGACATGGAGCGCGACGACCTGCACCGCGAGATCTATCGCACGCAGGGCAAACTCACCAGTTGCTTCGGCTATGACGCACTGGGGCGCAAGGCCTGGCAGTACGCAACCACACTGCCCGCTGAAAAACTGTCACAGATCCAGAACCCGCTCATAAAGCCAGAACGCTACATCGAGCACGCCTACAACCCGCTCCACCGCCGTTACGAATACGACCCGGCCGGCGAACTGAGCCGCACCCTCGACAAACTGCGTGGCGAAGTCACCTACGAATACGAAGCCAACGGTCGCCTGCTTGAACACAACCCCGAAAAACGCTTCGACGGCGAAGAATTCCGCTACGACGCTGCCGGCAACCGCCTGAACTTCAACACCAGCCGCTTCGACCGCGTCAAAGACAACCGCCTCAAAAAGTGGAGCAACCACGAATACAAGTACGACGCGTGGGGCAACCTGGTCGAGAAAATCGTCGGCATCGTGCGTTGGCAGACCTTCACCTACGACTGCGAAAACCGCCTGGTCAAAACCGAGACCATGGCCAACAGTCAGGTGGAAAGCACCAGCAACTACCAGTACGACAGCTTGGGCAGGCGCGTTGGCAAACAGTGGGAGATCAAGGGTAAGACCGACCAGAAGCGCTTTCTCTGGCAGGGATTGCGGCTGTTGCGTGAAGAAAGTCCTGGGCAGAGCAGCCTGTACCTCTACGAACCCGGCAGCTATGCGCCTTTGGCCCGTGTTGATGAGAAAGAGGGCGAGGTAGAGAACAAGGTCTACTACTTCCACACCGATCAGATTGGTACGCCACTGGAGATGACCGACGCCGAAGGGCAGATCGTCTGGCAGGCCAAGTATCGGCCGTGGGGGGCGATTGAGAAGCTGGTGGTGAACGAGGTCGAGCAGAACCTGAGGTTTCAGGGTCAGTATTTCGATGTGGAGACGGGGCTTCACTACAACACGTTTCGGTATTACGATCCTGAGATCGGGCGGTTTATAACGCAGGATCCGATTTGGTTGAGTGGGGGTCTGAATCTTTATAGCTATGCCCCAAGCTCTACCAGCTGGGTCGATCCCTTTGGTTTGAGCTGTGAAAGTCTCAAAGGAAAATACTCTTCAGTCGAAAAGGCAAATTTGCCTAGCTGGGTTGCAGAATCGTTTACAAATGGTAAATATAAGACTGTAGTCACTACACAAGATATCTATGTGTACCGTGTATTTGGTGGAAATGCAAAAGCAAGCGGAGGCTTTGTTTCCACATCTCCGGCATCAAGCCGAATACAGGCAAAGCTGGACGCTGCGTTATTACCAGAATGGAAAAATACGCGACAGTTCGAGGCAAAAATACTGATACCTAAAGGCACAATTTTAAATATCGGCTCAGTAGCGCCGCAAGTAACGAAGTCAGGCACGATATTTAAAGGTGGGGCTGATCAAATTCTGATGCCACAAAACTGGCCAGAATCTTGGATCGTGGGTATTAAAACAATTAGAACTCCCTAGGAGGGAAGAAATGAGCAAGAACGAGCTAGAGCCATTAATAAAAAGCATATTGGTCGACTTGAGAAATGTCGAACTGATGCGCGGAGAATCTTATCTGCACGCAATAATAAGAAGCTATGAGAACACTCTAAGAGATCTATTAAAGGATTGCTTAACAGAGAACCTAATTAAAAGCTCACCAAGAGAATACCTAGAAATCTACAGCGATTATGAAAACCCTCTAGTTGAGCAAATGGACTTTGCTCAAAAACAACTACAAAAATATATCAACCATCACATTTAATTTTTCCAGCTTGAATAACTCTGTTACCTGTAATCACCTACAAGAGAAATGCTGACCACTAACTTATCAATGCGATACTGCCTGAGGCAGGTAAGGAAATATACTGGTGAACGAGGTCGAGCAGAACCTGAGGTTTCAGGGGCAGTATATGGAAATGTTGGTTACATAAGAGTAGCCCATTCGGTATGTTTTCTAACGCATGTAAATGTGCACCCAAGCTTTGAAAAAATTGGCCACAGGAGCTTTTTGCGGCTAGGATTAGAGAGCAAGTAGATTACTACTTAAAGCAAATCAATCGTGAAATTAAGGCATTCAATCCAAATGAACGCTAAAGACATCATAGAAAAAGTCGACTTCAAATCGTACGTTTCTTCGAATCTATGCGATCCCATCACACGCGAATTAATCAGCAAATCAAAGATATCTGATATTTCCTTTCTGCTAGCTCCAGAAGTATCTGTCTATGATGATCAAAACAAAAACACGCTAAAATCAATTATAGAATTCAGAGCCAACAACCTGGCAGCCCAAGGGCGCCAGCTTAATGGCGCAGACCTATGTGCAGCATCGCTTGAAAGTTCAAAGGATGAGGCGTTGCGAAGCTGGGTCCCCTTGAAAGTAGAAAATCATCTCGTAATTTTTATAATAAACTCTGAAAGCTTTGAAATTGACGGCTGCATGTCATTACGATAGAAACCGGCCTCAACAACTAAAACTTATAACGGAACTTAAACATCAGGATACTCACAACAACCAAAACATCAAGCTTTTCAAATGCGGGCTTCATCATTTGCAAAAACATTAGCCAAGGATGGGCGACATAATTCCGCAGCGCATGCCCTTCCTATATAGCGTATAAGATCGGGACTGTGAAAATATTCACGCCTCATCAAAAAAAGCGCCCCAAAGGACGCCTCACTCAATCACCCCCCTCAAAGCACACTCAACGGATACTCCACAATCACCCTCACCTCATCCAGGTCCGATTCAAACGCCGTGGCCCGAGTCGTTGCCTGACGCACGCGCAGCGACAGGTCTTTGAGTGATCCGGTCTGCACGATGTATTTCGCTTCGATATCGCGCTCCCAGCGTTTCTGATCGGTCAGCGGGTTGCCTTGTGCGTCGCGGCGCATGTAGGTGCTGTTGGCGTTGGAGTAGTCGGCGTCGGTGCCTTTGCCGTAGCGGGTCATGAATGACAGGCCGGGTACGCCGAAGGTGGACATGTCGAGGTTGTAGGTGACCATCCACGAGCGCTCCTTGGGTGAGTTGAAGTCGCTGTACTGGATGGAGTTGGCCAGGTAGATGGAGTCGGACTGCCTGAGGTAGTCGAAATCGTCATCACCTTCGTTGCGCTGGTGCGAAAGCGACAGGGTGTGTGCGCCGTATTGGAGGGCGACTTTTGCACTCCAGATGTCGTTGTCGAATTCGCCGAGCAGCTTTTTGCCTTCGTCGGTGGCGTTGTAGTAGTTCAGGCTGCTGGTCAGCGACAGGTCGTCAGAGAGCGGCAGTACGTAGGACGCTGAAGCGTATTTCTGATCCCAGGCGTCTTTGAGTCGGCTGGTGTAGAGGCCAAGGCTCAGCCTGTCGGTGGCCTGATAGTCACCGCCGAAGTAGGCAACCCATGGAGAGTCCACGGCACCGCCGTAGAAGGTGACGAAACCGTCGCGCAGGTTGCTGGAAACGGGCTGGCTCATGGCATGCAGGCGACCGCCTTGCAGGGTCAGGCCGCTGATGCTGTTGTTGACGGCGGTAACGCCGCGAAAGCTCTCGGGCAGCAGGCGGGAGTCGCCGAAGGCAACCACGGGGGTGGAGGGAAACACATCGCCCACGTTGACGACGGTGTCGAAGGCTCTGGCCTTCAGCGAGCCACCTACCTTGGTGTATTCGTCGCGGGCGCGGCCTTCCCCATCGACCGGCAGCACGTCGAATGCGCTGCGGCCGCCGTTGCGTCCGTCACCGGTGTCGAGCTTGATGCCGATCATGGCAAATGCATCGACCCCGACGCCGAAGGTGCCTTGAGTGAAACCTGACTGGAATCGCCCGATGATGCCTTGCGCCCACGCTTCGGAGTAACCATTGCCGGTAGGGCTGGATTCGCCGTTGCGGTGGTCGCGGTTCATGTAGAAGTTGCGGTTGAGTACCGTCAGCGTGCTGCCTTCGATGAAGCCTTCTTTCTGTTCTTCGGCGAATACCGCAGCCGGTGCGACACCGGCAAGGGTCGAGCACAGGGCCAGTGATAGTGTTTTAAGTTGAGTCATGTGCGCTCCGTCTAATCGGCAGATTGTTATAAACATGTCGACCTGGCTCTTTTTATAGGTACGAGAGCTGCCAGTGGGGCACCATCTTGAAGTGGCGAAGATAACGGCGGGGTGACAGCGGGATTACAAATATGAAAGGAAGTGCGCTGCAGCGTGTGTCTATTCAATAAAAATGACTCACGCTTTGACCAACACAAGCCAACATTCAAGATAGGACGCAGAGCGTCCAGAACGGCATTCCCTGGTTCAAGTGCACTCCTTCTGGCGGCTGTACCGGCCTTTTCGCGAGCAAGCTCGCTCCCACGGGCGCTGGAGCACGGGCGTGATAACGATTTGTGTAGATACGGGAATAAAAAAAGCGCCCCGAAGGACGCTTAAAGATTCGCCCCGACCAAAGGAGCAGGGAGCTGCTACAAAGGGCGAATGGGGGTGCAGCGGGTCGGGCATCAAAGGCATCAGCCTTCGGACTTGGTCGACCGCTCGGTCTTGGCGTTGTCGTCTGTATTGACGTAGCGCTCGGCTTTATTGCTGCTGTTCTGTTCCTTGAAGCGCAGTTCCTGTGCAAGACGCATCTTGTCAGCCGCTGTGCTTGCGTACTCGTTACCGTCGTCGGCAAAGGCTGCGCTGGCGGACAAGGCAGCTACTGCGAAGACCATCGATTTGACCAGTTTCATCATCGTTACCTTTATCGGTTGAATGTCGGACCTGCGCAGCGCTCGGCGCTCGTCAGGGATGAAACAAGCTTACGGAGGGGGAGCTAACAGGAAGGTGAGCGAACAATGACAATACTGTTAGGAAGCTGACATCTTCGAGATGACCGATTTGTAATGTTTCAGCAACCTTCCGGTTAGTGCGCATTGGTTAGGGTTAAGCCACATTCAAACGGAGACAAAAGAAAATGCGCACAGCCAAATCGTTGTTACTTGCTCTGGTCATCCTTTCGCCCATCAGTGCTTTCGCCTACACCTCTGATGAAGTCAAAGCCACTACGGTGATCAAGGAGCACCAGGCCAGCGTGCAGAAGTATGCCGCCATCCATAACAAGCCAATGCCGGAGATCAAGGAGTACACCTACGGCATGAAGCTGGACATTGCCAAGCTGGTCCGCAAATCCCCGGATCTGCAAACCTGTAGCGTGATGCCAAAGCTGATGACTTACGAAGACTCCAAAGGCAAGCTGAACACGGTTCAGTATCAGGTCCTCGGCGGATGCAGAAACAGCCAATGATTCTGGTCCTGCCAGGAAGGCCACTCAGCGTTACATCCCCCGTCAGCCCGGACCGTCATTCGGGCTGACTTTTTTGTGTCTGCAATGCCCTGCCTCTCCCGTCTCAAATCCAGCTTCGCTGGGTGATTCCAGCATTTTTTGCAACATCACCGCCTTTGCGTGGTCAACGCAAACCCCACTGTGGCGTGTCGAGATGTGTCTGGACGTAGATCCAGTCCATCAAACACAGGCTCGGTTACGGTGATCGAGACACTGCACTTACGGACTCTGGAATGACGGATGCTTGAACTCGCTGCTGGTTTTATCTGCCTCACTGCGCTGCTGACCTACGTGAACTACCGTTTCATCGGTCTACCCCCCACCATTGGCGTGATGGTCACTGCGCTGATGTTCTCGTTGCTGTTGCAGGGTCTGAGCTTTCTGGGCTATCCCGGCCTGGAAGATCGCGTTCAACAATTGATCGGTCAGATCGACTTCGGCGACCTGCTGATGAACTGGATGCTGTCCTTCCTGCTGTTCGCCGGGGCGCTGCACGTCAACCTTGGCGATTTGAGGAGCTACCGTTGGCCCATCGGCCTGTTGGCGACTTTCGGGGTGCTGATTGCCACCACTGTGATCGGCGCACTGGCCTACTGGATCTTTGCCCTGTTCGGCTGGCACGTCAGCCCGTTGTACTGCCTGCTGTTTGGTGCACTGATCTCGCCTACCGATCCGATTGCGGTGCTCGGTGTGTTGCGTACCGCCAACGCCTCCAAACCGCTGAAAACCACCATCGTTGGTGAAAGCCTGTTCAACGATGGCACGGCGGTGGTGGTGTTCACCGTGCTGCTGGGTATTGCGCAGCTGGGCGAAACGCCTACGGTGGGCGAAACGGCTCTGCTGTTCGCCCACGAAGCGGTGGGCGGTGTGCTGTTCGGCGGCCTGATCGGTTACGCCGTTTACCTGATGATCAAGAGCATCGAGCAGTATCAGATCGAGGTCATGCTCACGCTGGCGCTGGTGATCGGCGGCTCGGCGATGGCGTCTGAACTGCATGTGTCCGGTCCTATCGCGATGGTCGTGGCCGGCCTGATCATCGGCAATCTGGGACGTAATCTGGCGATGAACGACATGACCCGTCGTTACATGGACGGTTTCTGGGAGTTGCTGGATGACATGCTCAACGCGCTGCTATTCGCGCTGATCGGCATGGAGTTGTTGCTGTTGCCGTTCTCGTGGCAGCACCTGATTGCGGCCAGCCTGCTGGCAGCGGCGATTCTGCTGTCGCGCTTCGTCACCGTGGCCCCGGCCATCCTGCTCCTGCGTCGCTGGCGCAAGGTGCCGCATGGCACGATCCGCATCCTCACCTGGGGCGGCCTGCGCGGCGGTGTCTCGGTCGCCTTGGCGCTGGCGCTGCCGACCGGGCCGGAACGCGATCTGCTGCTGAGCATCACCTATATCGTGGTGTTGCTGTCGATCCTTCTGCAGGGCCTGACCATCGGCAAGCTGGTGAATGCCGTTACCCGTGCCCCGCAGGCGAAAGAACCGGCAGAGCATTGATCAGGCCGATGCAGCGGCGCGCCGGTATTCACTGGGCGTCTGCTGCATTTCCACGCGGAAGTGCCGGTTGAAGTTGGACAGATTGGCATAGCCGACTTCAAAGCAGATGTCCGACACCGACATCTCGCTGTGCAGCAGCAACCGGCAAGCCCGTTGGACCCGCAGTTTGCGCATCAGGTCGATAAAACAATGGCCCGTGGTGCGCTTGAAGAAGCGTGAAAAACCCGGATCGCTCATGTCCAGCCGCTGCGCGATGACGGACAGGCGAATATCGCAGGTCAATTCGGTCAGCAGATAGTCGAACGCCTTGTTGATCCGTTCGGAGCTGCGCGCATCCAGGGTCGGTGCATACCAGGTGCTGGCCAGCAGACGAACCTCCTGCGCAGGCGCTTTCATCAGCGTGTTGACCAGTTGCAGGAACAGAATCAGCCGCTCCAACCCCTGAGCCGGGCCGATCTGTTCAAGCAGGCGCGCGGCCTGCACCGCTGCTGCACCGCTGAACTCAAGGCCACGTCGCGCCTGCTCGAACAGACGCTGCAAATCGCCTATCTCCGGCAGCGTGCCGCGCAAGGCCAGCAACGCGGCACCATCAAACTGCAGAACCACGTCCCGCCCAGGCAGATGCTCACCGGGGGCCAGATCGCCGATCCAGTCATGCGGCAGATCCGGGCCGATCAGGGCCACATGCCCTGCCGCGAACTCACCGATGTAATCCCCGGCCACCAGCTTGCCGCTGCCCTGGCGGATCAGATGAATTTCGAATTCCGGATGATGGTTCCAGCGCGCCAGTGCGTAGGGATAGTCATGCTCGTACCAGCGAAAGCAGTGGTGGGGCTGCGGGAGAATAACCTCAAGCTCGGCAGGGCGCTGCTCGAGCAAGGCGGCTCGGCTGTCAGGCACGGGATGCCCCTTTTTATCGTTATGAATGCGCTGTTGACGTTTGAACATACCCCCTCGCGTTCAAACCGGCACTGATACTTTTTTGCTTTCGGACAGCCGGAGCGCGGCCGGTTAAAAAAGTATCAGTCGATCATCCGCGCTGCGTTTGTTCAGCCCCCTGAGGGCTGCTGTAATCAAGCCGTCCACCAGGGTGACTCAACCGTGGCCAACAACAAAAACAATGACTCCCGCCAGACAAGGCGCGGGGTGGAGAGCACTACGATGAACATTCGGAAAACGCTTTTCCTGTCCGCAGGCGTGTCCGCCGCCCTTTTCAACCTGACCGTCCAGGCTGCCGAAACCGTGACCATCGCCACGGTGAACAACGGCGACATGATCCGCATGCAGCGCCTGTCGAAAACCTTTGAGCAGCAGCATCCCGACATCAAGCTCAACTGGGTAGTGCTCGAAGAAAATGTTTTGCGCCAACGCCTGACCACCGACATCGCCACGCAGGGCGGCCAGTTCGACGTGTTGACCATCGGCACCTACGAGACCCCATTATGGGGCGCCAAACAGTGGCTGGAGCCAATCACCGATCTTGCGCCGGACTACGATCTGGAGGATATCTTTCCCTCGGTGCGCCAAGGCTTGTCAGTCAAGGACACGCTCTATGCCCTGCCCTTTTACGGCGAAAGCACCATCACTTATTACCGCACCGATTTGTTCAAGCAGGCAGGCTTGAGCATGCCCGAACACCCGACCTGGACGCAGCTGGGCGACCTCGCCGCGAAGCTGCATCAGCCCGACAAGGGCGTTTACGGCATGTGCCTGCGCGGCAAGGCCGGTTGGGGCGAGAACATCGCTTTGCTCAGTACCATGGCCAATGCATTCGGCGCGCGCTGGTTCGATGAGCAATGGAAACCGCAATTGACCAGCCCGGAATGGAGCAAGGCTGCGAATTTCTACGTCAACACCCTGAAAAACTATGGCGCGCCGGGCGTGTCGAGCAACGGCTTCAACGAAACCCTCGCGCTGTTCAACAGCGGCAAATGCGCCTTGTGGGTCGACGCCAGCGTGGCCGGCTCCTTCACGACGGACAAGGAACAGAGCAAAGTGGTCGACAGCGTCGGCTTTGCACCTGCGCCGGTTGAAGTGACTGACAAGGGTTCATCATGGCTTTACGCCTGGTCGCTGGCGATACCGACCACCTCCAAGCACAAGGATGCGGCCAAGGCGTTCATCACCTGGGCGACGTCCAAGGCGTATATCCAGCTGGTCGCCGAGACGGACGGCATCAGCAACGTGCCGCCTGGCACCCGCGCCTCCACCTACAGCGAGGCTTACCTGAAAGCTGCGCCGTTCGCCAAGGTCACGCTGCAAATGATGCAACACGCCGACCCGGCGCACCCCTCGGCCAAGCCTGTGCCCTACGTTGGTATCCAGTACGTGACCATTCCCGAGTTTCAGGCCATCGGCACCTCGGTCGGCAAGCTGTTCTCTGCCGCCGTGACCGGGCAAACCACCACTGAACAAGCGCTCACAGCCGCGCAGACGGTGACCGAGCGCGAGATGAAACGTGCCGGCTACCCGAAGTAGAGCGCCAGCCCTCAACTGTATTGAACGGACGATGAACCCATGAAACGACTTGAAGGTAAAAGCGCGCTGATCACCGGATCGGCGCGAGGCATCGGGCGGGCGTTTGCGCAGGCGTACATTTACGAAGGTGCGCGCGTAGCGATTGCCGATATCGATCTGCAGCGCGCACAGGCCACGGCGAACGAGCTGGGACCGAACGCCTACGCGGTCAGCATGGACGTGACGGACCAGGCGTCCATCAATCAGGCCATCGCCGCTGTGGTCGCACAGACCGGCAAGCTGGATATCCTGATCAACAACGCCGCGCTGTTTGATCTGGCACCAATTGTCGATATCACCCGCGACAGTTACGAACGGCTGTTTTCGATCAACGTCGCGGGCACCCTGTTCACTTTGCAGGCAGCAGCCAGGCAAATGATTGCCCAGGGGCACGGCGGCAAGATCATCAATATGGCCAGCCAGGCTGGTCGGCGTGGCGAGGCGCTGGTGGCGGTGTACTGCGCGACCAAGGCTGCGGTGATCAGCCTGACCCAATCGGCAGGACTGGACCTCATCAAGCATGGCATCAACGTCAACGCCATCGCACCGGGCGTGGTCGATGGCGAACACTGGGATGGCGTGGATGCGATGTTCGCCCGCTATGAAAACCGCCCGCTGGGCGAGAAGAAAAGGCTGGTGGGCGAACAAGTGCCTTTCGGGCGCATGGGCACAGCGGACGATTTGACCGGCATGGCCATTTTCCTGGCTTCAGCGGACAGCGAATACGTCGTAGCCCAGACCTATAACGTCGACGGTGGCAACTGGATGAGCTGAAGTGCGACGGGAGTAAAGATGAGCCGAACCGCGCAAAAAAGCCTGCAACTGCTTCCATTGCCGAAGCGATTGGCTAAGATGCGCGGACCGCCTGCTGCCTGAGGCGGCTCATTGATGTACAGGAGTACGAATGTCCACTGAAGAGGAGATCGCCATTTCCGGCGGTACACCTATGATCCCTGACCAGCGCCGGGAGCTGATGCTGCGTCAGTTGCGCAAGCATCAGGTGCTCAGCGTGCATCAGTTGATGGAGATGTTCGATTGCTCGCACATGACCATCCGCCGCGACATCGCCCAGCTGGAGCAGGAAGGTCGCGCCTACTCGGTCACCGGGGGCGTGCGTATCGCCAGCCAGGTCCACAGCGAGCCCAGCCACCAGTCCAAGGCCGTGGTGGAGTTGCCGCACAAGCAGGGTATGGCGCGGCTCGCAGCGGGCTTGTTGCACCCGGACATGACGATCTATCTGGACGCAGGCACCAGCACACTCGAAATCGTCCCGCATATCATCGCGCTGTCGGGCATGACTGTGGTCACCAATGATTTCGGCGTGGTCAACGCGCTGGCCGATGCTGCGCATGTGGATGTGATTCATACCGGCGGGCTGCTCGATCATCCGAACCGCTCCAGCGTCGGCGGCCTGGCAGCGGCGACCTTGCGCCAGCTGGCGACCGATGTGGCCTTCATGTCCACCAGCTCGTGGGACCTGCAACGCGGCACCACCACACCGTCGGCGCTGAAGGTCGAGGTCAAGCAGGCCGCCATGCAGTCCGCCTCGCAAACCGTGCTGATCACCACCAGCTCCAAATACGGCACCTTCGGCATGTACAAGGTGGCCGGGCTCGAGCAGTTCGACACCATCATCACCGACGCAGCCCTGGCCGAAGCGGCTGCCGACGGGATTCGCAAGCAGCGTATCGAACTGTTGCTGGCACCCGTGGCGGGCAAACGTCAGGCCCTCGATATCAAGTCCTGAACCTCATTGCGATGATCAGCAGGTCAAAAAAAACCCCGGTCTCTCGACCGGGGTTTTTTATTCAGCGCGGGCTAAGTATCAAGCCTTGGCTTTCTTGGCAGCGCGGGTACGCTCGCTTTCGTCCAGGATCTTCTTGCGAAGACGGATGGACTTCGGCGTTACTTCGCACAGCTCGTCGTCCTGGATGAATTCCAGAGCCTGCTCAAGGGTGAACTTGACAGGTGGAACCAGGGCGATGGTTTCGTCTTTGCCCGAAGCACGCATGTTGTCGAGCTTCTTGCCTTTGGTAGGGTTCACACCCAGGTCGTTGTCGCGGCTGTTCAGACCAACGATCTGACCACCGTAGATTTCCTGACCGTGCTCGACGAACAGCTTGCCGCGCGCCTGCAGAGTTTCCAGGGAGTAGGTCAGTGCCTTGCCGGTTTCAACCGAAACCAGAACGCCGTTCTGACGGCCGGACATGTCGCCGGACTTCATCACGTCGTAACGGTCGAAGATCGAGGTCAGGATGCCTGCACCGGAAGTGAGGGTCAGGAACTCGTTACGGAAACCGATCAGGCCACGGGCCGGGATGTTGTACTCGAGGCGAACACGGCCCTTGCCATCCGGAACCATGTTGGTCAGGTCGCCCTTACGCAGACCCATTTGCTCCATGATCGCGCCCTGGGATTCTTCCGGCAGGTCGATGGTCACGTTTTCGTACGGTTCGTGCTTCACGTCGCCTACACGACGGATGATCACTTCCGGACGACCAACACCCATTTCGAAGCCTTCGCGACGCATGGTTTCGATCAGTACCGAGAGGTGCAGCTCACCACGGCCGGAGACCTTGAACTTGTCGGCGGTGTCGCCTTCTTCAACGCGCAGGGCAACGTTGTACAGCAGTTCCTTGTCCAGACGTTCCTTGATGTTACGGCTGGTGACGAACTTGCCTTCCTTACCGCAGAACGGCGAATCGTTAACCTGGAAGGTCATCGAAACGGTAGGTTCGTCAACGGTCAGCGGCTTCATCGCTTCGACATTCAGTGGGTCGCACAGGGTGTCGGAGATGAACAGCTGGTCGAAGCCGCTGATGCAGACGATGTCGCCGGCAGCTGCTTCTTCAACGTCCACACGGTGCAGACCGTGGTGACCCATCAGCTTCAGGATACGGCCGTTACGCTTCTTGCCTTCGGCATCGATGGCAACAACCGGAGTGTTTGGCTTGACGCGACCGCGAGCGATACGGCCAACACCGATGACGCCCAGGAAGCTGTTGTAGTCCAGAGCCGAGATCTGCATCTGGAAAGGACCGTCACGGTCAACTTTTGGCGCAGGAACGTGATCGACGATCGACTGGTACAGCGGAGTCATGTCTTCAGCCATATCGGTGTGTTCCAGACCGGCAATGCCGTTCAGGGCCGAGGCGTAGACGACTTTGAAGTCCAGCTGTTCTTCGGTGGCACCCAGGTTGTCGAACAGGTCGAAGATCTGGTCCAGAACCCAGTCCGGGCGCGCGCCTGGACGGTCAACCTTGTTGATGACCACGATTGGACGCAGGCCGGCTTCGAATGCCTTCTTGGTCACGAAACGGGTTTGCGGCATAGGGCCGTCCTGGGCGTCGACCAGCAGCAGTACGGAGTCGACCATCGACATCACGCGCTCTACTTCACCACCGAAGTCGGCGTGGCCCGGGGTGTCCACGATGTTGATGTGGTAGCCATTCCAGTTGATCGCGGTGTTCTTCGCGAGAATGGTAATACCGCGCTCTTTTTCCTGGTCGTTGGAGTCCATCACGCGCTCGTCGTTGAGCTCGTTGCGCTCAAGGGTGCCGGACTGGCGCAGGAGTTTGTCTACCAGGGTGGTCTTACCATGGTCAACGTGGGCGATGATGGCGATGTTGCGTAGATTTTCGATCACTTGTGTATCTCGATCAGAGGATTCGGTCTGCTGACTGTTTAAAGGCAGCGATTAACTATTTCGAGTCGGCAAAAGCCGTTACGGCATGACGACTGGTGTCGGGGGGCCGGTGACGCAAGCCACAGGCAAACAGCCCCGGGCACTTAGCTCGGTCGATATACGCGCACATTGGCATGTCCCTCACTGAGCAAATGGTGGGCATGCAGGCGACTCATGACGCCTTTGTCGCAATACAGCAGGTACTGGCGCGTGTCATCCAGTGCCTTGAAACGGCTGTTCAATGCGTAGAACGGCAACGTCTGTATCTCCACGCCAGGCACCTGCAACGGCTGGTCTTCCTGGGCATCCGGGTGACGGATGTCGAGGATCACCTGACCGGCCAGCGCCTGGCTGACTTCTTCTATATCGACATTGCGGCTCAGATCGTCGATGACCCGATCGATCGAAACCAGCTTCGCGCGTTCGAGCGCCTGCTCGAGAATCGCCATGTCGAACTGTTTTTCTTCGTACTCAACGCGATTTCGCTTGGCGTTGGTCTTGGGGTTGACCGAAATCACCCCGCAATATTCAGGCATGTGCCGGGCGAAATCAGCAGTACCGATTTCAGTCGCCAGGTCCACGATGTCCTGCTTGTGGGTGGCAACCAGCGGCCGCAGGACCAGCTTGTCGGTCGCCGCGTCAATCAGCGACAGGTTGGGCAGCGTCTGGCTGGCAACCTGGGAAATCGCTTCGCCGGTCACCAGCACATCGATTTCAAGACTATCGGCCACGGCGGATGCAGCGCGTAACATCATACGCTTCAAAACTACACCCATATGACTGTTATCGACTTTCTGCAGAATTTCTCCGAGAACTTCCTCGAACGGTACGCTGACGAACAGCACGCGCTGAGAACTGCCGTACTTCTTCCAGATGAAGTGCGCGACTTCCATCACGCCCAGTTCATGGGCTCTTCCGCCGAGATTGAAGAAGCAGAAGTGCGCCATCAGACCGCGGCGCATGATCTGGTAGGCCGCAACGGTCGAATCGAACCCGCCGGACATCAATACCAGGGTCTGCTCCAGCGCGCCCAGCGGGTAACCGCCCATGCCCTGATGTTGGTCATGAACGACAAACAACCGTTGGTCGCGAATTTCCATGCGCACCACCAGATCGGGCTTTTTCAGCTCGATTCCGGCCGCGCCGCACTGCATGCGCAACTTGCTGCCGACGTATTTCTCGACGTCCATGGAGCTGAAGTCGTGTCGGCCGGCGCGCTTGCAGCGCACTGAAAACATCTTGCCAGGCAACAGGTCGGCGTAGTGCAGTTTGCACTTCGCAACCACGTCATCCAGATCGCCCAGCGGGTACTCGGCGACTTGCAGAAAGTTGGCGATGCCTGGCATGCAGCTCAGCCGCTCCCTGATGCCCTGCAGCACTTTGGGGTCGGTCAGCCGGGTTTCGACCTCAAGGTTGTCCCATACGCCACCCACGACAATGTCCGCGTCCAGTTCACGGAGCACGGTACGAATGTTCTTGCCCAGTTGCCGGATGAACTTCTTGCGCACCGGCGGGCTTTTGATGGTGATTTCTGGGAAAACTTTAACGATTAGTTTCATGGAAACGGAGCGTGAGGTGCCGACCAAAAAAGGGGGGCGCGGATTATAGCGGAAATTGCTCAAGGTTTAACCAGTTATCGTACACGCAATCACCGACGCACCAAAAAGAGTCGACACACCAAATTGCAGCGCCATAAAGGTGCGTTTTTTCCTGCGCGGTGCGTTTTCGCCCCCTGAAAACCAGCGTTTGAGGCAAAAAACCCAACACGGGGCACTGGCATGCAAATTGCTCCCTTGTGAGGCAGGTTGCCTTGGCAGAGTATTTGCGCCGGCATCACCCAAATTCAAGGGACCACAACTCTATCAAGTCGGTCTCTAGCCACCCGGAGGACACCATGTCGAAGTCGGTTCAACTCATCAAAGATCATGACGTTAAATGGATTGATCTGCGCTTCACAGACACCAAGGGCAAGCAGCAGCACGTCACCATGCCTGCGCGCGATGCACTGGAAGACGATTTCTTCGAAGTCGGCAAAATGTTCGACGGTTCCTCCATAGCTGGCTGGAAAGGCATCGAAGCGTCCGACATGATTCTCCTGCCGGATGACGAAACCGCCCTGCTCGACCCGTTCACCGAAGAGCCAACCCTGGTTCTGGTGTGCGACGTCATCGAACCTTCGACCATGCAAGGCTACGACCGCGACCCGCGCGCCATTGCCCACCGTGCCGAGGAATACCTGAAGTCCACCGGTATCGGCGACACCGTATTCGTAGGTCCGGAGCCAGAGTTCTTCATCTTCGACGAAGTGAAGTTCAAGTCCGACATCTCCGGTTCCATGTTCAAGATCTTCTCCGAACAGGCTTCCTGGATGACCGACGGCGACGTCGATGGCGGCAACAAGGGCCACCGTCCGGGCGTCAAAGGTGGTTACTTCCCGCTGCCACCGGTCGACCACGACCACGAAATCCGCACCGCAATGTGCAACGCTCTGGAAGAAATGGGCCAGGTCGTGGAAGTTCACCACCACGAAGTGGCAACTGCCGGCCAGAACGAAATCGGCGTGAAATTCAACACGCTGGTCAAGAAGGCTGACGAAGTTCAGACCCTCAAGTACTGCGTACACAACGTTGCCGACGCTTACGGCCGTACCGCTACTTTCATGCCCAAGCCACTGTACGGTGACAACGGTTCGGGTATGCACGTACACATGTCCATCTCCAAGGATGGCAAGAACACCTTCGCAGGCGAAGGCTATGCCGGTCTGTCCGATACCGCCCTGTACTTCATCGGCGGCATCATCAAGCACGGCAAGGCTCTGAACGGCTTCACCAACCCGTCGACCAACTCCTACAAGCGTCTGGTCCCGGGCTTCGAAGCACCGGTCATGCTGGCCTACTCGGCCCGTAACCGTTCCGCGTCGATTCGTATTCCTTACGTCTCCAGCCCGCGCGGCCGTCGTATCGAAGCACGCTTCCCGGATCCAGCGGCCAACCCGTACCTGGCATTCGCTGCCCTGTTGATGGCTGGCCTGGACGGCATCCAGAACAAGATCCACCCTGGCGACGCAGCTGACAAAAACCTGTATGACCTGCCGCCTGAAGAGGCCAAAGAGATCCCACAAGTTTGCGGCAGCCTGAAAGAAGCCCTGGAAGAACTGGACAAGGGCCGCGCGTTCCTGACCAAGGGCGGCGTTTTCAGCGACGACTTCATCGATGCCTACATCGAGCTGAAAAGCGAAGAAGAAATCAAGGTTCGCACCTTCGTACACCCACTGGAATACGAGCTGTACTACAGCTGCTGATCCAGCCACGCCAGCGTTGATGGCGTAACAGGAGACCTCCTTCGGGAGGTCTTTTTTTGCCCGGAGTTTACCGCGTGAACTTTTGTTCACCCCGCAACGCTGGCTCTGCCCGGTCGCCTGGAGTTAAATCTGCATCTCCCCACCGAACCGAGATGGAACTGCCATGCGCCTTATCCTGGCCACTTCCCTGCTGACAATGACGTTCATGTCTACCTGTTTCGCCTTCACTGCCGAGCAGAAGCCTTCTGCACTTGAACCTCTGCTGCAAGCGATCAGCGAGCGCCTGACCATCGCCGATCAAGTTGCCCTGAGCAAGTGGGACAGCGGCAAGGCCGTCGAGGACCCGCCGCGCGAGCTGCAAGTGATCAACGCAGCCCAGGCCCGCGCTGCCGAGTTCAAGCTCAACCCCGATGATGTTCAACGTCTGTTCCGCGCCCAGATCGAAGCCAATAAACAGGTGCAGAACGCCCTGCTCGCCCAGTGGCACGCGGCAGGCAAAGCGCCCGACACAGTCAGGCTCAGCCTGGTCGATGACATCCGTCCGAAGCTGGATCGCCTGCAGACCCAACTGCTCCAGGCCTACGCGGACTTCCAGCCACTGCGCAAGGCGGAAACCTGCCAGATGCAACTGGATGCGGCGCTGAAGCGTTATCAGACCAACCCGATTCACGATCAGGCGCTGGTACTGGCCACTGCCGACCTTTGCCCTGCGAAACTCTGACACATCAGGCAGATAGCGCAGCATAGGGCGATGTGTTCTATGCTGACGGCCAATCTTGCCCTGCTGTCGAGAGTATCATGCGTCAAAGTCTGATTTGCCTGCTGCTGTTGATCAGCCTGCCCGCGCTGGCGCAGATCTATAAGTACACCGATGCGAACGGTAACACCGCGTTCAGCAACCAGCCGCCCAACGGGGCCAAGACCGAAGTGGTCGAGTTGCCGCCACTCAACAGCATAGAAACGCAGACGCCTTCCAGACCGGTCGTCAACAGTGCGCCGCAACCAGCCCCTGTCGCACCACCCTCGCATCCGCAAACGGCCTATGACGTACTGGAACTCACCGACCTGCCCACCGACGAAGCGTTACGCGCCAACAATGGCACGTTCATCATCGGGGTGAAGATCCAGCCGCGTCTGCAACCGACTCACAGCCTGCAACTGCTGCTGGACGGCAACCTGTACGGGCAGCCCTCCAACCTGCCGCGCTTTCAAGTGGTCAACGTAGATCGCGGCGAACACAGCTTCGCGGTGGTCGTGAAAGACGGCGAGCGGATCATTCAGCAGAGTGAAACCATCACCCTGACCGTACAGCGCGTACACCTCGGCAAGCCATGAGCAGACACACGATGCGCCGTCTGCTGACCTGCCTGTTGCTGCTGTTGACGCTGCCCGCAGCGGCCGACGTCTATACCTACATCGACGCGCAGGGTAATCGGGTGTTTACCGACCAGCCGCGCAAGAACGCCACCCGCGTCGACATCGCGCCCAGCAACAACATGACCGGCACGCCGCCGACCCGGACCTTGAAGGCCCACCCTGCCAAACCTGCAATAAAGCCGATGTTTCATTACCAATTGCTGAGAATTCTGGTGCCCGAACCGGACGCCACCCTGGTCAATCCCAGTGGCGACCTGATCGTTACCGTCACCAGCGAACCGGTGTTACAGGAGGGGCACAGCTATCGATTGCTACTGGATGGTGTTGCCGTCGGCCAGGCCGGCCGCAGCCCGGTGTTCCCGTTGAGCAATGTCGATCGTGGCACGCATCAACTGTCGGTAGAGATTTTCGACGAACTTGGCCGTGTGCTGGAAAAAACACCGAACCAGCCCTTTCACGTGCAGCGCATTTCCCTGGCGCAAAAGCGCGCGACTCACCCCTGCAAGGAGGATGACTACGGTGTGCGGCCGGAGTGTCCGCTCAAGGACAAGCCCGAGCCCAAAAGCAGCATCCTGCCCTTCTTCTGATCTCGCCAAAACGCCAGCACCTTTTTGGTGCGCTCAATGACTGCCTGCGTAACAATACAGCCCAATCTGGTTCAGGAAGCCCGGCCGGGTAGCGCCGTATGCGGGCACGCTTTGCAAAAACGGCCCGACTTTGCAGATAAAACGCTTCTTTTCGGAGCCTTGGTTTGTTTTTTGCAACTTCACTGACACAGCACCGTATTGGTGGCTTTGCTCCTGCTGGCGCAGACCAGCCAGCACCAGCATGGCGCGACTGCAATGTGCCAAAAGAGGTCAACACGATTCATGACTATCAGCGATGCGCTGCACAGACTGTTACTGGATAACCTGACCACTGCCACCATTCTGCTCAACGCCGACCTGCGACTTGAGTACATGAACCCGGCAGCGGAAATGCTGCTGGCCATCAGCGGGCAGCGTAGCCATGGGCAATTCATCAGCGAGCTGTTCACCGAGTCGGCCGAAGCATTGAGTTCGCTGCGTCAGGCAGTCGAACAGGCTCATCCTTTCACCAAGCGCGAAGCGATGCTCACTGCACTGACCGGTCAGACCCTGACTGTCGACTATGCGGTGACGCCTATCCTCAGCAAGGGCGATACCCTGCTGTTGCTTGAAGTACACCCGCGTGACCGGTTGTTGCGCATTACCAAGGAAGAGGCCCAGCTGTCCAAGCAGGAAACCACCAAGATGCTGGTGCGTGGCCTGGCTCACGAAATCAAGAATCCGCTGGGCGGCATTCGCGGGGCCGCACAATTGCTGGCCCGCGAGCTGCCTGAAGAAAGCCTCAAGGACTACACCAACGTCATTATCGAAGAGGCCGACCGCCTGCGTAATCTGGTCGACCGCATGCTCGGCTCCAACAAGCTGCCATCGCTGGCCATGACCAATGTGCATGAAGTGCTAGAGCGTGTGTGCAGCCTGGTCGAGGCCGAAAGCCAGGGCTGCATCACCTTGGTGCGCGACTATGACCCGAGCATTCCCGACGTGTTGATCGACCGCGAGCAAATGATCCAGGCCGTGCTCAATATCGTGCGCAATGCCATGCAGGCCATCAGCGGCCAGAACGAATTGCGCCTTGGCCGGATCACCCTGCGCACCCGCGCCATGCGCCAGTTCACCATCGGCCACGTTCGCCATCGACTGGTGAGCAAGATCGAAATCATCGACAACGGCCCCGGTATTCCGGCCGAACTTCAGGAAACCATTTTCTACCCCATGGTCAGTGGCCGCCCGGACGGTACGGGATTAGGTCTTGCCATTACCCAGAACATCATCAGCCAGCACCAGGGTCTGATCGAGTGTGACAGCCATCCCGGCCACACCACATTCTCGATCTTCCTGCCGCTGGAACAAGGAGCAGCTTCGACATGAGCCGTAGTGAAACTGTCTGGATCGTAGACGACGATCGTTCTATCCGCTGGGTACTGGAAAAGGCCTTGCAACAGGAAGGCATGACCACGCAAAGCTTCGACAGCGCCGACGGGGTGATGAGCCGTCTGGCCCGTCAGCAACCCGACGTGATCATTTCCGACATCCGCATGCCGGGTGCCAGTGGCCTGGACCTGCTGGCGCGGATTCGCGAGCAGCATCCGCGTCTGCCGGTGATCATCATGACCGCCCATTCGGACCTGGACAGTGCCGTGGCGTCTTATCAGGGTGGTGCGTTCGAGTACCTGCCCAAGCCATTCGACGTCGATGAAGCCGTCTCGTTGGTCAAGCGCGCCAATCAGCACGCTCAGGAACAACAGGGCCTGGACGTTGCACCGACACTGACCCGCACCCCTGAAATCATTGGCGAAGCGCCAGCGATGCAGGAAGTGTTTCGCGCCATCGGCCGTCTGAGTCACTCCAACATCACGGTGTTGATCAACGGTGAGTCGGGAACCGGCAAGGAATTGGTCGCTCATGCATTGCATCGCCACAGCCCGCGTTCGGCCTCGCCGTTCATTGCGCTGAACATGGCGGCGATCCCCAAGGACCTGATGGAGTCCGAACTGTTCGGGCATGAAAAAGGCGCGTTCACCGGCGCGGCCAACCTGCGTCGTGGACGCTTCGAACAGGCCGACGGCGGCACGCTGTTTCTCGATGAAATCGGTGACATGCCGGCCGACACCCAGACCCGTCTGCTGCGCGTGCTGGCCGATGGCGAGTTCTACCGGGTAGGCGGGCACACGCCGGTCAAGGTCGACGTGCGCATCATTGCCGCGACACACCAGAACCTCGAAACCCTGGTACAGGCCGGCAAGTTCCGCGAGGACTTGTTCCACCGCCTGAACGTGATCCGTATCCACATTCCGCGCATGTCGGACCGTCGTGAAGACATCCCGACCCTGGCCAAGCACTTCCTCAGCCGCGCGGCTCAGGAACTGGCGGTCGAACCCAAGCTGCTCAAGGCCGAGACCGAGGAATACCTCAAGCATCTGCCGTGGCCTGGCAACGTGCGTCA
Source organism: Plantibacter cousiniae (nom. nud.) (assembly GCF_977070315.1). Lineage (NCBI taxonomy): Bacteria > Bacillati > Actinomycetota > Actinomycetes > Micrococcales > Microbacteriaceae > Plantibacter > Plantibacter cousiniae (nom. nud.). The sequence continues at coordinate 213,205 of NZ_CDRVEU010000007.1, read as the reverse complement.
GCTGGAAAACACCTGCCGCTGGATCACGGTCATGGCGTCGGGTCGTGAAGTGCACATCAGCGACCTGCCACCGGAACTGCTGAGCCTGCCGCAGGACGCCGCGCCGGTCACCAACTGGGAACAGGCGCTGCGCCAGTGGGCCGATCAGGCCTTGTCTCGTGGTCAGTCCAGCCTGCTGGACAGCGCCGTGCCGACCTTCGAGCGGATCATGATCGAAACCGCCCTCAAGCACACCGCCGGTCGCCGCCGCGACGCCGCCGTACTGCTGGGCTGGGGCCGCAACACCCTGACCCGCAAGATCAAGGAACTGGGCATGAAGATCGATGGCGGGGATGACGACGAGGCCGATGAGGGCTGAGTGGTTATATGATGGTCATTAGTGCCAATGCTCCGCATTGGCATGCATTTCGAAACACTCTGCGCCGCGCCTACTATTCAAGGCAGGACGCAGAGCGTCCAGAACTGCATTCCCACGCGGAGCGTGGGAAAGATAGTCATCTCAGGAATTGCGTGTAACGCTCAGCTCAGCTCAGCACCGCATCACTCAGCCAGTGATGGTTTTTCCCACAGGTTGATTCCGCCTTCCACCGCAAAGCTGTCGATCTCGGTCAGTTCTTCGGGACTGAACGCGAGGTTCTTCAGCGCGCCGACGTTTTCGACAATCTGCTCCGGACGGCTCGCACCGATCAACGCAGAGGTCACGCGCGGATCGCGCAGCGTCCAGGCCAGGGCCATTTGTGCCAGGCTCTGACCGCGACGCTGGGCGATTTCGTTGAGCGCACGCACGTGGGCGATGTTCTGCTCGGACAGGTGCGAAGCCTGCAGCGAGCCGCCACCCGGACGATTGACCCGCGCATCCTTGGGCACACCGTTCAGGTATTTGTCCGACAGCAACCCCTGGGCCAACGCGGTAAAGGCGATCACGCCCGCGCCCAGCTCTTCAGTCGCGTCGAGCAAGTCTTTCTCGACCCAGCGATTGAGCAGGTTGTAGGCCGGCTGGTGGATCAGCAACGGCACTTTCCACTCTTTGAGCAACGCCGCGATTTCACGGGTCTTGGCCCCGGAATAGGATGAGATACCGATATACAGCGCCTTGCCCTGCTGAACCGCGGTGGCCAGCGCGCTGGCGGTCTCTTCCAGCGGAGTGTCCGGGTCGAAACGGTGGGAATAGAAGATGTCGACGTAATCGAGCCCCATGCGCTGCAGGCTCTGGTCGAGGCTGGCGAGCACGTATTTACGTGAACCACCGCCCTGTCCGTATGGGCCCGGCCACATGTCCCAGCCAGCCTTGCTGGAGATGATCAGTTCATCACGGTAGTGCTTGAAGTCTTCGCGCAGCAGACGGCCGAAGTTGATCTCGGCGCTGCCGTACGGCGGGCCATAGTTGTTGGCCAGGTCGAAATGGTTGATGCCCAGATCGAACGCCGTGCGCAGCATGGCGCGCTGGGTGTCGATCGGCGTGCTGTCACCGAAGTTGTGCCACAAGCCCAAAGACAGTGCCGGAAGCACCAGCCCGCTGCGGCCGGTACGGCGATAAGGCATGTCTTCGTAACGATTTTCGGCAGCGATGTAGGTCATTGAATCCTCTCTTGTCTGGGGGATATTCGAGGCGTCTTGATTGCGTTTGCGAACAGGCGACGCCTGTTCGCAACGCCGGAATCATGGCTTTTGCCAGACAACCTGCTGAATGTCGACCCGCTTAGGTATCAAGTGGTTGTCGTAAAACAGATCAGCGGTCGCCTGCTGCGCACTTACGATCTCCGGCGTGATCGGCAGGCTGGGTGATACAGGCCGATGGTCAAGATACTGAGTCATGACCGCTTCGGACAAGCCCATGCTGCGCGCCAGTATCTGAATACTCTCGGCACGCTGCGAGCGCGACAGCCCATCGGCAACTGTCAGTTCATCGAGCACCTGCTGCACGAGCGCTGCATTTTCCTCGGCAAACGCCCGCCGTGCGGTATAGAACGGCCCGGACAATCCAAGCCCCTCGCCGTTGGCCAGCAGGCGAGTGTGGCCTTCGCTCATAGCGATGGAGTAGTAAGGGTCCCAGATCGCCCAGGCATCGACACTGCCGTTTTCAAAGGCAGCGCGGGCATCGGCAGGGGTCAGATAGATTGGCTGAATATCCTTGAAGGTCAGGCCTGCTTTGTTGAGCAAACGCAGCACCACGTTATGCGAGCTGGAGCCTTTCTGCAGCGCGACCTTGCGGCCTTTCAATTCTGCGACGCTGTGCACCGGGCTTTCGTTGCGCACCAACAGGGTTTCCACCTGCGGCTTGGGTGGCTCGGCACCAATGTAGACCAGGTCGGCACCTGCGACCTGGGCGAAAATCGGCGGAATGTCGCCGGTGGAGGCGATGTCCAGGCTGCCAATGTTCAGCGCCTCCAGCATCTGCGGCCCGGCCGGAAACTCGATCCATTTGATTTGTTTCTCGGGAAAACGCTTTTCCAGCAAGCCGTGTTCCTTGGCCAGCACCAGCGTGACAGAGCCCTTCTGGTAGCCGATGCGGAGGGTGTCGGGCTCGACGGCAGCAGCTGTCCCGAACAGGCCGCTGAAAGCCAGAATGGCGGCGATAAACGTGAATGGTTTCATGAGTGATCCCTTAATTCTGTATAAAAATCTGCCTCTGATTCTGGCCGAAGCCCGCTTGCTGCGCTCATCAGGACTTGCATGCGGCAACGATCAAAATTTGTAAGCAGGCCGTTGCAAGCCCAGGTTTTCACGCAAGGTCGTGCCCTCATACTCGGTACGAAACAGCCCGCGCCGCTGCAACTCCGGCACCAGCAACTGCGCGACATCTTCCAGACCACCCGGCAGATGCGGCACCAGCACATTGAAGCCATCCGCCGCGCCTTGCTCGAACCAGCGTTGCAGCTCATCGGCAATCTGCTCAGGCGTACCGATCAGGCTGTAATGCCCTCGCCCGCCGGCAATCCGCCGCCCCAGTTGCGCCAGGGTCAGGTTTTCCTGATCGGCCAGTTCGGTGAGCAGTTTCTGCCGGCTGCGCTGGCCGCTGTCGGTCAGTGGCAGCTCTGGCAACGGGCCATCCAGCGGGTAACCCGACAGGTCGAAATTGCCCAGCATGCGGCCCAGCAGAGCGACCCCGACCTGAGGCTCGACCAGCGCCTGAAACGACTCGAATTTAGCTTTCGCCAAGGCTTCGGTTTCGGCCACGACGATGAACACGCCGGGCATGATTTTCAGCGAATCGACGTCACGCCCGTAAGCACTCAGACGGCCTTTGATGTCCGCATAAAACGCCTGGGCGCTGGCCAGCGAGGTCTGCGCGGTGAACACCACTTCCGCCGTCTGCGCCGCCAGGTCACGCCCGACTTCCGAGGAACCAGCCTGCACCACCACCGGTTGTCCTTGCGGCGAACGTGCCACGTTCAGCGGGCCTTTGACGCTGAAGTGCTCGCCCTGGTGATCGAGCACATGCAGCCTGGCCGGGTTGTAATACTCGCCGCTGGCCTTGTCGCGGGTGAAGGCATCGTCTGCCCAGCTGTCCCAAAGGCCGGTCACCACCTGATGAAACTCTCGTGCGCGGCTATAGCGCTCGGCATGCCCCACATGCTCGGCGCGACCGAAGTTCTGCGCTTCGGCGGCGGCATCCGAAGTCACCAGATTCCAGCCCGCTCGCCCACCGGAGAGATGATCCAGCGAGGCGAACTTGCGGGCTACGTGATACGGCTCGTTGTAGGTGGTGGTTGCCGTCGCGATCAGACCGATATGCTCAGTCACCGCACTGAGTGCCGAGAGCAGGGTCAGCGGTTCGAAATGATCGGAGCGTGCCATGCGGCTGGCGATATCACCGGTCGCGGCAGCCACGCTGTCGGCGACGAACAGTGCATCGAATTTTGCCGCCTCCGCAACCCTGGCCACGTGCCGGTAATGCTTGAAATCCAGCCCTGCATCCGCAGGCACATCCGGGTGCCGCCAGGCAGCGACATGATGCCCGGTGGCCATCAGGAAAGCGCCCAGCTTCATCTGTCGAGCAGTCGTGCTCATACCTCACTCCTTACGTGTTGCCTGGTGTCTCGGCTCAAAAATCCTTGCGTAACTGCACACCGAAATAACGTTCATCATCACGCGGCACGGATTGGTAAACGTAGTTGCCCCCGGTCGCCAGCATTGGCGAATAGGACTTGTCAGCCAGGTTCTTGCCCAGCAATGCCACACGCCAGCCACTGTTGTAATCAGCCAGTGCCACGCTGGCGTTCCAGATGCCGTAAGCGCCCTGTTTGGTGTCCGGGTTCTGGCTGATGTCGTACTGCACTTCGCTCTGCCAGCTGTAATCGGTGCCCAGTTCGATATCCAGGCCGTTGTCCAGCGGGAGGGTGTAGTCGGCGCGCACGTAGCTTTTCCAGTCCGGGCTGTACGGCAGGGTTTTGCCGTCGACGTTGCAGGACGCCGCCGCACCGGCCGGGCAGGCAAAGCTGTCGATGCGTGCTCTGGTGTAGGACAGCGCGCCGGAGAGTTTCAGGTTTCGCGTGGCTTGCAGGGCGTAATCCAGCTCGACGCCTTCGGTGCTGACACTGCCGGCGTTGATCAGGCGCGTCACGACCTGTCCGGCAACACTGTCGAAGAAGTTCGCCTGATAGTTGTCGTATTCGCTGTGGAACACCGCCAGGTTGGTGGTCAGGCGATTATTCCAGGTGGTGGCCTTGAGGCCGACCTCCCAGGTGTTCGAGGTTTCCGGCTTGAGGGCCTCGGTGTCACGCGGCTGCATGTTGAAGAACACGTTGTAGGCCGGACCTTTGTAACCGCGCGAGTAAGTGATGTAGGTCATCACACTGTCGCTCAGGTCGTATTGCAAACCGAGACGCCCGGACTTGCCGTCTTCGTCCACCGACCCGGAACTGCTGGTCGCTGGCTGAATGCCGCTGACGGTCGTAGCCGATGTCGAGACGCGGCGATGATCGTATTCCAGATCGTCGTGGGTCCAGCGTGCCCCGGCAATCGCACGGAAGTCCGGGGTGAAATTGAACGTGGTTTCGCCGAACACCGAATAACTGTCGGTGGTGGTGCTGTAGTCGGCGATGCCGCGATCCTGAGTCGTCGGTGTGATCAGCGTGCGCTGATAGGTCTCGTCGCTCTTGCCGTGCATGTAAAACAGCCCGCCCACGTATTCGACGAACTGGCCTTTCGGCGACGCCAGACGCAGCTCCTGTGAATACTGGTTGAACTCAAGATCGCCCTTGTCTTCAGTGCCGGGGAATGCGGAGGTGATGGTGCCAAGCCGGTCGCCGTCCTGATACTGCGTGTTGTCCCAGCCGCGCCAGGCGGTGATGGAGGTCAGGGTGTAGTCGCCCAGTTGCCAGTCGAGCTGACCGGACAGGCCTTTGTTGACGTCATCGACATGGCTGCGGTAATCGCTGACGACATTGCGGTTATCGCTGTCGGCACGTACCGGCGCCAGGGCACTGGCGAAGGACGGGGTCAGCGCCTTGGTTACCACGCCGTTGGGCGCGTCGTCATGGGACTGCATGTAGTCCGCTGCGAGGGTGAAGGTGATGTCGTCATTGGGCGTGAATTCCAGCTTGCCGCGTGCACCCTTGCGGTTGTAACCGTTGACTTCCTGACCATTGAGCTTGTTATCGACATTGCCGTCATAGCTACCGAACAACGTCGTGATCGAGCCTTTGAGGGTCTGCGGAATCAGGCTGCCGCCAATACCGAAACGGGTGCGGCTTTCGTTGCCGCTGTAATACGACTGATCGATGTAACCGTGAGTCTCTTCGGTCGGTGCCTTGGTGGTGACGTTCAGCACGCCCGCCGAAGCGTTCTTGCCGAACAGCGTACCTTGCGGGCCGCGCAGCACTTCGATGCGTTCCAGGTCGAGCAAGTCCAGCGTGGCCTGACCCGGACGGGCATACACCACGCCGTCGATCACGGTTGCCACGGTCGGTTCGACGCCTGGCGAGGTGGAAATGGTGCCGACACCGCGAACGAACAGCGAAGTGTCCTTGTTGGAAGCCCCGGTGCGGAAATTCAACGACGGCACCTGCTGCACAATACTGGCCACGCCATTACGGTTATCGCGCTCCAGTTGTTCGCCCTCGATCACGGACACGGCAACCGGTACTTTTTGCAGCGATTCTTCACGGCGTGTGGCGGTCACGGTCACCGATTCCAGCGCTACCGTTTCTGTATTCAGCCCTGCCGCTGTCTCTGCCATGGCCGGAACACACGGCAATGCCGTCAGCCCCATCAGTAACCACCCACAACGACGCCCCCGCGCCGCATGAACCTGATCGATCGCCTGCGCCAGAAGCGTGTGTCTGACGCCATCCCCAGCTGTTGTGTGCATCTGCGTGCCTACCTGAAATATGCCCTGATCCGACAGTGCGATGCGCACTGGCGCCTATACGTGCTGACTAAACCGGGTCCGGGCATTCGCGGTGGCGAGTAGCAGACAAACCATCTTTGTTAGCGCTAACATCGCCAGTATCGGGAAATGCTAGATAGACCGTCCAATACTGAAAAATTAGTTTTATATTCTTTTTACTTTTATGCGAAGTGATCGAGCATGGCCGACGAGAAACCCCTGACACGTAAACGCCGAGGCGCAGGCCGGGTGACGATCACTGCCGTGGCGCGTCAGGCGGGGGTGTCGGCCATTACCGTATCGCGCTATTTCAATCAGCCGGAACAGGTATCGCCCGAACTGCGCGAGCGGATTGCGAGCACGGTCAATGCACTGGGTTACGTGCCCAATCTGGTTGCTGGCGGCCTGGCGTCAGCACGCAGCCGGGTGGTGGCGATGGTGATTCCCAACATCTCCGGGCCGATCTTTGCCAATACCATTCAGGGCTTCAGTGACACCCTGAGCCGGCACGGTTTTCAGTTGCTGCTGGCCTCCAGCTACTTTTCCGCCGAGCAGGAAGAAAGCGCGGTACGGGCATTTCTGGGCTGGTCACCGGCGGCACTGGTGCTGACCAGTCGCTTTCACAGCCCTGCTACCGAGAAAATGATCGAGCAGACCGATGTTCCGGTGATCGAAACCTGGGACCATCAACCCGACCGCAGTCCGATCCAGATCGGCTTTTCGCACTACGACGTCGGCGTCATGGCAGCCCATTATCTGCATGACAAGGGCTACCGGCGAATCGCGTTCGTACAGAACAGCATCGCGGGCGACTTCAGCGCACTGGAGCGCCGCGACGGCTACGCTGCGACTCTGGAAGGGCTCGGTATCACGCCGTGGGTCTTCGTCCCGGACGCGGACCGAGCGCCATTCGAGGCAGGCAAACAGGCGATGGACACCCTGATGAACCAAGAGCACCGCCCTGACGCGATCTTCTTCGCCAACGACAACCTTGCAGCCGGCGCCCTGCTCGCCAGCCAGCGCGCAGGCCTGAGCATTCCGCAGGATTGCGCCGTGATGGGTTTTGGCGACTACGCCTTCGCAGAAATGATGCTGCCCAGCCTGACCACCATCAAACCGCCCGCACTGCAGATCGGCGTAATGGCCGCCACGCGGGTGCTTGAAAGCCTCGGAGTGTTACCGGTAGAGGGAGAGATACAACGCCTGAACCTGCTGGAATGCAGATTGGTAGAGCGGGAGAGTACGTGAGCCTGCCGTACTCTCAAGCCTAAGCGGGAGCGTGAGGGACGATAGTTGTAACCGCCCCCCACGGCCCGATCACCGCACCAGATGCAGAAACTGCATATGCCGCTCGTACTGATCGAGCACGTCGTTGATGACCTGTTCCTTTGTGTAGCCCACCAGGTCGTAGTCCTGACTGCCCTCGCTCAAGTGAACTTCGGCGCGGTAGTAGCGGCGGTTGTTCAATTGCTTGGAGCCCATGCCGCCACGAGCGAACGAAGGCGTGAAGAAGCCTTTCATCTGCACCTGGTAAATGAACGGACGTTCTTCGCCGTGACCGATTTCCAGGGTCACCGAGTCGTTGGACGGGTCGGGCACGTTGACCACGTTCAAACCCTTTTCGACGAACACCGCCGTCACTTCTTCAATCGCCGGACGCACGGTCTGATCGAGGAAACGGTACACCTCGTCTCGCGACGGGTAATGCACAGCTTGGCTCAGGCGCTGACGCCACCCGCCGCGCCTTGAACCGGACACTGGCGCCAACGAATACAGTTGCGCAATCTGGCGCTGGGATTCCATGACGAACGCTTTGTGCAGGCCCCACATCATCAGCAGCAGAATCAGCGAGAACGGCAGCGAGGTCAGTACCACAGCCGACTTCAGCGCATCGATACTGCCCGAGAACAACAGGCCACTGGTGATCAGCGCCGTGGCCACACCCCAGAACACCCGCAGCCATTTCGGACCGTCTTCGTCAGGGTTGCCGCCTTTGGCTGACAGTGTCGACAGCACCACAGTGCCCGAATCGGCCGACGTCACGAAGAACACAAAGCTGATGAACACCGTGACCGCAATGACCGTCTTGCTCCACGGATAGGTTTCCAGCAGCAGGTACAGGGTCATCGACGGATCGTCGATAGCCGACTGACCCAGCGCAGTCATGCCATGGTTGAGCACTTGATCGATGGCGCTGTTACCGAAGATCGACATCCACGCCAGGGTGAAGCCCAGCGGGATCAGCAACACACCGAAGACGAACTCACGGATGGTCCGGCCACGCGAGATACGCGCAATGAACAGGCCCACGAACGGCGCCCAGGCAATCCACCAGGCCCAATAGAACACCGTCCAGCCGCCCAGCCAGTCACTCGGCTCGTTGTAGGCATACACGTCGAAACTCTTGCTCGGCAGTGCACCCAGATAGTCACCGATGTTCTGCACCAGCGTGTTGAGCAAGTGCTGAGTCGGGCCGGCGAACAGCACGAACAACAGCAACGCACAGGCCAGCAGCATGTTGATGTCGGACATGACGCGCACGCCTTTGTCGACACCTGCGATCGCCACCAGAATCGCCGCGCCCATCATCAGGGTGATCAGTCCGACCTGAATCCAGTGGGTGTGCGCCACGCCAAACAGGTAATCCAGACCGGAGTTGAGGTGCAGCACCCCGAAGCCCATGTCTGCGCCGAGGCCGAAGATGGTCGCAATGATGCCGAAACCATCGACCGCATAGCCGATAGGGCCGTTGATGCGTTTGCCGATCAGCGGATACAGCGCCGAACGCAGGGCCAGCGGCAGGTTGTGCCGATAGGCGAAATAGGCCAGCGCCATCCCGACGAAGGCAAACACGCCCCAGCCATGCAGCCCCCAGTGCAGAAACAGCAACTGCATGCCCTGGCGTGCTGCTTCTGCGGTACCACCCTCGCCCTGCGGCGGTTGCAGCAGGTGCGTCAGGGGTTCTGAAACGCAGAAAAAGAACAGCGTAATGCTGATGCCGGCGGCAAACAGCATCCCGGCCCATGACAGGTAACTGAACTCGGGTTCGTCGTGGTCGGCACCGAGCTTGATCTTGCCGAAGCCCGACAAGGCGGTGACCACCACGAAGACCAGGTACAGGGTCATGACCATCATGTAGTACCAGCCGACCGTGTTGGCCGCCCAGTTTTGCGCCGCCAGCAGCCATTCGCCGCTGGCTTGCGGGAACGCGATCACGACGATGCCGAAAATCAGAATAAAACTCGCAGCGAAATAGAACACTGGAGCATTCATGCGAACCATGCCGCTTGAAGAGGAACTCGCAGAACTCATCGGTTGAGTGCCTCCGGACTGATAAAACCAACTGCAAAAAGCGGATACGGCAAGGGTAAGCCTCCTGTTGTGAGCGGGCAGCGAACCACCGGTTTAACTTGAACGAGCGTTCAATTTAAACACGAAAACACCCGCGAGACCTAATCGCAGGCCGGTGAATGCTGGCTCAGGCCTGGGTATGACGCATGCTTGAGGGGGTTCGTTCCCATGCTAAAGAGGCCATTTGCAGCCCGCCAAATGCGCTGCTTGCAAACACCCAGCGGCAGTTCATTCCCGGCCCGAATGCGGCGCACACATTCCCCGCACCAATCTGTTACCTGTTGCCCCAAAACTGCGCAAAAAGTCATTCAGGTAACAACGTCCAGCCCTTTTCGGAGAAATGCCCCTTTGCTGATCAAAAGCACCAGGCCCGCATAAATATAGCCCTGCAGATAGATTCGATGGGCAAAAAACAGCGACAGCACAAAGTTGGTCTTTTGATTGCATATGCTTGTATGTACAAGTAGAGACAGGCTGAACACTCTGTCTTCTACCCAACTGAATAGGCCTGCTTCGCCAGGCGCTGCTCGCCCTTCATCGGGCTGGTTCGAATTGATCGCCGAGGATTTTTTTGTGACCGAGAATAATCAAGACCTTAAGCAGGACTGGACCCGCCATCGCGAAGGTGTAGTACGGGCTGCACGCGGTACTCAACTGACCGCCAAGAGCTGGCTGACCGAAGCACCGCTGCGCATGTTGATGAACAACCTCGACCCGGAAGTCGCCGAAAACCCCAATGAACTGGTGGTTTACGGTGGCATCGGTCGTGCCGCACGCAACTGGGAGTGCTACGACAAGATCGTCGAAAGCCTCACTCAGCTCAACGATGATGAAACCCTGCTGGTGCAGTCCGGCAAGCCGGTCGGCGTGTTCAAGACCCACAGCAACGCCCCGCGCGTATTGATCGCCAACTCCAACCTGGTGCCGCACTGGGCCAGCTGGGAGCACTTCAACGAACTGGATGCCAAGGGCCTGGCCATGTATGGCCAGATGACCGCCGGCAGTTGGATCTACATCGGCAGCCAGGGCATCGTGCAAGGCACTTACGAAACCTTCGTCGAAGCCGGTCGCCAGCACTATGACGGCAACCTCAAGGGCCGCTGGGTGTTGACCGCAGGTTTGGGCGGCATGGGTGGCGCGCAGCCGCTGGCCGCGACACTGGCCGGGGCCTGCTCGCTGAACATCGAATGCCAGCAGAGCCGTATCGATTTCCGCATCAAGACCCGCTACGTCGACGAACAGGCCGCTGATCTCGATGACGCACTGGCGCGTATCGCGAAATACACGGCCGAAGGCAAAGCCATCTCCATCGCCCTGTGTGGCAACGCGGCGGACATCCTGCCGGAAATGGTCCGTCGCGGTGTGCGCCCGGACATGGTCACCGACCAGACAAGCGCCCACGACCCGCTCAATGGCTACCTGCCCAAAGGCTGGACCTGGGACGAGTACCGTGCCCGCTCGGTCAGCGAGCCGGCCAGTGTGGTCAAGGCGGCCAAGCAATCGATGGCCGAACACGTCGAAGCCATGCTCGCCTTCCAGCAAGCCGGCATTCCGACCTTCGACTATGGCAACAACATTCGCCAGATGGCCAAGGAAGTCGGCGTCACCAATGCCTTCGATTTCCCGGGTTTCGTGCCCGCCTACATCCGTCCGCTGTTCTGCCGTGGCATCGGGCCGTTCCGCTGGGCCGCGCTGTCGGGCGATCCGCAGGACATCTACAAGACCGACGCCAAGGTCAAAGAGCTGATCCCGGATGACGAGCACCTGCACAACTGGCTGGACATGGCCCGCGAGCGAATCAGCTTTCAGGGCTTGCCAGCGCGTATCTGCTGGGTCGGTCTGGGCCAGCGCGCCAAGCTGGGCCTGGCCTTCAACGAAATGGTCCGCAGTGGCGAGTTGTCGGCACCGGTGGTAATCGGCCGCGACCACCTGGACTCCGGCTCGGTCGCCAGCCCCAACCGCGAGACCGAATCCATGCGCGATGGCTCCGATGCCGTCTCCGACTGGCCGCTGCTCAATGCCCTGCTCAATACCGCCAGCGGTGCGACCTGGGTCTCGCTGCACCACGGTGGAGGCGTCGGCATGGGCTTCTCGCAGCATTCCGGCATGGTGATCGTCTGCGACGGTACGGATAAAGCCGCCGAGCGTATCGCCCGCGTATTGCACAACGACCCGGCCACCGGGGTGATGCGTCATGCCGATGCCGGTTACGACATCGCTATCGATTGTGCCAAAGAGCAGGGCTTGAACCTGCCAATGATCGGACGTTGACAACGTTGCCGGCCATCAGGCCGGCACACGTCGGGGACGGGCATGAGCATGCCCACGGGCCGGATGCCTACTTGAAGCTGCCGTCATCCATTTCAGGCTTAGGAGCATCGACAATGAATATGAAAAAGGCCCTGCTGACCACCCTGGTATCCGCTGGCCTGCTCGCCAGCGCAGGCGCAAGTCAGGCTGCCGGCTGGTGCGAATCAGGCAAGCCGGTGAAATTCGCCGGTCTTAACTGGGAAAGCGCGATGCTGCTGACCGACATTCTGCAGGTCGTTCTGGACAAGGGTTACGGCTGCACGGTTGACGCCCTGCCCGGCAATTCCATCGCCATGGAAAACGCCCTGGGCACCAACGATATCCAGATCTTTGCCGAAGAATGGGTCGGTCGCAGCGAGGTCTGGAACAAGGCCGCCGCTGCCGGGAAAGTGGTTGGTGTCGGCGCGCCGATCGTCGGCGCAGTGGAAGGCTGGTACGTGCCGCGCTATGTGATCGAAGGCGATGCCAAACGCAAGCTGGAAGCCAAGGCACCCAACCTGAAATCCATCAGCGATCTGGCCCAGTATTCAGCCGTGTTCAAGGATCAGGAAGAGCCATCCAAAGGGCGTTTCTACAACTGCCCGGCGGGTTGGACCTGTGAATTGGAAAACAGCGAAATGCTCAAGAGCTACGGCCTGGAAAGCAAATACACCAACTTCCGCCCGGGCACCGGCCCGGCGCTGGATGCGGCGATTCTCTCCAGCTACAAACGTGGCGAACCGATCCTGGCCTACTATTGGTCACCCACGCCGCTCATGGGTCAGGTAGACCTGGTGCGTCTGGAAGAGAAAGCCGGGGTCAACAAGACGATCGATATCAAGGTCGGCGTGTCCAAAGTGTTCCACGATGAGGCCCCTGAACTGGTCGCCATCCTGGAAAAGGTCAACCTGCCTATCGACCTGCTCAACCAGAACCTGGGGCGCATGGCCAAGGAACGCATCGAATCGCCGAAGCTGGCGAAGATTTTCCTGAAAGAGCACCCCGAAGTCTGGCACAAATGGGTCAGCGAAGACGCCGCGAAGAAGGTGGACGCTTCGTTGTAAACGACCGGGCTGTCGGACTGTAAGGTTCGACAGCCCCGTCGTTGACCCGACACACCTCATTTGAGAGCCGCTTATGTTTCCTGAAAGCTTCACTTTCTCGATCGCCAACTGGGTCAACGATGGCGTCGACTCACTGGTCACGCAGTACGGCGATGTGTTCCGGCACATTTCCGACACCCTGCTATGGGCCATTGTCAACCTCGAAGGCCTGCTGCGCATGGCGCCGTGGTGGCTGATGCTGATGATCGTCGGCGGTATTGCCTGGCACGCGACACGCAAGATCGTCACGACGCTGGTCATCGTCGGCCTGCTGTTTCTGGTCGGTGCGGTCGGGTTGTGGGACAAGCTGATGCAGACGCTGGCGCTGATGCTGGTCGCCACGATCATCGCGGTGCTGATCGGCATTCCGCTGGGCATCCTCTCGGCACGCAGCAATCGGCTGCGCTCGGTGCTGATGCCGCTGCTGGACATCATGCAGACCATGCCCAGCTTCGTGTACCTGATCCCGGTGCTGATGCTGTTCGGTCTGGGCAAGGTGCCGGCGATCTTCGCCACCGTAATTTACGCCGCACCGCCGCTGATTCGTCTGACCGATCTGGGCATTCGTCAGGTGGATGGTGAAGTGATGGAAGCCATCAACGCGTTCGGCGCCAATCGCTGGCAGCAACTGTTCGGCGTGCAACTGCCGCTGGCGATGCCGAGCATCATGGCCGGTATCAACCAGACCACCATGATGGCGCTGTCGATGGTGGTGATCGCCTCGATGATCGGCGCACGCGGGCTTGGCGAAGACGTGCTGGTGGGCATTCAGACCCTCAACGTCGGGCGCGGGCTGGAAGCGGGCCTGGCCATTGTCATTCTGGCGGTCGTCATCGACCGTATCACGCAGGCCTATGGCCGCCCACGGCATGAGGCGCACAAATGAGCAGCGTGGAACCGAACAAAATCGTCGTCAAAAACGTATTCAAGATCTTCGGCAACCGCTCGAAAGAAGCGCTGGAGTTGATCAGGCAAAACCAGAGCAAGGACCAGGTGCTGGCCCAGACCGGCTGTGTGGTCGGGGTCAACGACCTGTCGCTGTCGATCGGCAGCGGCGAAATCTTCGTCATCATGGGCCTCTCCGGCTCGGGAAAATCGACGCTGGTGCGTCATTTCAACCGGCTGATCGACCCCACCAGCGGCGAGATTCTGGTCGATGGCGAAGACATCCTGCGTTACGACATGGAGGCCTTGCGCCAATTCCGCCGGCACAAGATCAGCATGGTGTTCCAGAGCTTCGGCCTGCTGCCGCACAAGACCGTGCTGGCCAACGTGGCCTACGGCCTGACCGTGCGTGGCGAGAGCAAGGCGCTGTGTCAGGAACGCGCGCTGCACTGGATCACCACCGTAGGCCTCAAGGGCTATGAGAACAAATACCCGCACCAGCTTTCTGGCGGCATGCGTCAGCGTGTGGGTCTGGCCCGCGCGCTGGCGGCCGACACCGACATCATTCTGATGGACGAAGCATTCAGCGCCCTCGACCCGTTGATCCGCGCCGAGATGCAGGACCAGTTGCTGGAGCTGCAAGCCAGCCTGCACAAGACCATCGTGTTCATTACCCACGATCTGGACGAGGCCGTGCGCATCGGCAATCGCATCGCGATCCTCAAGGATGGTCGATTGATTCAGGTCGGTACGCCGAAAGAAATTCTCCACTCGCCCGCCGACGATTACGTGGATCGTTTCGTTCAGCGTCGCGTAGCCACCCTTTAAGGACCGTTGCAGATGTCGCGAGCAGAACAGATCGTCATCGGTGAAGCACCTGCAGGCTGGCAGGACGTGGTCGCCGTGGCCCGGCATGGCGCAAGACTGGTCCTGTCGGATGCTGCCTGGGCACGGATCGACAACGCTCAGGCCATCGTGCAGCGCATCGTCGTCAGCGGCGAGCGCGCCTATGGCGTGAACACCGGGCTCGGCGCGCTGTGCAATGTGTCACTGCAAGGCGAACAGCTCAGTCGCCTGTCGCGCAATACCCTGCTCAGCCATGCCTGCGGCGTCGGTGCGCCACTGGCCGACGAGCAGACCCGCGCAATCATCTGCGCCGCGATTCTCAACTACAGTCAGGGCAAGTCCGGCATTCACCGGCAAGTGGTCGAAGCGCTACTGGCCCTGCTCAACCGGGGCATCACGCCGCAAGTACCGGCGCAGGGCTCGGTGGGTTACCTGACGCACATGGCGCACGTCGGCGTCGCGTTGCTGGGCATCGGCCAGGTCAGCTATCGCGGGCAGATCGTCCCGGCTGAGCAGGCCTTGAACGAAGAAGGTCTGGCTCCGGTCATCCTCGGCGCCAAGGACGGATTGTGCCTGGTCAACGGCACACCGTGCATGACCGGCCTGAGCTGTCTGGCCATCGCCGACGCCGAGCGTCTGAGCCAGTGGGCCGACGTGATCGGCGCGATGAGCTTCGAAGCCCTGCGCGGCCAGCTGGACGCGTTCGATGCAAGCATCCTCGCCCTCAAGCCGCATCCGGGCATGCAACAGGTGGGCAAGAACCTGCGCACGTTACTGGCAGGCAGCGAAGTGCTCGCCAGCAGCGAAGGCATTCGGACCCAGGATGCGCTGAGTATTCGTTCGATTCCCCAGGTGCATGGCGCCACCCGCGACCAGTTGGCTCACGCCACTCGCCAGGTCGAGATCGAGCTCAATTCAGTCACCGATAACCCGCTGCTGCTCGGCACGCCCGACGCTTTCCGAGTGGTGTCCCAGGCCAATCCACACGGCCAGTCGGTGGCCATGGCGGCAGACCTGCTGTGCATGGCGATGGCCGAGCTGGGCTCGATCGCCGAACGGCGCCTGGACCGCCTGATCAACCCGATGGTCAGCGGCCTGCCGGCGTTTCTGGTCACCCAGCCGGGGGTCAACTCGGGAATGATGATCGTCCAGTACGTCGCCGCTTCGCTGTGCGCGGAAAACCGCCAGATGGCGCAGCCGGCTGTGGTCGACAACTACGTGACCTCCGGCCTGCAGGAGGATCACCTGAGCCTGGGCACCAGCGCCGCGCTCAAGCTGCACAAGGTGCTGGGCAATACCACGCAGATTCTGGCCATCGAGTATTTGCTCGCGGCCCAGGCATTCGAATTTCTCAAGACACAGGGTTTTGGCGTGGGCACCGGTGCCGCGTGGCGACTGCTGCGCGAGCGCATCCCGGCCTACGACGAAGACCGCTGGCTGGCTCCGGACATCGCCAGCAGCGCGGCCCTGATCAAAGACGAAGCGTCGCTGGAAAGGATTTTCCAGCACTGCCGTAACAACGCGGCAGGCCTATAAAAACAGCGTATGGCCACCAGCCGTCGCTGACATTCATCAAGGAGTAGCAGCATCGTGACCACCTTATCTGCCAAGACGCTGAACCTGATCCCCGGCAAACTGACCCTGGCGCAACTGCGCGGTATTTATCTGCAGCCGGTCAGCCTGACGCTGGACAGCAGCGCAGACCAGCAGATCGACGACAGCGTCGCCTGTGTCGAGCGCATTCTGGCCGAGAACCGCACCGCCTACGGCATCAACACCGGGTTCGGTCTGCTGGCTTCGACGCGGATTGCCAGCGAAGACCTGGAAAACCTGCAGCGTTCGCTGGTGCTGTCGCATGCGGCCGGTGTCGGTCAGCCGATCAGCGATGAGCTGGTGCGTCTGATCATGGTGCTCAAGGTCAACAGCCTGAGCCGCGGCTTCTCGGGCATTCGGCGAGTGGTCATCGACGCCCTGATTGCGCTGATCAATGCCGAGGTCTACCCGCATATTCCGCTCAAGGGCTCGGTCGGTGCTTCCGGCGACCTTGCACCGCTGGCGCACATGTCGCTGGTGCTGCTGGGCGAAGGCAAGGCGCGCTACAAGGGCGAATGGCTGAACGGCGTCGATGCGCTGGCGGCTGCCGGGCTGCAACCGCTGACCCTGGCAGCCAAGGAAGGGCTGGCACTGCTCAACGGTACGCAAGTGTCTACCGCCTACGCATTGCGCGGCCTGTTCGAAGGCGAAGACCTGTTCGCTGCAGCCCTGACCTGCGGCTCGCTGACGGTTGAAGCCGTGCTCGGCTCGCGCTCGCCCTTCGACGCGCGCATTCATGCCGCACGCGGTCAGCGCGGGCAGATCGACGCGGCAGCCTGCTACCGTGACCTGCTGGGCGAAAGCAGCGGCGTGTCCGAGTCGCACCGCAACTGCGACAAGGTTCAGGACCCCTACTCGTTGCGCTGCCAGCCACAGGTCATGGGCGCGTGTCTGACCCAACTGCGTCAGGCCGCCGAGGTGCTGGAAATCGAAGCCAACGCGGTGTCCGACAACCCGCTGGTGTTCGCCGCCGAGAACGACGTCATATCCGGTGGTAATTTTCACGCCGAGCCGGTCGCCATGGCGGCGGACAACCTCGCGCTGGCCATTGCCGAGATCGGCTCGCTCAGCGAACGTCGCATTTCGCTGATGATGGACAAGCACATGTCGCAGCTGCCGCCCTTCCTGGTGGCCAACGGCGGCGTCAATTCCGGGTTCATGATCGCGCAGGTGACCGCCGCCGCGCTGGCCAGTGAAAACAAGGCATTGGCCCATCCGCACAGTGTCGACAGCCTGCCGACCTCGGCCAATCAGGAAGACCATGTGTCGATGGCCCCGGCCGCCGGCAAGCGCTTATGGGAAATGGCAGAAAACGTTCGCGGGATTCTTGCCGTAGAATGGTTGGCTGCCTGCCAGGGTCTGGACTTGCGTGAGGGTCTGAAAACCTCTCCGAAGCTGGAGCAAGCCCGCAGCCTGTTGCGCAGCAAGGTCCCGTTCTATGAAAAGGACCGCTTTTTTGCACCGGACATCGAAGCTGCCAGTCAGCTGTTGTCCTCCACTTGCCTGAACCCGTTGGTTCCTGCACGTCTGCTACCCAGTCTGTGATGCACCGCGAGCCTGGCAGGGCTCGCTTTGGTCATCGCTGCGGGAGGCCGGATGCAGGCGTTCTCGCGGCTTTTGCCATACCTGTAATGAAATGGACCTGAAATGACGTCACAAGATGGTTTGAAACGCGGGTTATCCGCCCGCCACATCCGCTTCATGGCCCTGGGCTCTGCCATCGGCACAGGGTTGTTCTACGGCTCGGCCTCGGCGATTCAACAGGCCGGGCCTGCCGTACTGCTGGCGTACCTGATCGGCGGCGCGGCGGTGTACATGGTGATGCGCGCGCTCGGCGAAATGGCGGTCCACGACCCGGTGTCCGGTTCGTTCAGCCATTACGCCACGCGCTACATGGGCCCGCTGGCCGGCTTCGTGCTCGGCTGGACCTACGCGTTCGAAATGATCATCGTCTGCCTCGCCGACGTGACCGCATTCGGCATCTACATGGGCTTCTGGTTTCCGGAAGTACCCCGCTGGATCTGGGTGCTGGGCATCGTCTTTCTGATCGGCGCGCTCAACCTGTGCAACGTAAAAGTCTTTGGTGAAACCGAGTTCTGGCTGTCGATCCTCAAGGTCAGCGCCATCGTGGCGATGATCGTTGCAGGCTTCGGCATCATGATCTTCGGTATCGGCAGCTCGACCAGCGGCACCGAAATCGGCATCAGCAACCTGTGGGCACACGGCGGCTTCATGCCCAACGGTGTCACCGGTCTGATCGCCTCGTTCGCGGTGGTGATGTTTGCCTTCGGCGGTATTGAAATCATCGGCATTACCGCAGGCGAAGCGAAGGACCCGCAACGCAGCCTGCCGCAGGCGATCAATGCCGTACCGCTGCGCATTCTGCTGTTCTACGTGCTGACACTGTTTGTGCTGATGTGCATCTACCCGTGGCCGCAGATCGGCACGCAGGGCAGCCCGTTCGTGCAGATTTTCGACAACCTGGGTATCGCTTCGGCGGCGACCATCCTCAACATCGTGGTGATCTCGGCGGCCGTATCGGCCATCAACAGCGACATCTTCGGCGCAGGCCGCATGATGTATGGCCTGGCCCGTGATGGTCAGGCGCCCGCCAGTTTTGCCCGCGTTTCACGCCATGGCGTGCCGTGGATGACCGTGCTGGTCATGGGCATCGCATTGCTGGGCGGCGTGCTGCTCAACTACCTGATCCCCAAGGATGTGTTCCTGCTGATCGCGTCGCTGGCCACCTTCGCCACCGTGTGGGTCTGGCTGATGATTCTGCTGACGCAGGTCGCCATGCGCCGCTCGATGCACCGCGAGGAAGCGGCACAGCTGAAATTCGCCGTGCCGTTCTGGCCTTACGGGCCTGCGGCCGCCATCGCCTTCATGCTGTTCATCTTCGGCGTGCTGGGCTATTTCCCGGACAACCGTGCAGCCTTGATCGTCGGCGCAATCTGGATCGTGCTGCTGCTCATCGCCTACGCTGTGTGGGTCAAGCCCAAGGCGCTCAACAACACTCATTGATCAACGAGGCCTGGAATGAAAACGCTCTGGAAAAACTGTCACATCGCAAGCATGGCGCACGGCAAATACTCGATCATCGAGCATGCCGCCATCGTGACCTCCGGAGCGCTCATCGAGTGGATCGGGCCTCAGGCCGAGCTGGCCGAGCCGGAACATGACAACTGCATCGATCTGGGCGGTGCATGGGTCACGCCCGGCCTGATCGACTGTCACACCCATACGGTGTTCGGCGGCAACCGCAGCGGCGAGTTCGAACAGCGTCTGCAGGGCGTCAGCTACGCAGAAATAGCGGCAGCGGGCGGCGGTATTGCCAGCACGGTGCGTGCGACTCGCGCCGCCAGTGAAGATGAGCTGTACGCCAGTGCCGAGCGCCGCTTGCGGCACTTGCTCAAGGACGGCGTCACGACCGTCGAGATGAAGTCGGGCTACGGGCTGGACCTGGAAAACGAGCGCAAGATCCTGCGGGTGATTCGTCGTCTGGGCAACACCCAGTCAGTTACCGTGCGTGCCACCTGCCTGGCCGCCCATGCGCTGCCACCGGAATACGCCGATCGCGCCGACGATTACATCAACCACATCTGCAACGACATGCTCCCGGCGCTGGCAGCCGAAGGGCTGGTCGATGCGGTGGATGCTTTCTGTGAATACCTGGCGTTTTCACCTGCGCAGGTCGAGCAGGTGTTTATCACCGCAGGGCAGTTGGCACTGCCGGTCAAACTGCATGCCGAGCAGCTGTCGTCATTGGGTGGATCGAGCCTGGCCGCGCGCTACAAGGCGCTGTCGGCGGATCATCTGGAGTTCATGACCGAGGACGACGCCATCGCCATGGCGGCTGCCGGAACCGTCGCGGTGCTGCTACCGGGGGCGTTTTACTTCCTGCGTGAAACGCAACTGCCGCCGATGGACGCGCTGCGCAAGCACGGCGTGCCAATTGCGATTTCCACAGACCTCAACCCTGGCACCTCGCCGGGCCTGTCATTGCGCCTGATGCTGAACATGGCCTGCACGCTGTTTCGCATGACGCCCGAAGAAGCACTGGCGGGGGTGACGTTCAATGCCGCCAGGGCGTTGGGCATGAGCGCGACCCACGGCTCGCTGGAGGTCGGCAAGGTGGCGGATTTCATCGCCTGGAACATTGAACGGCCGGCTGATCTGGCCTACTGGCTGGGCGGCGATCTGGACAAACGTATCGTGCGCCACGGCGTCGAATCATCGATCTGAAGGAGAGCCCTGTGGATAACGTTCTGACATTCAAGCATGGCCGTATTCCGCTGCTGATCAGCATGCCGCATGCCGGTCTGAAACTGACCCCGGTGGTCGAAGCCGCGCTGGTGGACGAAGCCTTGAGCCTGCCGGATACCGACTGGCACATTCCGCGTTTGTATGACTTCGCCGCTGAAATGGGCGCCAGCACCCTGGCCGCCGAATACTCGCGCTTTGTCATCGACCTCAACAGGCCGTCTGACGACAAGCCCATGTACGCCGGTGCGACCACCGGCCTGTTTCCGTCGATCCTGTTCGATGGCGTGCCACTGTTCAAGGACGGCCAGACGCCCAGCGCCGAGGAACGAGCGCGGTATCTGCAACAGATCTGGACGCCGTATCACCAGACGCTGGAGCAGGAACTGCAGCGCATGCGTGACGAGTTCGGCTATGCGCTGCTGTTCGACGCCCACTCGATTCGCGGCCACATCCCGCACCTGTTCGACGGCCGCCTGCCGGACTTCAACCTGGGCACCTTCAATGGTCTGAGCTGCGACCCGGAACTGGCCAGCCGACTGGAGCAGGTCTGCGCAGCGGCCAAGGACTACAGCCATGTGTTGAACGGGCGCTTCAAGGGCGGCCACATCACCCGCCACTACGGCAACCCGGCCAACAACATCCACGCGGTACAGCTGGAGCTGGCGCAAAGCACCTACATGGACGAATTCGTGCCCTTCCACTACCGCCCGGACCTGGCCGAGCCGACCCGCGCCGTGCTCAAGCCACTGCTGGAAACCTTCATCGCCTGGGGGCAGGAGCGCCTTGGCTGATGAAGGCGGACGCCGAGCGTCCAGAAAGGCGCTACCACGCGGAGCGTGGGAGCGATAGCCAGTGGTCGGAACCGGTGGCCACGATTATCGTTCCCATGCTCCGCGTGGGAATGCCGTTCCGGACGCTCCGCGTCCGCCCTTCAACGTTGCCGACTGATCACTTCTTGAGCAAGCGCAAACCGTTGAACACCACAAGCAGGCTCACGCCCATGTCGGCAAACACCGCCATCCACATGGTCGCCAGGCCCGCGAAGGTGATGCCGATGAACAGCACCTTGGTCACAATGGCCAGCACGATGTTCTGTTTCAGCACCGCCGATGTTCGGCGTGAAAGCGCAATGAATGTTGGAATCTTGCGCAGATCATCGTCCATCAGGGCGACATCTGCTGTCTCGATGGCCGTATCGGTGCCTGCAGCGGCCATCGCGAAACCGATCTCCGCACGGGCCAGCGCAGGCGCATCATTGATACCATCGCCCACCATGCCTACCCGGTGATTACGGCCGTAAAGCGCCTCGATCGCACTGAGCTTGTCGGCAGGCAGCAGATTACCCTGCGCTTCATCGATGCCTACCTGATCGGCAATCGCCTTGGCGGTGTGCGGGTTATCACCGGTCAGCATGACCGTCTTGATGCCCAGCTCGTGCAACTGGGCAATGGCTTCACGGCTGGTCTCCTTCACCGTATCGGCGACGGCAAACAGCGCGATCGGGCCAGAGGCATCGAGCAACAGCACCACGGTCTTGCCCTGCATTTCCAGCACATCGAGCCTGGCTTCCAGCTCCGGCGAACACAGGCCCAGCTCCTCCACCAGGCGATGGTTGCCCAGGTGATACATCTGGCCGTTGATCTCGCCTTTCACACCCCGCCCACCCAGCGCCTCGAACGCGCTGACTTCATGCAGCGTCAGGCTGCCATCGGCGGCCTTGGCAATCGCCTGGGAAACCGGGTGATCTGAACGCCCGGCAAGGCTCGCGGCAATCACCGGGGCACTGTCGGCAACAGCAGGGTTCAATGGCACATAATCAGTCTGCACCGGCTTGCCGTGGGTCAGCGTGCCGGTTTTATCCAGGGCCAGGTAATCGAGCTTCTCGCCTATTTCCAGATAAACGCCACCCTTGATCAAAATCCCCTTGCGCGCCGCCGCTGCCAGACCGCTGACGATGGTCACCGGCGTGGAAATCACCAGCGCACATGGGCAGGCCACCACCAGCAGCACCAGCGCCCGGTAGATCCAGTCATACCATTCGCCGCCGAAGAACAGCGGCGCGACCAACGCCAATGCCAACGCAACGACGAACACCACCGGCGTATAAATGCGCGAAAAGCTGTCGACAAAGCGCTGGGTCGGCGCACGCGAACCCTGAGCCGCTTCTACCGCATGAATGATGCGCGCCAGCGTCGAGTTGTTTGCGGCGGCGGTGACGCGATACTCCAGCGAACCGGCCTGGTTGATGGTGCCCGCGAAAACCTTGTCGCCGACAGTCTTTTCCACCGGCAGGCTTTCACCGGTAATCGATGCCTGATCGATCGTCGAGCTGCCGGACACCACTTCACCGTCGAGCCCGACACGCTCGCCCGGCTTGATCCGGACGATAGCCTCCAGTTCGACGTTTTTGGCTTCGATTTCCTGCCAGCTGCCATCCGCCTGCTTGACGGTGGCAAGCTCAGGCGTCAGTTGCATCAGGCCACTGATCGCATTGCGCGCGCGGTCCAGTGACTTGGCTTCGATCAACTCGGCGATGGTAAACAGGAACATCACCATTGCCGCTTCCGGCCACTGACCGATCAGAATGGCGCCGGTCACCGCGATGCTCATCAGCGCATTGATGTTCAGGTTGAAGTTCTTGAGTGCGATCCAGCCCTTCTTGTAGGTCGTCAGCCCGCAACTGAAGATCGACACCAGCGCCAGCAAAGCAACCACCCAGGTCGGGCCGAGTGAAGCAAAATGGACCACTTCTGCGCCCAGCGCCGCAACGCCGGACAACACCAGCGGCCACCAGTGTTTCTTCACCACCGGCACCGGTTCGGCAGATGCTGCACCTTCCTCGACCGGCTCGGCCTGCATGCCCAGTGAACTGATAGCCTCACGAATCGGGTCGGTGGACGGCAGGTCGTGCCAGACCCCCAGCATGCGGTTGATCAGGTTGAATTCCAGCTTCTGCACACCGGCCAGCTTGCCCAGCTTGTTCTGGATCAGCGTCTGCTCGGTGGGGCAATCCATCGCCTCGATACGGAAGCTGCTCAGACGACCACCCGCTGCAGACGCTTCGCCAAAGGTCACTACAGCGGGCTGTGCATCGCTGGAGCAGCACGAATGGGCATGCTCCACGGGCTTCTGCTCGTGCGCGTGCTCGCCGTGATCATGGTCGTGATCGTGGTCATGTGCGGGGGAATTCTTGATCGTCGTGCCCATTCGTTGTGGCTCCAGGATTCTGCTTGTTGCCAAGTGAACACCCTGTAGCCACTATAGGGTCAAGCACTCAAACGAGATGAGTCCACATGAAAATCGGCGAACTGGCAAAACTGACCGACACCCAGGTCGAAACCATCCGTTATTACGAGCGCGAAGGCCTGCTGCCCGCCCCCGCCCGCAGTGACGGCAATTACCGGCTGTATACCCAGGCGCACATGGAGCGCCTGTCGTTCATCCGCAATTGTCGCAGCCTGGACATGACCCTCGAAGAAATCCGCAACCTGCTCAACCTGCGCGACAGCCCGCAGGACCAGTGCGAAAACGTCAACGCTCTGATCGACGAACACATCGAACACGTCAACGCCCGCGTCGCAAGCCTGCAAGCGCTCCAGGAACAACTGCTCGACCTGCGCCGCCGCTGCAGCGATGGCACGACAGAACATTGCGCGATACTGGAGAGGCTGGAAGTGACGGGGGCTGTGGCAGCGCCAGAGGGCGAGCCTTCACATGTGGGGAGGAGTCATGGGCATTGAGAGGGGTTTGAGACCTATGGTTCAGCGCTGCGCGGCCTGCACCACCGCCACAAGCTCAGTGATCGCCTTGACGAGCTGATCCTTGGCAGCTTTCTCTTTCGCTGACTCTTCACCGGCCCGCTCAGAATCTGCGCGCTTGAACGCTTCACGCACCTCATCGCTGAAGATGCTGATCGAGACAATATTTTCTTGCCGAAAACCAATAGGCCTGAGCGGTGTATCACTTGGGTAATCGGTCGTGTACACCACTTTCAGGGTGTCCTTGTCCCGATAGCCACTGACGGTCGGGATAAGCAAAATTTCCTGATTCACACCCGTCACTTCGGTAGGGGCTCCGACATCCATGATGTAACCGACGTAGACCTTTCGATCCGCCATCGTGATCATCACTTCTTCCTTGTCGACAAATGCATCGAAAAGCGTCGAGCAGATAGGGCTGTGATCTACAGACTCACCCAGCAGATAGACCGCAATTTCTTCTTTTTTACCCGCGCCCAGTTGCCACTTGAGAATCCTGACAGTAAGAAAAGCTGCGAGGCTTGGCATCGCCAAGGTCAGTAAACCCGACAGGGCAAGGAACACGCCCACTTGGCTAAAATTCCTGCCAGTGATGTCGAAGTCCTGCCCCATTTGACCTAAAGCGCCCATGAAATCGGTGTTCACGGCAAAACAGACTGGCGAGGTCGCGTCCATCGTTTGGGCCCATTTTGGGCAAAACACACCCCAATCATGCGAGAACAGGCCTGCAAGGGCTGCGGTAACAAACATGGCCGCTAAAAAACAGTAGATACCATACCGCCCCACCAGCAAGTAAAGCATCTGGCCTTCATAGCGATGCAGCCTGCAATAAACGGTGGGATCCTTCAGGCACACCAAAAAGCCGCTGACGAGTAGTGGCAGCAGAAGTAAAAAAGCCATTTATCAGGATTCGGCTTGCGGAGTGACCAGTTTTTTAGCCTTATCGCGGGAGGAGCGAACCAAACCTTCGATTTCTTTGGCGTCCATGGACATGCGACCACCCCTTACCACAAGAGTGTCGATGCTCTTGATTGCCTGCATGAGGGCCGCGTCTTCAGCCTTCTTCGTATCACTACGATGTCCAATCCGATTGAAAAACATAGTCGATTCCATTGAACAGGGTCAGGGGACTTACGCCAAAACTATAGCACAACGCTCAATTCGCTCTCGTACGGACTCAAACCGCCATCGGCGCCGTCATTGCCGGGTGGTGCTGGTAGCCTTCCAGGGCGAAGTCCGAAGGCTCGATCAGTTCCAGCCATTCAGGCTGGTACACACCGGTCTTGGCAAACTCGGGTACACGCTCGGAGATGACCAGTTTCGGCATCGGGTACGGCTCGCGGGTCATCTGTTCGTTGAGCATGTCCAGATGGTTTTCGTAAACGTGGGCGTCGCCGATGAAGTAGGTGAACCAGCGCGGCGTGTAGCCGGTCAGGCGGCCGATCAGGCTCAGCAGCGCGGCGCCTTCGGTCAGGTTGAACGGCGTGCCGAGGCCCAGGTCGTTGGAGCGGATGTACAGCGTCAGCGAGATTTCGCGGGTCTGCGGGTTCGGGTGCAGTTGGTACAGCAGGTGGCACGGCGGCAGGGCCATTTCATCGAGCTGTGCGCAGTTCCAGCCGTGGAACAGGATGCGGCGGCTGCCTGGGTCGTTGATGATGGTGTCGACGCACTGGCGAATCTGGTCGATGGCCTTGTACAGGACCACGAACGACTGACCGTCTTCTTCGGATTCGGCAATCTGACGATACCCCTGGCCCAGCGCCAGTTCGATGGCCGCGACATTGCCGGCATCGATACGCTTGTAGGCTGGCCACTTGCGCCATTGCACGCCATAGATTTCGCCCAGATCGTCCTCGCCCTTGCGGAACGGATTGTTCAGCCACTGAGCGTTTTCGTTGGCGTTCTGATCCCAGACCTTGCAGCCCAGTTCGCGGAATTCGGCGGCGTTGTTTACGCCACGCAGAAAGCCAACCATCTCGCCGATGGCCGATTTGAAGGCCATGCGCCGTGTGGTGATCGCCGGAAAACCTTCCTGCAAGTCATAACGCAGCATCGCACCCGGAAAGCTGATGGTGTTCACGCCGGTACGGTTGGCTTGCAAGGTCCCGTGCTTGATCACATGAGCGACCAGTTCCAGATATTGCTTCATAAATCACCTGCCTTGTTGAACGCGCCGGGTGCTGACACCCGGCGTTTCGGTATTAAGCCGCTGCCTTGCTGGCAGACGGTTCGCGCTTGTAGGCCAGCCAGATCAGGAACAGACCGGCAATGATCATCGGCAGACTGAGGATCTGGCCCATGGTCACCCAGCCCCACGCCAGGTAGCCCAACTGGGCGTCAGGAACGCGGACGAACTCGACCACAAAGCGGAAGATCCCGTAAAACAGCGCAAACATGCCGGAAACGGCCATGGTTGGACGCGGTTTGCGGGCGTACAGATTGAGGATGATGAACAGCGCAACGCCTTCCAACGCGAACTGATACAGCTGCGAAGGATGACGCGCCAGTTGCGCAGGGTCGCTGAACGGCGGGAAAACCATCGCCCACGGCACGTCGGTCGGCTTGCCCCACAGCTCGGCATTGATGAAGTTGCCGATACGCCCGGCACCCAGGCCGATCGGCACCAGCGGAGCAACGAAGTCCATCAGCTGGAAGAAGCTTTTGCCGTTGCGCTTGCCAAACCACCAGGCCGCGATCATCACGCCGACAAAGCCGCCGTGGAACGCCATACCACCCTTCCAGACTTCGAAGATCAGCAGCGGGTTGGCGATGTAGGCCGAAAGATCGTAGAACAGCACGTAGCCCAGCCGCCCGCCGACAATCACGCCCATGGCCAGCCAGAAAATCAGGTCGGAGAGTTTTTCCTTGGTCCAGGTCGGGTCGAACTTGTTCAGGCGACGCGACGCAAGCAGCCAGGCGCCGCCGATACCGACCAGGTACATCAAACCGTACCAGTGAATTTGCAGCGGGCCGATAGCGACGGCTACCGGGTCAATCTGCGGGTAAGGCAGCATTGCGACTCCTCAATTGGAACGCCCTTGCGAGCGACTGAATCAGGCGCGCATGTTACCGGAGCCCAGCAGGATGCTCTAGCGGCGACCGATGGAAGCCGCCTGAACGAAATGAAAAAAGATACGCCTGGTGTGTCCAGCCGTACGCTTAGCGCTTCCGAGCACAGCGTTATAGACAGGTCTTGGAGAGCACTGAATACGTGCCTTACAGGCTTCTGCCCCCAGGGCGCAGGAGCGAACCGGGCAAGGCTTGGCGTGTTCGCGAAGATGGTGATTCAGACAATGCATTTTCGGCAATCATGCCGGCCTCTTCGCGAACAAGTTCGCTCCTACGGGGCAGTGTGTACCCCCTGTGGAAGTGAGCTTGCTCACGAAGGCAGTAGCCCAAACGCGCCATTTCCCGGAGTCTGTACCGGCCTCTTGGCGAACAAGCGAACATCGACCGGCCCGCCCCAAAGGTGCATGTGTACCCCTGTGGGAGTGAGCTTGCTCACGAAGGCGGTAGCCCAAACGCGCCATTCCCCGGAGTCTGTACCGGCCTCTTCGCGAACAAGTGAACGTCGACAGGCCCGCCCCACAGGTGCATGTGTCCCCCTTGTGGGAGTGAGCTTGCTCACGAAAGCATTGGTAGCGCTTAGTGCCCTTTGACCGAGCTGGGGTTGATCATCCGCGACAGGCCGAGGTTTTTCAGCGCCAGTTGCAGAGAACTGCTGATGACTTGCGGGTTATCGTTGGTCATCAGTTGCGCCAGCAGTTCCTTGGCCTTGCTGAGGTTGATCTGGCGCAGCATCCACTTCACTTTCGGCAGGTTGGTGGCGTTCATCGACAGGCTGTCGAAGCCCATCGCCATCAACAGTACCGCTGCTGCCGGGTCACCCGCCATTTCGCCGCAGATGCTCACCGGCTTGCCCTCGGCGTGGGCATCACGCACCACGCTTTGCAGCGCCTGAAGCACTGCCGGGTGCAAGTAATCATAGAGATCGGCCACGCGCGGGTTGTTGCGGTCGACCGCGAGCAGGTATTGAGTCAGGTCGTTGGAGCCGACCGAGAGGAAGTCCACCTGACGCGCCAGATCGCGGGTCTGGTAGACCGCGGCTGGCACTTCGATCATCACGCCCACCGGCGGCATGGGCACGTCGGTGCCTTCGTCGCGCACCTCGCCCCAGGCGCGGTGGATCAGGTGCAGCGCTTCTTCCACTTCGTGGGTGCTGGAGATCATCGGCAATAGAATGCGCAGGTTATTCAGGCCCTCGCTGGCCTTGAGCATGGCGCGGGTCTGGACCAGGAAAATTTCCGGGTGGTCGAGGGTGACGCGAATACCGCGCCAGCCGAGGAACGGGTTGTCTTCCTTGATCGGGAAGTAGGACAGCGACTTGTCGCCACCGATGTCCAGGCTACGCATGGTCACCGGCAGTGGATGGAAGGCGGCCAGTTGCTCGCGGTAGATCGCCAGCTGTTCCTTTTCACTCGGGAAGCGCTGGTTGATCATGAACGGTACTTCGGTGCGGTACAGGCCCACCCCTTCGGCGCCACGCTGTTGCGCACGCGCCACGTCGGCCAGCAGACCGGTGTTGACCCACAGCGGCATGCGATGCCCGTCGAGAGTGACGCAAGGCAGTTCGCGCAGGGCATCCAGGCCCTGGGAGAGCTGACGCTCCTCCTCCACCACCTTACCGAACTGCTTGCGCATGATTTCGCTGGGGTTGGTGAAGACTTCGCCATGATAGCCGTCGACCACCAGATCGATGCCATCGACCTTGGAGTAAGGGAAGTCCACAAGGCCCATGACCGTGGGAATGCCCATGGCCCGCGCCAGAATCGCGACGTGGGAGTTGCCGGAACCCTGAACCGACACCAGGCCGACCAATTTGCCTTCCGGCACTTCGCCGAGCATGGCCGGGGTCAGCTCCTCGCTGACCAGAATCGTGTTATCGGGATAGACCAGCGCCTGTTGTCGCGCCTCCTGGAGGTAAGCCAGCAGACGGCGGCCCAGGTCCTTGACGTCCGACGCCCGCTCGCGCAGGTAGGCATCGTCCATCAGCTCGAAACGTTTGACGTGCTCACTGACCACCGAGCGCAAGGCACCCTGCGCCCATTGGCCGGTCTTGATGACGTCGGTCACTTCGCTGCCCAGCGAGGCGTCGTCGAGCATCATCAGGTAGACATCGAACAGCGCCCGCTCTTCGGGACGCAACTGGGTGGCCAGTTTGGCTGACAGGGTGCGCATGTCATTGCGTACGCCTTCCAGCGCGTTCTGGAACAGCGCCAGTTCAGCGGCGATGTCAGTGACGGTCTTGTCGGGGACCACTTCCAGATCGGCAGGCGGCAGCATGACCACGGCGACACCGACCGCAGCACCCGGCGAACCGGCCACACCCACGAACTTGGCTTCCTGAATGCCCTTGCCCTGACGACCCAGACCGCGGATCGAGCCGGTCGCTTCGGCATGCGCGATAACGCCCGCCAGTTGCGCGCTCATGGTGACCAGGAAGGCTTCTTCGCCCTCGTCGAACTGACGGCGCTCCTTTTGCTGGATGACCAACACGCCAACCACGCGCCGGTGGTGGATGATCGGCGCGCCCAGGAACGAGGCGTAGCGTTCCTCACCGGTCTCGGCGAAGTAGCGATAACGAGGGTGATCTGCGGCGTTTTCGAGATTCAGCGGTTCTTCGCGCGTACCGACCAGGCCGACCAGGCCTTCATTCGGCGCCATGCTGACTTTGCCGATGGAGCGCTTGTTGAGGCCTTCGGAAGCCATCAGGACAAAGCGGTTGACCTCGGCATCGAGCAGGTAGACCGAGCAGACCTGGCTGCCCATGGCCTCCTTGACGCGCAACACAATAATGCCCAACGCCGCCTTGAGATCCTTGGCGGAGTTAACTTCCTGGACGATCTTGCGCAGCGTATTGAGCATGGCTCGGGGTCGAACTCCGTGTCAGTCGCGCGATAAGAGGCGCGGGGCAAGCTCTTTGAGTGCGCGTCGATACACCTCGCGCTTGAATGTCACCACCTGGCCTAACGGATACCAATAACTGACCCAGCGCCAGCCATCGAACTCCGGTTTACCGGTCAAATCCATCCGCACCCGCTGCTCGTTGGAGATCAGGCGCAGGAGAAACCATTTTTGCTTCTGGCCGATACACAGCGGCTGGCTGTGGGTACGGACCAGTCTTTGCGGCAGACGATAGCGCAACCAGCCCCGAGTGCAGGCAAGTATTTGCACATCATGTCGTTCCAGACCGACTTCTTCATTCAATTCGCGATAAAGCGCGTCTTCCGGCGTCTCCTGCGGGTTGATACCCCCTTGAGGAAACTGCCAGGCATCCTGGTTAATACGCCGAGCCCATAGGACCTGACCAGCATCGTTTGTCAGAATAATCCCGACATTAGGACGGAAACCATCGGGGTCGATCACGGCAACAACCTCGCAAACGCATGTCGCCGCATTGTTCCACAAAGGCGATCAAACCAGCAACGAGGCTTATCACCTTATGTGAAGACTTGTGAAAACCTCGTATTCTGGGGCTCTTTTTTCAACTATTTCAGCGAGTAACCCTATGCGCCTGGCTTTATTCGACCTCGACAACACCCTTCTGGGCGGCGACAGCGATCACGCCTGGGGCGATTACCTGTGCCGGCGCGGGATCCTTGATGCCGCGACCTACAAGACCCGCAACGACGAGTTCTATCAGGATTACCTGGCCGGCACGCTGAACATGACCGACTACCTGAATTTTACCCTGGAGATTCTGGGCAACACTGACATGGCGCAACTTGAGCAGTGGCATCGCGAGTTCATGCGCGACTGCATCGAACCGATGATGCTGCCCAAGGCGCTGGAATTGATCGCCAGACACCGAGAGGCTGGCGACAAGCTGGTGGTGATCACCGCAACCAACCGCTTTGTGACAGCACCTATCGTGGCGCAGCTGGGCATCGATACCCTGCTGGCGACCGAGTGCGAAATGGTGGATGGACGCTATACCGGTCGTACCACGGGTGTGCCCTGCTTCCGTGAAGGCAAGGTGACACGCCTCAACCAGTGGCTGGAAGACAACGCGTTCAGCCTCGAGGGCAGCTATTTCTACAGTGACTCGATGAACGACCTGCCTCTGCTGGAGCAGGTGGCCAACCCGGTCGCGGTCGATCCGGACGATAAATTGCGTGCCGAAGCCGAGCGACGCGGCTGGCAGGTAATTACCCTGCGTCACTGAGTGCTGGCAATACTCAGGCCGGTTTGAAGCCCGTCAGACCGGCCATTGCCACAAAGCACACAACGCTGATCACCGTCAGCGCCAAGGTGAAGCCACGCTTGCCACCTTTGGCACCAAGACGCAAGCGGTTGAGCCTGGCCACCAGCCAGACCCAACTGCACAGCCCCAGGGTGTAAAGCACGCTGCTGCCCAGCACCCAGGTCTGGCCCAGTGACAGGCCTTTCAAATGCACCAGCCACCAGCCACTGAACGGCAGCGTCGCCAGGCAAACGGCCATCAACACCCAGAAAAACAGCAATGGCCGCTTGAGCAGGCGATTCTGCACGGTCGTGTCGCCTTCAAGACGCACCTTGACCACCCCGCTGGCCAACACCAGCGCGCTGATCAGCAACAACGCGATGGCGACGATGTGCAGGGTATTAAGGGTGGTGATGGGTTCCATGACGCGGTGTTCCTCTGGAATCGGGCTTGGGTGAGTTTAGCAGTGTGGACACAAGAGCCGTGCCTTAAGCGCTATCGCGCCCGTGCTCCACGTGGGCAAGCCGGTCTGGACGCTCCGCGTCCTCTTGCGACGCAGAGCGTCGTGAACTGCATTCCCACGCTGGAGCGTGAGGAACGATAGTCGTCAGGGAGAACACTATCGTGCCCATGCTCCGCGTGGGCATGCCGGTCTGGACGCTCCGCGTCCTCTTGTGACGGAGCGTGAGAAAGGAGAAATATCCAGGGCCTCAGCCCAGAAACAGCCTGTACGCCGGGTTCTCGCTCTCGTCCCAATACGGGTAACCAATCTCATCCAGCGCAGCACCCACCAGATGCCGCTCTTCCTCCGGCACCACCAGCCCGGCAACCACGCGGCCGTCAGCAGCGCCGTGGTTGCGGTAGTGGAACATGGAGATGGTCCAGCGGCCGCCCAGACGGTTGAGGAAGTTGAACAGCGCGCCCGGTCGCTCCGGGAACTCGAAGCGCAGCACCACTTCATCATTGACCCGCTCGGCATGCCCGCCAACCATGTGGCGAATATGCAGTTTGGCCAGTTCGTTGTCGGTCAGGTCCAGCACCGGGAAGCCCTGGTCGGTCAGGCTGGCGATCAGGGCGCTGCGTGGGTCGTTCTCGGGATGGGTCTGCACGCCGACAAAGATGTGCGCCTCGCGATCAGTGTGATAGCGGTAGTTGAATTCGGTGATCTGCCGTTTGCCGATGGCCTCGCAGAACGCCTTGAAGCTGCCCGGTTGTTCGGGGATGGTCACCGCAATGATCGCCTCGCGGCCTTCGCCCAGTTCGGCGCGCTCGGCCACGTGACGCAAGCGGTCGAAGTTGACGTTGGCCCCTGAATCAATCGCCACCAGCGTCTGGCCGCTGACGCCGCGCTGCTCGACATATTTCTTGATCCCGGCCACGCCCAGCGCGCCGGAGGGCTCGGTGATCGAGCGCGTATCGTCGTAGATGTCCTTGATCGCCGCGCAGATCTCGTCGGTGCTGACGGTGATCACTTCATCGACATAATGGCGGCACACTTCGAAGGTGTGGTGGCCGATCTGCGCGACCGCCACGCCATCGGCAAACAGCCCGACCTGGCTCAGCACCACGCGCTCCCCGGCGGCCATCGCCGCTTGCAGGCAGTTGGAGTCGTCCGGCTCGACGCCGATCACCTTGATCTCCGGGCGCAGGTATTTCACGTAGGCCGCGATACCGGCAATCAGACCGCCGCCCCCGACAGGAACAAAGATCGCATCCAGTTGGCCCGGTTGCTGACGAAGGATCTCCATCGCCACGGTGCCTTGCCCGGCGATGGTGTCGGGGTCGTCATACGGATGGATGTAGACGAAGCCCTGCTCATCGACCAGCTTCAGCGAGTGGGCCAGCGCTTCCGGGAAGGAATCGCCGTGCAGCACCACGGTGGCACCCCGCGAGCGCACACCTTCGACCTTGATCTCCGGCGTGGTGCGCGGCATGACGATGGTCGCCTTGATCCCCAACTCGCGTGCCGCCAGCGCCAGGCCCTGGGCATGATTGCCCGCCGATGCCGTCACCACGCCCCGTGCAGTCTGCTCTGCGGGCAATTGCGCGAGCTTGTTGTACGCGCCGCGAATCTTGAACGAGAACACCGGCTGCAGGTCTTCGCGCTTGAGCAGCACCTGATTGCCCAGCCGTTCGGACAGCTGGCGAGCGCCTTGCAGCGGCGTTTCGATGGCAACGTCGTAGACGCGGGAGGTGAGGATTTTCTTGACGTACTGTTCAAGCATCGGGGTGGCATCACTGACGAAGCGGGCAAGGTCGGGAAGTCTACTCTGCACACCGAAAGACGACCATACGAATGACAGGGCTTTGCGGCGCAGTCGCCGCTATAATGCGGGCCTTTTTTGCATCCCCCTCTTCTACCTACATCGGCACCGTGGAGCCCGCATGACCCAGGATCAACTCAAACAGGCAGTCGCTCAGGCAGCTGTCGACTTCATCCTTCCGAAGCTCGATGACAAAAGCATTGTGGGCGTCGGCACCGGCTCCACGGCCAATTGCTTCATCGACGCACTGGCAAAGCACAAGGCCGCCTTTGACGGCGCCGTCGCCAGCTCGGAAGCCACTGCGGCGCGCCTGAAGGCGCATGGCATTCCGGTCTATGAGCTGAACACGGTCAGCGACCTGGAGTTCTATGTCGACGGAGCCGACGAAAGCGACGAGCACCTGAACCTGATCAAGGGCGGCGGCGCGGCACTGACTCGCGAGAAAATCGTCGCGGCCGTGGCCAAGACCTTCATCTGCATCGCCGACGGCAGCAAGCTGGTGCCAGTGCTGGGTGCTTTCCCGCTGCCGGTCGAAGTCATTCCGATGGCCCGCAGCCACGTTGCGCGACAACTGGTGAAACTGGGCGGCGACCCGGTTTATCGCGAAGGTGTTCTAACCGACAACGGCAATATCATCATTGATGTGCACAACATGAGCATCACCAATCCGGTGGAGCTGGAAGCTCAGATCAACGCCATCGTCGGCGTGGTCACCAATGGCCTGTTCGCCGCCCGTCCGGCCGACCTGTTGCTGCTGGGCACCACCGAAGGCGTGAAAACCCTGACGCGCTGATAAAACCGGTCGTGCCCACGCAAGGTGGGCATGACCCTCACAGGCTCAAGGCTTGCGGAACACGTAAAACAGGTTCGGCTCGCTCACCAGATACAACGCGCCCTCTGCGTCCATAGCCATCCCTTCAGCCTGCGGCACGTCCTTGCTCAACCCCATCGCCCCTTTTGCCAGCGAGCCGCTGCCAATCGGATGACCGCTGGTGTCGAGTTCAAGAATGCGCTTCGACTCATCGGACAACGCCAGCAAATGGCCGCTGGTTTCATCGAATTGCAGGCTGGAGAGGTCACGAACCGACAGTCGGCCATCGCGCTTGCTGTTGGAGATGACCTGCAGATTGCCGGGAGCCTCGGAGTTGGTCCTGGGAAAGCCGCGCACTTCGATGATCTGCACCGGATCACGCTCGCGGGCGACAAACAGGCGCTTGCCGACCGAATCATAGGCCAGCCCTTCATAGCCCTTGTTGCCACTGGCGGTGATGCCCAGCGTCAATTGTTCTGCCTGGGCGGCGTCCAGACTTTTGGTGTTGTCATCGACGTGAATCTGAATCAGCCGGAGCCGGCGCTCATCGCTGATCACATAAGTGCCCGGGCTGATGTATTCGACAGCCTCGGCATCACCGAACCCGACCAGCGGAATGCGCCGCAGCACACGACCGTCCAGGCTCAGCTCGACCAGTTCGGGGTTCTGGTTGGTCACCGTAAACAGGCTCTTGCGGTCCGGGTCGTAGCTCAGGCCCGAGACATCATCCTGCAGCCCGTCGATCACCTGTGCTTCGGTGACGACGCGGTACTGATCCAGGCCAATGGACTGAAGCGAGTCGGACTGCCAGAACACCTGCCAGTCGAACAGGGCACTTTCAACATAGCGGTATCGCTGATTGGCGATCACGAACACAACGATCAGGGGTACAAGGGCCAGAAGCAGGACTAAAGAGCGAGTAGAGCGACGCATGAAGGGTGACTCGGACAGATTGAGCGGACGGGATTGATACCATGCCATCCTGAAAGCAAGCTTAATGGCATGGTGCTATATTTTTGCCGAATGTGTATCGGCGACCTGTGTAGTTGCCGTCCTGGCTCAGTGCTTGTGAAGCGCCCGGTGAAACGAATAGAACAGGTTCGGTTCGCTGACCATGTACAGCGTACCGGCCTCATCAAGGGCCACGCCTTCTGCGCGCGGAATTGTGTCCTTCAAACCGTTCATGCCGCCCAGCAGGGTCATGAAGCTTACCTGCTCGCCTTGCTCGTCGACTTCCAGCAACAAGTGCGAATCGGCAGACAGCGCGAGCATGTGGCCGGTGCGCGGGTCGATGCTCAATGACGACAGATTGCGCATGTCCAGCGAGCGACTCGACAGCGGTTGCTTATCGCCTTTCAGCACGTCACTGCCATCACTTTTCCAGGTGTACAGCGCGGGAGGTCGCTCCTCGCCCAGTATCAGCTGCTGACGCTGTGGGTCCCAGGCGATACCTTCGAAGCCCTTGTTCTGGTTGGCAGACTTGCCCAGTTCGTACTGGGGGAAATCCGCGATGTTCAGGGTGGTGGTGTCGGCGTTCACTTTAACGATGGTCAGCTTGTGCTGGCGCTCGTCAGTGATCGCAATCAGGCCATCGTTCATGACGGCAACACCTTCCGGATTGCTCCAGCCCACCAGCGGGATCTTGCGCAGTACATCGCCCGTGAGCGTCAGCTCCACCAGAAACGCATTTTTGCCCATGACCGCAAACAGCGTTTTGGTCACCGGGTTATAGGACAGGTCGGACGCCTCGTCCTTTTCCATGCCCGGCAGCACCTTTGCGTCGATATCCACATGGTAGTCCGGCAGCCAGATACTGGCGTGACGACCTGCCTTGCTCTCGAACCGCTCCTGAAACCAGAGCAGCGCGCGATCATCCCAATGCATGATGAAGGCCAGCCCATAGCCCAGCAAGGCAACCACTAACAACCACGAATACCAGCGCATGTTGCGTAAGTAAGCGAAGCGTTTTTTGTTACGAGGCGGCGTTGCGGCAGTACTGGCCATTCATGTGTTCCTGAGCAAATGAGACTTCATGACGACGTGGTGCCCTTGCAGGGACGGCCGGATTATCCAGAACAGGCGTGAAAAAAACGCAAAATCGGCTGAACTATCAGTCACTCCACAAACAAAAGCCACCCGGGAGTGATCCCGCGTGGCTTTGGGTGCAGCTTGAAGATGCTGTCGGATTACCTGACGACGCTCTCGAACGGCGTCTGCCCGACCAGTTCCAGCGCGATCTGGTCGCCGGCTTCGAACGGCCCGACACCGGCAGGCGTGCCGGTCATGATCAGGTCGCCGGCCTGCAGCGAGAAGTTGGCTGCCATGTGCTGGATCATCGGCACGATCGGGTTGAGCATCATGTTGCTGTTGCCGTCTTGAACCACCTTGCCATTGAGGGTCAGGCGGATACCGATGTCCTCCAGGTCAGGGAAGGTCTCGGCGGGCACGAACGGCGGAATCACCGCAGCGCCGTCGAAACACTTGGCCAGCTCCCACGGCAGGCCTTTCTCACGCAGACGCGACTGGACATCACGCAACGTCAGGTCCAGGCCGGGCGCAAAGCCGCTGATCGCGTCCAGCACTTCTTCGCGCGAAGGGTTCTTGCTCAGGGGCTTGCCGATCAACACCACGATCTCGGCTTCGTAATGCACCGAACCGCGGTCTGCCGGGATAGTGAAGCCACCCTCCAGCGCAACCACCGCGCTGCCGGGTTTCATGAACAGCAGCGGCTCGGTAGGCACCGCGTTGCCCAGTTCCTTGGCGTGTTCGGCGTAGTTACGCCCAATGCAGACCACTTTACCCAGCGGGAAGTGAATGTTGGTGCCATCGACATATTTGTGCTGGTAGCTCATGACGTCTCCTGAGGCTGTAAGAGGCAGCCTGCTTATTGTTGCGACGGATCAAACGGCGAAGATTTTGCCGGGATTCATGATCCCGTTGGGATCGAACACCGCTTTCAACGCCTTCATGTATTCGATTTCGACCGGCGAGCGACTGTACGTTAAATAGTCACGTTTGGTCATCCCGACGCCATGCTCGGCCGAAATCGAGCCGTTGTACTTTTCGACGGTCTCGAACACCCACTTGTTGACCCGGGCACATTTGACGAAGAACTCGTCCTTGTCGAGGCCCTCGGGCTTGAGGATGTTCAGGTGCAGGTTGCCGTCGCCAATGTGGCCGTACCAGAGCACTTCGAAGTCTGGGTAGTGTTCGGCAACGATCGCGTCGATTTCAGCCAGAAACTCTGGCACTTTCGAGACAGTGACCGAGATATCGTTTTTGTACGGTGTGAAGTGCGAGATGGTTTCGGAGATGTACTCGCGTAGCTTCCACAGGTTGCGTAATTGCTGTTCGCTCTGGCTCATCACGCCGTCCAGCACCCAACCCTGCTCGACGCAGTGCTCGAAGGTCGCCAGGGCCTGATCGGCCAGGTCGTCGGTGGTCGCTTCGAACTCCAGCAACACATAGAACGGGCATGGCGTGTCGAAAGGCGACGGCACATCACCGCGCGCCATGACCCGGGCGAAGGATTTGTCCGAGAAGAATTCGAAGGCGGTCAGGTCGAGCTTGCCGTGAAAGGCATGCAGCACCGGCATGATCGATTTGAAGTCCGAGGTGCCCAGCACCATCGCTGTGAGGTTCTTCGGCGCCCGGTCGAGGCGCATGGTCGCTTCGACGACAAAGCCCAGCGTACCTTCGGCACCGATGAACAACTGGCGCAAATCGTAGCCGGTGGCGTTCTTGATCAGGTCCTTGTTCAGCTCCAGCAGGTCGCCCTTGCCGGTGACCACCTTGAGGCCGGCGACCCAATTGCGCGTCATGCCGTAGCGAATGACCTTGATACCGCCCGCATTGGTGCCGATATTGCCGCCGATCTGGCTGGAGCCCGAAGAAGCGAAGTCGACCGGATAATAAAGGCCGCTCTCTTCAGCCAGCGCCTGTAATTGCCGGGTGATCACGCCAGGCTGACAGACCGCCGTGCGGTCGGTGAGATTCAGATCCAGCACCTGGTTCATGTAATCGAACGAGACGACCACTTCACCGTTGGCAGCCACCGCGGCCGCCGAAAGCCCGGTGCGTCCACCCGAAGGCACCAGCGCCACGAGCCGCTCATTGGCCCAGCGTACGATGGCCTGCACCTGTTCGGTGGTCTTGGGGAATACGATGGCCAATGGCGCAGGGGTGAACTGCTTGGTCCAGTCCTTGCCGTAAGTTTCCAGAGAACCGGCATCGGTGAGTACCTTGCCGGGGTCAACCAGGGTCTGCAGCTCATCAATCAAAACGCGATCGGTCATTGAATCAACTCTCGAACGATTCATGGGCATCCTGAGAACGGTTCACGTTCGGGATGAGGTTTCGCGGGGCTCATATGCTAGCATACGCCCCCCGCGAGTCGTGCCCAGAGCCGATCCGGCCACCCCCTGCCAATTTTCTTCGGGACACAGGTTTACGCAGATGAGCAAGACTTCCCTCGACAAGAGCAAGATCAAGTTCCTTCTTCTCGAAGGCGTCCACCAATCCGCTGTCGACGTCCTCAAGGCAGCCGGTTACACCAGCATCGAGTACCACACCAAGTCTCTGCCGGAAGCCGAACTGAAAGAAAAGATCGCCGACGCCCATTTCATCGGTATCCGCTCCCGTACTCAGTTGACCGAAGAGCTGTTCGATTGCGCCAAGAAACTGGTTGCGGTCGGCTGCTTCTGCATCGGTACCAACCAGGTTGACCTGAACGCGGCGCGCGAGCGCGGTATCGCAGTATTCAATGCGCCCTACTCCAATACCCGTTCGGTCGCCGAACTGGTATTGGCCGAAGCCATCCTGCTGCTGCGCGGTATCCCCGAGAAGAACGCTTCCTGCCACCGTGGCGGCTGGATCAAGAGCGCGGCCAACTCCTTCGAGATCCGTGGCAAGAAGCTGGGCATCATCGGTTACGGCTCGATCGGTACGCAGCTGTCGGTGCTGGCTGAAGGTCTGGGCATGCAGGTGTACTTCTACGACACGCTGACCAAACTGCCGCTGGGCAACGCCACTCAGGTGTCGAGCCTGAACGAGCTGCTGGGCATGTCCGATATCGTCACCCTGCACGTTCCGGAAACCTCGGAAACCCAGTGGATGATCGGCGAAAAAGAAATCCGCGCGATGAAGAAGGGCAGCATCCTGATCAACGCCGCGCGTGGCACGGTGGTCGAGCTGGACGCACTGGCTGACGCCATAAAGGACAAGCACCTGATCGGCGCCGCCATCGACGTGTTCCCGGTCGAGCCGCGCTCGAACGACGACATCTTCGAAAGCCCGCTGCGCGGTCTGGACAACGTGATCCTGACGCCGCACATCGGTGGTTCCACAGCCGAAGCGCAGGCCAACATCGGTCTCGAGGTGGCGGAAAAGCTGGTCAAGTACAGCGACAACGGTACGTCGGTATCCTCGGTCAACTTCCCGGAAGTGGCCCTGCCTGCGCACCCTGGCAAGCACCGCCTGCTGCACATCCACGAAAACATCCCGGGCGTGCTCAGCGAGATCAACAAGGTCTTCGCCGAAAACGGTATCAATATCTCCGGTCAGTTCCTGCAGACCAACGAGAAAGTCGGCTACGTGGTCATCGACGTCGACGCCGAATACTCCGACCTCGCCCAGGCCAAGCTGCAACAGATCAAAGGCACCATCCGCAGCCGCGTTTTGTTCTGATCTGATCGCCGTGCCCACCCCGTGTGGGCACGCATCCTGTAATTCCCCGCGCTACACCGCCCCACTCAAGACAGGACGCAGAGCGTCCGGAACTGCATACCCACGCGGAGCATGGGCACGATCAGTGTTCTTCCGGACACCGATCGTTCCTCACGCTCCAGCGTGGGAATGCCGTTCGTGACGCTCTGCGTCACACAAGCACTGACAGCCCTACTTCACATTGATGGTGATCTTCTTCGACTCGACCGAAGGGTTCAGCGGCATGTGGCCTTTGTCGCCCATCAGCAATTGCAGGGTGTGCTGGCCCGGCGGCAGGTTGATTTCGGTTTCGGTCTGGCCCTTGCCGAAGTGGCGGATGTTGTCGCTGACCGGCAGGGGTGCATTCATCGCCGGCTGGTCCTTCACGTCGATCAGCAGGTGATGGTGACCGGTCTCGGGCACATCGACACCCGCAGGCGCGACGCCCATGCCCTTGAGGCCGAATTGCACCTTGAACGGTGAGGTGACCGTTTCACCGTCCTTGGGCGAGATGATGTACACCTCGGCGCCTTCAGGGGCTGCGGTGCGGGGTATATCGGCGGCGCTGGCCAGCATGGATGCGCTGAGCAGCAGTCCGGCGACCATCGTTCCAGAAAATAAGGATTTCATGATTGCTCCGGCTGCAGTTGACGTAAGTCGACCCTCACACGACGAATCCGTCGGTTCAGGAGTGCTCACGATAGACCGCAGTCAGGCCCAATGGCTCATCGCATTGATGAAACTGTTTTCATGAACGCAGCCGCAGGTCACTGGAACAGCTCGTTGCCCCGGCGTCTGAACCACCCCGTCAGTGACAGACGATCACGACTGGCGGGCATGACTTCATGGGGAATTTCGCCGGACAGAAAGACCACCAGACAGCCGCCCGTAGGCTGAACGTCGTAAGCCACCTCGTCCTTGAGGTACATGCGCAACTGACCGCCGTGCTCGGGCAGCCAGGCGTTGTTGAGGTAGAGCACCGCCGACACCATGCGCCTGTCGTCATCGCGGAATCGGTCCACATGCCTGAGGTAGCGGGCACCCGGCGGATACAGCGCAAAATGGCTTTCGTAATCTTCCAGGCCGAGGAAAAGGCCGCGATTGAGCGCCTGACGCAAACTGTCCATCAGCTCAAGATAGTGGTCGCAGCACTGCACCTGCCCCGGCTCGAGCCACTGAATGCGGTCGCCACGAATACCCTCGCGTATTTCCAGCGCGGTTCCCTTGCCGATCGCGGCAGGCTCGAGCTCGCCTTCGGCTGCACGTTTGCGGCACTCTTGCTCAAGTTCCAGAGTCAGAGCTTCGGGCAGGAAAATATTCTGCTGCGACCAGCCGTTGGCGGCCAGATCGTCGACGATTCGTAACAGCAGTGGGTGGTCAGAGGGTATGCGCATGGCGTGCATAGTATCCATAAGCCCTGAAATCGGACAGAGGCTTATACATGCGGTATCAAACGCATGAGATTTCATTCACCGAAGGCACTCATAACTCGACAAATCCACGCTAACACCGGGAGAATAGCGGCCTGCCGACAGGAGTCCCCAATGCGTCGTTTGTTTGTTTTGCTGTTGATGTTCTGCACCTCACCTGCCTGGGCAGACAGCTACGATCAGTTGTACAAGTCTGCAGGCTGGCCGGAACAGCGCGCGCATTTCAACGATG
The DNA here is from genome assembly GCF_977070315.1 of Plantibacter cousiniae (nom. nud.). Taxonomy (NCBI): domain Bacteria; kingdom Bacillati; phylum Actinomycetota; class Actinomycetes; order Micrococcales; family Microbacteriaceae; genus Plantibacter; species Plantibacter cousiniae (nom. nud.). The sequence continues at coordinate 171,100 of NZ_CDRVEU010000007.1, read as the reverse complement.
CCCTCAAGGCTGCCCAACAGCGTTACAGCAACAACCTGCCGCCTGCGGTTTATCAAGCGCTGGTCAACAACAGCAATCAGCGTTTCGCCCCCCAAGCCATGGACCAGCGCGCGTCGAAGCGCCTGCGTGAAAGCCTCAAGGACCCTGCCCCGTCACTGCAGTTTTTCCAGTCACCGCTGGGCCGCAAGATCGTCAATGCCGAGCTGACCGCCACCCGCGCCGATCAGTTGGCCAAACATGCCCAGGGGCTGCCGCATATCGAAGCGGACGCGACCCGTCAGTTGTTGATCGGCCATCTGGCCCAGGCACTGCCTGCCAGAGAGGCCGGCGCGGAAGTCAGTCTTGCCATCGCAGGCGTTGCCGCCGACAGCCTGAGCCAGATGATCCCCGGCCTGCTGGGCGGAGGACAGGCGCAAGGCATGCTCGAAGGCCAGCGCGAGCGCCTGATGGCGCAGATGAGTGCTGACCTGAACAACACGCTGCTTTACGTCTATCGCGACCTGTCGGACCCTGAGCTCGAAGAATTCTCGACCTTCGCCGAGTCGCCGGAAGGCAAAGCCTATTACCAGGCCGCTCTTGCCGCGATTCGTGCCGGTCTGGCGGTCGGACAGAGTGCGTCGAGCCTGAATCCCGGACAGTAAAAACCGTTCAGGCCTTCAAGCGCCTGAGGTCAAAGGAATGGACACCAGCGTATGAAAGACTCATTGGCTTTGCTCGCCACCGGTATCGTAATGGCCTTTTTCTCCTGGCTGTTCTGGAGTTCTCTGGGGCAGGACGCCTTTGCCGTGTTTGGGGCGCTGATGCTCGTCGTACTGGCCCTTGAAAACTATCGCCTGCGCCGACAGGTCAAGGCGCTGCAGGCCGGCAAGGCTGAAAAAGTCTAACGAAGTCGCCCTTTCAGAAAATCAAAGTACCGAGCCCGCAGCTCTGGCGTTTCGTTGGCCAGATGATGCCGGGCATGCCCGAGCATCAGAATCTGCGGCTGGCTGAATTTGTCTTTCAGAATCGCCAGATTATGCGACCAATCGACCGTCATGTCCGCCTCACCCTGAATGATCAGCGGGCTGCGCAGGCTGCGCGGCGCGCTTTCAACACGCACGATCCATTGCGCCAGCGCGCCGACCCAAGCCGTGGGCAGTCGCAGCGGCTGTAACGGATCGGCCATCAGAAAAGGCAGGAACGCGGGTGCATTGGAGTTTTCGGTGAAACGGCGGGCAATGCCCTTCACGAAAGGTTTGAGCAGGTGATAACTCAGACGCGACCAGCCCCAGGCACGCGGCCTGACCAGCGGTGCCAGCAGGATCACCTCACCCTGCGCGGGCGAGTCTGCCCCCTGATGAAGCAGGTGATCCGTCACGATGGCACCGCCCATGCTTTGTCCGCACAGGTGCCAGGGATGTGGCAGGCCAAGGCCTTCGGCTTCGAGCAGCAGGCGTTGCAACACCAGTTGGTATTCGGCGAAGTCATTGATACAGGCGCGACTGCCGCTCGACAGACCATGCCCCGGCAGGTCGCAGGCGATCACGGCAAAGCCTTGCTCCAGAGCCCACTCGATCACATGCCGGTACAGGCCCATGTGGTCATAGAAGCCGTGAAACAGAAACAGCGTGGCGACCGGATTGTCAGGCAGCCAGACTTGCCCGACCACCTCATAGCCCGCCACATCGAGGCGCCCCAGCCAGCTGCGTATGACGTTTTCGCCACACAGTCCGGCAAGACCGTAGAAGCGCTGATAGGCCAGCCCCTCCATGGAAAGCGGATCAATAACGCTCAGCGGCAGCAGGCTGGCACGCAGGTTATCGGGGTCGAACGTGACGGACATGTGGTTTCCAGATTTCAACAAATGACTCGTAAAGTTGTGTAACGATATTCTTCTGTCTGCCCCGGCATGGCAAGCTAAGCGGCTGTAATCGCAGACATCTGTCATTGAACGTGCACATTGCTGTCTGCACACTGGGCGATGCTCGCGAGCTCACCTGCCCGAATTCGCCCTGAAGCCGTTTCGAACGGGCTCTTGTGTCGGGTTTCATCGAATCAACCGCGTCACAACGATAGTCTTAATTCCCGCCTACGCCATTTACAGAGAAACCGGATGAAACGCAGCCTCTTCATTCTAGCCATCATCTTCGCCCTGCTTGCGGGTGGCGCGGGCTGGTACGTAAATAGCAAACTGCCGGTACGTGACGGCGAGATCGCCATGAGCCGTCTTCAGGCCCCCGTCACCCTGCGCTACGACGAGCGTGGCGTGCCGCACATCCGCGCCGAGAACGAAGCCGACCTTTACCGCGCGCTCGGCTATGCCCATGCTCAGGACCGGCTGTTCCAGATGGAAATGCTGCGTCGCCTGGCACGCGGTGAGCTGGCAGAAGTACTGGGGCCGAATCTGCTCGAGACCGACAAGCTGTTTCGCAGCCTGCGCATTCGTGAACATGCGGATGCGTATGTCGCACACCAGGACAAGAACACCCCCACCTGGAAAGCGCTGGAAGCCTACATCGACGGCATCAACCAGTATCAGGATACCCACGCAAGGCCGATGGAGTTCGACGCGCTGGGCATTCCCAGACGACCGTTCACCACAGAAGACACGGTCAGCATCGCCGGCTATCTGGCTTACAGTTTTGCTGCGGCGTTCAGAACCGAGCCACTGCTGACCTACGTCCGCGACCAGCTCGGCCCGGAGTACTTGAAAGTCTTCGACCTGGACTGGCACCCGGACGGCATGCTCGACTCGAAACCGGCACTGGCCGACGCCGACTGGAAGGGTCTGAATCAACTGGCGCAGTTGAGTCACAAGACGCTTGAAGATGCTGGCCTGCCGCAATTCGAGGGTAGCAACGCCTGGGTGATTTCCGGCAGCCGCACGCAAAGCGGCAAGCCGATTCTCGCGGGCGACCCGCACATCCGCTTCTCGGTGCCTTCGATATGGTACGAAGCGCAGCTATCGGCACCGGGTTTCGAACTGTACGGGCACTTTCCGGCGCTCAACCCGTTCGCGCTGCTGGGCCATAACATGGATTTCGGCTGGAGCCTGACCATGTTTCAGAACGACGACGTGGATCTGATCGCCGAGAAGACCAACCCGGACAACCCGAATCAGGTCTGGTACCACGGGCAATGGGTGGACATGAAACGCACCGAGCAGCAAATCACCGTCAAGGGCCAGGCCCCGGTCACACTGACGCTGCTCGAATCGCCGCACGGACCGATCGTCAACAACGTGATGGGCAAGAACGCCGGCCAGACGCCAATCGCGATGTGGTGGTCGTTTCTGGCATCCGCCAACCCGGTGCTGGACGGTTTCTATGAGACCAACCGCGCCGATACGCTGGACAAGATGCGTAGCGCGGCCGAGAAGATTCAGTCGCCGGGCCTCAATATCGTCTGGGCCAACGCCAAAGGCGATATCGGCTGGTGGGCGGCGGCGCAACTGCCGATCCGTCCGCAGGGCGTCAACCCCAGTTTCATTCTGGACGGCAGCACGGCACAGGCCGATAAGCTCGGCTTTTACCCGTTCAGCGCCAACCCGCACGAAGAAAACCCGGCGCGTGGCTACATCGTGTCGGCCAACTTCCAGCCGCAGTCGCCGACCGGCATGCCGATTCCCGGCTACTACAACCCGGCCGAACGCGGCCAGGCGCTGAACCGGCAACTCAGTGACTCCAGCATCAAATGGGACTTGGCCGCCAGCAAGGCGCTGCAACTGGGCACGCAGACCGACTATGCACCGAGTATTCTCAGGCCATTGATTCCGGTACTGCGCAGCGCTGTCAGCGACCCGGACGAACTGGCACTCGTGGAGCGACTGGCCAGTTGGAAAGGTGATTACCCGGTCAATTCGGTGGGTGCCACGCTGTTCAATCAGTTCCTGTTCGACCTGACTGAAGAGACCTTTCACGACGAACTGGGCGACGCGATGTTTGAAACCCTGCTGTCGACCCGCGTCCTGGACGCTGCGCTGCCGCGCCTGGCCGCCGATGCCGACTCGCCGTGGTGGAACAATCGCAATTCACCCCACGAAGAAAGCCGTGCCAACACCGTCAAGGTGGCCTGGCGCGCCACTGTTTCGCACTTGAGGTCGCTGTATGGCACTAACCCGGATGAATGGGTGTGGGGCAAGGCGCATACCTTGACCCAAGGCCACCCGCTGGGTTCGCAGAAGCCGCTGGACATGATCTTTAACGTCGGCCCGTATGCCGCGCCGGGCACTCATGAGGTGCCGAACAACCTGTCATCGAGCATCCGTCCTGCCCCGTGGCCAGTCGGCTACGGCCCCTCGACCCGCCGCCTGATCGACTTCGCCGACCCGGCGCACAGCCTGGGGATAAATCCGGTGGGACAAAGCGGCGTGCCGTTCGACAAGCACTACTCGGATCAGGCCAAGGCTTTCGTGAACGGCGAGTACCTGCCGCAGCGCTTCAGCGAGAAGGACGTGGCCGAGCATACGGAAGGGGTTTTGCGGCTGGTGCCGGGGGCCTAGCGACACGCTTTGCGCCGAGTCCGGAAACGGGGCTTCTGCCCGGAGGGCGTGGGAGCGAGCTTGCTCGCGAGCTGTCGGAACCGACAGTGAAACCTTCACGTACGGTACATCAGGCACAACCGGGTTTGACTATCGTGCCAATGCTCTGCGTTGGCATGCCTTTCGTGACGCTCCGCGTCACAAGTCTGCGTAGCACCGCGCTATCAAGATCGGACGCAGAGCGTCCAGAGCTGCGCTCCCACGCTGGAGCGTGGGAGCGATAAACCGAGATAGCTAGTTGCTGCCGGTACCCGGCAGTTCGCGAGCAAGCTCGCTCCCACGCCCTCCGGGCACGATAAGGTCTTCACGCAGCCGGAGCTCGCCTCGGATCAGGCTGCTTCCAGGCATCTGCCGCGCTTTCCTCGATAGCTTGCTGGATCGCACGCTTGCGGTTGTTTTCGGCGCGGCGGGTGAAGAACCAGACCAGAAAGGTTGCCAGTGACACGGCCAGCAGGATCAGGCTCGCCACGGCGTTGATTTCAGGCTTCACGCCCAGACGCACGGCAGAGAACACTTCCATCGGCAAGGTCGTCGAGCCGGGCCCAGAGACGAAGCTGGCGAGCACCAGGTCGTCCAGCGACAGCGCGAAGGACATCATGCCTCCGGCTGCCAGCGATGGCGCGATCATCGGGATGGTGATCAGCAAGAACACTTTCCACGGACGGGCACCCAGGTCCATTGCAGCCTCTTCGATCGACAGGTCCAGCTCACGCAGGCGCGCCGATACCACCACCGCCACATAGGCCGCACAGAACGTCGTGTGCGCGATCCAGATGGTCATGATGCCGCGCTCCTGCGGCCAGCCGATCAATTGCGCCATGGCCACGAAAAGCAGCAACAGCGACAGACCGGTGATCACTTCCGGCATGACCAGGGGAGCTGTAACCAGCCCGCCAAAGAACGTGCGGCCCTTGAAGCGGCTGATGCGGGTCAGCACAAACGCAGCCATCGTTCCCAGCGCCACCGCAGCAACGGCGGTGTAGCAGGCGATTTCCAGCGAGCGCATCACCGAGCCCATCAGTTGCGAGTTGTCCAGCAGGCCGACGTACCACTTCACCGACCAGCCGCCCCAGACCGTCACCAGTTGCGAGGCGTTGAACGAGTAGATGACCAGAATCACCATCGGCGCATAGATGAACAGCAAACCCAGAACCAGCATCAGGTTCGAGAATCGAAAGCGGTTCATGCCTTGCCCTCCAGTTCTTTGGCCTGACTGCGGTTGAACAGGATAATGGGCACGATCAGCACCAGCAGCATGATGACCGCCAGCGCCGAAGCCACCGGCCAGTCACGGTTGTTGAAGAATTCCTGCCACAGCACGCGGCCGATCATCAGGGTTTCCGGACCGCCGAGCAGCTCGGGAATCACGAACTCGCCGACCACCGGAATGAATACCAGCATGCAGCCGGCGATCACACCGTTCTTGGACAGCGGTACGGTGATTTTCCAGAAACTGTTGAAGGTGCTCGAACCCAGGTCGGACGCGGCTTCCAGCAGGCTGGTGTCGTGCTTCACAAGGTTGGCGTACAGCGGCAGGATCATGAACGGCAGGTAGGAATAGACCACGCCGATGTACACCGCCAGGTTGGTGTTGAGGATCTGCAACGGCGCGTCGATCAGCCCAAGCCACATCAGGAATGCATTGAGCAGCCCGTTGTTGCTTAGGATGCCCATCCAGGCGTAGACGCGGATCAGGATCGCCGTCCAGGTCGGCATCATGATCAGCAGCAACAGCACGGTTTGCAGGTCCTTGCGCGCGCTGGCGATGGCATAGGCCATCGGATAGCCGATCAGCAGGCACAGCAAGGTGCTGATGAAGGCCATCTTCAGCGAGCCCAGATAGGCCGAAACGTACAGGTCATCGCCACTGAGCAAGGTGTAGTTGGCGAAGTTGAGGACCATCTGCAGCTTTTCGTCGGCGTAGCTGAAGATTTCGGTGTACGGCGGGATCGCGACGTCGGCCTCGGCGAAGCTGATCTTGAGCACGATCAGAAACGGCAGGGCAAAGAACAGGAACAGCCAGAGAAACGGCACGCCGATGACCATCTGCCGCCCGTTGGGCTTTATGCGCTCGAACGCGCGCTTGATCTTGCGGATTTTCATGAGCGCAGTACCACGCCGCTGTCGTCTTCCCACCACACGTAGACTTCATCGCCCCAGGTAGGCCGTGCGCCCTGACGCTCGGCGTTGGCGACGAACGACTGCACCAGTTTGCCGCCCGGCAGCTCGACGTAGAACACCGAATGACCGCCCAGGTAGGCGATGTCGTGGACCTTGCCGCGCGACCAGTTGTATTCGAAGCCTGGCTGCTCGGTGGTGATCAGCAGCTTCTCAGGGCGCAGTGCGTAGGTGATGTGCTTGTCTTCCACCGACGTACTGACGCCGTGGCCAACATAGATATTGCGCTCCAGCTCGGGACTGCGGATCAGCGCGTGGGCTTCCATGTCTTCGATCACGTCACCTTCGAACAGGTTGACGCTGCCGATGAATTCGCAGACCAGACGGCTGGTCGGGGTTTCGTAGATGTCGATCGGGCTGCCGATCTGCGCGATCCAGCCCAGGTGCATGATCGCGATGCGCTCGGCCATGGTCATGGCCTCTTCCTGATCGTGAGTCACCATCACACAAGTCACGCCGACGCGCTCGATGATCTCTACCAGTTCCAGTTGCATCTGCGAACGCAGTTTCTTGTCCAGCGCGCCCATCGGCTCGTCGAGCAGCAAAAGCTTGGGCTTTTTGGCCAGCGAACGGGCCAGGGCCACACGCTGACGCTGACCGCCGGACAGCTGATGCGGCTTGCGCTTGGCGTACTGGGTCATCTGTACCAGCTTGAGCATCTCCGCCACGCGGGCTTCGATTTCCGGCTTGCCCAGCTTGTCCTGCTTCAGGCCGAAGGCGATGTTGTCCGCCACGGTCATGTGCGGGAACAGCGCATAGGACTGGAACATCATGTTGATCGGGCGTTCGTACGGCGGCATGTCGGTGATGTCGACACCGTCGAGATAGATACGGCCTTCGGTTGGCCGTTCGAACCCGGCCAGCATGCGCAGCAGTGTCGATTTGCCGGAGCCAGAGCCGCCAAGCAGGGCGAAGATCTCGCCCTTGTTGATCTGCAGGGACACATCGTCCACCGCGACCGTCTCGTCGAACTTCTTCGTGACCCGATCGATCCTGACCAGCACCTCTTTGGGTTGCTGACCGCCTTCGATGGCTTTCTTGTAGGCGCCGGAGGCAACTGCCATGGGTGAAACTCCCAACAGGTAGGCAACCCGGCCCATATGGCCGGGTGCTGGATTTTTATTTGCCCGACTTGACCTTGGTCCAGCTGCGGGTCATCAGACGTTGCACCTTGGGTGGCAACTCGCTGTTCACGAACAGGCGGTCCAGCACTTCCTGAGGCGGATAAACCGCTTCATCGGTACGGATGCTCTGGTCCATGAACTCGCCGGAGGCGGGATTGGGGTTGGCGTAACCGACTTCATCGCTGACCTTGGCGATCACCTTGGGGTCGAGCATGTAGTTGATGAAGGCACTGGCTTCCTTGATGTTTTTCGAGTCCGCCGGGATCGCCAGCATGTCGAACCACAGGTTACCGCCCTCTTTCGGGATGCTGTAGGCGATCTTCACGCCCTTGCCCGCTTCTTCAGCCCGGGATTTGGCCTGGAACACATCCCCCGAAAAACCTGCGGCGACGCAGATGTCGCCGTTAGCCAGGTCGGTGATGTATTTGGACGAGTGGAAATAGGTCACGTAAGGACGAATCGCCAGCAGCTTGGCTTCGGCCTTCTTGTAATCAGCTTCCTTGGTGCTGTTGGGGTCCAGCCCCATGTAGTTGAGCACCGCAGGCAACATCTCATCGGCGGAGTCGAGAAACGCTACGCCACAGCTGGAGAGCTTCTTGATGTTCTCCGGCTCAAACAGCACGGCCCAGGAGTCGATCTTGTCGACGCCCAACACGGCCTTGACCTTTTCGACGTTGTAACCGATGCCGTTGGTCCCCCACAGGTACGGCACGGCGTACTGGTTGCCCGGATCGTTCTTCTCCAGACGCTTGAGCAGCGCCGGGTCGAGATTCTTGTAATTGGGCAGCAGCGACTTGTCGAGCTTCTGGAACGCACCGGCCTTGATCTGCTTACCGAGGAAGTGATTGGACGGCACCACCACGTCATAACCTGTGCGTCCGGCGAGCAGCTTGGCTTCCAGGGTTTCGTTGGAGTCGAACACGTCATACATCGGCTTGACGCCGGTAGCGGCTTCGAAGTCCGCCAGGGTGGTCTTGCCGATGTAATCGGACCAGTTATAAATATGCACGGTGGACTCAGCCTGGGCACTGATCGACAGTGTCAGCCCGGCAGCCGCCAGCAAGGCTTTGGAAAGAATAGAAATAGACAAAGAATGAGTCCTTTTAACAGAGGGGCCTGAGCGCCGGAGGGCGTCCGGAAAACCAAACCGGCGCGCAACTTACCGTCTATGAGCCCAACCAGCAAAGGTTTAGGCAATATTCCTGTCTGCTGGCTGCTGCGCGGCCGAGGCTACGCAGCATCCACAGGTTTGATGACAGGCTTATTTACCTGATTTTATCTTGGTCCAGCTGCGGGTCATGATCCGCTGCGTAGCTGCAGGCAGGTCAGCGATTGCATACAGTTTGGCCTGTACGTCGGCAGGTGGATAAACGCCAGGGTCACTGGTGATTTCCTTGTCGACCAGCGCCGTAGCCGCCGCGTTACCGTTCGGGAAGCGTACGGCGTTGGTGATCTCGGCCATGATTTCCGGCTTCATCAGGAAGGTCATGAACTTGTAGGCACCCTCGACGTTTTCGGCATCCTTGGGAATGGCGACCATGTCATAGAAGCTGCCGGCGCCTTCTTTCGGAATGTTGTAGGCAACCTTCACCTTGCCACCGGCTTCGGCAGCGCGGGATTTGGCCTGGTAGATATCACCCGAATAGCCGACTGCGACGCAGATGTTGCCATTGGCCAGGTCCGAGATGTACTTGGACGAGTGGAAATAGCCAATCGATGGACGAATCTTCATGAACAGCGCTTCAGCTTCGGCGAGCTGCTTCTTGTCCTGAGAATCGGTCGGGTAGCCCAGGTAATGCAAGGCAATCGGCAGCATTTCGGTCGGCGAATCGAGGAAGCTGATGCCGCACGACTTCAGCTTGGCAGCGTTCTCCGGCTTGAACAGCAGGTCCCAGGAATTGACCGGCGCATCGGCGCCCAGCGCAGCCTTGACCTTGTCCGGGTTGATGCCGATACCGATCGAACCCCACATGTACGGGAATGCGTGCTTGTTGTCCGGATCGCTGACCGACACGGCCTTGAGCAGCGATTCGTTGAGGTTCTTCCAGTTCGGCAGCTTGGACTTGTCCAGCTCCTGATAAACGCCGGCCTTGATTTGCTTGGCCAGGAAGTTGTTGGACGGCACGACGATGTCATAGCCGGATTTGCCAGCAAGCAATTTGGCTTCAAGCGTCTCGTTGCTGTCGAAAACGTCGTAGACCACCTTGATGCCCGATTCTTTCTCGAATTTGGCAACGGTGTCCGGCGCGATGTAATCGGACCAGTTATAGACGTGCAGCACTTTGTCATCGGCCTGCGCAGCAGTGGCCACAACGCCCATCAGGGACAGCGCGAGAAGGGTCTTGCCAAATTTTTTCATGCGTAGCTCCAATGTATTTTTATCACTGACCGTCAGTTAGCGGCGTGTAGCCATTAGTCTGGCAACTTCCTGGGCAGGCTTTCAAGCCGAAGCCCCTCAAACAATGCACATTGCGCTTGAATCGACGCTTTTTTTGCGTTTTCAGCCCTGCAACACCGCCAGCGTCAGATCCAGGCATTTGCGCGCCTTCTCGACCAGCTCATCGATTTGCGCAAAACTGATCACCAGCGGTGGCGCAATGATCATGGTATCGCCCACAGCCCGCATGATCAGGCCATTGTCGAAGCAGAAGGTTCGACAGATCATTCCCGCGCCCTTGTCGGTATAGCGCTCGCGGGTGGTCTTGTCCTTCACCAGCTCGATGGCCCCCAGCAAACCGACACCCCGGACTTCGCCCACCAGCGGATGATCGCTCAACTCACGCAAACGCTTTTGCAAATACGGTGCCGTTTCCGACCTGACCCGTTCGACGATCTTTTCTTCGCGCAGGATACGGATGTTCTCCAGCGCCACCGCAGCAGCCACCGGGTGCCCGGAGTAGGTAAAGCCATGATTGAAATCGCCGCCCTCATTGAGCACCGCGACGATTTCATCGCGCACGATCAGGCCGCCCATCGGTACATAACCGGAGGTCAGGCCTTTGGCGATGGTCATCATGTCCGGCTTGAGGCCGTAGAAATCGCTACCGAACCACTCACTGGTACGCCCGAAACCACAAATCACCTCATCGGCGGCGAACAGGATGTCGTAGCGGGAAAGGATTTCCTTGATCTTCGGCCAGTAGGAATCGGGCGGGACGATCACACCGCCTGCGCCCTGGATCGGCTCGGCAATGAACGCACCGACGTTCTCGACGCCCAGTTCGAGAATTTTCTTTTCCAGTTGCTCGGCAGCCCAGATACCGAACTCGTCCGGCGTCATGTCGCCGCCTTCGCCGAACCAGTATGGCTGGGGAATGTGCACCACCCCCGGAATCGGCAGGTCGCCCTGCTCGTGCATGTACGTCATGCCTCCCAGGCTGGCACCGGCGACGGTGGAGCCGTGGTAGCCATTGACGCGGCTGATGATGGTTTTCTTGTTCGGCTGGCCTTTCAGCGCCCAGTAATGACGAACCATGCGCAGCATCGTGTCATTGCCTTCAGAGCCAGAACCGGTGAAGAACACATGGTTCATGCCCTGCGGTGCAATCTCGGAAATGGCCTTGGCCAACTCCAGCACGGGCGGGTGGGCGGTCTGGAAAAACAGGTTGTAGTACGGCAGCTCGCGCATTTGTTTGCTGGCTGCGTCGGCCAGTTCTTCGCGGCCATAACCGATGGCCACACACCACAGGCCGGACATGCCATCGAGGATCTTGTGGCCCTCGCTGTCCCACAGATAAACGCCTTCGGCACGGGTGATGATGCGCGGGCCTTTCTCTTTCAATTGTTTGTAGTCGCTGAACGGTGCCAGGTGATGCTCGCTGCTCAGGGCCTGCCATTCGAGGGTTTGCGGGTTGTTGGCACTCATGCAGCACTTCCTTTGATCAGGTCAGTTGGCAGAGCGCCGCGCATCAATCGCAGCGGCGCTCTGCGTGATCAGACGGCGAAAAGCAGGAATTCCCGCTCCCACGAACTGATCACGCGCTTGAAGTTTTCATGCTCGGCGCGCTTGACCGCGACGTAACCGATGATGAATTTCTTGCCCAGGTATTTTTCGATGGTCTTGCTGTTTTCCATACGCTCCAGCGCGTCTTCGATGGTCAACGGCAGACGCAGATTACGCCGCTCGTAACCCCGCCCAACCACCGGTGCGCTCGGATTGATGCCTTCGACCATGCCGATGAAGCCGCACAGCAGACTGGCGGCGATGGCCAGATAAGGGTTGGCATCGGCACCCGGCAAACGGTTTTCCACGCGACGGTTCTGCGGTACGGCGTCCGGCACACGCAGGCCGACGGTGCGATTCTCTTCGCCCCACTCGACGTTCACTGGCGCCGAAGTGTCGGGCAGAAAGCGCCGGAACGAGTTGACGTTGGGTGCGAACAGCGGCAACAGCTCGGGGATGAACTTCTGCAGACCACCGACGTGGTTCAGAAACAGCTCGCTCATGGTCCCGTCCTCATTGGAGAAGATATTCTTGCCGGTCTCGATGTCGATGATGCTCTGGTGCAAGTGCATCGCACTGCCTGGCTCGCCGGTCATCGGCTTGGCCATGAAGGTCGCCGCGACGTCGTGCTTGAGGGCGGCTTCGCGCATGGTGCGCTTGAACACCAGAATCTGGTCGGCCAGCGACAAGGCATCACCGTGACGGAAGTTGATTTCCATCTGCGCCGTGCCGTCTTCGTGGATCAGCGTGTCCAGATCCAGGTTCTGCAGTTCGCACCAGTCATAGACGTCTTCGAACAGCGGATCGAATTCGTTGGCTGCTTCGATCGAGAACGACTGACGCCCGGTTTCCGGTCGCCCGGAGCGCCCGATCGGTGGCTGTAGCGGATAGTCCGGGTCGTCGCTACGCTTGGTCAGGTAGAACTCCATCTCCGGCGCCACGATTGGCTGCCAGCCCTGATCGGCGTAAAGCTTGAGGACCTTCTTCAACACATTGCGCGGCGACAGCTCGATGGGGTTGCCCTGCTTGTCGTAGGTGTCGTGAATCACCTGCGCAGTGGGCTCGACCGCCCAAGGCACCAGATACACCGCGTTCTGGTCGGGACGGCAGATCATGTCGATGTCAGCCGGGTCCAGCAGCTCGTAGTAGATATCGTCTTCTACGTAGTCGCCGGTCACCGTCTGCAACAGCACGCTTTCAGGCAGGCGCATGCCTTTTTCAGCGATGAACTTGTTGGTCGGCGAGATCTTGCCGCGCGTAATCCCGGTGAGGTCGGACATCATGCATTCGACTTCGGTAATCTTGTGTTCTTTCAACCAATCGGTGAGCTGGTCGAGGTTGGTACTCATAAATACCTCAGGGTTTTATTGTCCTGATCGTGATCAGGCGTTCCAGACGCATCGGCGTCATGATGTACAACTCGTTTCGGCAGACGCCGATTAGGGGTAAGGTGACAGCTGCGGGGCCGGATTTCCAGACGGCAGCGGTCACACTGACGACGCCGTTATAGTGGTAATGTCCAGCGCTGAGAGTAGAGCAGACTGGCTTCGATAGCCGTTTAGGGGTGTCGCAAAGTGTGGCAACCCACCACGAGCACCGATATCACAGGCATGATGAGCGCTGTACGGACTTGATAGTCGCGTGTCGACCAGGGAAAGGTGAAGCATAGGACCCCCGCTATTGTTGCTCTACTGGGTTGCGATCGAGCTTAGCCTCGTTCATTTTTTTATACAACAACCCGTTAAAAATAGAAGACAGGCCGCTCTAGCTCGTATTTAACAGCGGTCAGAAACGGAATAAAACGCCCTAAATAGCGGCAAAAAAGGCCATATGGCGCAGTTTTAGGGCAAAAAAAGGCTCTATTGACTTCATCATGGCTTTCGGATTGACTGAGATCCGCAATCATTGATGATTGATATTTTTAACAACAAAGGTGTTGCATCATGTCGGTACCCCCGCGTGCCGTTCAGCTTAACGAAGCGAACGCGTTCCTTAAGGAACATCCTGAGGTTCTGTACGTTGACCTTCTGATTGCAGATATGAATGGTGTGGTGCGTGGCAAACGCATCGAACGCACCAGCCTCCATAAGGTTTACGAGAAGGGCATCAATCTGCCTGCCTCTTTATTTGCTCTGGATATCAATGGCTCCACGGTGGAAAGCACCGGCCTGGGCCTGGACATCGGTGATGCTGACCGAATCTGTTATCCCATCCCTGACACCCTGTGCAACGAGCCATGGCAAAAGCGCCCTACCGCGCAGTTGCTGATGACCATGCACGAACTCGAAGGCGACCCGTTTTTCGCCGACCCGCGTGAGGTATTGCGCCAGGTCGTCGCCAAATTCGACGAAATGGGCCTGACCATCTGCGCAGCGTTCGAGCTGGAGTTCTACCTGATCGATCAGGAGAACGTGAACGGTCGCCCACAACCGCCCCGCTCGCCTATTTCCGGCAAACGCCCGCACTCGACACAGGTCTACCTGATCGACGACCTCGACGAATACGTCGACTGCCTTCAGGACATCCTCGAAGGTGCGAAGGAACAAGGCATTCCTGCCGACGCCATTGTCAAGGAAAGCGCCCCAGCCCAGTTCGAAGTCAACCTGCACCACGTCGCCGACGCGATCAAGGCGTGCGATTACGCCGTATTGCTCAAGCGCCTGATCAAGAACATCGCCTACGATCACGAGATGGACACGACCTTCATGGCCAAGCCCTATCCGGGTCAGGCGGGTAATGGTCTGCACGTTCACATCTCGATCCTGGATCGCGATGGCAAGAACATCTTCACCAGCGAGGATCCCGAGCAGAACGCCGCATTGCGTCATGCAATCGGCGGTGTGCTCGAGACCCTGCCGGCACAAATGGCTTTCCTGTGCCCGAACGTCAACTCGTATCGCCGGTTCGGTGCGCAGTTCTATGTGCCCAACTCGCCGACCTGGGGTCTGGACAACCGTACCGTCGCCGTTCGCGTACCGACCGGCACCGCCGACGCGGTACGTATCGAACACCGCGTTGCCGGTGCCGATGCCAACCCGTATCTGGTGATGGCTTCGGTCCTGGCGGGCGTGCACCACGGCCTGGTCAACAAGGTCGAGCCTGGCGCCCCGGTAGAAGGCAACTCCTACGAGCAGCATGAACAAAGCCTGCCGAACAACCTGCGTGATGCACTGCGCGAGCTGGACGACAACCCGGTGATGGCCAAGTACATCGACCCGAAATACATCGACATCTTCGTGGCCTGTAAGGAGAGCGAGCTGGAAGAGTTCGAACACTCCATCTCCGACCTCGAGTACAACTGGTATCTGCATACGGTCTGATTGAGGCCGAGTAGTACAAGACGCCGCAGGCTTTGAGCCTTGCGGCGTTTTTGTTTGGTGTGCCCCCCTTCCAGCGTGGGAGCGATGATCGTTTGGCGACGACAGCGATTCATCCCGTCAGAATCCCTTACAATGCCTGCAGCCCAACCAAGAGCCACGCCCATGACACGCGCCGCCACGCCTCGCAAACCTCAAGCACGCAGCCAGGCCAGAATCGATTCGATTCTCGACGCCGCGCGCACGCTGCTTGCCGAACAAGGAGTGGCCAGCCTGTCGATTTACAGCGTCGCCGAGCGCGCCGGCATTCCGCCCTCGTCGGTGTACCACTTCTTCGCCAGCGTCCCTGCACTGCTTGAAGCACTGACCGCCGACATCCACGCCGCCTTTCGCGCGTCGCTGCAGGCCCCCATCGATCACGACCAGCTCGCCACCTGGCGCGACCTGTCACGCATCGTCGAACTGCGCATGCTGGCCATCTACAACGCCGACGCCGCCGCCCGCCAATTGATCCTTGCCCAGCACGGCCTGACCGAAATCAACCAGGCCGACCGCCAGCACGATATTGAGCTGGGGCACTTGATGCTTGAAGTGTTTGACCGCCACTTCCAGTTGCCCGCACTGCCGGACGATGTAGACGTGTTTGCGCTGGCCATGGAACTGGGGGATCGCGTGTATGCGCGGTCGGTGCAGTTGCATGACGAGATCACACCACGCATGGCCGAGGAAGGGATGCGGGTATTTGATGCTTATCTGGGGTTGTATTTGCCGGTGTTTTTGGTGAAGAGGGCAGATTGAGAATTACGACCGAGTGGATTTATTTTTTCTCTCGGGTTCTGTAGATACTTAGCCTGGTCCCTTTTTTCTCGCTTCAATGCCGCGACCTGATCAGCATAGGTGGTTGAATTCTAATTATCAGTACCTTCAATCCTGGACCTATAATTTATCTTCTCTTGAAAATACTTAATTCTTGCAGCGAAAGCTTCAGTTTCTAGCGTGCCATTAATATAAATAGGACTGTCAGGCTTAGGCTTTTTAATACCGGCAGCTTTAAGTGCAGCATAATATTTTTGGCGTGCACTCCTCACGACAGGATCTCTTCTGGCAAAGCCTATTTGATGCCCTCCTCGTCTTTTACTCGGCCTCGATGAAGATGCTTTACTGGGTTGAAGAGGTCATGGCAGTTTCTTCAAATAGAGCCAGCTGTCAGCATCCGGCAAAACCGCTACGTCGCTACCTCACATAACTGCTAGGTAAAAAGCAAAAAACCCCGGAGGGTCAGGACCGTCCAGGGTGTTTTTTGCCCATCGTTTACAGCTTGGCGATGGAGACTTCAGTGGACTTCACGAAGGCGATAACTTCGCTGCCGACGACCAGCTCCAGCTCCTTGACCGAGCGGGTGGTGATGACCGAGGTCACGACACCCGATGCGGTCTGTACGTCGATTTCCGACAGTACGTCGCCGTGGACGATTTCCTTGATGGTGCCTTTGAACTGATTGCGAACGTTGATGGCTTTAATAGTCATGGCATGTCTTCCTTTGGGTATCAGGGTTAATTTGCCCAGCGCAATTGCGTAGGCAGTGGCGAAAACGGTTCCGGGTCAGGTGTCGAACCCGGCAGGGCCAGCACACGGTTGAGCACTTCAGCCTCCAGCGCCGCAAGGCGGTGCGAACCACGAACACGCGGACGTGGCAGGTCGACCAGCAGATCGAGACCGATCTGCCCCTCTTCGATCAGGATCACCCGGTCGGCAATGGCCACGGCCTCGCTGACGTCGTGGGTTACCAGCAGCACCGTGAAACCATACTGGCCCCACAGCTTTTCGATCAGTTGCTGCATTTCGATCCGGGTCAGGGCATCCAGCGCGCCCAACGGCTCGTCGAGCAACAGCAGACGCGGCTTGTGAATCAGTGCACGAGCCAAGGCAACGCGCTGCTTCTGACCGCCGGACAATGCGGCAGGCCATTCATTGGCGCGCTCGGCGAGGCCGACGGCCTCAAGCGCTTCAAGGGCCTGCGCCCGCCAGTCGCCGCTCAACCCGAGGCCGACGTTGTCGATGATCTTTTTCCAGGGCAGCAAGCGCGCTTCCTGAAACATCAATCGCGTGTCTTCGCGGGCATCGTCCAATGGTGCAGAGCCGGCAAGCAGCTGGCCTTGCGTTGGTTTGTCGAGGCCGGCGAGCAGACGCAACAGTGTGCTTTTGCCACAACCGCTGCGGCCGACGATGGCGACGAACTGACCGGCAGGGATGTGCAGGTCGATGTCCTTGAGCACTTCACGGGCACCGAACGCTTTTTTCAGCTTGCGTACTGCCAGCGGGATGCCACGCAGCAAGTGTGGAGGTTGCTGTTTCAGACTGGTCATGCGGCACCGCCTTTGCTCACTTGATAGGCCGGGTGCCAGCGCAGGCAGACACGTTCCAGGCCTCGCGCTGCCAGATCGGCCAGCTTGCCGAGTACGGCGTACAACACGATGGCCAGCACCACGACGTCGGTTTGCAGAAACTCCCGCGCATTCATCGCCAGGTAGCCGATGCCGGAGCTGGCAGAAATGGTTTCCGCCACGATCAGCGTCAGCCACATGAAGCCCAGCGCAAAGCGCACGCCGACCAGAATCGAAGGCATGGCGCCCGGCAGGATCACATGACGGAACAGGCTGAAACCTGACAGGCCATAGCTGCGGGACATTTCTACCAGTGCCGGATCGATGTTGCGGATGCCGTGGTAGGTGTTCAGATAAATCGGGAACAGGGTGCCCAGCGCGACCAGGAATATCTTGGCGGTCTCATCAATGCCGAACCACAGAATGACCAGCGGAATCAGCGCCAGGTGCGGCACGTTACGGATCATCTGCACCGAGCTGTCCAGCAGACGCTCGCCCCATTTGCTCAGGCCGGTAATGAAGCCCAGCGCCAGACCGATGCCGCCGCCAATGGCGAATCCGATCCCGGCGCGCCAGCCGCTGATCGCCAGATGCGTCCAGATTTCGCCGCTGGCGACCAGGTTTATGCCCGCTTCGATGACCGCGCTGGGTGCGGGCAGAATGCGTGTGGATAACCAGCCGGCGCTGACCGACAGCTGCCAGACTGCCAACAACAGGACTGGAAGAGCCCAAGGCGCCAGTCGGTGAACGATGCGTTGCGAAGCACTGAGGCTCATGGAGTTGTCTCCTCGAAGGGCCTGACGATCACTGTGCTTGAGCAACAGCAGCAGGGGGTGTCCAGACCACATCAGCAATACTGAGCGGCTTTGGAATCAGCTTGAGCTGGTAGAAGGTGTCAGCGATTTTCTGCTGTGCCGCCACCACCGGCGGGGTCAGGAACTGCGCGCCGTAGCCCTGACGCTTTACCGAGGTCAGGGTGATGTCGGCCGGCAGCCCCAGCAACGGTGCGACCTGTTGGGTCACTTCATCGGGATTGGCCTTGGACCATTCGCCCACCGCACGGACCTCCTCGATCAGGGCCTGAATGACCTTGGGGTTTTTCTGCGCGTATGGCTTGGTGGCGAGATAGAACTGATGGTTGTCGACAATGCCGGTGCCGTCTTTCAAGGTCCGCGCCTGCAATTGCTTTTCAGCTGCGGCCTGGTAAGGGTCCCAGATGACCCAGGCATCCACGCTGCCGCGCTCGAAAGCGGCACGCGCATCGGCCGGAGGCAGGAAGACGGTCTGGATATCGGTGTATTTCAGGCCGGCATCTTCCAGTGCCTTGACCAGCAGATAATGGACGTTCGAGCCTTTATTGAGGACGACTTTCTTGCCCTTCAGGTCTTTGACCGAGGTGATCGGGGAGTCTTTGGGGACCAGGATGGCTTCACTGGTCGGTGCTGGCGGCTCATAGGCTACATACAGCAGATCCGCGCCTGCGGCCTGAGCGAAGACCGGCGGCGTTTCGCCGGTGACGCCGAAGTCGATGGAGCCGACGTTCAGGCCTTCAAGCAGCTGAGGGCCACCGGGGAACTCGGTCCACTGGACTTTAACGCCCTGCTCGGCCAGACGCTTTTCCAGCGAGCCCTTGGCCTTGAGCAGCACCAGCGTGCCGTACTTCTGGTAACCGATGCGCAGATCTTCCGCCTGGGCCTGAGTGACCGCACCAAGAACGACCGCAGCAGCAAACAGCGCGACAAGGCTTCGACGCAAAATGACAGTGCGCATATGCGCTCCTTTACCTATTTGGGGTGATCCCCTGCTCGACCGGTGAGGGACGAGCAAGGTGGGAATAGGCACGACATTAACAGCCCTTTTTTATATCTATAAATCTTATTTATTCATTTAGTTATTCCATAAATGAATATAAGGAAAGTGCCGTTGCCTGCGCGTTGCGGACCTGTGACGCAGAGCGTCACGACCTGCATTCCCAGGCTGGAGCGTGAGGAACGATAATCTCAGCTATCGTGCCCATGCTCTGCGTCCGCGGTTGATCCAGCGACGCAGCAAGCGGCAGGGAACAATAAAAAAGGGCCGATAAATCGGCCCGAATAACCCCACGCTTGGTAGATCGAAAATCAGCGGTTTGGCTGTGGTGTCAGGCGCAGATAGGGCGTGACTGCCTTATAGCCCTTGGGAAAGCGTTGCTTGATCTCGGCTTCATCCTTGATCGACGGCACGATCACTACGTCATCACCGTCCACCCAGTTGGCGGGCGTGGCGACCTTGTAGTTGTCGGTCAATTGCAGAGAGTCGATAACGCGCAGAATCTCGTGGAAGTTACGCCCGGTGCTGGCCGGATAGGTGATCGTCAGACGCACCTTCTTGTTCGGATCGATCACGAACAGCGAGCGCACAGTCAGTGTGTCGTTGGCATTGGGATGAATCAGGTCGTACAGGTCGGAGACCTTGCGGTCGGCATCGGCCAGAATCGGGAAATTGACCTGCGTGTTTTGTGTGGTGTTGATGTCGTCGATCCACTTGATGTGCGAATCGACCGGGTCCACCGACAGCGCAATAGCTTTCACGCCGCGCTTGGCGAACTCGTCTTTCAGTTTGGCAGTGAAACCCAGTTCTGTGGTGCACACCGGCGTGAAGTCAGCCGGATGAGAAAACAACACACCCCAGCTGTTGCCGAGCCATTCATGAAATCGGATACGACCCTCGCTGGATTCCTGCTCGAAGTCAGGGGCGATGTCGCCAAGTCGCAGTGTCATGGTGTTGCTCCTTGTCTTTATCAGGTAGGCCTTGGTATAGCACTACTGTGCGCCCTGTCGAGGAAAGTTAAAAAGAATAAATAATGCGCCTTATAGACCTGTCAGGAATATCAAAAAACAGACAAAAGAAACCCCGCACGGGGCGGGGTCTCTTTGAGCATCAATACACTTACATGAAGTTGTAGGTGTAGTTGAAGATCAGACGGGTTTGATCGGTGTTGGTCGAGTTGTTCAGGTCGCCATCCGCACGGTAAGTACCGTGACGCAGGGTGGTGCCAAAACCTTTCATCGGACCGCTCTGGATCACGTAGTCAACGCGCATGTCGGTTTCCCACTCGGAGTATTCTTCTTTACCGGTAGTGCGATCACGAATGTCGTCTGCGTGCAGGTAAGCGATGGCTGCTTTCAGGCCTGGAACACCCACCTTGGCGAAGTCGTACGAGTACTGACCGAACGTGGTGTTTTCACCCGCGCGGTTGAAGCCGTTGATCATCGAGTCAGTGAACAGGTAGAAGCTCGAACCGCCGTTGCCTTCAAGACTCGAAGTGCTGGTGCCGTTCTTGGTGACGTTGCCTTGGTTCAGGAAAACCATGCCGCCGTCATCGCCAATCTGCTGATGGCCAACCATGAACGCATGGCCGCCCAGGGCGTAGGTAAACATGGCGGACCAGGTGGAGTTATCCACTTCGCCAGCGTTCTTGGCATAACCGTTGTTGTTGTTGAAACGGTAGCCGGTTGCTGCGTCGCTGTTTTTGCCGTCAGAGCTGCTGTTGAAATAACGCAGGTCAGTCTTGAAGGACTGGTTGGCGTCGATTTGGTAAACGTGTACCAAACCGAGGAAGTGCTGCTTGTAGAAGTCTTCCAGATTAGCGTAGTAGTACTGCAGGGTCAGGTCTTTGGTGACTTTCCAGTCAGCACCGGCGAAGCGGAACTGATCGGCAGTCTCGGAAGCGCCGGCAATGGACAGGTCAGTCCAGTTGCTCGAAGCACGGCCGATGGATTTGTTCAGCTGACCGGCAGTGAAGGTGACGTTGTCCAGATCCTTGGAAGTCAGGATGCCGCCCTGGAAAGCCTGAGGCAGAAGACGACCATCGTTGCTGACCAGAATTGGCAGGTTAGGTGCCAATGCGTTACCGACTTTCAGCTCGGTTTTCGAGAAGCGTACCTTGCCGTTGGCGCCCAGACGGCTCCATTCGCTGACAGCAGAACCGTCGCTGTCGGTAGGCAGAATGCCGCCGTTCGCTGCAGGAGCGTGGTTGCCACGGCCGCCATCAAGGTGAACACCGACCAAGCCCTGGACGTCCAGACCAAAACCGACAGTACCTTGAGTGAAGCCCGACAGGTAGTCGAATTTCAGGCCAGTGGCCGTCTCACGGTTGTTGTGGGTAGTGCCTTCGCGGAAATCGTTGTCAAAATACAGGGTACGAGAACTGACGGACGCTTTACTGTCTTCCAGGAAACCAGCTGCGCTGGCCTGCTGAGCCAATACACCAACGGTGACGGCCAAAGCCAGGGTGGACTTCTTCATTACTACGCTCCTCGTGAATCTAATTTTTTATATCCATGGTGCCGGGCTTGGCCCTGACCCACGGATTAGCGATAGGCGACAGTCCCGATCCGAGATCAATGGATTCTGTTCGCCCTGACTTTTGACTAGACCGCTTTTGTCGATGACAACACGTTGGTGCAATACCCTTATGCGCTGAAGAAACCATCGCTGGAATCTTGAGAACATCCAGTCATATGTCACAACTCGTGTCAGCAAAGACGTCACGGAGTGTATCGACCTAACTACCCATTTCCCAAAACTTATTTTGGTACCGTTCGTCAGATCTATCATTTTCGTGCGCCCGACCGGAAAAATGCACCTTCACCGGTCTCGATCTCCGCCAGTAGAGTACAGATGCAAAACTGGCGAAAGCCTTGTATTACGGGAACTTCGGGGAGATTAGTCAGTTAATGTGACAGTTGTCATCACTTTGACGGCGCACCTCGTTCAAGCACAAAATTTTTTTTTTACTTTGCTTTTTGGGGCCATTTTCAAGCGTTTTTCGGCCTTCCGAGCTGTCCTTCACTGTAGCCCACGTGAACAAAAAGGCAATTCTGGTGTCGGGCGCTGTAACAGCCAGCCGATTGGCCAATGCGCAAACGGCTCATTTATGCATGAGACTGGGACGGTCCATCATCGAGTTCGAATGAATGAGTGCATCAGTATGGTTTTTGCACCCTCGTGGTGCGCAAATTGAGTGCACTCCTGAAAACCGGAAGGCTGGAACATGTACTACGTTACGAGGGATGAGCGACGCTGCACTACGGCTCCGTTCTATAGCCAAATCACCTTCGGCACTCGAAGAACATGTATAAATATTTATAATTCAAAGAGTTATGCGCCGCACAAATAAAGCATGGCATCACACAGAGAGGACCCGTCTCACACGCGGATGCGTTTTTTCTGAAACGATTTGAAAACTGGCACGCCCCCTGCAATAGGTATTACATCACCAGTTTTGGGGACCTTGGTACAGGCAGGCCGGGGATTCCCCTCTTTTATTCCTCCCGGAGACTGACCTCCAGTCTCCAGCGCCCGTCCACCTTCTCAGTGCGCCAGTCGCCATGAAGTGGACGGGCTGCCAGGAGCGTCAGCACCAACCCCTTCTCTCCCCGTTCCACCTTCCAGCGCGCAACCCTATTGTCGAACCTCAGTTGGCCCGTCCACGGCTGTCCTGACGCATCGACGTTGAGTACCACGGCACCATCCACCGTCGCGCCGCGATACTTCGGTTCTTCGTTGAACCAGAGCGCCAGACCGGCAGGCAATTCTTCGATCTGCTCCAGTTCAACCGGGTCAGGCTGCTGCAGACGGCCGATAATCGTGCCCACGGTAAACCCGACAATCGCCATGGAACCAAGAACACGCGGCCATAGCTTCGGTCTCGGGTCCTCTTCAAGGGTAGAATGCATCCCGTCCTTTCGTTCGGAGCCGTGCATGTTTCACGTCATCCTTTTTCAACCAGAAATTCCGCCGAATACCGGCAATGTCATCAGGCTATGCGCCAACAGTGGCTGCACCCTGCATTTGATCGAACCCTTGGGTTTCGAGCTGGACGACAAGCGCCTGCGCCGTGCCGGGCTCGATTATCACGAGTATGCCACGCTGCAGACACATGCTGACCTGGCAAGCTGCCTGGAGAAGATCGGCAACCCGAGGTTGTTTGCCTTCACCACCAAAGGCTCGCGGCCTTTTCATGATGCGAGCTTCGAGCCAGGCGATGCCTTTCTGTTCGGTCCGGAAAGCCGTGGCCTGCCCGCCGATATTCTTGACTCGCTGAGCAGCGAGCATCGCCTGCGACTGCCCATGCGTGAAGGCTGCCGCAGCCTGAACCTGTCCAATACAGTGGCCGTGGCCGTCTATGAGGCATGGCGTCAGCACGGATTTGCTTAGGCCTAAGTGTGGCATTTGCTTAATCAGACTGATGCTCCGCATCACATAGCGGTTCTGCGATTCAGTGAGATTCAGGCTCGACTCAGGTCACCTTTTCGCCCCTCGGCGACTCACTTTGAGGGACCAAAGTGAGCAAAGTCCTTCGCTCCTGTTTCCGGCCCGACTTCGTCGGTTTCCTTCGCGATAAAAAGCATCCATTTGGCCCAGCCGCCATTCTTGAACAGACACAAAAAAGCGCCCCGAAAGGCGCTTTTTTTGCAGCGGTAACGCTTACTGAACAGTCGGCGTTTCGCCAGCTTCCTGCATGCGTTGCAGTTCTTGCGCGTACAAGGCGTCGAAGTTCACCGGAGCCAGCATCAGCGCAGGGAACGAGCCACGTACGACCAGGTTGTCGATGGCTTCGCGAGCGTAAGGGAACAGGATGTTCGGGCAGAATGCGCCGAGGGTGTGGCTCATTGCGCCGTCGTCCAGGCCCTTGATCAGGAAGATACCGGCCTGTTGCACTTCAACGATGAAGGCAACTTCGTCGCCGTTGTTGACGGTCACGGACAGGGTCAGCACGACTTCGTAGAAATCGCCTTCCAGCTGCTTCTGACGGGTGTTGAGGTCAAGGCTGACGGTCGGCGTCCACTCCTGGCGGAAGATCGCCGGGCTTTTTGGCGCTTCGAACGACAGGTCGCGAACGTAGATACGCTGCAGGGAAAATTGTGGGCCGTTTTCTTCGTTGGCAACGGCGTCGTTGTTCGGTTGATCGGTCATCTCGGATCCTTGTCAGATTAGGCTGAAAGATTAAGGGATATCAGGCCAGCAGCGCATCGAGCTTGCCGGCACGCTCCAGAGCAAACAGGTCATCGCAGCCGCCCACGTGGGTCGAGCCGATCCAGATTTGCGGTACGGAAGTACGACCGGCCTTCTTGGTCATTTCGGCACGCAGCTGCGGCTTGCCGTCGACCCGGATTTCCTCGAAGGCCACGCTCTTGCTCTGCAGAAGCTGTTTGGCACGTATGCAATACGGGCAGTAGTCGCTGGAATAGACGATGACTTGAGCCATGTTCACTTCACCAGAGGAAGGTTATCGCCGCGCCAGCTGGAAATGCCGCCGGACAGCTTGGCCGCCTTGAAGCCGGACTTGAGCAGCTCGCGGGCGGTGGTGCCAGCATGCTGCCCCATTGCATCGACTATGATCAACGTCTTGTCCTTGTATTTCTCCAGTTCGGCGGTACGGGTCAGTACCTTGTCCTGTGGGAAATTCAGGGAGCCGACGATATGCCCTGCGGTGTAATCCTTTTTCGAGCGCACGTCGATGACCACGCCCTGATCGCTGTTGACCAGTGCGGTCAGCTCGCGAGTGCTCAGGCTGGCGCCGCCCTTGCTCATTTCGTAAGCAATCAGCAGTCCCAGCAGAATGACGAAGGCACCGGTGATCAAATAGTGGTTAGTGGCAAATTCAAGCAGGTGAGCAACCATCAGTAGGTTCCAGGGCGTTAAAATGTCGGCCAGTATACACAGCAGCCAAGGTCGGCCAAAGTCCGTACGGCAGTGACGCCGTTTGAACTTGTCCTTAAAATGCCGTTCCCTTGTACTTTGTTCATCTCTTTATCCAATCAGCATCGAGTGGGTTCTATGACTGCCACGCCAAAACCTCTGGTTCTTATCATCCTGGATGGCTTCGGACACAGCGAAAGCCACAAGGGCAATGCCATTCTGGCCGCGAAGATGCCGGTCATGGATCGTCTCTACCAAACCATGCCCAATGGCCTGATTTCCGGGTCGGGCATGGATGTCGGTCTGCCGGACGGGCAGATGGGCAACTCCGAGGTCGGGCACATGAACCTGGGGGCCGGGCGTGTGGTGTATCAGGACTTCACTCGGGTGACCAAAGCGATTCGCGATGGCGAGTTCTTCGAAAACCCGACCATTTGCGCCGCCGTGGATAAAGCCGTCAGCGCCGGCAAGGCCGTGCACATCATGGGCCTGCTGTCCGATGGTGGCGTGCACAGCCACCAGGATCATCTGGTTGCGATGGCTGAACTGGCGGTCAAACGCGGTGCAGAAAAAATCTACCTGCATGCCTTCCTTGATGGCCGCGACACGCCACCGCGCAGCGCGAAGAAATCCCTCGAGCTAATGGACGCAACCTTCGCCCGCCTGGGCAAGGGCCGTACCGCCACGATCGTCGGCCGCTACTTCGCCATGGACCGTGACAACCGCTGGGACCGGGTTTCGTCTGCCTATAACCTGATCGTCGACAGTGCCGCCGAATTCCACGCAGACAGCGCCGTTGCCGGGCTCGAAGCCGCCTACGCACGCGACGAGAACGACGAGTTCGTCAAAGCCACGCGTATTGGCGGAGCCGCCCGCGTGGAAGATGGCGATGCGGTGGTGTTCATGAACTTCCGCGCCGACCGCGCCCGTGAACTGACTCGTGTGTTCGTCGAAGACGATTTCAAGGACTTCGAGCGCGCCCGCCAGCCGAAGGTCAACTATGTGATGCTGACCCAATACGCGGCCAGCATTCCTGCGCCGTCCGCTTTTGCTGCAGGCAGCCTGAAAAACGTGCTGGGCGAGTACCTGGCGGCCAACGGCAAGACCCAGCTGCGTATCGCCGAAACCGAGAAATACGCCCACGTCACGTTCTTCTTCTCCGGCGGCCGTGAAGAACCGTTCCCGGGTGAAGAGCGCATTCTGATCCCGTCGCCGAAAGTCGCCACCTACGACCTGCAGCCTGAGATGAGCGCACCGGAAGTGACCGACAAAATTGTCGATGCCATCGAACATCAGCGTTATGACGTGATCGTCGTCAACTACGCCAACGGCGACATGGTTGGCCACAGCGGGATCATGGAAGCCGCGATCAAGGCTGTGGAATGCCTGGACGTGTGTGTCGGGCGCATCACCGAGGCGCTGGAAAAAGTCGGTGGTGAAGCGCTTATCACCGCTGACCACGGCAACGTCGAGCAAATGACTGACGACCACACCGGCCAGGCGCACACCGCGCACACCTCCGAGCCGGTACCGTTCGTTTATGTGGGCAAACGTCAGCTGAAAGTTCGCCAAGGCGGCGTTCTGGCCGATGTCGCGCCGACCATGCTGCATCTGCTGGGCATGGAGAAACCGCAGGAAATGAGCGGTCACTCGATTCTTGTGAACGAGTAACCCGGTCAAAACCGGCCTTTAGCCATCAGGCAAGGCCGGTTTTTTATGTTTCAGGCCTCAAAGCAGTGGTTGCGAGGCGTTTTTTTTGCAGCGCATGGCGGGCATACTAGGCCTGACATTTTTTCTCACAATTCCTCGGTATCGCCCACCCACATGCTTCGCGCCTTGATTGCCCTTGCTCTGATCTGCCTGCTCAATCCGGCGTTTGCCGAAGACGAGCGTGTGCAAACCCAAAAACAGATAGATGCTGCGCGTCAGGATGTGGCGGAGCTGCAAAAAGTCCTGGGCAAGCTTCAGGAAGAACGTGCAGGCGTCCAGAAGGACCTGCGCACCACTGAAACCGAAATGGGCAAGTTGGAAAAGCAGGTCGAGGTCCTGCAAAAGGAACTAAAAAAGACGGAAACCGAGCTGCAAAAGCTCGACAGTGAAAAAAAGAAACTGAACAGCGCCCGTGTTGAACAGCAACGCCTGATTGCCATCCAGGCCCGCGCCGCCTACCAGAGTGGCCGCCAGGAGTACCTCAAGCTGCTGCTCAACCAGCAACACCCCGAGAAGTTCGCCCGAACCCTCACGTATTACGATTACCTGAGCCAGGCGCGCCTGGAGCAGCTACGCAATTTCAATGAAACCCTGCGCCAGCTGGCCAATGTCGAAAAAGACATCGACCTGCAACAGGCCCAACTGCTGGTGCAGAAAAGCAACCTGGACAGCCAGAGCGAAGAGCTGGCCAAGGTTCGCCAGGAACGTCAACAGGCGCTGGCCAAGTTGAATCAGGACTACAAGGCCCGCGATCAGAAACTGCAGGCCCGTCAGCAGGATCAGGCCGACCTGGCCAAAGTCCTCAAGACCATCGAAGAAACCCTGGCTCGCCAGGCACGTGAAGCCGAAGAAGCTCGCCAGAAGGCGCTGGTTGCAGCCCGCGAGGCGGAAGAAAAGCGTCAGCGCGAAGCTGAAGCCGTCGCCCGCAATAACAGCAGCAACAGCAGCAGTAAAAGCGATGATGAACCGGCACCGCGTCGCCCGGTCAAAGCCCCCGGCGCAGTCGTTTCCAGTGCCGGAGTTTCCTACGGCGGACCTTTTGCAGAGGCCAGGGGAAAACTTCCATGGCCTATCGATGGTCGACTGCTTGCGCGTTTCGGTGAAGCCCGCGGTGATGACGAACGGACCAAATGGGACGGCGTCATGATCAGCGCCGCAGCCGGAAGCCAGGTACGTGCCGTGCATGGCGGACGAGTGGTGTTCGCCGACTGGTTGCGCGGTGCCGGGCTTCTGGTCATTCTCGACCATGGCAACGGTTATCTGACCCTTTACGGGCACAACCAGAGCCTGCTCAAGTCGGCAGGTGACATTGTAAAAGCCGGTGAAGCGATTTCCACGGTCGGCAATAGTGGCGGTCAGGACACGGCAGCGTTGTACTTTGCTATTCGTCAGCAGGGTCGCCCCAGCGATCCGGCCCAATGGTGCCGCACTCAAGGATAAGTCGGCGTCAATATCTGTAGGAGTTCGTTAGACATGCTGCATTTGTCCCGCCTCACCTCGCTGGCCCTGGCAATTGCCATCGTTATCGGCGCGCCGCTGGCGCAAGCTGCCGAAAAGACCGCGCCAGCCACGCCTGCAGCAGTCTCGCCCGCCAAAACCAATACCACCGCAAAGCCACCGCTGCCGCTCGACGAGTTGCGCACCTTTGCCGAGGTCATGGACCGGGTCAAGGCGGCCTACGTGGAGCCGGTCGACGACAAGACCCTGCTGGAGAACGCCATCAAGGGCATGCTCAGCAATCTTGATCCGCACTCCGCCTATCTTGGCCCGGAAGATTTCCAGGAGCTGCAGGAAAGCACCAGCGGCGAGTTCGGTGGGCTGGGCATCGAAGTCGGCGTCGAGGACGGTTTTGTCAAGGTGGTTTCGCCCATCGACGACACACCGGCTTCCAAGGCTGGCATCGAAGCAGGCGACCTGATCGTGAAGATCAACGGTACGCCAACCCAGGGCCAGAACATGCAGGAAGCGGTCGACAAGATGCGCGGCAAGATCGGTGAAAAGATCACCCTGACGCTGGTCCGCGATGGCGGTACGCCGTTTGACGTGACCCTGGCGCGGGCGACCATTCAGGTCAAGAGCGTCAAGGCGCAGATGCTGGAAAATGGCTACGGCTACATCCGCATCACCCAGTTCCAGGTCAAGACTGGTGACGAAGTCGGCAAGGCACTGGCCAAACTCCGCAAGGACAACGGCAAGAAGATGAGCGGCCTGATTCTCGACCTGCGCAACAACCCCGGCGGCGTGCTGCAATCGGCGGTGCAGGTGGCGGATCACTTCCTCACCAAGGGCCTGATCGTCTACACCAAAGGCCGCATCGCCAACTCCGAATTGCGCTTCTCGGCAGACCCGGCAGACGCCAGCGAAGGCGTGCCTCTGGTAGTACTGATCAACGGCGGCAGCGCCTCGGCATCGGAAATCGTTGCCGGCGCCCTGCAAGACCAGAAACGCGGCATCCTGATGGGCACTGACACCTTCGGCAAAGGCTCGGTGCAGACCGTTCTGCCGCTGAACAACGATCGCGCCCTGAAGATCACCACCGCGCTGTACTACACGCCGAACGGCCGCTCGATCCAGGCCCAGGGCATCAACCCGGACATCGTGGTACGTCGGGCCAAGGTCACCAGCGAAGCAGACGGCGAGAACTACAAGGAAGCCGACCTGCTGGGTCACCTCGGCAATGGCAACGGCGGCGCGGACAAACCGACCGTCAAGGGTGGCGCAGCTGCCAAGGCGCGTCCGCAGGATGACGACTTCCAGCTCAGCCAGGCGCTCAGCCTGCTGAAGGGGCTGAGTATCACCCGCGGCAATTGACGGATGCGCTTTCTCGCTCTGTTGCTGCTGACCCTCTCGATCACTGGCGCTGCCCATGCAGCGCCGGCAGAGAGCAGCGGCAAACCGCCCAAGGCCTACCTGAGCCTGATCATCGACGACCTGGGCCAGAATCCGCAGCGCGACAGCCGCACACTGGCGCTTCCCGGCCCGGTTACTCTGGCGATCATGCCCGACACCCCGCACGCCACCGAGTTTGCCCGCCAGGCCCATCGCGCAGGCAAAACGGTCATGCTGCACATGCCCATGGACCCCGCGACCGGCCCTTACGCCTGGCACCCCGAACTGCCACTGCCTGAGCTGGAAAGCCGTCTCAATGCTGCCCTGCTGAAGGTGCCGTATGCAGCCGGTATCAACAACCACATGGGCAGCCGGATGACCGCCGAGCCGGTCGCCATGACCTGGCTGATGGCCGAGCTACAGCGTCGTCACCTGTTTTTCGTAGACAGCCGCACCAGCGCGAAAACCGTGGCCGCCGCCGAAGCGCAGCGTATCGGGCTGGCCAGCGTCTCGCGTGACGTATTCCTGGACGACGAACGCACCGCAGAAGCCATCACCCGCCAATTGCAGACCGCGATAAAAATCGCCCGCAAATATGGCTCGGCCGTGGTTATCGGCCACCCCTACCCTGTCACGCTGGATGTACTGGAGCGCGAACTGCCCAACCTCAAGGCACAAGGCGTCGAATGGATCGACCTGCGCAGCATGATCGGCGAACGCGGCAATCAGGCGAGTGCGGCGCATGGCAAGAATGGGATTTATCGCTGATCGCACCTCTTCCACGTCAGCACTTTCCATACGCCAGGTCCGGCAAATCTGCTTTCCGTGTCCACCAGCGTCTCAGCCTTGATGAACGTGTCAATTCCGACTTAAAGGAAGGTGCCTCAATGACGGAGGCCAAGACACATTTATCAGGGATTGATGATGAAACCGACCATGATGACGGGGGCGAAGGGCTGATGACTCTCGCACCTTCGATAGCCCTGCTCAACGCCGACGGCTCGCGCGACCACTGAAACGGCGTCGGCCGTATCAACAGCAGGTCAGGGTCAAACTGCACGGCAACGCTGATCGATAGCCGAAGCGTCGACAGCCCGCCTGACGCGCCCGCAGCGGGCTGAGCGGTTACTGATAGCGCGCCTTGACGGCATCGACCCAGCCTTCAGCGCGCATCTGATCGAGGGCCTTTTGCAGGCGTCTGACGACCTCGTCAGGCGTGCTCTTGTTGACCGCCAGGTAAAGTTCGGCGCTGTTGAATCGCAGCGCTGTCTTGAAGCCGGTGACGCCTTCCAGCTTCGCCAGATAGCGGCCAACCGGATCGCCTACCGCCCACAGGTCGATCTGGCCGTTGGCGAGTTTTTTCACGTTGTCGCGGTCACGCAACATCAGGATCGGGTTCAAGCCCATGGTTCTAAGGCGCTCGCCAATGGCATCGCCCTTGTAGGCCCCGATGCGGTAATCCCTGGCCTGCTCCAGCGACGTCAAGGTGATCGGGCTGTCGCCGCGCGCCAACATGATCCAGTCGTAGGAACCTACCGGGCCGACCCATTTGAAGAGGTTTTCACGTTCGGGCAGGCGGGTGGTGGAAAACACGCCGTAACCGGGCTTTTCCAGGGCCAGTTTGTAGACTCGGTCCCACGGAAAGCGCAGCGTCATGCTGTAGCCGATATTGGCGCGCTTGAACATCTCGCGCACCACTTCGGCGGCGATACCGTCAATGTTGTTTTCCTGGGCGAAATTCTTGCCGTCGACCGCCATGTTGAACGGCGGAAAGTTCTCGGTCAGCAACACCATGGAATAAGGCGTCGACTCGCTGGCCCGGACACCTTCACTCGACAAGACACCGATCCCGATCAGTGCAAGCAATAGGCGTTTGAACATGTTCCGGCACTCGATCGTGAACGACGCATGCAGAGTGCCGTGAACCCGGCGCACTGTCTAGCGCGCTGTCCGGCGATGTCGCTTACAGGCAATATTCGAATGCCACAGGGCTGAAACAAAGCGAGCGCCGGCTGTTTCAAACCCTTGGCCTGAAACAAGCGGCGCCCGCTTTCATGCGCCGTGACTCAGCGCACGACAATCCCGCGGCTGGCCATGTAGGCCTTGGCTTCAAGGACCGTGTATTCGCCAAAGTGGAAGATACTCGCCGCCAGCACAGCGCTGGCGTGGCCCTCGATGACACCGGCAGCCAGGTGCTCGAGGTTGCCGACGCCACCCGAAGCAATCACCGGAATACCCAGCGCATCGCTGATAGCGCGCGTGACGCCCAGGTCGAAGCCGTTTTTCATGCCGTCCTGGTCCATGCTGGTCAGCAGGATCTCGCCAGCGCCCAGGTCTTCCATCTTTTTCGCCCAGAGCACCGCGTCCAGCCCGGTGGGTTTGCGCCCGCCGTGGGTGAAGATTTCCCAGCGCGGGGTTTCGCCCGGACCGGAGACCTTCTTGGCGTCGATAGCAACCACGATGCACTGCGACCCGAAACGCGCGGCGGCCTCACCGACGAACTCGGGGTTGAACACCGCGGCCGTGTTGATCGAGACCTTGTCGGCACCGGCGTTGAGCAGGTTGCGGATGTCCTGCACGGTGCGCACGCCGCCACCAACGGTCAGCGGGATGAACACCTGACTGGCCATGCGCTCGACGGTATGCAGCGTAGTGTCGCGGCCATCGACGCTGGCGGTGATGTCGAGGAAGGTGATTTCGTCGGCGCCCTGCTCATCGTAACGACGAGCGATTTCCACCGGATCGCCTGCGTCCCGGATGTTCTCGAACTTGACGCCCTTGACCACTCGACCGTTGTCGACGTCCAGGCAAGGGATGATGCGTTTGGCTAGGGCCACAGGGTCAATCTCCAGCTGTTCAGCGTTGTTCGCGGTCGCAGAGCGCCTGAGCTTCGGCCACATCCAGCGTGCCTTCGTAAATCGCACGGCCGGTGATCGCGCCGATGATGCCCGGAGCCTTCGCATTCAGCAGCGCCTGGATGTCGCCCAGGTTATGGATACCACCCGAGGCGATCACCGGGATCCGCGTGGCAGCCGCCAATGCCGCGGTGAACGGGATGTTACAGCCCTGCATCATGCCGTCTTTGGCGATGTCGGTGTAGACAATGGCCGACACGCCATCGGCTTCGAAACGCTTGGCCAGATCAATGACCTGCACCGAGCTGACTTCAGCCCAGCCGTCGGTGGCGACGAAACCGTCCTTGGCATCCAGACCGACAATCACCTTGCCGGGGAACGCACGGCAGGCTTCGGCCACGAACTCGGGCTCTTTGACGGCCTTGGTGCCGATGATGACGTAGCTCACGCCCGCCTTGACGTAATGCTCGATGGTTTCCAGCGAACGGATGCCACCACCGATCTGGATCGGCAGGTTCGGGTAGCGTCGGGCGATGGCCGTGACCACATCACCATTGACCGGCTGACCTTCGAACGCACCGTTCAGATCGACCAGATGCAGACGGCGGCAACCACCCTCGACCCACTTGGCGGCCATGGCCACCGGGTCATCGGAGAACACCGTGGAATCTTCCATCCGGCCCTGACGCAGACGGACGCAGGCGCCGTCCTTGAGATCGATAGCGGGGATAATCAGCATGCTTTTTCCTTGGTCAAAAAGAGCGGCAAGCTGCAACGATGCGCACTCACCCATTCTTGCTGCTTGATGCGTGCAGCTGCTTTCTAGCTAATTTTTTTCGAGTGCCCACAAGTCACTTTCGATGCTCTCGAAGCGCTCCTTGAGCTGCTGCTGAACATCGAAAATGGCGCGATTGTAGTAGTGCGGGGCAATCTCGCGCGTGAACAGCTCGAGGACTTCAGCCACTTCGAACGAGCCCAGATCCAGCTCGAAGCGCTCTGCGAACAGGCGCTTGAGCTTGTCGATCGCCTGTTGCTCGTGCTCGGGCGAGAGGGTCAGAATCGGTGGCTTGCCCTTGGCTTTGCTCATGCGCTTACCAGCGACCATCCCAGGCGGCGAAGTTCTGCAGCAACTGCAGGCCGTGGGTGTGGCTCTTTTCAGGGTGGAATTGCACCGCAAAACGCGAACCGTCGGCCAGCGCAGCGGCGAAATCGAGGCCGTAGTGACCACGTCCGACCACCTGACGCTGATTGGCGGCATCGATATAGAAACTGTGCACGAAGTAGAAACGCGCCTGATCAGGAATGTCATGCCACAGCGGGTGATCCACCGCCTGAGCGACCTGGTTCCAGCCCATGTGCGGCACTTTCAGGTGCTCGCCCTCTTCGTGCAGGTCCTTGCCGAAAAACTTTACCTGGCCGGGAAACATGCCGATGCAGTCCACACCGCCGTTCTCCTCGCTGCTGTCGAGCAACGCCTGCATACCGACGCAGATCCCCAGAAACGGACGGTCCTGGCTGACTTCCCTGACCAGCGAATCAAAGCCCAGACGGCGAATCTCGGCCATGCAGTCGCGAATCGCGCCCACACCCGGAAAAACGATGCGGTCGGCTTCGCGAATCACCTTGGCGTCACTGGTAATCAGCACACGGCCTGCGCCCACATGCTCCAGCGCCTTGGCGACAGAGTGCAGATTGCCCATGCCGTAATCGATGACCGCAACTGTCTGCATCAGAGCACACCCTTGGTCGATGGCATCTGTCCGGCCATACGCTCATCCAGCTCGACCGCCATGCGCAGCGCACGACCGAAAGCCTTGAACACGGTCTCGATCTGGTGGTGAGTGTTGGTGCCACGCAGGTTGTCGATGTGCAGCGTCACGTTCGCGTGGTTAACGAAGCCCTGGAAGAACTCCTGAAAGAGGTCCACGTCGAAGCCGCCTACAGTGGCGCGGGTGTACGGCACATGCATCTGCAGACCCGGACGCCCGGAGAAATCGATGACCACGCGCGACAGCGCTTCGTCGAGCGGCACGTAGGCGTGGCCGTAACGACGAATGCCCTTCTTGTCGCCGATCGCCTGGCTGAACGCCTGGCCCACGGTGATGCCGACGTCTTCCACCGTGTGGTGGTCGTCGATTGCCAGGTCACCCTTGCATTCGATGTCCAGATCGATCAGCCCGTGCCGGGCGATCTGGTCGAGCATGTGCTCAAGAAAAGGCACGCCGATATCGAATCGGGCCTTTCCGGTACCATCCAGGTTGATCGAGGCTTTGATCTGGGTTTCCAGAGTATTGCGCTCGACGTACGCCTTACGTTCGGCCATCACCAGCTCCGCAAAATCATTGGGCGAAAAAAAGGCGAGCATTATAGGCCCAGAAGCGCCCGCCATGAAGCAAACAGACGACCAGCAGGGTATTTAACGGGCGAAGAGGCTCGCGATTGCGTTACATACCTTGTCGATATTCCCTTCATTCAAACCGGCCATGCATACCCGACCACTGCGCAGCATGTAAATGCCGTGAACATCTTTCAGTTCATCGACTTGCTGCGGGGTCAGACCGGTGTAGCTGAACATCCCGTTCTGCCTGAGGATAAAGCTGAAATCGTGGCCGGAGACCTTCTGCGCCAGCACCTCGACCAGACGCGTGCGCATGTCGATGATACGCAGGCGCATGGCCTCGACTTCGCCCAGCCACTGCTCGCGCAAGTGCGGTGTGTTGAGCACTTTCGACACCAGAAACGCGCCATGTGCAGGCGGGCTGGAGTAGTTGCGGCGCACGGTCGCCTTGAGCTGGCCGAATACGTTGGCAGCGGAGGCCGCGTCTTCACAGACCACCGACAGCCCGCCTACCCGCTCGCCATACAGCGAGAAGATTTTCGAGAACGAGTTACTGACCAGCGTTGTGATACCTGCGTTGGCCATCGCCCGGATGGCATAGGCGTCTTCGTCCATGCCTTTGCCGAAACCCTGATAGGCGATATCCAGGAACGCAATGAGCTGACGATCCTTGATCACTTCGATCAGGCGGTCCCATTGCGCCACCGTCAGATCGGCACCGGTCGGGTTATGGCAGCACGGGTGCAGCAGGAGGATGCTCTGCGCCGGCAGCCCCTGCACCGTGTCGAGCATGGCCTCGAACCTCACGCCACCCGTCTGGGCATCGAAGTACGGGTACGCGTTGACCTTGAAGCCCGCCCCGCCGAACAGCGCGTTATGGTTTTCCCAGGTCGGGTCGCTGACCCAGACCTGCGAGTCCGGAAACGCATACTTGAGGAAATCGGCACCTATCTTGAGTGCCCCCGAGCCGCCCACGGTTTGAATGGTGGCCACACGGCCTGCCTGAACCAGCGGGTGATCGGCACCGAACAACAGGGTTTGCACCGCCTGCCGATACGCCGCCAGGCCTTCCATCGGCAGGTACACGGACGCTGCCTGCTCGCCTTCGGCCAGTTGTTGTTGCGCCGTTGCTACACAGGCCAATTGCGGAATGCGGCCCTGTGCGTCGTAATACAGACCGATGCTCAGATTGACCTTGTCCGCACGCGAGTCCTTGCCAAAGGTCTCCATCAGCGAAAGGATCGGATCACCGGCGTATGACTCCACGTGGGCTAGCATGCAAACAACTCCTTCAGGCAATAAAATCAGGGCTGACTAATGTAGCAGCGTATGCACCGGAACGGGCAGTGCATCGAGTACATAGGGTCAACTGAATATGACTATCGCGACGAATAAAATCCGGACGCGATGATCAAAAGCGCAGCGCACCAAAAACCCAGGCAAAAAAAAGCGCCTGCACCGAGGTGCAAGCGCTTTTCTGTTACCGGCAGGCTTTTAGTGGAACAGCACTGCGGTTTTTTGCAGGGTAATCCAGACGCCCCACGCCAGCGGGATGCCTACGGCCAGCCAGGCGGCGATGACCAGCGGCTTGCTGCCTGCGGATGCTTTCCACTCCAGCGAAGTCGTGGCGTTGGCACCCTTGTCGTGACCGATGGCTTGTTCAGCCGCCAGCTCGGCGTCGGTCATGAAGTACTTGTCGGCAACCGGACGAATCAGCAGGTTGCAGATAAAGCCCAGCACCAGCAGACCCGAGAGGATGTACAAGGTGATGTCATAGGCATCGGCACGTGCAACACCGTGGGCGAGTTGGTACTCACGCAGGTAGTTGACCAATACCGGGCCGAGCACACCGGCCGCAGCCCAGGCAGTCAGCAGACGACCGTGGATCGCGCCGACCATCTGCGTACCGAACAGGTCAGCCAGATAAGCCGGAACTGTGGCAAAACCGCCACCGTACATCGACAGCACGATGCAGAACGCGGCCACGAACAGCGCGATGCTACCCATATGGCTCAGGGTCGGAACCGACGCATAAAGCAGGAAGCCCAGTGCGAAGAATACGAAGTAGGTTGCCTTGCGACCGATGAAGTCCGAGCACGAAGCCCAGAAGAAACGACCGCCGATGTTGAACAGACTCAACAGACCCGTGAAGCCGGCCGCGATCGCAGCAATGGCTTTCAGTTGGTCAGCATTGAGCTGGCTGAAGGTCAGGTCGACGCCCAGCAGTTTGCCAGCGAAGACTTCCTGCAGCAGCGGCGAAGCCATGCCCAGGATGCCGATACCGGCCGATACGTTCAGGCACAGCACCAGCCAGACCAGACGGAACTGCGGTGTCTTCCAGGCCACGCTGACGTGCACGTGACGGTTGGTGATCATCGAGTTCTTGGCCTTGGCAGCCGGAGCAGTCCAGCCCTCAGGCTTCCAGCCAGTTGGCGGAACGCGGTAGCCCAGTGCACCGCCGATCATGAAGATGAAGTAAATCACCGCCATCACCACGAAGCTCTGCCATACGCCCACGCTTTCAGCCGAAGCGAAGTGACCCATCAGAGCCGTAGCCAGCGGTGCACCCACCATCGCGCCGCCGCCAAAGCCCATGATCGCCATGCCGGTCGCCATGCCGCGCTTGTCCGGGAACCACTTGATCAGGGTCGACACCGGGGAGATATAGCCCAACCCCAGACCGATACCGCCGATCACGCCCGACCCCAGCCACATCAGCCAGATCTGGTGCGTATAAATGCCCAGTGCGGAAATCAGCAAGCCACCACACCAGCAAAGTGCCGAAACCACACCCGCCTTGCGTGGACCTGCGTGCTCCAGCCAGCCACCCCAAATGGCAGCCGAGCAACCCAGGAAGATGAAAAACAGCGTGTAGATCCAGCCCAGCATGGAGATCTGCCAGT
The DNA here is from genome assembly GCF_977070315.1 of Plantibacter cousiniae (nom. nud.). Lineage (NCBI taxonomy): Bacteria > Bacillati > Actinomycetota > Actinomycetes > Micrococcales > Microbacteriaceae > Plantibacter > Plantibacter cousiniae (nom. nud.). The sequence continues at coordinate 133,314 of NZ_CDRVEU010000007.1, read as the reverse complement.
CACAGGTCGACGCGAACATCTGCGCGAAAAAACCCATGTCCGGTGCGCAAGCGACAGGTGCCGTAACACCGATAGCCTTCGACAGCGGCAACCAGAATACCGAGAAGCCGTAAGCCATACCGATACAAAGATGGATGGCCAGTGCTGCAGGTGGAACAAGCCAACGGTTGAAACCTGGCTTGGCGATAATGCGCTCTTTGGACAAGAACGCAGGTTGAACGGCTGCGCCGCCCAAGGCTGTGCTTGTGCTCATTATAATTACCCCAATGTGTGAAGCTCGCAGATGGTCCGCTGGTCCGCCACAGACTCAGTGCCGAGCGGCCATGTCTGTTTTATCGGCAGGTTATCCGGATACGTGACAAAAAGACGCACCCTAGCCAGCAAAAACGGAGACTATCACTGTCTGATGGCAAATAAGCATCTCGCTACATGCTTTTTATTATCTATTTTCACACGTTAATCCACGTGCTCTATCGAGCCATAGATGCAACCAATTAAGCATTATCGAAAAGCTGCTTTGGGCTTAGTTGGGCGCGCACCTGTGTGGCTATTCGGCCGGTGCGCGAAGATTCGGAAGATATATCGAGACGAGGCGACGCACATTTTTCATCTGCTCTCAGGCGTAGTGGCGCACGGTGCCAGCGTCTTGAACCGGAGGCCGGACAGCAATAACGGTATCCGCAGCCCGACAGGCTCGTCAGAGCGGTATACTCGTGGGCTATTTTTGAACATCGACACAAGGACTCGCCCATGAAAGCGTTCGGCAAAATCCTGGGGCTGTTTATTCTCGGGTTGTTGCTGATCATCGTGGCTCTCGGCTTCGCCCTGACCCACCTGTTTGATCCCAACGACTACAAAGACGAGATTCGCCAGCTGGCACGCGACAAGGCCAACGTCGAGCTGACGCTCAACGGCGATATCGGCTGGAGCCTGTTTCCCTGGCTCGGCCTGGAATTGCACGACGCCCATGTCGCCACCCTGACCGCTCCCGATCAGCCGTTCGCCGATGTGCAGATGCTCGGCCTGTCCGTACGCGTCCTGCCATTGCTTCGTCGCCAGGTACAGATGAGCGACATTCGCGTCGAAGGCCTGAACCTGACCCTGCACCGCGATGAAAACGGTCATGGCAACTGGGAAGACATCGGCAAGCCTGCCGTGGCAAGCACTGAAACATCTGGCGAGACAACACCTGCCCCGGCTCCGGACGCGCCCAAAACGGATCGCCCTTCCCAGCCGATCCGCCTGGATATCGACAGCCTGACCGTCAACAACGCCCGCGTGGATTACAGCGATGCCCGAAAAGGCAGGACCTTCATGGCCGAGAGCATTCAGCTGAGTACCGGGCCGATTCGTGAAGCGTCCGATATCCCGATCAAACTGACGGCCTTTCTAAGCACCAACCAGCCCGTCGTGCGCGCCAAGACCGAGCTGGTCGGCGAGCTGCGCATGGACCGCGTGCTCAAGCGTTATCAATTCGAAGACATGCGCCTGTCCGGTGAAGTCGCCGGCGAGCCGCTGCAAGGCAAGACCGTGACCTTTTCGGCGCAGGGCCAGTTGCTCGTTGACCTGGCCGCCAATATCGCTGAATGGAACAGCCTCAAAGTCTCGGCCAACCAGTTGCGTGCACTCGGCGAACTGCGTGCCCGCGATCTGGACAAAACGCCACAGATCAGCGGCGGCCTGTCCATTGCCCAGCTCGATCTGCGCGCGTTCTTCGAGAACATCGGTCAGCCGTTGCCAGCCATGTCCGAGGGTGCGCTGAGCAAGGTTGAAATGGTCACGCGCCTGGCGGGTACGCCTACCAGCATTGCGCTGGAAAACCTAAACCTGAAAGTCGACGACAGCACCTTCACGGGTCGCATCGCCGTGGACGACTTCGCCAAACAGGCGCTGCGTGTCAAGCTCAAGGGCGATACCTTCGACGCCGACCGCTATCGTCCGGCTGAGAGCGAAGAAAGCAAAGGTGCCAAGGCCGCGCGCAAATCCGAGGTTCAGTCCGGTGAAGCCGCCGCTGCTGCGGGTGATTCACCGCTGCCCGAACAACCGACCAAGGCCGCCTGGAGCACTGCCAGGCTGCTGCCGCTGGAGCGCTTGCGTACGCTGGATGTCGAGGCTGACCTGAGCTTCGGCAAACTGACCCTGAACAAACTGCCCATCGACAACGCAGCGTTCAAGACCCAGGCCAACGGTGGCCTTATCAAGGTCGATACGCTGAGTGGCGACCTGTACAACGGCAACTTCGAGGTCAAGGGCAATCTGGATGCGCGTCCGGACACGCCTGTGGCCACGGTGCAGACGCGCATTGCCAAAGTACCGGTCGAACGCATTCTGGAAAGCCAGGGCCAGACGCCGCCAGTGCGTGGCCTGCTGAACCTCGACAGCAACCTGACCGGCACAGGCAACAGCGAAAAAGCCCTGATCGACAGCCTGAACGGCACCGCCAGTTTTGCGCTCAATAACGGCGTACTGGTCAATGCCAACCTGGAGCAGCAGCTGTGCAAGGGTATTTCGATCCTCAACCGCAAGACGCTTAGCGGCGAACCGCGCGCCAAGGACACCCCTTTCCAGCAGCTCAACGGCAATCTGGTGGTACGCAACGGCGTGGCCAGCAATCCGGACCTCAAGGTTCGTACGCCGGGCATGGCCGTCAACGGTAACGGCGACGTCGACCTGCGCGTACTGGGCATGAATTACCGCGTCGGCATCATCGTCGAAGGCGACAAGAGCGATATGCCGGACCCGGCCTGCGAGATCAATCCGCGCTTTGTCGGCATCGAGTGGCCGGTGCAGTGCCGCGGCCCGCTGGAACTGGGCGCCAAGGCTTGCCGTCTGGACAAGGAAGGTGTCGGCCAGATCGCTGCGAAACTGGCGGGCGACCGGATCAGCGAGAAGCTCGAGGACAAGCTGAACGACAAACTCGGTGACAAGGTCAGCCCCGAGCTCAAGGACGCCCTCAAGGGACTGTTCAAGCGCTAGGGCAACGTGAACTGCTCAGGAGCGCCCTCGCGGCGCTCCGCTGGCACGACCGTTCATATCACCACTCATATCCAGACGAGAGCCCTCCAGGCCATGCAACCCGAACAATTCTCCAGCGCCGTGCTGGACTGGTACGACCGTCATGGCCGACATGACCTGCCCTGGCAACAAGACATCACGCCGTACCGGGTCTGGGTGTCGGAAATCATGCTGCAGCAGACCCAGGTCAGCACCGTTCTGAATTACTTCGACCGCTTCATGGAGGCCCTGCCGACCGTGCAGGCGCTGGCCGACGCGCCCGAGGACGAAGTGCTGCACCTGTGGACCGGGCTGGGTTACTACACCCGCGCCCGCAACCTGCAGAAAACGGCAAAAATCGTGGTCGCCGACCATGGCGGCGAGTTTCCCCGCGATGTCGAAAAACTCATTCTGCTGCCCGGCATCGGCCTGTCCACCGCTGGCGCGATTGCCAGCCTGAGCATGGGCATTCGCGCGCCGATCCTCGATGGCAACGTCAAACGCGTGCTGGCGCGTTTCACCGCGCAAGAGGGCTACCCTGGCGAACCGAAGGTGGCCAAGCAGCTGTGGGCCACCGCTGAACGCTTCACGCCGCGCCGCCGGGTCAACAACTACACCCAGGCGATGATGGACCTGGGGGCCACACTCTGCACCCGCAGCAAACCGAGCTGCCTGCTCTGCCCGCTGGAGCGCAGTTGTGAGGCGCACATGCTAGGCCTGGAAACGCGCTACCCGATCCCCAAGCCGCGCAAGACCGTGCCGCAGAAACGCACACTCATGCCGATGCTCGCCAACGAAGACGGCGCGATCCTGCTTTATCGTCGCCCTTCCAGCGGCTTGTGGGGCGGTCTGTGGAGCCTGCCGGAACTGGATGACTTCGATGACCTTCAGCACCTGGCCACCCAACACGCGCTGCAACTGGGCGAGCACCATGAACTGCCGGGGCTGATCCACACTTTCAGCCACTTCCAGTTGAGCATCGAACCCTGGCTGGTCAAGGTCCAGGAGTCCACCGATCACGTGGCCGAGGCCGACTGGCTCTGGTATAACCTCGCCACCCCGCCACGCCTGGGCCTTGCCGCCCCGGTGAAAAAGCTGCTCAAACGCGCAGCCGACGTATTGAACGCAGGAGAGTCGTCATGACCCGCACCGTAATGTGCCGCAAATACAAAGAAGAACTGCCCGGCCTGGAACGCGCCCCGTATCCGGGCGCCAAGGGCGAGGACATCTTCAACCACGTCTCGCAGAAAGCCTGGGCCGACTGGCAGAAACACCAGACCCTGCTGATCAACGAGCGTCGCCTGAACATGATGAACGCCGAAGACCGTAAATTCCTCCAGACCGAGATGGACAAGTTTCTCTCCGGCGAAGAATACGCCCAGGCCGAAGGCTACGTTCCCCCCGAAAAATAAAGCGTTTCACGCAGTGAAGGTCGTAAGCGTCGGTAATAATTCAAATTTTTTAAAAAACACGCTTGACGACCTCCTGAAAAACACGTCTAATGCGCCCCGTTGCCCAGATAGCTCAGTCGGTAGAGCAGGGGATTGAAAATCCCCGTGTCGGCGGTTCGATTCCGTCTCTGGGCACCACCTTTCGTTTTCAGGTGATGCCAAGCACACCTGAAAACACACAAGAAGCCCGCCTCGTGCGGGCTTTTTGTTGTCTGGTTTTTTGAATGACAGACGTGTCTGCACCCTGCGCGCGCAGAAGAGACCAGTAGAATCAGACTAATGCACGTGTCGACTCTTCCTGCGCCGCACGTCGGCCGCCATCCGGCTTATTCGCTTGCCCGCATTTCGCGGCGCGTGACAAGGTAGCCAAGCCTCGGCAAACCAAAACCCGCTAATTCCAAAGGCTCCAAGCGCGACGCCTCAAGCGGAAAATAATCATTATTTACGACGCAAGGACGACACCCTACTATGGTGTCACCTATAAGGATTATAGGTAGCCTGAAAAACAGGCAGCCCTTGTGGAGCAAGCAGCAACTTGAGGATCTTGTTCATGTCCTGGCAAGAGACTCCTCCAAAGTCGTTTTTCGCGAGCATTGCCTGGATCGCCTCTATGAGCGCGGCATAACCGCCACGGAGGCCCTGAGATGCCTGCGTCGAGGAGCAATCATCCGAGGGCCTACGTACAGCGAGAAGCATGGCAACTTCGAGTTCCGGATGAGCGAGCTCGCGCCGAGAGATGTTGTCTGCATGGTAGTAGCCGTCAATCCAAGTCCTGAGCCTGACGAGCTTTTCGCAATTACGGTGTGGGAGGTATGAAAATGTACAAATATAAAGGCAGTGGACTGGACGGCATCTTCTTGAAAAATGGTTATACGATCCTCGAAACGCCATACGGCGAAGGTGTGAAGATCGAAGATATCGACGGACTTCATCGAGCGATAGCTGTGGATATCATTGGCCAGAAAACGCCAATGACCGGGCGTCAGTTTCGCTTTTTGAGAAAGGAGCAGGATCTCATTCAGGAGGAGGCTGCAGCCATTTTCCGGGTCGATGTGCAGAACATTGCCAACTGGGAAAAGCGCGAATCTCAAGAAATACCGGGACCAGCTGACGTTGCCATGAGGGCTTTTTACGCTGCCTATATCCACGCCAATTTTGGTCCGATCATCTTCGAACGAAATGCACAACCCCACGAAGGAGCCGCGTTCGAATTGGACGGAACACAGTGGAAAGAGTCCGAGCTGAAAGTCGCTTGACTCACAGGGTGATTAGTCTGGCGGCATGTAAAGGTGCCGTTCAAGGCAACACTTCAGAAGATCACAACAGCCTTCTGCTACTCATACCCGCCATCCAGAGCCCTGCCGCCCCCATCCCATTGAACTAATTTTCCCCGCCCACCCTCGAAGCCATACATTTGCTTCCACAAGGAAAATTCCGTGCTCAAGTTAACTGCCTCCGCCCTCATCCTCGCCGCCACTCTGGGTCTGGCTGCCTGCGACAGCAAATCCGAACAGAAGGCACAGGACGCTCAGGCGCATCAGGAGAAATCCCAGGAGAAGATGGAGTCTGCTCAGGACAAAGTGAACGAAGCGGCCAAAGAGAACACCGTAGCGGCCAAGGATAAAGCCGAGTCCAAGGAAGCGGCTGCCGAAGAGTCGAAGACCTTCGTGCCGACCTCCGAAGTGACCAACACCATTCAGCCTGAAAAAAAGTAAAACAGTGAAAACTCTTCACAAAGTTTTCACAGCGGCCGCGTCATTGTAGAGCTGCTCCCAAGTGTGAATCCTTAAGCCCGCTCCCCCATCGCGGGCTTTTCTTTGTCCGGAATTTGGCGAGCAGCCCCTCTGCGCGCCAGTCCCGCACTCATTGCCGCATGCTTTTGTCGACAAATCAGCTCCGCGCGCGTCTCTGGCGCCAAAAAATACTTGATTTATTTTTTCAATTGTTGCGATGCGCATTCATGCTGCAGCCTTTCGAGTCGATAGCCTCATCACAGTAGGTCCGCAAACACACCGAGGGGCACGTTATGTTCGGAAATAAGAACAAAGCTGAGCTGACGGCCATGAAGGCCCAGGTAGATGGACTCAACGGACTGACAAGCGCGCTGGAAAAGTCGATGGCGGTGGTCGAGCTGAGCCTCGATGGCAAGATCCTCCGGGCCAACGATAACTTCCTTGCGGCGATGGGCTATCGCGCCGAAGAGCTGGCAAGCAAGACGCATCGCGACTTCTGCGAACCGGAGATGCTCCGCAGCCGCGAGTATGCTGACCTCTGGGCATCCCTGAAGGCCGGGAAATTTATCTCCGGCACCTTCAAGCGCGTTGGCAAGAACGGTCACAGCGTCTGGCTTGAAGCCAGCTACAACCCGGTCGTTGACGCGCAGGGCAACGTCGTCAAGGTGGTCAAGTACGCCTTGGATGTCACCGCACGCGTGATGCTGGAGAACGAAACCAACAGCAAGCTGGCAGCGGTAGACCGCGCGATGGCTATCTGCGAATTCGAGCCCAACGGCAATGTGATTACGGCCAACAACAACTTCCTGAACGTCATGGGCTATGCGCTGAACGAGATCAAGGGTAAACACCACCGAACCTTCTGCGAGCCGGCACTGGTCAACAGCCCGGAGTACGCCGAGTTCTGGCGCAAGCTGAACCACGGCGAGTTCATCGGCGACCAGTTCAAACGCATCGGCAAACAGGGTCGGGTTGTCTGGCTGGAAGCGACGTACAACCCGGTTTTTGATGTCGACGGCAAACTCTACAAAATCGTCAAGTTCGCCAGCGACATCACCCACCGCGTTGAAAAACAGGAAGCGGACGCACACGGTGCATCGCGCGCTTACCATATCTCGGCAGAAACCGAGAAAGTGGCCGAACAGGGAACCCTGGTCATTCAGGACACGGCGCGGGAGATGCGCCAGATCTCCGAAAACATCGGTGCATCGGCGAAGCTGGTGAGTCAGCTGGGTGATCGCTCCGAGCAGATCACCGCCATCGTCAACACCATTCGCGGCATTGCCGATCAGACCAACCTGTTGGCGCTCAACGCAGCCATCGAGGCGGCTCGGGCGGGTGACCAGGGCCGCGGGTTTGCCGTGGTGGCCGACGAAGTCAGGCAACTGGCGGGACGTACCAGCGGCTCGACCACCGAGATTGCCGAAATGATTGGCAAGATCCTCGCCGAAACACGCGAAGCCGTGGCAAGCATGGGCGCGACTCAGGAAGGAGCCATTCGCGGTGTGATACTGGCAGACCAGGCCGGGCAGGTCATCGTGCAGATCCGCGATGGCGCAAGCGATGCGGTCGAAGCCGTCAGCATGTTCGCCAACCGCATGGATGAAGCCGAAGCGTTCGCAAAGCCGGGCAAACGGTGACGCGTCGGTAACACCCCGCAAATCAAAAACCCGCGCGCTGCGGGTTTTTTATCGCCCACCAATTACCGCACAAACCTTGGTTATCGGGCTCGTCTGCGCTTCAATAGCGGCCATTGCACCTCACGCCAGCCAAAGGACCGCTCATGGCCTCGCCAGACAAGCAGCAAAAACGTGCCAAGCGCGCAAAGATCAAGGCCAAGCAGAACCGCTCGGGCAAGGCTGCAACCAGCCTGGTTCATCCGGTGTTTGCCTCGGCACTGGTCAACCAGCCGTTCGATGACGTCGAACTCGACCTCAATACCTTCGACTTCAGCGACATTGTCGAGAACGGTTTTGACCCGGCTGACTACGACGACCTGTTCACGGCCATGAAGCAAGCGGAGGCCATCAGCCAGCTCGCGCTGTGCGTCGTCTTCCTGCAATACCCGGTGCTGGCACTGGTGATTTCCGAGGAGGACGAAGACCCGGCCACGGACTTCATGATGGGCCTGCTTATCGTGTACCGCGCGATGTACCACGATGAGGACGAAGACAGTGCAATCGAGTGGATCGAAAGCCCTGCCTTCCAGAAGGATTACACGCTGGCGTCCGACCTGCTGATGAAGAGAGACACCAGAGCCGCACGCTGATGCAAGCTCGTGCCAATGCATGATATTGGCACGAGCATCATCCGCTAAGGGGCGCGATCAACCCAGCGCAGCAGCGCCCACGCGACCGGCCTTGCGGCGACGCGATACGATCAGGCCAGCGCCGATCACCAACAGGCTGAGTACGCCGGTGGCGATGATTTCGAGGCGATGCTCTTCCTGCAGCAGCATGATGGTCAGCACCGCGACGATGAACGCGATCACAGCCCAGGTCAGCCATGGGAACAGCCACATCTTGAAGTCGATGGCCTCGCCTGCAGCAATGCGCTTCTGGCGCATACGCAGCTGCGACACCGCGATCACCAGATACACCAGCAGTGCGATGGCACCGGAGCTGGCGAGCAGGAAATCGAATACGGCCGCAGGCGCGATGTAGTTGGCGAACACGGTCAGGAAAGCCGCCGCAGTCGACATGAGCACCGCCCAGTGAGGCGTACCGCCCTTGCTGGTGCGCTTCGACACGGCAGGTGCATCGCCGCGCTTGCCCAGCGAGAACAGCATGCGCGAAGCGGTGTACAGGGCCGAGTTCAGGCAGCTGGTCACAGCAACCAATACCACCAGGTCAACAATCAACTTGGCGTTCGGAATGCCCATTGCATCGAGCACGGTCTGATAAGAACCCACCTCGGCCAGGCGCGGGTCGTTCCACGGCACCAGCGACACCACGATGAAGATCGAAACCAGATAGAACAGGAAGATCCGCCAGATCACCGAGTTGGTGGCCTTGGTGATCTGCTTGCCAGGGTTCTTGGACTCGGCCGCTGCGATGGTCACGATCTCGGTGCCCATGAACGAGAACATGGTGGTCAGCATCGCTGCCAGCACTGCGCCCATACCGTTGGGCAGGAAGCCGCCGGTGTCGAACAGATGGCTGACACCGCTGACGTCGCTGGTGGGCAGCAGACCGAAGATCGCCGCAACACCCAGCACCACGAACGCAATGATCGCCACGACCTTGATCAGCGCGAACCAGAACTCGAATTCACCGTAGTTCTTCACGCTGAACAGGTTGGTCGCCGTCAACACCAGCGTGATGACCAGCGTGAACATCCAGATCGCGATGTTGGGGAACCAGGCGTGCAGGATGGTTGCAGCAGCGTTGGCCTCCAGTGGAATCACCAGCACCCAGAACCACCAGTACAACCAGCCTATAGTGAAACCGGCCCAGTGACCGATAGCGCGGTCGGCATAGGTTGAAAACGAACCGGTGTCAGGCGAGGCAACGGCCATTTCAGCCAGCATGCGCATCACCAGCACCACCAGCGTACCCGCAGCGGCATACGCCAGCAGCACGGCAGGGCCGGCTTCGGCAATCGCGTGGCCGGAGCCGACGAACAAACCGGCGCCAATCACGCCAGCAATCGACAGCATCGTAATGTGTCGAGGTTTCAGCCCTTGTTCGAGCTCGGAAGAGTTAGCGGTACTGCTCATAAAACCACCTGTGCAAGACGAGCGAGGCACACCGGAGCGTTACGTAAAAAGAAACCTACGGTGCCGTTCTTTATATTTGACGCAAGAATTGCGCCAAAATATTTCGAAAACGACGTCGCTTAGAGAATACGAGGCCTGTGGCTTGAACCGTGAAGCATGCAAGACGATGGCTTTTCTTAGCTGTCTGTAGGATTTGTTACCAAACGCCTCAGATTCGTCTACATGCACGCACCAAAAATGCCCCAAACCTTCTTCCAAGCGCAAACATGGTGCAGAAATCAGACCGCCGCTCAGCAAATGCTACTTCCAACACCAGGCCAAAGCTGGCAACATCGCGCCTTTTTCGCGCACGCCCCTGTTTTACAGGGCATCATGCTTGCCTTCTTGCGACCGTCCGCTGCCCGGATGAGACAACCCGTCGAGCGCCTCCACGCTGGACGCCAGACGTCGATGGTTGTCCTTTAAACGCTGTGCTAGCTTGGCGTTCGCTGGCAGCAGCGCGCACACTTCAATGAGGACCCCACATGGCCGAGGCCACGCCCGCCCTGGAAATCCGCAACCTGCACAAGCGCTACGATCAGCTTGAGGTGCTCAAAGGCATCTCGCTGACGGCTCGCGACGGCGACGTCATATCGATCCTCGGCTCCTCCGGTTCCGGCAAGTCCACGTTGCTGCGCTGCATCAACCTGCTGGAAAACCCGCATCAGGGCCAGATTCTGGTGGCCGGCGAAGAATTGAAGCTCAAGGCCGCGCGCAACGGCGACCTGATTGCCGCCGATAACCGGCAGATCAATCGCTTGCGCAGCCAGATCGGCTTCGTGTTCCAGAATTTCAACCTGTGGCCGCACATGAGCGTGCTCGATAACATCATCGAAGCTCCGCGTCGCGTGCTCGGTCAGAGCAAGGCCGAGGCCATTGCGGTGGCTGAAGAGTTGCTGGCCAAGGTCGGTATCGCCGACAAGCGCCATGCCTACCCCGCGCAACTTTCCGGCGGACAGCAGCAACGCGCCGCCATTGCGCGTACGCTGGCCATGCAACCAAAGGTTATCCTGTTCGACGAGCCGACCTCGGCCCTCGACCCGGAGATGGTTCAGGAAGTACTCGGCGTCATCCGCGCACTGGCTGAAGAAGGCCGGACCATGCTGCTGGTGACCCACGAAATGAATTTTGCACGTCAGGTATCAAGTGAAGTGGTGTTTTTGCATCAGGGAATGGTCGAAGAACAGGGCACACCGCAGCAAGTGTTCGAAAACCCGCTGTCGGCAAGGTGCAAACAATTCATGTCGAGTCACCGCTAACGGAGCAACACCCATGCAGTCGTACAAAAAGATCTTGCTGATCGCAGCGGCCACCCTTGCCTTCAGCGGCAGTGCCTTTGCTGAAACAATGAAAATGGGCATCGAAGGTGCCTACCCGCCGTTCAACAACAAGGACGCGAGTGGCCAGGTGGTGGGCTTCGACTATGAAATCGGCCAGGCCCTGTGCGCCAGGATGAAGGTCGAGTGCGAAGCGGTGACGTCAGACTGGGACGGCATCATCCCGGCGTTGATGGCCAACAAGTTCGACTTCCTGATCTCGTCGCTGTCGATCACCGAAGAACGCAAGCAGGTGGTCGATTTCACCAACCCGTATTACTCGAACAAGCTGCAATTCATCGCGCCGAAAACCTCCTCGGTCGACGTATCGAGCACTGAAAAAGCCAAAGAAAGCCTTGCCGGCAAGTCAGTGGGTGCACAGCGCTCGACACTGGCCGCCACCTGGCTGGAAGACAAGCTCGGGATCATGGACGCCAAGCTCTATGACACTCAGGAAAACGCCTTCCTCGACCTGTCCTCCGGTCGCGTCGACGCCATGCTGGCCGACAAATACGTCAGCTTCGAGTGGCTGAAAAGCGAAGCGGGTCAGAACTTCGAGTTCAAGGGCGAGCCTGTCGTTGAAGACGACAAGATCGGCATCGCCGTGCGCAAGGGTGACGACGCCCTGCGCGAGCGCTTGAACGCGGCCCTGAAAGAAATCATCGCTGACGGCACCTACAAGAAGATCAACGACAAGTATTTCCCTTTCAGCATCCTCTGATTCACCTGACCGCGTCGCCGCCGCTTCCTGTCGAAGCGCGGCGACCGGCCCTGACAAAGCCTGCCCATGAACATTGATCTCCACGGATTCGGCCCGGCCCTTGCGGCTGGCGCGCTGATGACGGTCCAGCTTGCACTCTCGGCCCTGTGCCTGGGGCTGATACTCGGACTGCTCGGCGCCTTGGCCAAGACCTCGCCCTACAAGCCGCTGCAATGGCTGGGCAGTACCTACTCGACCCTGGTACGCGGCATTCCCGAACTGCTTTGGGTGTTGCTGATTTACTTCGGCACCGTCAACGGCATGCGCGCTCTGGGCAACCTGTTCGACATTCCTGACCTGGCCCTGAGCGCCTTTGCTGCCGGGGTCATCGCCCTGGGCATTTGCTTCGGTGCCTACGCGACCGAAGTGTTTCGCGGCGCGATTCTGGCCATCCCCAAAGGCCATCGTGAAGCCGGGCTGGCGCTGGGCATGTCACGCTCGCGCATCCTCTTCAAACTGGTCCTGCCGCAGATGTGGCGCATCGCCCTGCCCGGCCTGGGCAACCTGTTCATGATTCTGATGAAAGACACCGCGCTGGTCTCGGTGATCGGCCTGGAAGAAATCATGCGCCACGCGCAGATCGCCGTGGGCTTCACCAAGCAAGCGTTCACCTTCTATATGGTCGCAGCCTTCATGTACCTGGGCCTGACCGTGCTGGCCATGGCCGGCATGTACTTCCTTGAGAAGCGCGCCAGTCGCGGCTTTCTGAGGAGCGCGTCATGAACTGGGAAGTCATCATCAAGTGGCTGCCCCGCCTGGCACAGGGCGCAACCTTGACCCTGGAGCTGGTGGCGATTGCCGTCATCGCCGGGCTGATCCTCGCCATCCCGATGGGCATTGCCCGTGCATCGCGCCACTGGCCGGTGCGCGCCCTGCCCTACGCCTACATCTTTTTCTTCCGCGGCACGCCGCTGCTGGTGCAACTGTTTCTGGTCTATTACGGGCTGGCGCAGTTCGAGTCGGTGCGCCAGAGTGCGTTGTGGCCATACCTGCGCGACCCGTTCTGGTGTGCCGTGGTGACCATGACCCTGCACACCGCCGCCTACATCGCCGAAATCCTGCGTGGCGCCATGCAGGCGGTGCCGCCAGGTGAAATCGAAGCGGCACGGGCGCTGGGCATGTCGAAATGGAAGGCGCTGTTCTACATCGTCCTGCCACGCGCAGCACGCATCGGCCTGCCGGCCTACAGCAACGAAGTGATCCTGATGCTCAAGGCCAGTGCGCTGGCCAGCACCGTCACCCTGCTGGAACTGACCGGCATGGCGCGCACGATCATCGCCCGCACCTACCTGCCGGTGGAAATCTTCTTCGCCGCCGGCATGTTCTACCTGGTCATGACCTTCGTGCTGGTGCAGGGCTTCCGGCTGCTGGAAAAACTATTGCGTGTAGACGCAAGCCAGGGTCGCTGATATGAAAGGTGCTGGCGTCGATCCAGTCAGCACCTTGCCACACGAGGCCGCCACCATGCCCTCTGAACCTCGCTTGCAGGATGAACACCTCGGCAGCCACTTTGGTGCGCTGGACAGCTTCCTGTTCGCGCATCAGGCCTTGTGGCGACCCAAGCCGTTCACGCACCTGACCCTGCCATGGGAAGACAAATACCCTGACCTCGCGCACTGGCTGCGGCAACGCACGCTGGAACAGGCCGAGGCCGCGCACAATCACCCGGAACACCTCGACGCGCCCTTCCCGTTCAAGCAACTGGCCGCCGAAGCCGTAGCGCTGAGCCACGTCGCAGAACTGCCCGTGCACGCTCTGCAGCCGGTCGAGGCGCGCATGAGCGTCGATGTGCCGGGGCGCAAGTGGCAGCAGATCGAAGCCTTCGCCAGCCATCTGGACATGCGTGACAGCACAACTCACTGGCTGGACTGGTGCGCTGGCAAAGGCCATCTAGGGCGCCGCCTGACCGGGCCCGGCCAGCGTCTGACCTGCCTGGAGCACGATCCGGCACTGATCGAAGCAGGCCTGGCCCTGAGCACGCGGCAAGGCATCGATGCCAGGCATGTGCAGCAGGATGTCATGGCTGACGACACATGGCGCTACCTGCAACCCGAACACACGCCTGTGGCGCTGCATGCCTGCGGCGACCTGCACATTCAGTTGATGGAGCTGGCCAGCCAGACGGGCTGTCGGCACATGGCGATTGCGCCGTGCTGCTATAACCGCACCCGGCACGACCTTTATCAGGCGCTGTCCAGCGAGGGCAAGGCGTCCGGCCTGAAGCTGTCGCGAGACGAGCTGGGTCTGCCACTCAGTGAAACCGTGACAGCCGGCGCGCGCGTACGCCGTCAACGCGACATCTCGATGGCCCGTCGCCTGGGCTTCGACCTGCTGCAGCGCCGCCTGCGCGGCATCGATGACTACTTGCCCACACCGTCGCTGCCAACGTCCTGGCTGGATGCGTCCTACGCGGACTACTGCAACCATCTGGCAAAACTCAAGCATCTGCCTGCACCGGGTCAACAGGACTGGTCTGCGCTGGAGGCCGCTGGCTGGAAAAGACTGGCCGAAGTGCGCAACCTGGAACTGGTCCGCGATCTGTTTCGGCGTCCGCTGGAGATGTGGCTGGTGCTGGACAGAGCGATGTATGTGCGTGAGCAGGGTTACAGCGTGAGCGTTGGCACTTTCTGTGACAGCCGGATTACACCGCGCAACCTGCTGATTCTGGCTCGAAAATCGTGACGTAAATCGATTGAGCAACCTGTGGATAAGTCTGTTGATGAAAATGTGGATGAGTGCGTTAAAGCTTGGCGCGCCAGTTACTGAAGCCCCTTATTTTTTTCCGCAATCCTTCCCGTAACCCGCAAAAACAATGCCTTGCGGCTCAATGCACCCGACTGCACACAATTACCCGACTGCGCAAATCTTTATCAGCAAATTGTGCATAAAGATTTGGTAAAGGCTCTGGCGCAAGCGTTTTGCGCGGCCCAATCGTGCACACGCAGACGCCTGTGCACGAGCTGTCCGGCGTAAGATTTCAGACCTCTTCGACACACTCCAGCAAGCGCTCGACCATGACCTTGGCCATTTCCAGCATGTGCATGGAAGCGAACGCCAGATCGCGTTGCGAACCGGTCAGCTCATCGCCGAGTTCGTGAGCGGTGGCCGATGCGCAGCGCAGAAAATCCAGCGCGTGCACCAGGGTGGCTTCCAGGCTGATGAAGTCGAACTTGCTGTCGTGGGGTTCCTTGGCCGGTCGGGAGATTGGCAGGTAACACTCCATGGCGCGCTTGACCACAGCCTTGTCGAAGACCGGTGCGATGCTGGACGGTTTGTTGGGCGGATCGGGGGTTACTTTGACCATGCTTAGCTCTCTCCTCAATGGAACTGCCACTGGGTCGCGACTAAACGAGTGAGGTGGCAGCTGTGCGAAGGTTAGTCGACCGGGAGCTAAGACCGGCGCACCCGAAGGTGCCCTCACGCACAGCCGCCATAGAGTGCAGGAAGAAGACCTGAACAAAACAGCGACGCGATACGCCTTAACTCAAATCCGGGCGACTAAACCCGATCGCTGATGGGCAGCGACGGGGCGGAGATTAGAAGCCCAGACAGAGGGGCGCAAGCGGTCGGGGATTCTCTCGGAAATGTCCTTCAAAAGAAAGAGACGATGCCTGCAAAAACCGGCCTGAAAGCGTTGCAAAACATGATCTCAACCCACGTGCGCAGAACCCGTGGGAGCGAGCTTGCTCGCGAAGACTGAATACGCAGCGCCGCATTCCTGTCATGACTCACTACTAAAACTGATCATCCTTCAGCCGCGCAAACGGCACACTGCGGTTCTGCAGCTTGCTCAACGTCAGCTTATAGGCACTGGACTTGATCTGACTGCCCATCGGCGTCTCCTCCAGCAAAATCCGCCCCGACGCAAACGCACAGCCCGTGCTCATCATCTTGTACTTGAGCAGGTACAGCCCCGGGTCCATCTTGGCGAACACAAACACCGCCCCGGCCGGCACAAACGCATGCCGAAACGCCCTGCGCCCCACCGCATCCGTGACCTTGGCATACACCGCCGACTCGCCTGCCGAGTTATCCACAGTGATCTGCGACCAGCCGTTGTCCTTGAGCACCGGCATGTCCTTCACATAGCCCGCCTTGTCCGGCCACGGCGCGCCCATCGGATCAAGCGCCGGCACGCCACATTCGGACGCCGCCGCATCCACCGGCTTGGCTGGGCTCGCTACAGGCTCCTCAACCGGCGCGGCAGGCATGACAGGCGCCGGCTTGACCCACGTCTGCGCAACCGGCGCAGGCTCGGACGGCACAAACGACTTGCCTGCACCCGGGTCGTAGCCCATCCATGCGCCACCCGCGCAGAACACCACAAACAACAGCGCCCAACGCCACGCACTGCGACGACGCTTGTCACCGGAAGGGGATGCAGAAGCATAGGAAGAAGACTTGGGCGCCGGCCCCGCACGAGCCGCCTGAGACGGCGCAGCAGCAGTGGCTGCAGAAGTGGCCGCATACACATGCACCGCCTGCCCACGGGCTGCATGCGCCTGCTTGCGGCGCGCAGCGTCCATACGCGCCTTGTGCTCGTTGGCAGCGAGCTGCGCATCATAAGCCGCACGCCGCGAAGGGTCAGCCAGCACATCGTGAGACGCGTTGACGACGCCCATCATCTCCGAGGCGTAAGGATCTGGATTCCTGTCAGGGTGCAGCTTCTGCGCCAGCTTGCGATAAGCCTTCTTGATCTGCTCAGGAGAGGCATCGCGAGCGACACTCAGCAGCTCGTAATGCGTAGGCGTTCTCTGCATTGCACTTGCTGTCCATGGCCGACTGCCATTTTCGATACAGCTGTATCGGCCAAAAAGCCGGTAGCTCCAGTGCAAATCCGACGCAACAGCAACCAGCGCACAAGAAAATGCCCGAATCCAGAGGATCCGGGCATTTCTTGAAACATCGATGAAGCCTTCGTCGGCATCCAGACGCACATTCATGCGATTCAGACAGCCATCCTCAGCCCACCCTGCGCAAAGCCAACAGGCCAGGCGCACCTGCAAATATCCTTCAACAACTCTTCAGCGAATGACCAGCCTGCGGCAAACAACACCCCAAACCTGGTTACGATCCATCGCATCACTCATCAGATAGTCCTTTATCTGCCTGGCTGAAAAGCTAACGACCCTTGCTGCTGACTCAGTAGCCTGGGCCGTTGAGAACAAGCCTATGCAAAGCCCTCCTGCCCCGCAACTGCCCGAAAATGGCGGGGGCGGATGGGTGCCTTCTTGAGCGCCAGATAGCCATCAAGGCTAGACATATCGGTTTGCAAGGCCAGGTGAAAAATCCAGCGTTCCATGATGCAAAAGCCGTGTGCGCCAGCGGCAAAATCAACGCCCGAATTCAACGCCATCCGCCCTGCCACACAGACCAATCCGTCCAAACCAACAGAAACGTCCTGCACCACCACCTGCCCACATCCGACCTGAAGCGCCAATGGTCGATTTTTTTCAACTGAATCAGACAGCTAGGCTTTACAAGCGCATCAGACTCTATATACTCGCAGCCCATTACGCCGGTATAGCTCAGTTGGTAGAGCAACTGACTTGTAATCAGTAGGTCCCGGGTTCGACTCCTGGTGCCGGCACCATATAAATCAAGGGCTTGCAGCGATGCAGGCCCTTGTTTTTTGTCCCGCACGTAACAACGCACGTAATAAGCCGTCCAGAACGACGCTTCCCAGGGCCAGCGGGCATCCTGAATTCGACCAGTTACAGGTAGTGATAGCCTCAAAAATTGAGCCTCACGAGGATGTGTGCGCACATGTCTGCCACACACCCTACACACGGGGAAAAATTTTCCGGTGCATACCTAAAAAGTGCGTCAGAAGTGTAAGTGAGATTTTTAATCTCTATAAAATCCTTATAAATCAATCGCTTAGTGAAAATACCTAACCGTAAGTAGACTGTCAGAAAGGCGTAAGCACAGAACAGTTTGTGACTGTAAGTGAGCGACTCTGTAACCTACTGTTTTTAAAGGATATTTTTTGATCCTTTCTTTCGCTTACACTTTTTGACGACTCGACTGTAAGTGAGGATCCTCAATGGTTACGGGGGTTACAGGGCTTTTTCTCGCTCACTTACACCGCTTACGCGTCAGGAGGGGGTATCCCGGAAAAAGGTTTTCAGTAGCCCACCTGGAAACACCCTCAAAACCATCCTCGCCTCACATCGCTGACCGGAGAAACCATGCCGAAGCCCAGTACCCGCGCCCCTATTCCACAAATCGAGATGATCAAGAAGGGTGGTCAATGGGAGGTTCACTGGGATTATCAGGAGGGACCCGCGAGCTTGGTGCTGTTCAACCGTGGCGAATATCTGCGCGGATACATAGATGGGGTATTGGACATGCTCCGCATCGATCCAGAGAGGGTTTGCTGTGCGAGCGGTTTGACTGGCACCGTCAAACGGCTTGATCAGAAGCAAGCCGAGGCACTGCACAGTGCCTTAAGTCAGTTGCTGATACCGATGGTAGAAGCTGAATTCGCTCGAATAGCTCGCAACACGGGTCTTCCCCACCTTCGCAGCACCGATGCAATCGAATGCAACGCGGGAAATGTCGTTGATACGCCTGCAGCCCCCGATCCGCTTAGCCTGTAGAGGTCGGAACTGATCTAACCACCGCGCCCCTGATGCACAGTTTTGGAACCAGTGTCGATTTAGAAAACTGCCCCATCCCATGGTTTTCCAATTTTCGATCCAGTCTGGCCGGGCTTTCGAGGATTCGCCCCTCCGGCGTGGTCCTTTCGTTCGTTGTGCAAGGCGATGACATTTTTCTTCATAACCTTGCACGCTGTGCAATTGCCGCTCCCCTGCGCAACCCCGCGGCTGGCTTGGGCTGGAGTACTGCTTTCATCGCATCTGGATTTGCACAAAAAACGGACGCAGAGCCCGTCGGCGGGAGGGGGATAAGTACTTTTTAGTAAGAGTTTTCTTTGCTCGATGATTTATAAGTGAATCGTTTTTCAGTGCCCTCTCAATCGATCATCCACTAGCAAACGCGCAACATACTGATCATGCATACAGCATTTGCCAACGCTGCGATATTGGGAAATGGCTATATTTGTTCAACACTCATAAGAACGGTTGCTCATTAAGATATGCTTTAGTAGCGTGGGCTCGCAGACGATCCAAAGCGCAAAAGGAATGAGCTGTCAGATCCCGGTACCCTCACTATACGCAGTGACGAAACCCTTTGGATGAGCTCTAGACATTCTTGTGCATGCGCAGAAAAGCGCAATTCTGAATGGGGTTCCTTGACCGAAGCTCTCGACGCAAGCGATCTATGCTGCAACAATCACTTAAAGTATGCTATGAATGGCAGCGACCTCATTGAGTGTCGGCTCATATAAAGCGCAAACCGGATGGCGCAAAAAATGAAACTTCAAGAATTTAAGCAACTTATTAGATCTCAAACACCAAGAGCAATTGCCGAAGACTTCATACTGAAGAGCTCAATACATGCATTTGCGTCCGCAAAAGACTACAGCGACTACTTGGACATTATTAAACAGGATCACAAAAATGCGCTTCGAGTCGCCATAGTAGGTTCTGCCAACTGGAAATTCAGCCTAAATCCTAGAAACAACTTAAGTGAATTTAGTGCGAGTTCAGATATCGATATAGCAATTATCTGCGCTGATCACTACCTACAAACCTGGGATGAATTAAGATCCTACCACCGAAATCAATATTATTCACTAGGGGTAGACGCGCGAAACGCATTAAGAAGAAACGGAGAAAATGTTTATTCTGGTTTTGTATCGCCCAAGTGGGTACCGTCACTAAGTTCGTCAATACGTAAAAGATATGAAAAAATCACAAACAAATACTCAGATATATCTGTGGGCTATAGAACTGTAAACATGATGTATTTCCGCAACATGGACGAAACAATTGACTACTATGTGCGCGGTATTCGCGCAGCAAAGATATAAGGAAAATTATGGAATACGAAGTTAGCTTGCAGACCATTTCATGGTTCAACCGCCTTAAAAATGACGACAGCTTGCAGATAAGCCCAAAATTCCAAAGAAGGGCAGTTTGGATGGATAAGGAAAGGTCCCTACTAATGGACACAATCCTTGGCAATCTGCCGTTCCCTGAAGTTTACATGCAGGTTCAGACAGACACAGAAACCGGAGAGCAACAACACATCGTTGTCGATGGACAGCAAAGGATAACGTCCATACTGCAGTTCATTGATAATATATTCTCACTTCCAATAAATGACAACTGGAAGGGCCAATACTTCAGAGACTTAAATATTGACCAGAAAGAGCTATTTTGGGATTACAAAATTGTTGTCCGTTTCTTAAGGAAAACGAACGACGATGAAATTCGCAATATTTTTACGCGACTGAACACCAACAACATAGTTCTTAATGATCAAGAGCTGAGAAACGCTAGATACACTGGGCACTTCAAACAGCTAGCCGAGCGTTTGGCGGATAATCCCTACTTTCAAAGCATAGGGCTTTTTACCGCTAGGGACGTCCGGAGAATGCTAGACATTGAGTATGTAAGCGAACTTCTATTGAGACAGGTATACGGAGTAACCAACAAAAAAGACTTACTGGAACTTGCATATACGGAATATGACGACGAGTTTCCCATGGAATTGGAATGCGAGAACGCTTTCAATTCAACAATAGGCTTGGTCAAAACCATTTTAGATAAAGAAAACCTGCCTCTCTTCAAATCGAAGGGTGTATTTCATTCTTTGTTCGGAGTATGTTTACATTACAACACAACGCAAGACCGACTGTATTTTGTAAACATTCAAGAAGTCAAACAAAAGCTTACTGAACTCGTAGTTCGTGCTAAAAATAACGATTTTGATGCTAACGATGCCGAGATCGCCTCTTACGCGGAGGTCTCTTCCCGATCGACGTCAGACAAATCCAAGCGAGCAGAGAGAGAGAGGATATTCTGGGACATCATCAAAAATGCTGAAGGCATAGCGTAAATTCCTCAACCAGTTATAGTCTTTAGTGCGGCGCTTAAAAGCGCCGCGCGACCGGCTTTTTCGGAAAACCCCAAAGAATCATTCGGACTGGGGTTTGAACTTGGCAAATGTGTGTGCTTAGACAATTGAGCGTTCATTTCCTGAAGTAGGTCCAAGGCGTCACATACCACCTTAAACAGATTCAGATCTTCGGAACCGATCCAGCTCTTTGGCGCGCGCATAACCTGATTTATTCCCGCCACACTCTGACGCAAGCCCTGAATCCGTTCGTGCATGTCGCCACCCACCGTGGCGTTGTGCTTTTGGCCGACCACCAAGTTCAGATCCCGACCAGTAGCTTGGTGAAGGTCATCCACTGCCGCCAGGCTCGCGGATCCGCCTGACAGCAGCTTTAGCGCTCCCAGAGCCTCGATCTTCTTCACGCCACCCACTAACTCTGTCGAATGATCGTCCACCGTCCTGGTGTGGCTCTGGAAGCTTTCGGTGTTCGTCATGGCGTCGACTTCCCGCTCGATCGCCTGGTCCTGAATCTTGCCGTCAGTCTTGCGCAACCAGTTGCCATCCGCGTCGACGCGCTGCTGCACTGCGTCACTGTGCTGCCACACCTGGTCGCCCTTGGGCACCTTCGGCAGGGTCAGGCCGTGCGGCAGGATGGTCTGGATGTAGGGCTTATGTGGCAGGCCATAGGCAAAGCACACCACCACGCTAGTGCCCTCCTCCGGAAAGGCAAAGAAACCCATTTCATCACCGCCGACCGGCATAGGCAGCGGCACACCGGCCAATACCGGCAGTGCTGTATCAATCTCGCCGTCCGGCCCCATCACCTGCAGGTCGACTGAGAAGCGCGGACGGAAGTCGTCACACAGTCCAGCGCTGGCCGGCGCATCCGCCACGGCCACCACCTTGGCGAAGCGCGGCAAGTGATAGCCGCCGGTGAGTTCAGGGAATTGTCGTTCTACGCTGCGCTTGATTGCGTCGTCCATTTGATAGCCATCTGCGTGCCGGCCAGCGTCACGTTCGTGATGCGCTCGCCCTGGTTGATTGATACACCTGGTCGCAGGCCCGGTAAGGCCGCGATCATTGCGCTCTGGCTGCCCTGGTAACCGTCGAAAAGGTTCACCGGCAACTGCAACGGCGACCGAGCGCCGAAGAAACTGTCAGCCCAGGCACCGACGTAGATCTCGCCGTCACCCTGTTGCTGCCAGATAAAGTCCTTGATGCCGAACACCCGCGCCATGCTGTCCAGTGCCTGGTAACCAGCGGCCAGGTTGTAGAAGAACGGCGTCTTGACGCGTGTGTAGGCCTGATCCGGAACCCGGAAACGCAGGCCGGTCTTGCTGCCGATATCGGCCAGTACCGCGCGCAGATCTACATGGCGCAGGTTCATGGGCAACGGGTTGGCCAGCACCGCGGCTAACTCGCGGCACAGCACCACCTGCTCGATGCCGTTGGTGGCAGTGCAGCGCTCGACATAGCCAATGAAATGACGCTGCAGGACCGCTTCGTTGTAGCCGATATCGAATGTGACCAAACCTTTGACGGTAACGCCGGCCTTGATCGTGAACGTAGCGCGGCCCGGACTCTTGAGGTCAAGGCGGACATCGTCGTTGACCAGCGGCATGACCGTCCCGCCGATCGACAGCACCTTGTGCAGTTTCATACTCATGACGCGCCACCCAGGTAGCTGTCCACCTTCTTGAGCACTGCCTCAAAGCCCGTCAGCTCTTCGGGCGTGCCCGATCCGTTGCCCGCAACACCATCACCTGGTGCTGACTGCGACGTGACGCCGTTGCCGGCGCGCCGGTTCTCAACCTTCTCCGGGTTGGATAGCTTCTCGCTTAGGGTGAACTGGACGATCCATTGGGCCAGTGTGTCGTCCTCACGGGCGCTGACCCCGTCAGAGAACGTAACCTGCCGGATCCCAAAGGCCTTGGCCGTGTCGTTCACGATGCGGTAGGTCTGCAGTTGGCCACCGCCTGCAGTCGCCTCGGCCAGGCGCATGATTGTGCGTAAGTCCTCGAGGGCCTTATAGGGGATTATCAGCGCGACGGTCAGCGTCTTGGGTTTGAACCCCTTGTGCGATTTGTCGGTAGCCGATGTCTGGCCGCCCAGCTCGTCGGCCTCGATCTTGAGGTTGGCCGTCAGCTTCATGCGGTGGCCGACGATCTGCTCGCCATTGAGTAGCAGCGTCATAGGCCCACCAGTTCCTGGACAAAGCTCAGGCTCTCCGCAGATCCCACCAGCAGCGCGCCGGCACACAGCGGCCATTCATGGCCAGGTGCTTCGCCTTCGAGCAGTTCGCGGCGCAGCTGGCCCAGGTCACCCGGTCCCAGCATCCTGGACTGTATCGATACGTCGTCGGCACTGTTGGTGAACTGGGCTTTCAGATCAGCCAGCTGCTGCTCGCGCTCTTGTACCTGCGCCTTCTTTCGCGCCTGCAGATCTGCAAGGTCCGCCATGGGCGAGCTGTCGGCGGCATAGCCTTCGAGTACCGCCAGTTGTCCGGCCATGGACTGGCTGGCCAGCTTGGTGATCGGGCAGCGCTGCAGCGGCAACTGGCTCCAGAGCGGCATTTGCCCGGCGATCGGCATGATCCATTTTTCCACTTCCAGCTTGGCCAGGTGTTCGGCACGGCGCTCGGCGCGCACCAGGTCAGGCATAGGCAACACCAAGTTGAACCGCCCCAGCGTCGCGGCGAGCTGGTCCAGGCGCGTGGCGAGGAATATCAGTACCAGGGCGCTCTGCTGACCTTGCGGACGGACTGCGTCGGTCGTGTCAGTCAACTTGTCGGCCAGCAGCTGCAGCAGGTTGGGCGCAGACAGAAAGCGTTGGTGACCACCGCTGCCCTGCCCTACACCGTGCTGAAACGGCGTCACCACAATGCATGACGGAATGTTTTCGAACTGCGCGACCAACGCATCACGTCCGGCACTGATGGCGGACTTCGCAGCCCCTGCGATCAGACCAGGACTGGTGGTGGCAATATCGGCCAGCGTCGATACGCGCTGGCCGGTGATGACCATTTCACTCTGGATCAACTCCCGAGCGTCCGCCATTTGATCCATCCACTGCGTGGCCTGCACCGGCCATTGCAGTTTGATCGGTGCCCATTCATTCGCCATCGAGCACGACCGCTTCGATCCAGTCCGGTGTAACCGGCTGCGTGGTTTCCTTTGGGTAGCCAGGCACCTGCGGCCATTCACGCACTGCCTGCCGCCAGGTCAGCAGCTGGGTGAACTGCTCGGGTGTGATCGGCAGTTCACCGCCAAGATCGCGAGCATCGCGGTACTGCGATACCAAGTTGTCCGAGACTTTCAAACGCAGCTCCACCCAGAGCTTGGCCAGCAACGCCGGGTCGGCCTGGACAACGATGTCCTCGGCGTACTCGGTAGCGTGGCCACCGGCGTCCAGATAGTCGACAACAGCCTGGTAAAGCGGCGGGTTGTAGTCCTGGGTAACATGACAACGGTTGCCAGCAACGGTTATCACGAACGAGCCATCGTTTTTAGTGGCCACCTCGGAGAAGGACACGCCCAAAGCCACTGGCTCTTCGGGAGCCGCGAAAATCGGCGGCAGGACCTCTTCAGGGGTTTCAAGTGTCACGTCTGTCATGCTGCGTACCTCCAGGCGAAACCGTAAATGGTGCTTCCGCCGCTGAATGAAATAACTGTCCCGCCAGCGGCCTGGCCACTTCGACCGATCACCCCGGCACCGCCCGAGTAGTAATGCATCAGCGAATAGCACCAGGTGCCGCCAGCGGGCAGTCTCACTTCAGTCGCGGTGACAGAAACCGCCAGGAAGTTGTTATTGTCGGGCCGGTAAAAGTTTTGCTCGCCCCACAAGAGGCCGAGGTCAGTGTTATCCACTTGCGCCCGAACACCTGTTCCGTTGGCTGCCCATCCCAGTCGCAACTGATTGCCTGCCTGGTTTGCACCGCCGCCCTGCTGTACGGGCGTGTAGTCGAGGCGTTTTTGCAGGTAGTGAACGGCCCCGTTCGAGGCACGTCGAAAATACGGATAATCCGGGTTGTCACTGGCAAAACCCGCTGTGGTAATTGAGTCGGCGGCGACCCTTGCGGCTACCAGCGCGTTGACCTGAGCAGCGGTGTAACAGTCAGTGATGCCGTAGCCGGCGATGGAATTAGCCTTGTTGGCTTTATCGTTGGGGTTGAACGACTGCTCAGTCCAGATTCGGCCCATATCTGTGGCGTCGACCGTCAACTTCAGACCCACGTCCGACCAACCGATATAAACCTTGTTGGTCTTCTGGCCTGCACCGCCACCCTGCTGCAAGGGCGTGTAGCCAATCTGCGGCTGCAGGTAGTAGACCTTGTCATCAGAGATGCGACGGAAGTACGGATAGTCGGTGTTGTTGCTGGCAAAACCGGCGTGAACGATGGAGTCAGCCAGTACCCGTCTGCCCACCAGGTCGTTGACCTGAGTAGTGGTGTAGGCATCGGCGATACCGTAGCCGGCCAGCGTAGTAGCCTTGTTGGCCTTGTCATTGGGGTTGAATGACGTTTCAGTCCAGATCCTGCCCATGTCGCTGCCGTCGACGCTTACTTTGAGCATCGCGCCGGTCCAGCCGATGTTGATCCGGTTGGTCTTCTGGTCAGGACCGCCGCCTTGCTTCACGAAACTGCCGTTAGCGTCATCCTTGCTGTACGCATCGGTGATGCCGTAGCCGGCGAGCGTTGTCGGGTTACTGCCGCTGGTGACTAGGCCTTTCAGGTTGACGGCTACTTTTGTGTACGTACCTGCCGCTACACCGCTATCGGCCAGCGTCAGGGTGATATTGGTATCACTCGCGCCGTCATAGGTCCCGATGCCGCTGGCTGCACCGTTGAATCGAAAGGCTCGCGGCGTAACAAGACGCACGGCCCTGCCGACGGTAGTCGAGCCGTCAACAATTGACGCGATCGCCTGGTTGATTGCCGTGCGCACGGCATTGACCATTCTGGTGGTGGCCAGCACGGCACTGCTGTTGCTGTTCGGATCGTCGCTGATCGCGTTGGGCAGGTTGCCCAAGTCCACGTCTTCCTTGGTCGTGGCACGGGCGCGCAGATCTGGATAGTCCCCAACCCGAGCAGCGAAGTGCTTCACCAGCTCGCTGTCGATCGCCTCGATCGGACGCAGGTCGACCAGGCTGCTGGTGCCGGTGATGTCGGCCAACGGCACCAGGTAGTGCCTGGCCGAGGCGCTGTCGGTGTAGTCGACCTTCGCTTCCTGGCCGAACACCACTTTGAACGAGGCCACGACGTCGCTCAGCTCGCGCTGCAGCACTACATCCAGCCACGCTTTGGTCGGCACTGCCGGCACGGTCACAGGCAGCACGGCATCGAGCTGCAGGCGAACGCCTTCGACATACCCCACGCCCGGATTGAGCTGGTAGGCATTTCCGACCTTCTGCAGCTGCAGGCCTGCGCCGAAAAAGCAGGCGCGCCCGAACATGTCCCGGTTACTGATGCGCTCGCGCTCATCGATGCCTTTCATGCGCGCGGTGTAATCGAACTGCCAGGTACTGGCGTCGATCTTGATGCCGGTCAGCTGCTGGGCACCGTCGAACACCACCAGGAAGTTGCGCGTGACGTTGTTGCCAATTTGGTCGGGCAGGATGTTCTTGCGCTTCTGTTGCACCGGCACGTAGGCGACCGACAGCAGCACGTCGTCACTGGTCTCCATGCCGATCCAGTTCCAGTCGAAGTCACCGATATCGGTGCCCATCAGCAGGCTGTACACCACCTGGTTAGGGTTCACGTAGCCCTGCTGGGTGATGTTTGCGGTGTAGACGATCTGGGCCGCTGGCGGCTTCACGCCCGCGCGATTGACCGGGCCGCTCACATTGAGGCCTGGCACGTTGGCCAGCACGAAGCGGGCCACGGTCAGCGGCAGGTTGGCCGCTTGTTTCTGGGCGATCAGTTTTTCGCCGGCGAGGGTGATACTTGCAGCCATGAGGGCTCCTAAAGGCTGGCGACCAGCGTTTGCTGATCGTCATTGAAATCCACCAGGGCAACAGCAAGCCGCACCGGGGTGATGGTTACGAAGTCATACCGGCGGCAGGTACGTCCGTACTGACGGATCAGCACACGCAACAGGTCGGGGTTCTCGGACAGTTGGGAATCGCTCAGGGTGAGCAACACGACGTCCCAGTCGCGTTCGGGCATGCGTTCCTGGATCTCGACGTAGCCAACGCCCAAGCGCTCCAGGATGCGTTTCAAACCGGCAGTGCTGCCGGCGTCCACGGAGTTGATAAAGGCGTACTTGACCCGCAACCGGAACAGGCTTCAGGTTCAGCGGGAAACCGGGTGACGTCGCGCTGCCAGGCCCACAGCTCCAGAATGGACAGGTGACAGGTGTCCGCGTCGAACTGCAGGTACGGCCAGCGCAGCCATTCGGTGGCCTGTTCCCACCAAAGCTGGGCGGTGGTCACCAGCTTGGTCAGCTCCAGCCCTTCGAGCCAGAACGGCAGCTTGAGCTTGATCATTGCAGGACCACCGCCAGGGTGCTGATGCGAGGGATGTCCAGTGCCGACACGATGTCGCTGTTGGCGAACCGCAGCGAGCTGATGTTGGGAAACTGGACGTGCAGTTCTTCGGTCAGCCGGCTGAAACTGAAACGCGACTGAGGAAACGTGCGGGTCGGTGCGTAGTCACTCTGGGTGCTTTCACGAAACGCAGCGCGGATGAACAACCCGATCTCGGCCTGCAGCGTCTGCAGCTGCAGCACGGTGAGGTTGGCCACCGGCCAGACGTTGACGCTGACCGCGTGCAGGGTTTCAGGCATGGCCATGGCCAGCAGATCGTCGCCGTGGCCATGGTTGCCGCCATCGCGGATATGCGTGTTGATCTGCTCTAGGAAGGTATCGGCGGGCACGCCGGCGTCGAACAGCACGAAGGCATTGGCGCTGCCTGGCCCACGCGGCGCGCCGTGTTCGAAGTACACGCCATCTGCTGCCACACCTGGAAACCCGGTGATGATCGCCCGGTACACCGCATCTGTGTGCCACTGGTTGACCGCCGAAAACTGGTTGCGCACGCGCAGGCGCAACTGGTCGTCATGTTCGGAATCCGCGCCAGGCGTCTGCAGCCAGTCGGTATTGTTCACAACCTGGACAACGCCCGGTACCGACTGAGGCAGCACGGCGTAATAACCAGGTGCCAGGTTGTAGCCGCTGCCGGCTCCCACGGCCTTAACCGGTACGACCAGCTGGCTCTGGCCCTCTTCAAAACTGCGCGGTTCGGTGGTCACCAACTGGTAGATATGACCATTGAGGGTCGGTGACTGAACGACAGTGCCGATCGGCACTTCCAGCTCGCCACCGGTATTGGCGCGGGTAAAGAGCAGTTCACCAACGGCCACCGTCGCGGCCTTGCGCTCGATGTTCACCGCCCAGGCCAGCATGTCCAGCCACTGCGCGCCGGCAGTCTTGACGAAGAAATTCGGCAGCACCGTACCGCTGACGAACTCCAGCAGCCACAGCACCGGCTTGGTGACCAGCGCCGTGATGATCCGCCAGAACGGGCTGTACGCGCTGGTGTTGGTCAGCGTGCTGCCCTGCTCGACGGCCAGCTTTTCCCAGGCCTGTTTGAGCTGCGCCTCAGTGGTCGGAATGCCGGAATCACCCAGCGCCTTTTTGAAGTCGACGGTCATAGGGTGATCTCCACCTGACCGAACTTCACGGTGGTCGCGGTGACCAGGTACACACCCGGCTGGGTCTGCTCGATCTGCGCCGTGCCTGGTACCAGGCGGTCGTCATCCTCGACGAGCAGCTCCATCTGCTGAATGCAGTCACGCTGACGCAACCGGTCGCGCTCGGCCACCAGGGTGATTAGCAGGCCGCTTTCGCGGATCAGGTGCGCGATGTCCTGGGCGATCGAGGCGCGGTCATCCACCAGCAGGGGCTGGCGGGCCGGATCGAGTACCAGGTCATTGTTCATGATCAACAGATCTACGTATTCGCTCATCAGCCGCCCACCGCCATGGCCATCATGTTTTCCAGCTCCAGCGGGGTCATCTGCTTGGAGGTATTGATGTTCACTGTCTCGACGTGGGTGCCGGGGCGCTGGTTGGGGTTCATGGCGTTGCTCTGGTTCTGGAAGCTTTGCATCAGTCCTCCTTTCGGGACGGCCTGCGGTTTGGTGGGGCTGATCGACGTATTGGCGGTGATCGCCTTGCGGGCCTCGATACCCTTGTCCGATTTGGCGGGCAGCTCGATGACCTTCTCGACGCGCTCTGGCAGAGCAGCTTTGGCCGGCATAGAAAACGCCAGGTCAGCCGATGCCGGCGGCAGCATGATCGGGTCGGCCTGGCTGATCTGCGGAGCAGGCATCTGCAGCGGTTTGAAGGGCAGCACGTTGGGTTGCGGCAGGCTGATGGGCTGGCCCGGCTGGACCTGAACTGCAGGTGCGGGAACCTGCACACGCGCAGATTGAGCGACGGCAGCCGGTACCAGAGCCAGGGGCTTGGGTGACTGACTTGCGGGAGTCTGCGCAGCCGAGGCGACTTTCGCCCCCGGCACTGTGCCCACTGGCGGTGTGGTCACCACTGCCGGTAGTTGTGGACCCGGTACAGGTGCGCCCACCTGACCAGGCAGATCGGGCACGTTCGGCGGCTCTGGCAAATCGCCAAACGTGGTCTCGATGTTGATACCGGGGATCTTGTTGGCCATCTCGATCAGGCCATTGATTGCGCCCTTCACCGTGGACAGGATGCTGTCCCAGGCAGTTTTGGCGATACCGGACCAGCCGCCCATCGAGTCGAACCAGCTGGACAGTTTGGCCATCTGATCGCTGATCCACTGGAACGCGGTGGTGTTCATCAGCGCCGTGCACAGATCGTCCCAGTACACGACCGCCGCAACCACGGCAGCGGCCAACAGGACAATGCCGGCCACGATCAGCAGCACCGGGTTGGCCAGCATGGCGGCGTTGACCAGCCAGATCGCGCCCTGCCACAGCAACATGCCGACGCGCACGATCGCCATCCAGGTGTACAGCCCGATCAGGCCGACCACGAAAGCCGCAACCATGACCGTGTGGAACAGGAACATGGCGATCGATTTGAAGCCCTGCCAGGTGAGCAGCTTCCACACGGTGAGCATGCCCAGCCAGACCATCTTGCTGACACCGACTACCAGGGTAAGCAGCGACATCGCGGCGATGAAGCCAAAGACCACCAGCGTGGTGATACCGATGATGCGGGTGATGTTCGGGAACAGCTGCGTCCAGCGGGTCAAGGTCTTGGCAATGCCCACCAGGCGCTCCATCAGCGGTGTCAGCGTCGGAATCAGGGACTGGCCGAAAGCGATGCGCAGCGCCTCGACGGCTTTGCCAAACTGCTCCCAGGGGTCGACCATGGCCTTGGCCATCTTCTCGGCGTTCTCCAGGCCCCGGACCTTGCCCAGTTCGGCAATGCCGTTGCGCAGGCGATCGGTGTCCTTGGCCAGCGCGCCGATCACCTGGGCACCTTCACCGCCGAACACTTCCATCAGCTTGGTGCCGGCAGCCGCGCTGGTCAGGTCGCCGTACTTGCCCTGCAGCTTGTCCATGATCTGCAGCATGGGCAGTGCATTGCCGGCGGCGTCCGTGAAGCTCAGGCCGGTTTTCTCGGCAGCCGCGCTGAGGTTTTCGAAAAACGCCTTGTAGCGCCCGCCGGCGTCGCCGCCTTCCATGGTGCTGGACAGCGTACCGACCACCGCCATTTGTTCGGCAAAGCTGACACCGGCCTGGGTGGCGATCGCCCCTACTTCCTTGAAGGCGTCTTTCAACTGGGCACCGTCGGTGCGGAACAGCTTCACCGCCAGCGCGGTCTGGCCGGTCAGCTGCTGCGCCCATTCCACCCGGCCCATCTTGTCTGCCTGGGACTTGAACAGGTTGTACATGGTGCCCAGGTACGCGCCAGTGGTTTCGGCGTCGGACTTGGTGACCTTGGCCAACAGGTTGCTGGCACTGGTGATGGTGGCCAGCTGGCCGCCGACCAGGCCCTTGATCGCGCCATCGATGACGCGTGACGACGCCACGAACTCGGCGGCGCCGGTGGCGTAGGTGATCGAGAATTCGAGGGCAGTCCGGTTCAAGGAGGCCAGCGCGTCTTCGGTTGTGCCCAGGGCGCGCATGTCACCCAGCGCCCGGTTCACTTCCAGCGCTGGTTCAAGCGATTCGGTGATGGCCTTGCCCGCCCCTAGCCGCCAGCACGAAGACGCGGCGGCCCAGCTTGTTGCTCAGGTCATTGGCTGCAACGTGCATCGCTGACAGCTCGGCCTGAGTGGTAACCGGGTTGACGATCACCACCGCTTCGAATGAATAACTGCGGGTCGCGCTCTCAAGCGCCTGTTGCCAGGTGGTTTCGCCTGCGATCGGAGCGGCGATGCAGGCCCAGCGATCGCCGCCGTTGCTGCGCGCCGCCAGGATCTGGGTTTTCAGGTCGCTGTCCGCAACGCCCAGCTGGACGTCCAGATCACTTTGGGTGTCCAACGGGACCAGCTTGCCGACGTTCTTGGCAGCGGGACCGATGAACAGGAAATAGCGTTCGATCTCGCTCACGGCACCCTGGCCGAGGTTGAGATTGTTAACGCTGACTTTGCCGAGTGCCATAAAGCGGTGCCTCGTTAGCGGGGTGAATTAAGGATTTGTTGCAGCACCAGGTTCACCAGTTGGCTGGTTTCGCTGTCGCTGGCACCGAGGAACTGACGCGCAGGCAGCTGGATGTTCCAGCTTTGCGCACCGGTGGATTCGGCTCGTTCGTCGTCCAGGACGCGGATCAGCAATCCCGCTCTGGCGTAGTTCAGGTGTTGCTGGATCCACGCCACGGATGGGCGGGTCAGGGTCTTTTTGCCTTCCTGACGGGTCTTGAAACCCAGACGGCGCAGGGTCTTGGCCTGCTTTTCGGTAGCGGCGGTGCCCGGCGGAACCTTGTTCCACTGGCGCATCTGCGCGGCGGTGCGTCGTTCGGACACGCCGTTGTGCTGCTGCGAGGCAACCCAGCGGGTCAGCGTGTTACGCCAGCCCAGTTCGGCTTCGGTCCCGGTCAAGCGGGTGACATCGAGCAGTTTGCCCAGGCCGGTTTCCATCTTTTTCTTGCCCTTGGACGTGTCCTTGCGGGCAGCAAACGGGGTTCCATTCAGGTTCTGCTGGTTGCGGATCCGCTGCCGACTCAGACTGCGCACGCGCTTGGCCACGTTGTTCAACAGACGTCTGCGCTTGGGCGTCGGAAGCTCCATCAAAGCCAGCAGGTCCTGGGCTTCGAGCATGCCGCGAATGTCCAGATCAAAGGCCATGACCGGTCACCTCGCCGCTCTCAGCCACCCACAGTTCGAACGGTACGAACGACCAGGTTCTGCCAAAGGCCTCGATCTCGCCGGCAGGATCCTCGGCCAGGTATTGCGCCTCGGTGAACTGCAGCTTGATGTCGACGTCGGCAAGATCGTTGTCGAGCATGACCACATCGAACACCACGTTTGGCAGACCGTCGCGGTCCTGGTCGTGGGTTTCCAGCCAGCTGCCTACC
Organism: Plantibacter cousiniae (nom. nud.); assembly: GCF_977070315.1. Lineage (NCBI taxonomy): Bacteria > Bacillati > Actinomycetota > Actinomycetes > Micrococcales > Microbacteriaceae > Plantibacter > Plantibacter cousiniae (nom. nud.). The sequence continues at coordinate 100,829 of NZ_CDRVEU010000007.1, read as the reverse complement.
AGGGCAAACAGGCGCGCCGGGTGATCCGCGAACCGCTCGATCGAGATGGTCGCGCCGTAATTCATGTCACCCATGTGCATGCCTTGGGTGTCAGGCTTCCAGACCAGCTCGACCTGCACTTGGTCGGTCCAGCTGTCGAGCTGCTCAGGGGCAACCAATTGGCGCTCAAGCAGGTAGGCGGTCAACGCCTTGAGCTTGATCACAGCAGCGCCGCCGTGATGCGGCCACGGCCCTGGAGCGAGCGCACCGCAGCCTGGCTGAAAGCGAGAAAGGTTTCGGACCGCTCTGGCAGTTCCTTGCCCACGTTTTCGGCGCTTTCGCGGCGATTGACCGTGGCGAACTGAGTCAGCAGGCTGGCTTTGGCGCGGCTGTAGACGGCGCGCTTATAGGTCGCGGCTTGAAAGGTGCGCTCTGGCAGGATGGTGGTGTCTGCGGATTCAACGTTGGACACGCCAACGCCCTGCCAGCGCGCTTTTAACTTGGCCAGATCGGTATTGACCTCGACCATGGCCATGTTCAGATCGGCGGCCAGCATCTCTACCAGGTATTCCGCTGGCAAGCGGTAACCTTTCTGAAACTCGGAGACTGCAAGATCAGGCCAGAAACCGTCGTTTCTGACGAATTGTTCAACAAAGGTGGTGGGTTTCCCGGAAAAGCTCATACACTCCCCCTCCATGCGATAGAGGACTGCGAGTCATGAACGATGACGAAGAAAGGATTGAATCGCTGAGTGCGCGGCTTAAAGAGCGCCAAATGGCTGAAAAATTTAAGATTCATGATGTCAAAAATAAGCTTGAGCAAGCACAAGCCATCACGCTCCGACTGCTCGATGGGGAGCACCGCGAAACTGAAAACGTCGAAGACATACTTGCAATCGCTGACACTTGCGCCACTGTGTTGGCAGATTGCGTTCAGGTTTTGGGAATCGGCGACCTGGAGATCACCGCAACATTCCCTGATGCAAGGGTGCCAACAAGTAAACTTTCGTAATAATCTGCTATCAGCCTTAAGGCACCGTTCGTCTGCTGACCATGAAGGTTTGCCAGAAAAGTTCATACACTTTTCCCGCCTGTAATGGAGGACTGCGGACCATGAGTGATGGGAAAGGAAGGTTTGTATCTCTGAAAATGCGCCTCAAAGAACGCCTTACGTCGGCAAGGCGTAAGCAACAGATCCTTGATAGACGGATCGAGGAAGCACATGCAATGGCGATGATGTGCCTGCGCACGCAGAATGTTCATCCTGATGCGGTCAAGGAGGCATTGAGGCTTACTGACCGGTACGTCAGCACTCTGAATGAATGCGTCCAGGTCCTTGGAGGCAGTCAGGTAGAAATTACTGCGACGTTCCCGGACGGGAAAGTCACAATAAATAAGCTCTTGCAGTGATGCACTAACGAGCTTATATCGCCACTGGCTCAGAAACTCCTGAGCTTTGCCGGAAAACCTCATATACTTTTCCTGCAAGCAACGGAGGAGGACGGCAAATGGACGATATAGGAAAAAAGATTATCTACCTGGAAGAAAAGCTTAGAGAGCGTGAACTGGCCATAAAACGCCAGCAATACCTCAAAGAGAAAAAGCTTAGGCAGGCACACACGCTTGCACTTATTAGCCTTGAAACAAACGGCGATCTTCATCCGGATGTCGTCTTGGCAGCGTTGAAAATCGCTGACAGGTACATGAGCACACTGAGAGGATGCGTCCAGGTTCTTGGGGGCAGTGATCTGCGGACGACCGCAACTTTCCCCGAGGGGGAAGTTGATGTCGACAACCTTTCGCAGTGACCCGATGAACATAGCAACCTCTTAAAGCTGCGCCATGCGCAAGGCTTTTTGCATTAGGGGCGGGAAAACTGTTTCAGTGGGTCAGGGCCATAAATGGTTGGCTCACATCCACAGTTTCTCGCCGGGGGGGGGGGGTAGTCGGTTATTCGGTGCCGTTGCCAGCGTTTTCTTTGGCTTGCGCCTTGGCCAGCGCCTTGCGGCAGTCAGAAAGGCGTGTCCCTACGCCGATGCTTTCGTAAAGCTGTTCGGCCCGTTCGAAGTGGTGAATTGCTACAGGCCAGTCCTTGCGGTGCAGCGCGATCATTCCCAGCAACTTGTGGTAACGAGCAGGAATGCGCTCATACAGCTGCCATTCGCCGTCGACACGGGGCAGCAGGTTGGAAACGTAGGGCTCAGGGCTGCGCCTGGCCTTGAATTCCGCCTCGGCCCAATCGATCACCTCGTCTGCGACAAAGGTCGGAATGTCGCGGTTGAAGCGCTCAGGCAGCGCCTGGCCCTGGGATATTGCGAAGTCGGCCAGCTCCAGGCCCTGGGTGAACTGCTCGGTGTCGAACAGCCAGATCAGGACATATACCAGCACCGAGTTCTGGAAATTCAATTCCGAATCGCGGTACCGCTGTACGTAATCCAGGTACTTGGGCAGCAGCTCGTCACGCTTGAGCATCTGGCGCTGCTCGCGGCTATTGATCGCGCTGATGCGCTCCAGATCACCGGCCAAGGCGTCTTCCATCAGCTTCAAATGCTTGCGGGCATTGGCAGGACTGGACAGCGCGGTGTCAGCCGAATAAGCCATCTGGGCACCGGCGATCGCAGCCGCTGGGCCTTCTGCGATCAAGCGGCGTTTGTGCGCCAGTGCCAGGCTCATGCTTTCACCAATTCGATGTTTTCAGTCATGGCGAACTTTTCCAGCTGCTCGATCACATAGCCTTCGTTACGGCTGTTGTAATCCTCGACGCGGGAGCGCTTCGGGTTATCGATGGTTTGCTTGCGCCAGCTGGAATCCTGGAAGTAGATCGACAAGTTGTCGAAGCTGGTGACCACCACGGCGTTGACCGGAAAGAACGGCACGCTGAAGCTCGGCAGACCGCCATAGGTCGCGATGACCTGAGCGTCTTCGATGCGTTCTTTCTCGGTTGGCAGATCGCCTTGTTTGGCGTACAGCTTGGCTTTGTCAGCCGCCAGCAGGTCACTGCCGATGATTGCGATCAGGTCGCCGCCATCACGAACGCGCTCGTCGACCATCTGCTTGGTGTCATGCACCAGGGCGTCAAGGTTGGCATAGTCACCACCTTCGCCCAGCGTCACCTTTCCAGCGACTTTGCCTTCCTTGAGAACCTGCTCCGGGATCTGTTCGCGAGCGATCTGCAATCCGTGCGTTGCTGGCATTTCAAAACTTGAGAGGACGCCATGCAGATTCAAGTAATGAGCGAGCTCCCGCTCGATCCTGCTGTCGACCCGGTCAGCATGGTGATTGCCGGACTTAAACGAACTGAACACGGCTACCCGGTAGTACATGCCGATGCGTATGCCGTAGACGGTCTTCTAGAGATTTTGGACGTGCGTGCTGCCCGGGGTGAGCGGGAAATGATGGTGCTGCAGTGCAGTCGGGAGCAGATCCAGGCGGTACTGGAGTGGCAGTTAGAGGCGGAAGACGCTGTCGATTTGGAAGACCTGATCATTCACTTGGCGCGCAGGACAGGGTAGTAGGTACCACGTGTTGGCGCCGACGATATTGGCAAGAGAACGGTACTGAGGAGTTGCAGCTCCCCAGCACCCACCACAACTAGGAGTACGGCGATGAAGACGGAACACCCAAGCAGCAGCAATTCAAAGGCTAGCACACCACCCAAAAACCTGCTGACTATCGCTATGGTCGGCACGGCACTGATCGGCTACCTGGTGCAGAAGACCCCGGACACACGCGGTCGGCTGGAGAGTCTGGCCAACCAAGCGCAGATCCAGGGCGATTTGACCGCCAGCGATGAGCACGTCCTGACGCAGATTCTCGCCACCCCCCTCCCCCAGTAATTGAGCAGCCAGGTTCTGGCTTTTGGCACCAAGGCGAAGCGTTACACTCCCTTGGTTGCTGCTTCCTGCAGAGAGCAAACATGAATTCCCCAACAAGCAATGTCCTCACCTTTGAGGACCTGCAGCGCATCACCGGCTACCAGCGCCGCTCCGACGTCGAACGGTCGCTGATCACTCAAGGCATCCGCATGTTCCGGGGTCGCACAGGCCCTTGGACCACGCTGGATCTCATTCACCACGCTGCGGGCATGGAGTCCGTAACCTCAGAGCGTTATGACACCAACATCCTATGAGGAAAGCGCGTAAGCGGAAGCATAATCCGCACATTCCCCCCCACATCGATCAGGCCGCTCTCCCAGCGGCCATTTACTTTGATCATCGCAACGCCGGCGTCTGGTACACGCTGCATTACGACGAGACCGGCAAACAACGCCGGCGCAATGTGGCACCGGCTGATGTGACCCTTTCCGAGCTGCATCAAATCATGGAGCAAACCTCGGGCGTCGACCAAGGCACTTTGCGCTACGTCTGCGCTCAGTTTCACCTGAGCGATCGTTACAAAAGACTCAGTATCAAGACTCACAACGACTACTGCTACTCGCGGGACGTCCTGCTGAGCATCCCAACGCGGCTGGGCAAACCACTGGGGGATCTACTGGTGAAGAAATTCACCGCAGCATTGATCCAGCGGATTGTCGATCGCCTGGCCGACGAGGGCACGCCGTCCAAAGCGGCGCATGTGCTGCGCTACCTGCGCCGCGTCCTGCAGTGGGGCCGCAACCGGGGCTACCTCGACAGCAATCCGGCGCAGGGGATCGAAGCGCCGGTGGAGCGCAAACGTCGGCGTTTACCAGAGCATCAGGTCATGGAGGTGCTGGTCGACCGTGCCTTGGCGTTCGGTCGATTAGCGCGGAACGAGAAAGGTGGCTGTCCGGAGTACCTGAGCTACGTGATGGAGATTGGTTACCTATGCCGTTTGCGGGGCATTGAGACCATCACCTTGACCGATGCCCATGAACTAGCCGAAGGGATTATGACCAACCGGCGCAAAGGCAGCCGGGACAACATTGTCCGCTGGACGACCCGACTGCGCGCAGCTTGGGAAGGGGCGAAGGCTTACCGGGCCAAGGTTTGGGCCAGTAAATCAACAGTCATTCCGATTCGTCCCGATCGACGCTACATCATCGTGGCCAGCCATGGAGGGGCTTTGCACAAAACTAGCCTGGACACGGCCTGGCAACGGTTTATCACCTTAGCCATCGAAGACGGCACCATAACGACAGAGCAACGATTCGGCCTACACGACCTTAAACGGAGAGGTATTACTGACACCGCAGGTACGAGAGCGGACAAACAGGAAGCCAGCGGTCACCGCGATGGAGCGATGATGGACGTCTACGACCTCAGCATACCGCTGGTCAATGCTTCTGACATGAACTGACTTGAGAGCGGGAAGCTCGGACACGCGAAATTATGACCCTATCTAATCGACGCAGCTCTCGAAGATAGCGCGCTGCGCATCATATTGAATAGGTTGGGAATTATTTAAACGATATCGGCAATTGCGCTTGTGAAAGCATGCACCTGCGAACGGGACAGACATTTCAAAGTACCAAAATGATTGATTTGCGCAATCAGTGCGGGGCGGGCGGTAGGATCACCCGTAATAAACCGTAGGCAAAGCACATCCAGAATGAGCCGAGCTAACTCTGGGTTTTCGCACGCAGAGACATCAAAGGCTTTATCAATCGCAGCAGATAAATTAGCCATAGCGGGGTTGCCACGGCGCAACAGACGCAAAGTCTCTTCATGCTTGGGGGTAATAGGAAGAGGCACCGTATTTCTTTCCTGAGTTATGTTTCGCGTCGAGCCACTTGGCGCGTTCATATTAAACCAGCCCCGCGATCTCTGGTATCCCGAAAGCACCAAAAGGTCACCATCCGCGCACCTACGGCACTGTTCTGGATCATGGCTCTCAGTGCTCCGTACTGAATACCTTGGCGCATGATCAAGCGAGCTTCCGAATCTGTTTGGTAAACTTAATGACCTGTTGTGGTGACAGACAGTTCAGATCGCCGAAGGTCTCCAGGTGTTCGATCATCGCACCGTGACTGCCCGGTTCACCGGCGACCATACGACGGCAGGTCTTTTCCAGAATGAGCCTAGCCAGTTCGGGGCTATCGGTGGGTGAAGCGTCAAACGCCAAGGTGATCGACATAACCAGCTCGTCCAATTCAGGGAGGGCACGTTGCAGGGCCCTCAATGCGTTCAGTTGGCGGGCAGTGATGGTAACGACAAAAGGATCTCCTGGCGCTGCGTGATGCTCCAAACCATGAGCGTCAGTAATGACTTGTAGTCCAAGCATCCGGGGGCCGGGGTCAGGGGGCGATGGAAAATAGGGCGCGTTATGATTGTCTTAAGACACCGCTGAATTTCAAGCAGCCGCTGACTGCAGCGATCGGCAGCACTCGACCCAAAGTGCCCCATAGGAAAGTCGAATAAATGCACTCTTGGCGTAGTGACATACGAAACATAAGTAACACTTAATTGAAAACTCACAACCCCATCCCAAAGACCCAATTTTTAACAAAACTCCAGCCAGCCAAATGGCATTCAAGTTTTCTACCAAGGCGCCGATAATAACACATGAACTCTAAAAAGGATCTTATTTCCGCCACTTTACTCGTAAAAAATTTCAGGACGGTATTATGACTTGGTTGCAAAACGCAAAATTATCCACCAAATTAATCACAGCATTTGGACTGTGCGCACTTATCACATTAGGAGTTGGTTTATTAGGCGGCCGGGGTGTCACTGATTTGTCGGAAAGGCTGAAGCTTGTTTTTTCTAATAACCTTGTTTCTGTCGCAAAGACGGCTGAAGCTAAATCTAAGGCGATAGCTCAGCATAGAGACCTATACGCACTCACTGTGGCAACTGCAGCTGGTGAGTCACAGGATTTAAAAGACCGTATTATCAGACGCATGGAATTAAACTTTGCAGACAGTGAGAAGGCGTTTGCCATTTATCGGAGCACGCCATTGGCAGATGATGAGCGGGCTGCTGCCGACAAAATGGAGCAGGATTGGCCTATCTATCAATCACAAGTTCAAAGAGTACTCTCTTTACTAAAAGCTGGAGACGTCAGCGCCGCTCGCCCCTTATTGTCGGGAGAACTCCAGGAAGGCTATACTAAGGTCATGGACGAGATGACCATCATGGTTGAGTCTAACAACCGTCAGATTGAAGAAGGGGCTAGGGATGCCGATCAGCAGGAGCGCTCCGCCACCAATGTCCTTTATGTTGGCATAGCTCTAGCGTTCATAGCTGCTCTGAGTTTAGGACTCATTGTGAGTAGTTTGATCAGTCGACCTATAGCCATCGCGGTGGCAAGTGCGAGACTAATCGCTAATGGCGACTTAACTGAAAGTGTGAGCAGTAGCAGAAGGGATGAAACCGGACAGCTACTGAACGCGCTAGGAGATATGCAGGATAGTTTAAAAAGCACTATTCACCAAATTGCCGATGCGTCTAACCAATTGGCTTCCGCAGCCGAAGAGCTTAATGCAGTTACTGAAGATGGCAGCCGTGGCCTGATTCGCCAAAATGATGAGATCCAACAAGCTGCCACTGCGGTTACGGAAATGACATCTGCAGTTGAAGAGGTGGCGCGAAATGCAATCTCTACGTCTGAAGCCTCTAAGATGGCCAGCTCACAAGCAAGTAATGGGCTTGGCCAAGCCCGAAATGCAGTAGAAGCTGTAAACAGCGCCACAACTGAAATCCAATCTTCCACTACAATAGTAGAAGATCTAGCTGTTCAGGTCAGAAATATCGGAAAAGTATTGGATGTAATACGCGGTATCGCTGAACAAACTAACTTACTCGCACTCAACGCTGCTATTGAGGCGGCTCGTGCAGGGGAGCAGGGCCGGGGCTTTGCAGTTGTCGCAGATGAAGTGAGAGCGCTCGCTGCGAGAACTCAGACCTCTACAGGTGAGATAGAAGGTATGATTAGTGCGGTCCAATCCAGGGCTGACGAGGCCGTGGTCGCCATGGGCAAAAGCCAGTCTCTGGTAAGCAATACCCAATTACTCGCACGATCTACTGGTGACTCACTCGCGTTGATCGCAGATGGGATCGCTCAAATTAATGAGCGGAACCTGGTAATTGCGAGTGCGTGTGAGGAGCAAGCTCATGTTGCGCGTGAGGTCGACAGGAATTTAGTCAACATCCAAGATCTTTCAACTCAATCTGCCGCTGGAGCGCACCAGACAACCGCCTCCACGCAGGATCTCTCCCGGCTAGCTATCTCCTTCAAAGATCTCGTTGGACGTTTTCGCCTGTAACTCCAATCGAGCCCCATCCTTAGCGCCGCAGGTATTCATTTCTGCGGCACGTTAAGATTTTGAAAAGGGTCTGGCGGCGTGTTCCGCATGCACACCAGGCCTAGCCAAATGTCCTCCAATGCAGTGCTCCAGGAACTCTGGTCAAAAACTAAAATCGACGAGGCGCGAGGCATCATTGACGTCACGCGCCTATTCGAAGTGCAAAGAACAACGCCCCTCACCGCCGTGAACAGGGTTTCGAATTGCCTTTTCTGACTGACTACTCTTCGCCAAAGGCAACCGCTGCCAGCTGCCAGCTGCCAGCTGGTGCTGACTATGCCCCGTTACCCTCTGTACATCACGTAATAGCACCCGGAGACCTTAAGAGTTCCGGGAGTTCTAGCCCTGCAGCACGTAATTAATTTATCCGTAACTGTTTGATTTATATATTAAAAGCATCTTCCTTGTAATCAGTAGGTCCCGGGTTCGACTCCTGGTGCCGGCACCATACAAGGTTTCAAAGGTGGTTTTTGCAGCCTTTGAAATCTCCGAAAAACCCGCCTTTTGGCGGGTTTTTTCGTTTTGGGCTGGAAAACCCAGATTGAGACACTATCTGCGACGTCGAGCCAGGAGGCTGAAATGAGATTTCTTGAGCTCTACCTAAAGGGCGATGTGGTGGAAGAAGATATCCACCGGTTCGTGGAAGACTGGCATGAAGGACGCGAAGGTGCAGGCATGGAACTGCACGAATATCTCGGCATGAGCTGGGAAGAGTATGGGGTGTGAGTAGCAACCCCGGCAGCCCTAGCTTTCATACTGACGGCTAGAAAACAGGGCAGTTCTCTGGGTCAGTAGCTCTCGTATCGGCCAACCTGCCGGTAAAGCGATAAGGGTGCAAAATCAAGAGATGCCCAAGCTCCTGGTAATGGCGTTATTGGACAAACCTGATAGACATCAGGGACTTGATCGGTGGTGACACATCAAAATGCAGCAGCAATGTCACCCACCAACTGGAAGGCCGCAATCCCACCTTCCCATTGGTGTCTTTCTTCAAGTAGGATAAACACGATGCGATGCTCAGTTGTTGTCGCCCTATGTGCGCTTGAGAAAACCTCCAAGGACGTGAGGGTCAGTGCATTTACTAACCCGGATGAATTCAATACACGAGCATAAAGCTAGGTTAGGATCCCAGGCGCTAGTCGTGGGCAAGAGTTAAAGGATATTTGCATGATCACGAAAAATGCGCACTATAGGTTGAGAGTTGCAATAGTTGATCTAGAAGCGTTGCCAGTGACCACTAGCATCTATCAATCGCACATGATTATGCAGAAAATTTCAGCTTAAAGCGGTTATCGCTAAGATTATGGCCAGACAAGGGAATATCTGTGTGAATAAGTATTTAACCCCGCCAACTTCAGCACGTTTAAGCTGCACTCAAAGGCAATCAGGCTTACTGAGAGGAGGCTATCAGGCAGCCTCTGGAGGGACTGCAAGCAGCTATTATATGCCTCTCTCTAACTTCGCAGGCACCTATGAAACGGACGATTACAATGCTGCGTTATACCTTATTTATCAGCTTTCCTCGCCTGACGAACAATTGAGTGCGGAGGAATCAAAAAAAGGAGCCTTGTTACTTCGTGAGATATTTCAGAGATTGGAGACCGGTGCAAAAATCTCGGTAGAGGCTCTAAAATCTCTTCAACAAGCTGCCGAAAATATTCCCGAAATCGGTCCTTTGATGTTTTCGCCAGGAAACTTAACAGGAACCGTTGCTACCGCCGCAGGGGCAGTCATGGCGGCGGCACAGACCAAAAAAGTCATGGACCTTTTAGACTTGACCGCGGCCCAAAAAGCGAAGCTCAACTCATGGGCTGACGCTAGGGGTACGGCAAGCGCCAGATCGGCGAGCAAAACGTTTAAAGGGACAATTAGAATAATTTCAAAAGAGGGGAAGTTATTTTTTTAAATACCAACAACAGCTGTAGCTCGGCATTATATATTAATGGGAAAAGTTGGACAATCGGTTGCCCACATACCGCTAATTAATACCAATACCGCATTGAGTCAAAGTGCCCGACTGCATGCTGACGGTGCCACTGGAATACTGAAAAGACTAGGCGGCCCCTATGTCGGCATGGCAATAGCAGTTGGCCCTCAGTTAGCGATCGACGCATCAAACTCTCAATCCTGGAAAGAGCTGTATAATAAATCTGCGGATAGCCAACCGACTAACGTCATTTCAGCCGTCGCAGGTATTGGTGGAGGTTCAGCGGTGGGCATTGTAACTGGCGCGCTATCTTTGCCTGCAGCGCCTCTTGCAGTAGTAATTGGCGTTGGCTTTATTGTAGGCCTAGGCGTACAGTGGGTAATTGTTGAAAATGGTTGGGATAAAAAAATTGGAAAAGCACTACAAATATGATGGCCTACTATGATTGACGCAGATAAGCTAAAGCGTGGAAGCTGGACATTGCTAGGGACACTGATCCTTTTTTTAGCTCTGGCCCCTTCTAACCCGCCTTACTTTTGGCATTTATTTTTTATTACTTCATTCTTAGCGTTTGCATGGACGTTGTACTTAATATATATGTGCGAGCGCTACACTACTTACATGACTTCGCTGATTATGTCAGCAGCTGGTTCCTTCTCTCTGCTCGCCAGTAGCGCTGCTTATTTCGCTGCGGCAAAATTTTGGGGTAGAGAAAGCATCCTTACGACTATGACAGGCTTGTTACCATTAGTTCTATCTGTTTTGATGTATCTTTTCCTGGCCAGTACTAAACCTTCTTTTCATCCTTTTGAATATGACGGAATAAAAGTTCAAACACGCCCACAGACAACGCAACGTCGTTCGACTGTATATAATCCAATTCTGGTGGCCGGTATAACAACCTTGGCGGCCAGCATGTTTACTAAGATGATGGGGGCGCTCACCTCTGGGCTAGTTGCAACGTTCGGCCTTATCGCATGTAGCTTGACGTTGTTATTCTACGCACGCCACGTTATTAGAGGCCTACGCGCCCTACGCATAAAAGAAAAAGCCATGCCCTCTCCATACACGTTCATGCAAATCGATGAAATTCGAGAGGCTCGCAACCGCTGGTGGCTGGGCAGATTGCTCAAGTGGGTAACCGCGCGGGGTAAATCTTCGGATACATGATTTGAATGTCCTTTTTTTTCTAGGCGATATGAATGGTTCGACTCCTAACGCCGCACTAAATATGAAAGAAGGGTCCGCCGCGATGCAGTCCCTTTTTCCCTCAGCCTTAATAGCGACCTATGCAGGGCATTTAACGCATACGTCAGCGCTCATCAAGCCTCCGCCACCTCTCCTGCAACATTTCGCCGCTTTATAACAGCCCCTCGTAAACGCCAATTTCTGTAATTCCTCAATCTGAATCACAGCTTCGCTCATTTCCGATCAATAGCATGCTGTCGATAAGGATATTCAACCATCTATCTGTCTCTTTTAAGGTACATTCCTCATGTACGAAGTGGAACACGTACTGTCTGCCAATGGAGTGGATATCTATCAGGGTTGGCTCGACACCGTTCGAGACACGCGATCCAAAGCAAGAATCACTACCCGGATCGACCGAGCGGCGCTTGGCCACTTCGGCGTAACCGAGCCGGTGGGTGATGGGGTCTTTGAGATGAAGCTGGATTTTGGGCCTGGATTTCGGGTGTATTACGCGATTCAGGGCCAAAAAATACTTTTTCTCTTGGGTGGCGGCTCAAAGGACAAGCAGCAAAACGACATTGACCAAGCCAAGGCTCTATGGAAATGGCACAAGGTGAAAAATAAATGACGACTCGTACGCGCTCCCATGATGAAAGCGTTCTGGAAATGCTCCGTGAAGACGAAGCGTTTGCCATCGAATACCTGTCTGTTGCGCTGGAAGAAATCGACGAAGATGGAGGTGAAGACGTTTTCCTTACGGCCATCCGTCGACTGATCGAGGCGAGAGGAGGCATGGGTAATCTCTCGAAGAACACGGGCCTGGCCAGACCTAACCTTTACAGGTCTATCGCTGCTGGCGGCGACCCGAAGCTTTCCACCATCCTCAAGGTGCTCCAGGCACTGGGCGTGGGAATGTCGAAGGTCGTTTCGCACAGAGCTGACATGGGCAGCCAGAGCCCCGATCAGTGATGATTCCTCCGCCCGAAATGGCGCCGCTTTCACGACAACGAGCAGTTTTTTGTAGTCGTTAGAGCGCCATCTGCAAGTGAAGCTGTTTGGCTTCATCTGCTCTCAGCGTTTTGTGAGGATTGTGAGCATATTCGCCAGTCGTCAGCGTCCACATGCCTGAACAGTATGTAGCCACCACCATTGGGCACATGGTTCTTGATTTCGTAATCACGCCAGTCCGCCATGGCTCGGCCACAAATGTCCTGCGGCTCACGCTCGATCAGCCAGGCGACAGCATTGATGAATTGCCCATGCGAAAACACCGCAATGCGCTGGGCAGGATGCTCCGCAAGTCGAGCCAGGAAGGCCTGCGCTCTTGCCATAAATCCTGAAAAAGATTCGGCGCCTGCTCCATCCGTAAACGCCGGGTCTGACTTGTCCCAATAGGCTTCAACCCGATCCCGCCGCTGAGCAACGGTCGTGTTGGCACATCGCGCGGGTTCTAGGTAGGTAAATTCTTGAATGGGCCAGGTTTTAAGCGGGGTGGCAGGGAAAGTAGCTGCGGTCGCCATAGCGGTTGCCTGCGCTCGGGAAAACGGCGAGGCGACAATCAAATCCGGCGCGTGAGTGAATGATCGGGCCACTGACTGCGCTTGCTCTACCCCCTTCAACGTGAGAGGGATAGTCGCGTGATCCACACTGGCTTCGCCTGCGTTGGCAGCGCTTTGTCCGTGGCGAATTAGTCTGACCTGCTTCATTAATCAGAGACTCGCGTAAGAGGCAGAGGCTGAGCGCATTCAAGCGTATGCCCCCTTCTGGCAAAACCCGTCAGCATCAGGGGGCATAAAGGCGGTTGATTACCACTCACGCGGCGCAATCAGCTCCTCAATGTCCGCGTCGGTGAAACCATAAGCGTCTGCTATCCGTACGAAATCATCGGCAATGGTCTCGCGGGCGACGGTTTCGATCTCACTGCCGTTCTCTTCGAACACCTCCTCCAGCTCGTTGATTTGCTCTGTCGCTTTGTGAGTCAGGGCATACAGCGCGTCCAGGTCGGAAGGCTTTTGCTGCTCGATTTCGTGACACAGGTTGACCAGCACGTCTTCGCACATTTTCACAACGGCATCAGGGAAATACTCGTCCTGATACATGCCTTTCAGGAAAGTGTGTTTGGCAATGGCTTCATTGGTCAACTGCATGGGTATCCCTCGTCGATGTACAGTGGGCGCTCAGTGAGTCCAATTGAGGTGACAATCGGAGATGCATTACAAGATTATTGCCCATTCTGCAGGCTGGGCGTATACGGCGACGGAGCCAGGGCTGATAGCCTGCAAGACAGTTGTAACTGAAGACTCCATTGTGAGCACCGAGGATCAGGTTTTCTAGCCATGAACGCACCCCTTGATTACAAATTAATGGATAGCATCGTCGTCTGCATCAACGATACCGCAGGCTTTGGAAGAAAGGCGTTTGAAAGCTTCAGCTTGGCGACCGATGTCGCGAGGGACATGGGCGTTGATGGTGACGATGCAAATGATCTGATGGTCGAGTTTTTCGAAAGGTTCTCTATCGATCTTAACGATTACGACCCTTATCGGTACTTTCTGGAAGAAGGTTTCAACTTCTTTTCCTTCAGGCGCGCCAAAGACAGACGCGGAAACATTCCGTTGAGGGTGGGCATGTTGTATTCAGCCTTGAAAGCAAGACGTTGGGATACGCAAGCATTTGAACAAGCCACATTCAGCGATGCTCCACTGTATGAGCGCACAGAAGATATTCCGATTGATGGCTACAAGATAAAGAGCCGTTGATCTTGCCTACGTGATCCGCTTGGTATGCATGTCATACCCCAAGCGCCTTACGAAAAGTGAATGCGCTCGGTGATGACGTCAGGTCGCAGCAATCCACGTAATTCAACCCCCCTTTCAGCGTGACGGAGGTTTCCTGTGCGCGTGGCCCTGAGCAGGCCGCGACCTACCAAGCTCCCGAGGCAGAGCTCATAAGGCAGCTGCGGCATTGGGTATGAAAGCAGGTGTCGACCAATAGCAGCACCAACAACTGGACCAATTCGAGAAGCTCGACTAATGAGGCTGGCACCATACAAAATAAGTACTTTCAGCAATACAGGCCCTTTTTTCGCATCAGATTTAGCAACGCACATGTAGATCTTCATTACGCACAAACAAAACGGACAGCCCTCCCCGCTATGCCTCGCCACGCGTAAGACGTTTCCGATTTCCTCAGATATCTCCGCTCACGCCTCAAAATCCTATAGCTATTTCGCAACCCATCGTAGTAGCGTTGCGCCTCTATCGACTATCGATAGGACTGAGGGCTCATGAGCCCGGCACGGAGCAATAAAAATGGATTTTCTTGAAGCACTCAATTCCCTTTCAGCAAAAGTCCGCCAGCAAGCTGCGTCCATCCGCACCGAAGAGGCTACCAAAACGGCTCTGGTCATGCCGTTTATCCATACTGTGCTGGGCTACGATGTATTCGATCCTTCTGAGGTTGTGCCGGAATACACGTGCGATGTAGGCACCAAGAAAGGTGAGAAGATCGACTATGCCATCGTTAAAGAGGGCAATATTCAGATCCTCATCGAGACCAAGAAAATCGGCGAGCCGCTGAACATCAATCATGCCAGCCAGCTGTTCCGTTATTTCCATGTGACCACTGCAAGGATTTCGATCCTCACCAATGGCCGGGTCTACAAGTTTTTTACAGACCTGGACGCGCCTAACAAGATGGATGAAAAACCATTTCTTGAACTGGACCTGTTGGCGATTGATGACCATGCCATTCCGGAATTACAGAAGCTGACCAAGTCGTCCTTCGACGTTGAGTCAATTCTCAATGCCGCTGGCGAGTTGAAGTACGTAGGTCAGATCAAGCGTGTGATTGCGACCCAGTTCAGTCAGCCGGACGACGATTTCGTCCGTTACTTCGCGTCACGCATTTATGAGGGCGCGATCACTCAGAAGGTACGTGAGCAGTTCACGATTCTGACCAAAAAGGCCACCTCGCAATTTCTGAACGATCAGGTCAACGACCGGTTGAAGCTGGCAATGAGCGGAGTTCAGGCGCCCACGGTGGCCGAAACCATCATCGAAAATAACACTCAGCCTGAAAAGGAAGAGCCGTTAGACGACCGGATCGTGACGACTGTGGAGGAAATGGAAGGCTTCCATATCGTCAAGTCGATCATCCGCACTGTGGTTGAAGCAAAACGTATTGCTCATCGTGATACACAAAGCTATTTCGGCATTCTTCTGGATGACAACAACCGTAAACCCATCACTCGCCTGCATTTCAATCGTGCTCAGAAATACATCGGTATTTTTGAAAAGGACAAGGGCGAGACCCGCCACCCGATCGCTTCTCTGGATGATATTTACGGTTTTGCCGATGCTCTCAAGGACACCGTATTGAGCTACGCAGAGTCCTGAAGAAGTATTAATAACGTCAAGCGCGCGCGTGGCAATGCGCGCCTTGCAAGTACGCCGTAATATTTCCCGGCCCCCGACCTCCCTCAAGCTCCCCCCTCCTTCGTCGATACCCTCCATACAACCCCGCAATCATGGATCGATGAAATGGTTATCTCACTAACCCCCGGTAACAACACGTCTCCCACCATCACCCTGCCCAATTCCGGCATCACGCTCACTCCAAAGCCGCTCACCGATGCGCAGAAAGAAGCGCTGAAGAACGCTGCCGCCAATACGCCTGCCGTTGTTTACCACCCGAGTACCGAAGTGCCTGCGACCACTGAGCCGATGGAAGCGGTGGATACCTGGATAGGCCGCTCGCAGTCGCCTGACTTTCCGCAGAAGGCGGCGCAACACACTAACTCGACGGAGGCGCTGAAAACGTCATATGAAGCGTTCACGTCGACGCTGGCGTCGGTGTATCCGGATCTGGCCAGCAAGAAGTTCGGCTTCACGATCGAGGCGGACGGTAATCTGAAGGCGATCAACAGTTCCGGTGAGTTGAGCGAGGCGGATACCAAGCAACTCAATACACTGTTGAATGCGTCCAGCGGGCTGAAAACCGCAGCGGCTACCTATCGGGAGACGGCCATTGATCTGGTCGACGCCGATTCGCCCTGGAGCGGCAGTTATCTGGGTCGCTACAACCTGAACAAAGAGAACTTCGCCAATTCTCTGGATCTGGGCGCGCTGTTTATTCCCAAGACGTCGACGCCATCGAAAGATCAGATCGACGGCATGTTCTTCAATCAGTTGGCCTACAAAGGTGAGCTGCACACCCAGGAATCGGAGGCGGCCATGCTCGCTGCACGTGCGGCGGAGAAAGCTGCCTCGGCGGGTTGATCCCAACCCGTCAGCACATCGGCAAACGTGGCGGGCGGAGGTAGTAGTTATCGAACTCGCCGCTCTCAACGAGCTGAAACCCGTGGCGGACGTAGAAGCGGTTGGAGTCGCTTTCTTTCAGGGCGCCCACTCGTACTGTGGATTCGGTTGCGTCCGCTTGCGCGAACACTTGCCGAAGCACGGCAGCACCAATGCCCTGCCCTTGAACAGCGGGCTTGATGTACAGGTGATCCAGCAACAGACCATCGCCGGTTGGTTTGACGACTACGAAGCCGACCTTGCTGCCGGCAACCTGGATGTAGTGCGTGCAGGACGCAGAAAACCCTTCACGAAAACGCTCTCGGGCGCGCACCGGATCGAACCGGCCAACGCGCTCGAGGCTTTCGCGCATGGCTTCGATACGGATGGCTACCAAGGTTTCGAAGTCTTCGGGCTGGACGGTTACCAAGGTGATGTCGGGCTCGATCTTGCGGGTCAACGGCATTCGGGTCGCTCCCTGTTTATTGAGCAATATCACTTGGGCTGGTGGTGATGGGCAACAGGTTAATGCCGGGTCGGCCTCTACGTCAGACGTTCGAAGTACCTGCTTGCAGCGCTCGCGCCAACCACTCCTCCCGCGTCATCTCCCAGACTTCTACCTCGAACCGTCCGCCAACAAACTCCCCGTCCTGGGTGCTCACTTTGCGCATGCCTTCGCTGATCGAGATGCGCCGCGAGGCTTCATTGGGGGCGGCTTTGGGCACTTGCATCAGGGGCATGCCCATCACGTCGAACCACTATCGATTGATCGCGCGGCAGGCCTCTTTCATGTAGCCGTGGCCTTGCCAGTCCGGGTGCAGCCAGAAGCCTCGGTTATTGCCGGGATGGGTCATCAGGGTGATGCTGCCGATGATGTCGCGGGGCGCGCTCTGCAGGCGGATCATCCAGTGCCATTCGGTGCCGTTTGCTATGGCGGGCAGTGCGACGTCCTGAATGTAGCGCAGCGCACCGTCCTGTGGATAAGGCCAGGGGACGCGGTTGTTCAGGTAGCGCACGATGTCCCAGAGCGGAAAGCGTTGCTGAACCGCAGGCGCATCCTCAAGCTGCAGTGGCGTCAGCAGCAGGCGGTCGGTGTGTAGCGTGGGGGTGATGGTCATGACGATGTCCCTGTTCGTCGAAACGTGCTCACTGGATGAACGGTCCCGTATGCCGGGGATTTAAGTCGAACTGCCGGCTGCAGGTGGGGGTCTATCCAGCACCTTTTATACATCGGTAACACCAGTGCCCAGAATCATAACGGATGAAACACCCGCGAAAGTGGTGGATGAGCAGCAGGTCAAATTGTTTGGCTCGCCCAAGGAACGGCTGGATTTTTATCGACGCGAAATTCATTACGAAACCACCAACCTCTCCAACCGCACCAACGCCTATTTGTCGGCGCAGTCATTTTTGGTGATTGCTTACGCGTCGTCGATGGCCAACATGAACACGGCCTGGGGCGCGATGTTCACGCTGGTGGTGCCGCCGATGCTGGCACTGTTGGGGCTGCTCAGTACGCTGTTCGCCTGGCCGGGTATTCGGGCGGCGTGCGACATCATCCAGCACTGGCATCACAAGCAGGCGCAACTGTTGCTCAGCGAGCCGGTCATCGGGCTGACCTATGACGATTCGCCGTTGTTCAGCGATTGGGAGTCCAGCGAAACCGGGCCGAAGAAGTCCTTGCTGTTCTCCAAGCGCAGTCCTTGGCTGTTCAGCTTTTTCTGGATATTCCTCGGCAGTTTCGCAGTGTTTGTTCAGTTGGTCGCGGACTGAGTCAGGCGACGGCCTTTGCCAAGCCGCCGCCCTCGGATCAGAAAACGTTGATCGGGTAGTCCACGAAGATGCGTGTCTCGTTGCCTTCGCTGTTGTAGGCCTGTGCATCGTCTGAGACCCGCAGGAACGAGTTGCGCAGGCGGATCGAGAGGTCTTTGGCCGGGCCGCTCTGGACCACGTAGGTCAGCTGGCTGAAGATTTCGCGTTCAGTGCCGTCGCCGCTGCCTGCGGTGCCATCGTCGATGTTATCGCCGCGTACGTAGGCAGCCTTGTAGCTCAGGCCGGGCAGCACCAGTCCGGACAGGTCGACGCCGTAGGCCGCCTGCCACGAGCGTTCGTCCTTGCCGTTGAAGTCGGACCAGTAGGAGTTGGCGAGGTAGATGGTGTTACCGCCATCACCATAACCGCCGTCGTTGCGATAGCCGCCGTAGGCGTAACCCATGTCACCGGTGCTGCGCTGATGCGCCAGGGTGAAGGAGTGGATGCCCACGGCCCAGGTCGCGGCCAGGCTCCAGATCTTGTTGTCACGTGCGTCGCTGGCCGTGAAGTCTTTGTCCAGTCGGGTCTTGTAGCCATTGAAGTCGAAGGTCAGCGACTGGTCTTGCGGCAGGGCGAAGACGTAGTTCAGGTTCAGGTACTGCTTCTTGAACACGTCTTCGTTGTCCGAAGCATAGAAAGCGGCGCTGAACTCATCGGTGAATTTGTAGCTGGCGCCGTAGACGTTGATGCTTTTCAGGTCACCACTGTCGCGACCTTCGGCGCTCTTGCGCGCTTCCTGGGTGAAACGCCCGGCGACCACTTCCAGCCCATCGATCTCTTTGGAGGTGATCAGCGTGCCGGTGTAGCTTTCCGGCAGCAGGCGGGAGTTGTCGTAGCTCAGCACCGGCAATTGCGGCATCTGATCGCCGTACTTGATGACGGTATTCGAGAAGCGCGCTTTTACTGCAGCACCTGCACGGGACAGGTCATCGGCAGCCGCGCCGCTGTCGCCCTGCTTGAAGAAGTCGATGCCGCCATTGCCACTGCGGCCCTTTCCGCCATCGAGGCGAATACCGTACAGCGCAAAGGCGTCGACGCCCACGCCAACCGTGCCCTGAGTGAAACCGGACGCGAAGGTGCCCATGAAGGCCTGGCCCCATTCGGATTTGTCTTCACGGTCGTTTTTGTAGTCGCGATTGATGTAGGCGTTACGCAGGTTGATGTTCAGGCTGCTGTCTTCAACGAGGCCCTTCGAATCCGCCTGGCCCTGCGCCATGGCCTGACTGGCGCTGATGATGCCCAAAGCGAGCATGCCCATACGTGTGTTAAGCATCTTGTCTTCCTTGTTCTGCAAATGACATGCGCTGTGGCGGCGGCCAATGGCCGTCTGGCTTCCAGCCTCTGATCAGGCGGTGGAGCGCCGCACGAGGTCATCGCAGTGGACTACGAAGCACGTACAGGGGGTGGAGCCACAGGCAGTGGGGGCGCGAATCCTAGTTCGGGTGCCTGGGGGTGTCAAACGTGCAGATGGACGAGTTGGGGCGTGGTGTATTACTTAATCTGTCAGCACGCGCGCCAACGCTTCGAATTCGGCATCGTTTAAGAGGCCTGCCGGATAGCGCTGCAGCAGCATGGCACGTACGTCCGGCCTGGCGTTCACGGGTCTGGTTGTCCTTAACCAATCCGCCACTCGCTGGCGTGCCTCGTTACTGAGCGAAGCAGAAAAACCACGGACTCGCTGTTGGCTCATACCTGCATTCATAACGAAAACCTCTTGATTCATGAGGGGCTAAATCTACTGATGCCATGTGACAGTCAAGCTAAGAAAACGGGTTTTCGCCAGTCTGATTTAGGGTCATTCGGATAAACGAACCCAATTTAGTTATAAGGTAACGCATAAAAAAGCCCGTCAGATGACGGGCTTAATACAGCAAAAACGAGACCAACTAGTTGCTGTTAGATACAACTAGTTACTAAGCGCTAGTTGTTGTGGGGGGCTGGCTGTTGCTGTGTCAGGCAGTGGATATTGCCCCCGCCCAGCAGTAACTCGCGGCCTGGCGCCATCACCACCTCATGCTCTGGAAACAGCTTTTGCAGGATATCGCGGGCCTTTCCGTCCATCGGATCGTCGAAGCTGGGCGCAATGATGCCGCCGTTGACGATCAGAAAATTCACATAAGACCCGGCCAGACGCACCGAAGGGTTGCGTTCCTGGCTGCCATGCACCTGATCGACGCCTGCGCATTCTTCTTCTGTTGCGAACAATGGGCCTGGAATCGGCATTTTATGCACGATAAACGCACGACCTTTGGCATCAAGGGTGTTTTCCAAAATACTCAATGCTGCATGGCAGCGTGAGTAGTTGGGGTCTTCGGGATCATCGGTCCAGGCCAGTAACACCTCGCCGGGACGGATGTAGCAGCAGAAGTTATCCACATGCCCGTCGGTTTCATCGTTGAACAGGCCATCCGGCAACCAGATGACTTTATCCACAGCCAGGTAATCGCCGAGGATCGTCTCGATCTGTTCGCGGGTCAGGTGCGGGTTGCGGTTGCGATTGAGCAGGCATTCTTCGGTGGTGATCAGCGTGCCCTCGCCGTCCACGTGGATTGAGCCGCCTTCGAGCACGAAGCCTTCGGTGACGTAACGCGGGCAGCGCTCGATTTCGAGCACCTTGCTGCCCAGCTGCGAATCGAGGTTCCACGGCGCATACAGGCCGCCATCGAAACCGCCCCAGGCATTGAATTCCCAGTTGACGCCACGTACTTCGCCACGGTCGTTGATGACGAACGTCGGCCCGCTGTCGCGCACCCAGGCGTCGTTGCTGCTCATTTCCACAACGCGGATGTTGGGCATGTCCAGCCGCGCACGGGCGTTGTCGTATTGCGCAGCGGACACCACCACCGTGACCGGCTCAAAGCGGGCGATGGCCTTGGCGATGGCGACATGGGCAGCCTGGGCGGGCTTGCCACCCAGGCGCCAGTTGTCCGGGCGCTCGGGCCAGACCATCCAGACCTGGGTTTGCGGTGCCCATTCGGCCGGCATGTGGAAGCCGTCGGCGCGTGGCGTGCTATTGAGCGTGGTCATGGCGATCAGGACTCCAGCGAACCGTCGAGGGTCTTCACCGCGCCGTACAGGTTAGGGCGGCGATCACGGAACGTGCCCCAGGCACTGCGGATATGCTCCAGCTCGTCCAGGTCGAAGCTGTGGACCAGCACGCCTTCTTCGGTTTCGTTGAGCTCGGCGACTTTTTCACCGAACTGGTTGGCGATGAACGACGAGCCGTAGAAGGTGATGTCGTAGCCGTCCTGCTCTTCGTTGCCGATGCGGTTGCTGGCGATCAGCGGCATCAGGTTCGCGCCGGCGTGACCTTGCTGCACGCGCTGCCAATGGTCACGCGAGCTGATGGTCTTGTCATGCGGCTCGCTGCCGATGGCAGTCGGGTAGAACAGAATTTCCGCGCCCTGCAACGCCATGCTGCGCGCGCACTCCGGGAACCACTGATCCCAGCAGATACCGACGCCGATTTTCGCGTAACGGGTCTGCCAGACCTTGAAGCCGGTGTCGCCCGGGTTGAAGTAGTACTTTTCGTGGTAGCCGGGGCCGTCCGGGATGTGGCTCTTGCGGTAGATGCCCAGGTTGCTGCCGTCTGCGTCGATGATCGCGATGCTGTTGAAACGTGCGCGCCCTGCCAGCTCGAAGAAGCTGATCGGCAATACGACCTGCAGTTCTTTGGCGATTTTCTGGAAGTGCTTGATCGCGACGTTGGATTCGAGGGTAGTCGCCAACTGCAGATAGTCCGGGTTCGGCTTCTGGCAGAAGTACGGGGTTTCGAACAGTTCCTGAATCAGGATGATCTGGGCGCCCTTGGCGGCAGCTTCACGTACCAGCTTTTCAGCGGTCTCGATGTTGGCTTCCAGATCCCAGGAGCAGGCCATCTGGGTAGCAGCGACAGAAACGATACGGCTCATGAAAATATCTCCAGGGGCGGTTGCAAAGGACTTATCACCATAGCAGACGAGCGATGACGATTATGAACGCCTTTATAACGGATATTAATCGGCATTAAAAGCTAAATAAATGTATTTTTCTTACTAATTTTTGAATTTTGCCGATATTAATCTGCTTAAGGCTCATGACGGCGCTCATTTCTACGAGCTGGGTGTGACGCGGAGCGTCACGAACGGCATTCCCACGCTGGAGCGTGAGGAACGATGGGTGTCGGGCACTACCTACCGTACCCATGCTCCGCGTGGGTATGCCGTTCTGGACGCTCTGCGTCCTCTATTCCAGTTCGTGGAGCACCTTCGATACGTTGTCGACAAAAAAGTCCACGCTTTGGCGGGTGGTGCACATCGGGGGTTTGATTTTCAGGATGTTCAGGTAGTCGCCGGTCGGCTGCATGAAGATGCCCAGTTCACGCAGGCGCTCGCACAGGCGGGCGGTTTCTTCTGTGGCGGGTTCCAGGGTGTAACGGTCACGGACCAGTTCCATGCCCAGATAAAACCCCATGCCATGCACCGCGCCCACCAACAGATGTTTGTCGGCCAGGGCCTGCAGCCGCGCTTTGAAGTGGTCGCCCACGATTCGCGCGTTGTCCCAGAGTTTCTCCTCCTCCATGACATCCAGCACCGCCATGCCGATTCGGCAACTGACCGGACTGCCCCCGGATGACGAGAAGAAATAGCCCTCGGCCTCCAGCGCCTCGGCGATCTCACGGCGGGTGATCACCGCGCCCAGCGGATGGCCGTTGCCCATGCCTTTGGCCATGCTGATGATGTCCGGCACCACGCCCTGCTCTTCGAAACCCCAGAAGTGATGACCTAGCCGGCCATAACCCACCTGCACCTCATCGGCAATGCACACGCCACCCACAGCGCGGACCTTCTGATACACCTGTTGCAGATACCCCGGCGGCAAGGAAATCCCGCCCGCATTGCCATACACCGGCTCGCAGATGAAGCCCGCCACCTGCCGTTGCTGCTTAGCCAGCGTGGCAAGGGCCTGATCGACACTGCGCACGTACTCCGGCGCACTGTCCGCGCCCCTGAATGGCCCGCGATAGGTATTGGGCGCGGTGACCGGATGCACCCAGTCCGGGCGGGTGCTGAGTGCCTGCGGGTTGTCGGCGATCGAGGTTGAAATGGCATCGGTCGCCACCGACCAGCCGTGATACGCCTCCAGCACACTGAGCATGTCGCGGCCACCGCTGTAAGCCCACGCCAGCCTGATCGCGAGGTCGTTGGCCTCAGTGCCGCTGTTGACCAGAAACACGCGGTCCATGCCCTCGGGGGCCAGCTTGAGCAGACGCTCGGAAAACTCGGCGATCGCCGCATAGTGAAAACGCGAGTTGGTGTTGAGCAGCGACCACTGCCGCGCCGCCTCGTGGGCCATGCGCGGGTGGCCGTGGCCGAGAACCGCGACGTTATTGAGCATGTCCAGATAGGAGCGGCCCTGCATGTCGATCAGGTGATTGCGCCAGCCCCGCTCGATCTGCGGCGGGGCCTGGTAGTAGTGTTTTTGCGAGCGGGCAAAGCTGGCATCGCGGCGCGCCAGCAATTGCGCGGCATCCTGCAAGGCTGGCGCGTCACAATCAAAACCCAGCACGGCCGACGGCGACGGACAGATTGCGCGCCAGGCATCTGCCCAGGCCGGTGTAGTGAACAGCGGCGGGCTGAGGTCTGGCGCCGTGCACAATTGCAGCAACAGCGAGCCACCGCCCTGCCCGATCAACGAGCCCGCCGCCACCTGATCCGCTAGCGAAGCCTCCGGCAGCACACCCCACAACTTCAAACTGATGCGCTCGCCGACCAACAGCACCGCAGCATCGGCCGTCAGCTTTAAGGTGCCACCGAACGGCGCATGCAGCGGCGTTGCGGCGGGCACGTGCAACTCGACATGCAGCGCAAAGGTCTCCGGCTCGCGGGCGCAGTCAGGCAAGGTGCGTGACGGACGATATTCACCGAACCGACTGGCCGCCAGACCACCGTCCCCGGCCGCTTGCGACAGCAGATATTCATCGATGCCGCTCTGTTCCCAATTGCCTGCCACGAAGTGTTCACTGAGCACGCCCAGATCCACCAGCACCGGCTGAAGCCCCGCCAGGCTGGGCAGCAACGGCGAATAGGCAGGCTGTTCGACAGGCGGCAGGTCCAGACCCACCGCGCGCAGAATGGCAGCTTCCATCAGCGCCATCGGCACCGAAGTGGCGACATCGAAAATGTTCCATTCCCCGGCAAGGTTGGCCTGGATATACGTATTGCCGGGCTCGACGCTTGCCTGCTGTTCGCTGCTGAGCACAAGCACTGCGGATCGAGCGACGATCAGCGGCCAGAGTGCCTGCAATTCCTCGATCTTCAGCGGATTGAGGGCGTGATAGGCGGCAATGGCCGGGAGGATGTACAGCGGATCGCCCTCGGCATGGTGCAGCAGCGCCGCGCAGGTCACCGACAGATCAGCCACTCGCCAGGTACTGAGCAGATCGCCGAAATCAATCAGCCCCTGCAATTGCCACGGATGCCCCGCCTCGCGCCGCCAGACCGCGTTGTGCTCGGAGATGTCCAGATGCACCGCCTGGATCGGCAGTGCCGCAATCAATGGCAACAGACGGCGATGAGCCTGCTCGGCGGCTTCGATCAGACAGGCGCGGGCGTCGGCATCCTTGATCACCGGCAGCAGGTGCTTGATCAACGCATGGGCGTGGCGCGGGTCCCACTGCAGGATGCGCTGCAGACCGGGGTGATCGAAATCGGCCAGCGCGATATCCACATGGGCACACAGCTCGCCCAGCTCAACCACGATGTCACGGCCCAGATGCTCGACATGTCCCAGCGATTGCCCGTCGATGAATTCGAGCAGGCGCACATGCACTGCCTGGCCGTCGATGTCGACCGACAGTAACTGCTCGGTGTCGTTGGCGCGGATCACACCCGGCACATTGAATGCACTGTGGCCGGCCAGATGATGCAGCGCCGCGTGCTGGGCGTTCAGCTCGGTGGTCGAATAAGCCCCGTGGCAGATCTTCAGCACATAACGCCGCGTGCCGGTATCCAGTAAAAAGTTGCGATCCTGCTGGCTGCCCAACGCTTTCAGGGTGCCGCTCAGCCCGTAGTGCTCGGAGAGCAATTGCAGCGCCTGGCCCACGCTGACCTCGGGGCAAGGCAGACTGGATCGGCGGATGAGCGTGGCAAGCGGCATGGAAAACCTCGTTATTGTTGTCAGGCCAGACTCGTTGAGCCAGGCGTGATGGGCAGTCGCACAACTACAGGGGATTGACTATAAGGGGATTGCGCTGCGCGACCAATCCGCACCTGTACCCCAGGTCGGGAAACAGCCGGAGTTTTATTCGACCTGCTGCTCGGGTTTAATGGTCCGATCCTGTCATACGCGTTCAAGCGCTATGCTGCATTACTCCAGAACACACAAGAAGGTCAGTTCATGCGAATACTCGTTACCGGGGGCGCAGGTTTCATCGGCTCTGCACTGATCCGCCACCTGATAAACAACACCGAACACGAAGTGCTGAACTTCGACAAATTGACCTACGCGGGCAACCTTGAATCGTTGCAGTCCATTGCGACCGACACGCGCTATGAGTTCGTGCAGGCGGATATCTGCGATCAGGCCCGCGTCAGTACGGTGCTCGAGCGCTTTGCGCCGCAGGCGATCATGCACCTGGCGGCTGAGTCCCACGTCGACCGCTCCATCGATGGCCCGGCCGAGTTCATCCAGACCAACATCGTCGGCACCTATAGCCTGCTGGAAGCCACGCGCGCCTGGTGGCTGAAACTGCCGGAAGCGCAGCGCCAAGCGTTCCGCTTCCACCATATTTCCACTGATGAGGTGTATGGCGACCTGCACGGTGTCGATGATCTGTTCACCGAAACCACGCCGTATGCGCCCAGCTCACCTTACTCGGCGAGCAAGGCTGCGTCCGACCACCTGGTGCGCGCCTGGCACCGCACCTATGGCCTGCCGGTGGTGGTGACCAACTGCTCCAACAACTACGGGCCGTTCCACTTCCCGGAAAAGCTCATCCCGCTGGTGATTCTCAACGCCCTGGCGGGCAAGCCCCTGCCGGTGTACGGCAATGGCCTGCAGGTGCGCGACTGGCTGTACGTCGAGGATCACGCACGGGCACTGCTCAAGGTCATGACCGAAGGTGAAGTCGGCGAGACCTACAACATCGGTGGCCACAACGAGCAGAAAAACATCGACGTCGTGCGCGGTATCTGCGCGCTGCTCGATGAGCTCGCGCCGCAGCACCCGGCAGGCGTCGCGCAGTACAGCGACCTGATCACCTACGTGGTCGACCGTCCCGGCCACGATCAGCGTTATGCCATCGACGCCAGCAAGATCGACAAGGAGCTGGACTGGACGCCCGAAGAAACCTTCGAGTCCGGGCTGCGCAAGACCGTGCAGTGGTACCTGAATAACCTGGACTGGTGCCGCAGGGTTCAGGACGGCAGTTATCAGGGCGAACGACTGGGTTTTAGCGAGCCTAAAGACCTGATTGCCTGATCAGCACCCTTCTCGGCAGGCGCGCCTCAGGGCAGACTGTCGAGTCGCCACCACTTAATGAAGATTGCAGGGGAAGCCTCGTGAACGTAGTCGCAACAAAATTGCCGGAAGTCCTGATTCTCGAACCCAAGGTATTCGGTGATGAACGAGGCTTTTTCTATGAAAGTTTCAACGCCAAGGCTTTTCAGGCTGCCACCGGCCTGACCCGCGAATTCGTGCAGGACAACCACTCCCGCTCGCAGCGCGGCGTTCTGCGCGGGCTGCACTATCAGATCGAAAATGCCCAGGGCAAACTGGTGCGCGTCACCGTCGGCAAGGTGCTGGATGTGGCCGTGGACATTCGCCGCAGCTCGCCGAACTTCGGCCAGTGGGTCGGCGTCGAGCTGTCCGCTGAAAACGCCCGTCAGCTGTGGGTTCCGGAAGGCTTTGCACATGGCTTCGTGGTACTCAGCGAACACGCCGAGTTCCTGTACAAGACCACCGACTACTACACACCGTCTGCCGAGCGCTGCATCGCCTGGGACGATGCGGATCTGGCCATCGACTGGCAGTTCGACGGCCAACCCAGCCTGTCGGCCAAGGATCAGCAAGGCAAGCGTCTGAAAGAAGCCGATCTGTTTGCCTGAGCCCCAAGGCAGCCCGGCGTAATGTCCGGATGCCTGACAAGCCAGCGGCGGGCATAATACGCGCCTGATGCCCACGTCAGGATCGACCGGGTGTATCTGTTGCCTGCCACGGCGTGACCGCCAGCAGGCATCGTCAACCCTTCGGCGACGGCCAATCGATGACCATGACTCCCGCACTGCCACGCCGCCCTCGCTGGCGCAGCCTCGCCCTTCTGGCACTCTGCCTGGCGCCGTTGCTGTGGCCGCTGGAGCATCTGGCCGAACGTTATTACCGCAACGTGCTGGCCAATCAGAATCGCCAGACCCTGGACCTGTACGTCGCCAACCTGCTCGGCACCCTGCACCGTTACGAAACCCTGCCGCAGATCCTCGGCGACCTGCCTGCCTTGCGCGCCGCACTGGCGGCGCCGGGCGACACACCCACCCTGGCGAACGCCAACCGTCTGCTCAGCGAAATCACGCGCCAGACCGGTGCCGATGTCATGTATTTGATGGACGCAAATGGCCTGACTCTGGCGGCCTCGAACTCGGAGCAGAAGGACAGCTTCATTGGCCGAAACTTCTCGTTCAGGCCCTACTTCATTGATGCACGGGCGGGCAGAACCGGGCGGTTCTTCGGCCTCGGCACGACCTCTGCCAAACGTGGTTACTTTTTCGCCGGCCCGGTGCGTGATGGTGAGCGGATCATCGGCGTACTGGTGGTCAAGGTTGATCTGGACCACACCGAAACCCTGTGGGGCAAGACGCCCGAGCAACTGCTGCTGACCGACCAGAACGGTGTGGTGATTCTGACGTCCAACCCCGAATGGCGCTTTCGGGCGACACGTGACCTGACCGATGACGAGAAAAAAGCCATCGTCGCGATCCAGTCCTACCCGACCCGCGATCCGCGCCCGTTGAGAATCGATGAACACGCCTGGCTGACCCAGACCCAGGCCATCGAAGAAACCGGCTGGAACGTCAACATCCTCGCGCCTCGCGCCCTTGTCGACCGTCAGGTGCGCACGGTGGTGGCGATTGGCGGCGCAGCGCTGCTGGTGCTGATGTTGTTGCTGGGCCTGATGATGCAGCGTCGTCGTCATTATCTGGATCGCATCGCTTTCGAGGCCAAGGCGCGCCGCGAGCTGGAGATGCGGGTTATAGAACGGACCAGCGATCTGGAGGGGCTCAACAGCCGGCTGCGTCAGGAAGTGCTGGAGCGCGAACAGGCGCAGCAGGAACTGGTGCAGGCTCAGGACGAACTGGTGCAGACCAGCAAACTGACGGCGCTGGGCACCATGTCGGCGAGTATCAGCCATGAGCTGAATCAGCCGTTGGCCGCCATCCGCAGTTACGCCGAAAACGCCGAAGTGCTGCTCGATCATCAACGCACCGAGGACGCACGCGGCAACCTCAAGCTGATCAGCGAACTGACCGGGCGCATGGCCTCAATCATCGCGCACTTGCGCGCCTTCGCCCGCCGCGACCGCCACGCCCCTGAAAGCGTGGCACTGCAACCGGCGCTGGAAGATGCGCTGGCGCTGCTGGCCAAGCGGCGGCGCGCCATGGAAGTCGAACTGATCCGTGACCTGCCGGACGCCACGATCTGGGTGCAGGCCGGTGAAACCCGTCTGCGTCAGGTGCTCGGCAATCTGCTCGCCAACGCGCTGGACGCCCTCACCGAGAAAGGCCCGCCGCGCAGGCTGTGGATAAGTGTCGAGCAAACCGCCGAGGGCGTTAACCTGTACATTCGTGACAACGGCCCCGGTTTTTCCCAGGAAGCGTTGGCACGGGCTCGCGAGCCCTTCTTTACGACCAAGACCCGCACTCAGGGCCTTGGCCTCGGTCTGGCCATCTGCGATACGCTGATGCGCGCGCTGGGCGGCGAGTTGCTGTTCGCCAACCATCCCAGCGGCGGTGCGCTGCTGACCCTGCGCCTGCGGGCCGGTGCTTCCGGAGCCAATCTTCAACCGCCAGAGGACCTTTCTGCATGAGTTCGGACACAGCCATCGACAGCCAGATTCAGGTGGTGCTGATCGACGACGATTCGCACCTGCGTCAGGCACTGCGTCAGACGCTGGACCTGGCTGGCCTGAACGTTCTGTCGTTGCCCGAGGCAACCGGGCTGGCCGAACGCATTGGCCGCGACTGGCCGGGCGTGGTGGTCAGCGATATTCGCATGCAGGGCATGGATGGCCTGGAGCTGCTGGACCAGCTTCACGCGCAGGACCCCGACCTGCCGGTGCTGCTGATCACCGGGCATGGCGATGTACCGTTGGCGGTGAAAGCCATGCGCGCCGGGGCCTACGACTTTCTGGAAAAGCCCTTCGCCAGCGACGCCATGCTCGACAGCGTGCGCCGTGCCCTGGCGCTGCGCCGTCTGGTGCTGGATAACCGCAGCCTGCGCCTGGCCCTGAGTGATCGCCAACAACTGAGCACACGCCTGATCGGTCAGTCGCCGCCGATCCTGCGTCTGCGCGAACAAATCGGCGCACTGGCCGGGACGCGAGCCGACGTGCTGATCCTCGGTGAAACCGGCGCAGGCAAAGAAGTGGTCGCCCGCGCGCTGCACGACCTGTCCAACCGCCGCAGCGGCCCGTTCGTGGCGATCAACGCCGGGGCGCTGGCTGAATCGGTGGTGGAAAGCGAGCTGTTCGGTCACGAGCCCGGGGCCTTCACCGGCGCGCAGAAGCGGCGTATCGGCAAGTTCGAGTTTGCCAACGGCGGCACGCTGTTCCTCGATGAAATCGAAAGCATGAGCCTGGACGTGCAGGTCAAGCTGCTGCGCCTGCTGCAGGAGCGCGTGGTCGAGCGAATGGGCAGCAATCAGCAGATCCCGCTGGACATCCGCATCATCGCCGCGACCAAGGAAGACTTGCGTCACGCGGCCGATCAGGGCCGCTTCAGGGCGGACTTGTATTACCGCCTGAACGTGGCCTCGCTGCGCATCCCGCCGTTGCGCGAACGGGATGAGGATGCGCTGATGCTGTTCGAGCATTACGCTGATGCCGCGAGCATGCGCCACGGCATCCCCAAGCACGAACTCAAACCGGGCCAGCGCGCGCTGCTGTTGCGGCATAACTGGCCGGGCAACGTCCGGGAACTGCAGAACGCCGCCGAGCGCTTTGCGCTGGGTCTGGAACTGGAACTGGAAGGCGCTGATACAGAACAGGCACCGCCGCCGGGCGGGGGTTTGAGTGATCAGGTGGAAAGCTTCGAGCGCGCGTTGATCGCCGCCGAACTGGCGCGCCCGCACAGCTCGGTACGCAGCCTGGCGGAGGCGCTGGGTGTGCCGCGCAAGACCCTGCACGACAAACTGCGCAAGCATGGCCTGACGTTTGGCGACAGCAGCGGAGCTTCCGATGACACCGATTGAGCCTGAACATGACGCAGCCCACGCACTGGAGCAGGTGCTGCACCACGATATTCCGCTGACCCGCGAGATGGGCATGCGCGTGATCGACTGGCACAACCAGACACTGCGTCTGCACCTGCCGCTGGCACCCAACGTCAATCACAAGAGCACGCTGTTCGGCGGCAGTCTGTATTGCGGCGCAGTACTGGCAGGCTGGGGCTGGCTGCACCTGCGACTGCGCGAGGCCGGGATCACCGATGGGCATATCGTGATTCAGGACGGGCAGATCAGTTATCCACTGCCGGTACGCAGCGACGCCATCGTCCGCTGCGACGCGCCAGAGCTGGCGCAGTGGGACAAATTCATCGCCACCTACCAACGCCGAGGCCGCGCCCGCCTGACCCTGCACACCGGCATCAGTGAGCAGGACAGCAAAGAACAGGCTGTTCGTTTTGTCGGGCAGTTTGTGTTGCACCGGTGAGGCTGCACGCAGTGGATGCACTTTACGCAGACCTGTGGGAGCGAGCTTGCTCGCGAAGAGGCCAGTGCAATCTATGAAAATTCATCGTCTGAACCATCGCCTTCGCGAGCAAGCGAAGCGTCGCCCGGCTCGCTCCCACGCCCGCCGGGCAGAGGCCTTGAAGCTGGCCTCAGGACTGGGCCAGCACCAGCAGTTTGTCGCGCCATTCGGCGTTGGCGGGCAGGGCCAGGAAGAATGGGTTGAGCAGCGATTCACGCGCCGGGTAGCTGAATGGCTGGCCGTCCAGTTGCAACACTTCGCCTCCTGCACCTTCAAGCACGCCCTGCGCCGCAGCGGTGTCCCATTGCGAGGTCGGGGCCAGGCGTGGGTAGCAGTCGGCGGCGCCTTCGGCCAGCAGGCAGAATTTCAATGAGCTGCCGATGTTGGTCAGTTGCAAATGGCCCAGCCCGTTCGACAGGCCGGCGAGCAAATGCTCCTGCTCCGGGCTGGAGTGGCGGCGGCTGGCGACCACGGTAAAGGTCTGCCCTTCGCCAGGCTGTGTGCGCACTGCGATCGGCTGGATGTGACCGACGCCATCGCTGCGCCAGGCACCCAGCCCGGCACCGCCGAAGTAGCAGCGGTTATTGGTGGGCATCGAGACCACGCCGAATACCACGCGGCCACGCTCGATCAGCGCGACATTGACGGTGAACTCTTCACTGCCGGAGATGAACTCCTTGGTGCCGTCCAGCGGATCGACCAGCCACCAGCGCTCCCAGCTTGCCCGCTCGCTGAGGGGGATGTCTGCGTCCTCTTCGGAGAGCACGTGAATGTCCGGATCAAGCGCCTGCAGACCCTCGACCAACACCTGATGGGCGGCCAGGTCAGCGGCGGTCACCGGCGAATCGTCGGTCTTGGTGGTTACGGTGACGTTGGCGCGCCAGAACGGCAGGATCACTTCGCCCGCCAGTCGCGTCAGTTCGATCACCGGCGCGAGCAGCGGATGTGGCAGGTTGTGCAACGAATCGGTCATGGCTGAAATAATCCACGCTGGGTCAGCAGGTCACGTGTGAGGTATAGCGCGGCCAGCGCCCGGCCTTCGCTGAACTGGGCATTCTGGGCAAGGCTCGACAGCTCGCGCAGGTTGATCCGGTCAACCCGGATCGGCTCGGGCTCGTCGCCCTCCAGCCGCTCTTCGTACAGGTCGGTGGCCAGCACCACCTGAATTTTCTGGCTCATGTAGCCGGGGGACAGCGACAGCTCGGTCAACAGTTCCAGCTCACGCGCACCGAAACCGGCCTCCTCCTTGAGTTCACGGTTGGCAGCCGCCAGCACGTCTTCGCCCGGCTCGATCAGGCCCTTGGGCAGGGACAGCTCGTAGGCATCGGTGCCGCCGCAATATTCTTCGATCAGCACAGCGTGATCGGCATCGAGCATGGCCACGATCATCACCGCCCCGGGGCCCGTGCCTTTGCTGGCCAGACGCTCATAGGTCCGCTCGACGCCATTGGCAAAGCGCAATTGCAGCTCTTCAACGCGGAACAGACGACTACTGGCGACGATTGCGCGGGCAAGTACGGTAGGTTTCTGACGCATGACAGGCTCCTTTACATGAACGAGGTACTATACCGAGCTTTTCCCGATGTCTGTGTCGGATATGCTTACCCGCTATCAACCCCCTGACGAGGCCAGAATGCTTTCCATGCCCTGGAGCGAAATCGATACCGTCCTGCTGGATATGGACGGCACGTTGCTCGACCTGCATTACGACGAACACTTCTGGATGCAGCACCTGCCGCAGCGCTACGCCGAACTGCACGGCGTCAGTTTCGCCATGGCCTGGCTGGAATTGAAACCGCTGTTCGAAAACAACGCGGGCACGCTCAACTGGTACTGCCTGGATTTCTGGAGCGCCGAGCTTAACCTGTCGGTCCGCGACCTGAAACGCGAAATCGCCCACATGATTGCGCTGCGCCCAGACGCCGAGACCTTTCTCGCGGCCCTGCAAAAGGCCGGCAAGCGAGTGATCATGATCACCAATGCGCACCGTGATTCGTTGTCGCTGAAGATGGAGCGAATCGAGCTGGCGCCTTATTTCGAACGCCTGATCAGCTCTCACGATTACGGCTTTCCCAAGGAAAGCCAGCATTTCTGGGACGCTCTGAAGGCCGAAACAGCCTTCGACCCGGCACGCAGTCTGTTTATCGACGACACCCTGCCGATCCTGCGCAGCGCTCGACACTTCGGTGTAGCCCATTTGCTGGCCGTCAGCCAACCCAACAGCCAAAAAGGCCCGAAAGACACCGAAGAGTTCGCCGCAGTGGACGACTATCGGGAGTTGATCAAGGGCGTGCTCGATCATTCAGCCTGAGCGCGTAGAATCGGCTGTCTGGACGGCTCATCGGAGTGAACATGGACATCAAGCAACTTAAATTTCTGATCGCCCTCGACGAGACGAGGCACTTCGGCCAAGCGGCTGCGCGCTGCAACATCACCCAGCCGACGCTGTCGATGCGCCTGCGCAATCTGGAAGAAGAGCTTGGCTTGCCACTGGTCAATCGCGGCCAACGCTTCGAAGGTTTTACCGCACCAGGCGAACGCGTATTGGCCTGGGCACGCACGGTACTGGCTGCCTACGACGGTCTGCAGGCTGAAGCGGCCGCCTGCCGCGGTCATCTGGTCGGGACGTTGCGCCTGGGCGTGGTGCCGCTGTCGAGCTTCGATCCGCTGCCATTGCTGCACCGGCTGCACCAGCTGCACCCCAATCTGCGCTTCGAGCTGTCGTCACTCAGCTCCGAGCAAGTGCTGGAGCAACTGGCAAGCAATCGTATCGATCTGGGCGTCTCGTACCTGGAACGTCTGGACAATGAGCGTTTCGATTCGCTGACCCTGGACGACACGCGCATGGGCCTGCTGTACGACCGTCGGCACTTCACGTTTGGCGACGATCCCTTGAGCTGGGCCGATCTGGTCGAGCTGCCACTGGGCATGCTGACCAGCGGCATGCATTTTCGGCAGTCGATCGATCACAACTTCCATAGCCGCGGCCTGCAACCCAATCCGCTGATACAAACCGATGCCGTTCATCAGTTGCTGCAAGCCGTACATGGCGGTTTTTGCTGCGCGATCATGCCGCTGGATGGCGGTCTGGAAACGCTCACCGAACATTTGCGCCTGCATCCGATTGCCGACTCCCGGACTTTGGCCCGGCTGGGGTTGATCATGCGCCGCAGTGCGCCACGTTCGGCACTGGCTAAAGCCTGCTTTGCGCTGGTAGCAGAAATACCGCGCTAGAGCGTTGATCGACGTCATCTATCGGGACATCAGCACTAGCGATTAGACGATTTCCAATAACGGGCCTAATCTTGCAGATGTCATTCTGCCGGTATTTCAGCCCATGCCCGTTACGCGCAAGGTCAGCTCGGCGTCCTTTGCTACGCCAGCCCCCGAAGCAAGCCAGTCTTACAGCTACTCGAATCTCGAGGGCACGGACTCTGCACGTAACGAACTTGCTGAAGAAGTGGCGCTGGCGATTGCCTACAACGGCATCAGCCAGGCGGTCATGCTGGTCAGCCCTACTGATCTGGAAGACTTTATCGTCGGCTTCAGCCTGGGCAGCGGCATCATTGCCTCGCATGACGAAATCTACGACTTCAAAATCAGTGGTTGCGGCTCGGCGATGCAGGCCGAGGTCGAGATCGCCAGCCGCGCGTTCTGGGAACTCAAGCAGCAGCGTCGGCAACTGGCTGGCACCAGCGGTTGCGGACTGTGTGGCGTTGAAGCCGTCGAGCAGGCACTGCCTGACCTGAAGGCGCTGCCCGGCGCGCCCCTGCCCTCGATCGAATGGCTGGAAGGCCTGCGTCAGCGCATCGGTGAGTTCCAGCCGCTCGGCCGCCATTGCGGCGCCGTACATGCGGCGGTGTTCATGGACGGTAACGGCCAACTGTTGCTGGGACGTGAAGACATCGGCCGCCACAACGCGCTGGACAAGCTGATCGGCGCATTGATCCGTCAGGACATCCCCTTGGCAGGCGGCGTCGCCATCGTGACCAGCCGCTGCAGCCTGGAACTGATTCAGAAAGTATTGCGCGCCGGCATCCAGACCCTGGTCAGCCTGTCTTCGCCCACCGGCCTGGCCCTGCAATGGGCCCGCCGTCACAACCTCAATCTAATTCACCTGCCGCAGAAAAGTGCGCCGCGGGTCTATAGCCCTGCGATGGAGATTCAAGCGTGAGCACTCATCATCAAGCCGACAAGACACCAACCCCCCGCTACAAGCCGTACAAAGGTGCGGCAGGCGGCTGGGGCGCACTGATCAGCGTGACGCAACACTGGCTGGGCAGTGACAACGCGCTGAAGAACCTGCGCATGATGCTCAAGACCAACCAGAACGGCGGTTTCGACTGCCCGGGCTGTGCGTGGGGTGATTCGCCGGAAAGCGGCATGGTCAAGTTCTGCGAGAATGGCGCCAAGGCGGTGAACTGGGAAGCGACCAAGCGTCGTGTCGACCCGGCCTTCTTCGCCCGCTACAGCGTCAGCTCGTTGATGGAGCAGAGCGATTACTGGCTCGAGTATCAGGGCCGCCTGACCGAGCCGATGAGCTATGACGCGGAAACCGACCGTTACAAGCCGATCAGCTGGGACAACGCGTTTGCGCTGATCGCCAAGCACCTGAAGAACCTGCCCAGCCCGAACATGGCCGAGTTCTACACCTCCGGCCGCGCCAGCAACGAAGCGGCCTACCTGTATCAGCTGTTCGTGCGCGCTTATGGCACCAACAACTTCCCTGACTGCTCGAACATGTGCCACGAGGCCAGTGGCGTAGCGCTGTCGCAAAGCGTCGGCGTCGGCAAGGGCACCGTGACCTTCGAGGATTTCGAACACGCCGATGCCATCTTCGTCCTCGGCCAGAACCCCGGCACCAACCACCCGCGCATGCTCGAGCCATTGCGTGAAGCGGTACAGCGCGGCGCCCAGGTGGTGTGCGTCAACCCGCTCAAAGAGCGTGGCCTGGAGCGTTTCCAGCATCCGCAACACCCGGTCGAAATGCTCACCAACGGCGACCGCCCGACCAACACCGCCTACTTCCGCCCTGCCCTGGGTGGCGACATGGCGCTGTTGCGCGGCATGGCCAAGTTCCTGCTGCAATGGGAGCGCGAGGCGCAAGCCAACAACGCACCTTCGGTGTTCGACCACGCGTTCCTCAACGAACACACCGAAGGCGTGCTCGAATACCTGGCCGCCATCGATGACACGTCCTGGGACTCGATCGTCGAGCAATCCGGCCTGCCGCTGAGCGACATCGAGCAATCGGCACGCATGTACGCCAAAGGCAAGAACGTAATCATGTGCTGGGCGATGGGGATTACCCAGCACCGTCACTCGGTGCCGACCATCCAGGAAATCGCCAACCTGATGCTGCTGCGCGGCAACATCGGCCGTCCGGGTGCCGGCCTGTGCCCGGTGCGCGGTCACAGTAACGTGCAGGGTGATCGCACCATGGGCATCAACGAGCGCCCACCGGTGTTCCTGCTCGATGCCTTGGAAAAACGCTTCCAGTTCAAAGTACCCCGCGAAAATGGTCACAACGTCGTCGAAGCCATTCACGCCATGGCCGAAGGTCGCGCCAAGGTGTTCATCGCGCTGGGCGGCAACTTCGCTCAGGCCACCCCGGACAGCCATCGCACTGCCGAAGCCCTCAGCAATTGCGACCTGACCGTACAGATCAGCACCAAGCTGAACCGCAGCCATCTGTTCCACGGCAAGGACGCGCTGATCCTGCCGTGCTTCGGCCGTACCGACATCGACATCCAGGCCAACGGCCCACAAGCCGTCACCGTGGAAGATTCGTTCAGCATGGTTCACGCTTCCAACGGCCAGTTGAAGCCGTCCTCGAAGCAAATGCGTTCCGAGCCTGCGATCATCGCCGGTATCGCCAACGCTACGCTGGGCAAGGCGCCTGTGGACTGGTTGTGGCTGGTCGAGGACTACAACCGTATTCGCGACCTGATCGCCGACACCATCCCCGGCTTCAAGGATTTCAACGAGCGCGTCAAGCACCCGGGCGGCTTCTACCTGGGTAACGCTGCTGGCGCACGTCGCTGGAACACTGCGTCGACCCGCGCCAACTTCAAGTCCAATGCGCTGCCGCTGACTCTGATCAATGAACACGTCAGTTCAACCGGGCAGATCCCGGACCTGATCATGCAATCGATGCGCTCGCACGATCAGTACAACACCACCATCTATGGCCTGGACGACCGCTATCGCGGCGTCAAAGGTCAGCGTGACGTGCTGTTCGTCAACGAAGCCGACATCATCCGTCTGGGCTTCCAGCCGGGGCAGAAGGCGGACCTGATTTCGATCTGGAGCGATAACCGCGAGCGCCGCGTCAAAGGCTTCACGTTGCTGCCATTCGATATTCCGGCCGGTCAGGCTGCCGCCTACTACCCAGAGGTCAACCCGCTGGTGCCGCTGGAAAGCGTGGGCGATGGCAGCAGCACGCCGACCTCGAAGTTCGTTGCCATCCGCCTCGAGCGCTCTGCAGAGTCGGCACGCATCCTCTAACGTCCCTGAAAGACGCCCACAAAAAAGGCCCGTTTCTCTGGAAACGGGCCTTTCGCAAGTAACCTCAGACTCTCATTTCCGACTTAAGTTCCTCAGCCAAAACAATAACTTAGCAGTTTGTGTGGCAATCGTGTTACTCGTCGGAATTGCATTGCTACATTCTTCACTTGACACCAAGATCGCGCCGTCATCCCTATGAGATTCCATACATGAAGTATTCCTCGATACTGTTGTTGTCTCTTACCTTGATCAGCGGTGCGGCGTCTGCAGGCAACCTTGAGTCAGGCGTAGGCGGAGCATTGGGTGGGGTACTCGGTTCGGTCGTCGGTCAGCAGATCGGCGGCAGCACTGGTTCAGCAATTGGCGCAGGTGTCGGCGGCGCAGCCGGTGGCGCTGTAGGCGCAGACCGTCGCAACCGCACAGAAGCAGCCATTGGCGGCGGTCTGGGCGCTGCGGGCGGTAACGTGCTGGGTCGCAGCGTCGGCGGCAACACCGGCAGCCTGGTCGGCTCGGCGGTAGGTGGCGGCGGCGGTGCTGCACTCGGCAACTACATGGGCAACGAAAGCCGCAGCGATGATCGTCGTTATCGTGGTGGCCGTGATCATGGCCATCGCCCGAAGCACCACGGCCATCGCCGTCATCGTGACTGATACCACCGTCAGTTGCTGAAGCACAAAAAACCGGCCGCTCTTTAGCGGCCGGTTTTCATTTGTCTGTCGCAATGCAGGTTCAGGACTGGATGCAGAACATCGTCCCCTTGGTCAGATCACTTTGTACGTGTAGTCAGTTGCCAGCCACGGCCTGCACCCACGTCCTGACCTGTGCGTACGGATAGTCCTCCAGCACCGCAAACCCGGTGGTGGCGCGGGCTTTGAGCTTGGTGAACAGCGGCACGCTGATGCCACACAGAAAACGCGTCAGGCAGTCTGCGCTGGGCCGCTGGCCGGTATAGTCCTGGTGCTTGTGGATAAACTCGCTGCACAGGTGCTGAAAGTCCCGATTCGCCAGAGGCTCCAACGCGGGTGGTTCGGGCAGGTGGGCGACTTCGCCAAGGCAGACCGAGCAATGCCCGCAGCGCTCCGGCGCATTGTGATCACCGAAGTACCGCGCCAGCCGATGGGTCAGGCACTGGTCACTGGCGAACACGTCCAGCATGGTGTGAATGCGCGCAACTTCAGTGGCTTCGTGATGAGCGAAATAATCGTGCAATTCGATGCTCAAGGCCTGTGCATCAAAGTCGCTGCGCAACAGGCTGTAAACCTCGGTCATCTGTTTGCTTTCAAGCTCGATCCAGCCTTTTTCCTGAAAGTAATCCAGCGCCTTGACCACCCGCCCGCGCTCGGCGCCGTATTGCTGGTACATCGCCTCGAAATCGACGGTGGCCCAGGTCCTTGCGCGGTGTGAAGTGTCGATCAGGGCTTGAACGAAGTCGCGTCGCTCCCCCTCGAAACGCGCCATCAGGTCTTGCGGCTGAAGCAGAAACTTGAAGCGGTACTCGGCAAAATACGCGTAGCGCGGCGCAATGATCCCGCGCAGTTCCAGTTGCACCAGCAGGGTCTTCAGCGGCAATTGACGAATATTGCTGAGGTCGGCGAGCGGCCCGAGCAGAAATTCCCACTGCCCGTCATGACGCGCCCCAAGCAGATCCTCCAGCACACGAGCAATCCCCTCGCGCTCCGGCGTATCGCCGTACACGAAGTTCTCCAGCACGTTGAGACTGTCGCGGTTGGCCAGCACCAGACAATCCGAAGCAGCACCATCACGCCCGGCCCGACCGATTTCCTGGCTGTAGTTCTCGATGGATTTGGGCAGGTCGAAATGCACCACGTTGCGGATATCGCTCTTGTCGATGCCCATCCCGAACGCGATGGTCGCCACGATGCAGTTCAGATGGCCGCCCATGAACTGCTTCTGGATCGACTCGCGCTGATCATTGGGCAGCCCGGCATGGTATGCGCTGGCGGGCAGGCCATGCTGTTCCAGGTGAGCGGCGATGTGTTCGGCTGTCTTTTGCAGGGTCACGTAAACGATGGTCGGCTGCCCGCGACGCTCGTTGAGCCACTCCACCAGCAGGCGTCTTTTGTCACGGCCACTGACCGGCTTGACCCACAGGTGCAGGTTGGCGCGGTAGAAACCGGTGGTGGTGACATCCTCGGGGGCGATGGCGAATTTGTCCTGCATGTCGATGATGACTTGCGGGGTCGCCGTGGCGGTCAGCAGCAATGTCTGAGGGATGTTGAATTCGCGCTGGTAGTCCGGCAGC
Source organism: Plantibacter cousiniae (nom. nud.) (assembly GCF_977070315.1). NCBI lineage: Bacteria > Bacillati > Actinomycetota > Actinomycetes > Micrococcales > Microbacteriaceae > Plantibacter > Plantibacter cousiniae (nom. nud.). The sequence goes on along the minus strand of NZ_CDRVEU010000007.1, from coordinate 60,690 downwards.
TTCAGGTAGTCGGGGCGGAAGTTATGCCCCCACTCCGAGATGCAGTGCGCTTCGTCGACCACCAGCAAGGAAATCGGTACTTGAGCGATGAAATTGCGGAAACGCTCGTTCTTCAGGCGCTCGACCGAGATCATCAGAATCTTCAGCTCGCCGGAGCGTGCGCGCGCCATCACATCAGCGATCTCGTCGCGGCTCTGCGCCGAATCAATGCTCTCCGCCGAGATACCGTGGCGGTGCAGAAAGGCAAGCTGATCCTGAATCAGCGCCAGCAACGGCGACACCACCAGCGTCAAATGCGGCAACATCAGGGCAGGCAATTGGTAACATAGCGACTTGCCCGAACCTGTCGGAAAGATCGCCGCAACCGAGCGTCCGGCCAGTACCGCACTGATGGCAGCCTCCTGCCCCGGCCGGAACTGTGTGTAGCCGAATACCTGTTCGAGACGCTGGTGCATTCGCGGTCCATCCATCAGTCAAAAAACGGCCTCAACCTTAACGCGCCAGGCCTGATGCACATAGCACCAAAGCGTTGCAGAAACTCTACCCACCGGCCGATATCATTGTAATATCACCACCGAACATCGCTTGATCAGGAGCAGGAATGGATTCCCTACAGCAACCCGAGGACGACGGGATCATCCGCATTCAGCGCCTCGTGCCCGGTCAGGTCGATGTGGTGCTGGGCTCGCATCCACGCCGCAAGCGCGTCGATACGCCTCGCCGCTCACGCCCTTATGGCCTGTGGCTGGCGTGCCTTATTGCTGCAGCCTGCGTCGCCGGACTGATCACCTCACATGCGAGAGGTCCCAAAGCGCTGGCAGTACCGCCTGTTGTGCAGTCCGTACCTGAACCCGAGACAGTCGAGGCCGAGGCGCAATCCGTAGCCGCAGCCGATCCTGCGCCCGCGCAGACTCGAAAAACCGCAGAGCTTGTGCCGATCGCGGCCACTGTGGCGCCGCCTGCCCCTGTGCAGCCCTTGGATGACTGCATGAAAAACGGCAACGTCATCGATGAGGCGGTGGCGAACTGTCGATTCGGCCAGGTTCCTCGCCCCGCTCAGGCAGAATCGGCAACAGGCATGGTGTCTGCCGACTACATGGCCGATTTCAAGGCCAATGCTTCACGCAACTCCACGCGTTCTTCCAAGCCTTACAGCGTCGCGACAGCCTCCATCCGCGAAGCGGACGGCAGAAACCGCTACCGCGCGCAGTGGCGGGTCTACGGCAACACGATCGATGGCGACAGCGTCTGCGAAAACTTCGCTATTCGTTCATTCGAACGGCGCGAGTGTCGCAAGGCCGCAGCGGTCAACTTCAGAGAACAGTGCCAAGAGTGGACCAAACGCGCGGCAAAAAAACGCGACGAGGACAGTAAAAACGCCCAGCAGCGCTATTGTGAGGTGACCACGAATTTCTCACCTTGAAAACAGGGCTGCGTGCTTCTGGCACAGCAGTTTCAACGGTGTTTTCTACTTTCCCTCTTCATGGCCGAGAATCTGAGAATCCGCAAAAACGGACACCTGTATAGCCAAAGGCTTACACGCAATGAAGCGAATGGCTATTTTGCACCTGCCGTCAGAGCCGTAAGATTGGATCCAACAACTGGCGAACAAGGAGTTCGCCAGGATCAGGGACGATCGACCATCGCCGGGAAGGCAGCCGACAGGGAGTTGGAATGGTCTTGGTACAAACCCGCTTCGGCGGGTTTTTTATTGCCTGCGATTTTTGCCTCCAGCGGTCAAACCACCTCAAGATTTTCCTGACGCCAGATTTCCTGGTCTTCAAGGGCCCGTCCGAAGCTGAGCCCATGAGGTATAGCGAAAGGCTTACACGCGCTGGAGGAACTTGGCTATTTCCGACCCGGCTCGCGCTCCGTAGTATTGGATCCATCAAGGGGTGAACAGGAGTTCACCCGGATCAAGGATGATCGACCATCGCCTCGGAGGCGTCCGACAGGAAGTCGGGATGGTCTTGGAAAAACCCGCTTCGGCGGGTTTTTTGTTGCCTGCAGAAAGGCTTTGCGCCTTACGCCGCGCCGCTCACAGCCAACCGCTTAACGCTTACCCTGCTCGAAGCGCTCTTGCAGCAAGTGTCGTGCAGTACCCGCATTGACGTAATCCGCAATCAACTCACCAAGCTCGTCTGGCTTGAGCTTTTTGCCGTCCCGGCTGAACCGCGCCAGCGCCAGAAGTACCCGGCGTTTTTTCCTGAACACTTTTGCGTTCGGCGCAGAAAACGAACGTGACACTCGCTCGGGTAAAGGCGCATCGTCTTGCAGATGCAGGGTCAGAAACGTGCCATAGGCCACATTCAGCTCAAAATCAGCGATGTGCTGGATTGGGACGGGGGACTTCAGGTTTGCGAAGACAAAGTGATCGGGCGTGAGCAGCAGAGCGGTCTTGTCAGCACGCAGACACATGCGCAGCGCAAATGGCAGCAGCGTCAGCATGAACGCCGCCAAGATGCCGCCCGCTATCAGCATAGAGTTGCGCTTCTCGGTCAGCCCCTGGGGAAATGACAGCGCTTCGGCTATCAGATAAATACCCAGCCCCAGCAGAGGGGCGAGGAATAGTGTTAGCAACAGCCCCCGCAGGCGAGCGCCCTCATGCAGAACGACATCACCGCTTACAGTTTTCGCGCGGGCACGCAGTTCGGTCACCACCTCAGCATCATTTGTCACGTGATGCTTGATGAAGTCCTCGGTAAGACGGGTGCGCAGTGCCTGGGGATTAACGAAGTAATGGTCCATCGCGGCGCGCGCCTGGGCCGCCACTACCGGCCGGGTGCCGCTGCGGGTCGCCTCGTCGGCAGCAACCTGCAACGCGGCGATACGTTCGCCGTTTGACGGGTGCGTATCCGAGGGATGCGGCAGCTGGACGGCCATTTCTTCGTCAGGCAGCGTGAATGTCTTGCCGGCCAGCTCGTGCAGCACGCTGTTCGGCAGATCCTTGGTAAACACCTCTCCGCGCCTTGGGTTGGTGGCCCGCGTGATATGCGTGTAGATCCGCTCCTGCAAAAGCGGGTCGATGGCCGAAATGCGCACCAGCGCCGAGGCAGCCGACGTATTGCCTGCCAGACTCGCCCCCGCGGCATCGGCGGCCAGCTCACGCACGCGGCTCCAGTGATTGACCGCGTGATCGAAGCTTTCCATGAAATACACGCCCAGCATGAACGCCGGACGCAGAATGGTGCGCTGTAGCCACCCGCTGACCATCATGTTTTCAGCGATCACCCCCAGGCTGCGACCGATGCCGTCGTAGATCGGCAGAAAGCGCAGGCTGTACTCGGTGTCTTCACCAGCGAAATGCGCCAGTTCGTGACCAATCACTGCACTCGTTTCAGCAGCATCGATCAGCCCCAGGTACAGGATCGGCACATGCAGAGTTCGCCCCTTGAGCACGGCGTCGGACGGCAGAAGGGAAACATCGCTCGAGGTGACGTAGAAGCCTTCGGTCATGCCCAGCACGATGTGATCAGGTGACAGCGCGCCAAGCCGTTCGGCCAGATCGCGAACATAGGCCCAGAGCACCGGTGCCTCTTCAGGCGTGACCTGCTGCCCCAGAACCTGCATCGCGGTGGGCTCGAACATGTGCAGCATGACGCCCAACTGCTTGCCCATCCGCCAGATCGAATACAGGCACGCAGCGACCAGCATCAGCACGACGATGATCAGCTTGAGTTCGCCCGCGGACATGCGCCCCACATGCCACAGGCCCAGGGCTTCGAAACAGAGGATTGCAGACACCGCCGCGCCCATGGCAACAATGTGCCCCACCAGGACGAACGGCAGAATCCGCCTGACCCTGCTGAAGGTGTGCAGCAATCGCTCGCGGGATTGACGTGCGCGTGCGCCGGCCCAGTTGAGCCCTGCCAGCCCGATGCCGCCGACCAGAGCCGCCAGCAGGCACAGCGCGATGACGGCGCGTGCCAGCCAAATAGTGACACTGCCCAGCACCACTACGAAATCGAGGCCCTGCTCTGCCTCATGGAGACGCGACAGAGCCTCCTTGAGGGTGATGTTTTCTCCGTCCATATCCATCGTTCGCGTGAGGGCGTCGGGCGACCTGGCAAGCCTTTCGAAATAGGGACGGGCATGCGCAAGGTCGGCCTGGATCTCGGTCAGGCGCTCGGTGTTTTCGACACTGCGCTGCAACTGCCAGACACCGATGAGGTTCAGGCCCAGAGGGAGCAGGATGAGTACAGCAATGAGCTTGTAGATTTTCATGAGGCAAGGCTCATAGAGGTGCGTCGCCGCTGGCTGTCCTTAGCGCGCACTAGGTCCGTCAGGCAAAACGCCTTTGGCGTCTGCGTGCATGCGCCCTGCCGTTGCTCAAGTACAAGCGTGAGGGCGCTGGCGGCGTTATACCCTGATTTGCAAAATGATGTAACAAAGCTATCCGCCTGACCTGTGTCGACCCACCTGGATTCGTGCGCCTCAGCGCTCGCAGTGCCATCATTCCCCATCCAGAAAAAAACGCCTGTAAGGCGAGTCCGTACATTTACCCTCTTCAGAGCTTGGAAAACCTGCAAATAAGTTCATCTTTCTAAGCTTAATTTACCCCCCTGATCGGATCCAAATACCACCCCAAAGCCCTTTGAAATCAACACTTACAGTTACATTATGGGTGAAATTCAATCCAATGATGGCTCATAGTCATCATTGCTTACTGTAACGAAACCGAGAAAATATCCACCGTCTGTAGGAACTTTCCTACTAAAAATAGTGCCATAGACCACACTGCTGGCTAGACGACATCTATATGCCAGCACGAACTCCTCCCTCATTGTGGCGGTGTGTCTCGCAGTGACACACATGGCAAAACCACTTCATGAGCAGGTGTGCAGTCGAGAAATTCGCAACTTTTCCCCGTCCCCGGTCTGATCCGGGAAACGGTCGTGAAGGGTTCAAGGACGATGTACCGATGACTCAGACGTTCGATATAGAAGCATTGATCAAGCTGCGCAAGCAGACGCGCGCTATCTCCGACGCGCTCAAGGTGCAGGCGTCCGACTATCTGTCGACCCTTGCGCTGTTGATACGCCCGCAGACATTCTTCGGTGAATACCTGCAGGGTGCGCAGCGCAGCAGCGGCCGCGAGACTCAGCACCATTTCAAAGAGCTCAAGGAGCTCTATGACCGCATTGCTTCGGCAGAGCCGTTCAAGCTGGTCAATGAACTGGAAGTGCCCCTGAACCTGATCAGCACGACGCCCGAGCTGTTCCCGCTCGAATACGACATGGTGTTGTCACAAAGCGGGCAGACCATTCGCATCACCAGTCCGGTGCGTTGGGTGGTGGGCTTCAACTCGTTCGATCTGGCGCAGTTTCGCAAGGTCATCAAAGACCCGAATCGCAGCAGCGCCGAGCTGTATCGCTACGTTGTGCATTATCTGGTGCTGTTCTATTGCCTGAGCAAGTCGCCGGGCATGAGCAGGCTGTTCGAAGGGCTGCGCTTCCCGGTCAGTTTCGAGCGATTGAAAGACTTCGGCGACCTGCCGTTCTGCGTGATCAGCTCACCGGTGCGCTCAGAATTGCCGGATGAATCGGTGATTCGCAACAGCACGCAGATCGCAGGCAATACCAGTTTCGAAGAATTGGTCGGACACGAAAACATTCTGGAAATGAACGATGAAATCCGTCAGCGTCTGCTGCTGACGATTGAAGGACTCTAATCGCGCCCGGCCTGCCACAGGCCCGGTACGCAAACGACTTGCAGCGAGTTGCTCGCACAGGAGATGACGATGGCGAAGAAGGAAAGTACCCAGCACAAACTTGACCGCGTTCGCGCGCCTCGGGTCCATATCACTTACGACGTGGACATCGGCGATGCTCAGGAAAAGAAAGAGCTGCCATTCGTTGTAGGCGTTCTGGGCGATTTCTCCGGCAACCCGCTGGAGCCGCTGCCCAAGCTCAAGGATCGCAAGTTCATCTTCATCGACCGCGACAATTTCAATGGCGTGCTGAAAGGCATCAAGCCGCGCCTGGCGTATCGCGTCGACAACACCCTGGCAAAAGACGGCACCCAACTCGGTGTCGAGCTGAACTTCAATGCGCTGGAAGACTTCGAGCCGCAGAACGTCGTGCGTCAGGTCGAGCCGCTGCGCAAGCTGCTGGAAGTGCGCAACAAGCTGGCTGACCTGCGTAACAAGATGGGTGGCAACGACAAGCTGGAAGAACTGCTGATGGACGTGTTGCAGAACACTGAAAAGCTGAAAACCCTGGGCAAGGAGTTCGGCCGTGAAGCCGCCGTTCCTGCCACCGACAGCAAAGAGTAAGGAGGAGCCTGACGATGACCGATAAGCAACCCGTGACTCAGCAGGACAGCGCTCTGGTTGAAGTTGAAAACTTCGCCCCGCAATCTTCCCTGCTCGACAGCATCATTTCCGAAAGCCGCGTTGCACGCTCCGAAACCGAGCGCACCCGTACCCGCGATCTGATCGGTGAGCTGGTGGCTCAGGTACTTGAAGGCGAAATGACGCCAAGCAAGGACCTGATTGCCGTGCTCGACGCGCGCATCGCCGAGATCGATTCGATGCTCTCCGAGCAAATGAACGAAATCATGCACGCCCGTGAATTCCAGCAACTGGAAGCGTCCTGGCGCGGCCTGAAGTATCAGGTTGACCAGACCGAGACCAGCACCACGCTGAAGATTCACCTGCTCAACGCGTCGAAAAAAGACCTCGTGCGAGACCTCAAGGCGTCGTCCGAATTCGACCAGAGCGCACTGTTCAAGAAGATCTACGAAGAAGAGTACGGCACCTTCGGTGGTGCACCGTTCGGCATGTTGCTGGGTGACTACGAGTTCAACCGCAACCCGGAAGACATGTACCTGCTGGAAGAGATCTCCCACGTGGCAGCCGCCGCCCACGCGCCGTTCATCTCGGCGGCATCGGCTGAGCTGTTCGGCTGGGACTCGTTCACCGACATGGCCGGCCCTCGCGACCTGGCGAAGATCTTCGACACGGTCGAATACGCCAAGTGGAAGTCGTTCCGCGCCTCTGAAGACTCCCGCTATGTCGGTCTGACCCTGCCGCACGTGCTGGGTCGTCTGCCGTATGGCCCGGATACCACGCCCGTCGAAGAATTCAACTTCGTCGAAAGCGTCGATGGCCGTGACCACAATAAATATCTGTGGATGAACGCTGCCTATGCGCTGGGCACTCGTGTGACCGACGCATTCTCCCGCTACGGCTGGTGCGTGGCGATCCGTGGTGTGGAAGGCGGTGGTCTGGTCGAAGGCCTGCCGACGCACACCTTCAAGACCGATGACGGTGAAATCGCGCTCAAATGCCCGACTGAAATCGCCATCACCGACCGTCGCGAAAAGGAACTCTCGGACCTCGGCTTCATTCCGCTGGTGCACTGCAAAGGTACCGACTACGCCGCGTTCTTCGGCACCCAGTCGACCCAGAAGCAGAAGCAGTACAACACCGACATTGCCAACGCCAACGCGCGTCTGTCGGCGCAACTGCAATACATCTTCGCGACCTCGCGTATCGCTCACTACATGAAAGCGATCATGCGCGACAAGATCGGCAGTTTTGCATCGCGCAAGGATGTCGAGCTGTTCCTCAACAAGTGGCTGTCCAGCTACGTGTTGCTGGATGACACCGCCAGCCAGGAAGCCAAGGCCAAGTTCCCGCTGCGCGAAGCGCGTGCCGAAGTGTTCGAAGTTCCTGGCAAGCCTGGCGTCTACAAGGCCGTGACTTACCTGCGTCCGCATTACCAACTGGATGAACTGACGGCATCGCTGCGTCTGGTCGCCGAATTGCCGCAATCGACTCGCGGCTGATCCAACACTTAGCCAGGGAGGCAACATGAGTAGTCAACACAAGCTGTTGCCTTCATTGCTGGATCGATTGCTCGACGATCGTCCACATCAATCCGTGGAATCGTCATCGCAACGGTTGAGCTCGCTGGCCGATTACAAGGCCAGCATCGTTCGTGACCTGGAGATTCTGGTGAACACTCGCCAGTCTCTGGTCGCTAACGAGCTGGAAGGTTTCGCCAATCTGAGCGGCACCATCCTCGACTACGGTATGCCCGACTTCACCAGTAGAAGCGTGCTCGACCCACAGGATCGTCTTTTGATCCAGCGCCAGCTGGAAAAGGCCATCTCGGTGGGCGACCGACGCTTTCGCAGCGTGAAAGTCCAGTTGCTTGCACAACAGACCGGCCAACGCATGCTGACTTTTCGTGTGGACGCAGTACTGCGTCTGCAGGACATTTCGCGTCAGGTTTCTTTTGACGCCGTGCTGCAGGTCAACACTCAGGAATACAAAGTGCAGAACCTCAACTGATGCTCGACGATCTGCTGCCCTATTACGAGAAGGAACTCTCGCACCTGCGCTTTCTGGGCCAGGAATTTGCCGCTCAATATCCGAAGATCGCTTCGCGACTGCTGATTGAGGGCGACAACTGCGAGGACCCGCATACCGAGCGCCTGATCGAGGCGTTCTCGTTCCTGTCGGCGCGCGTGCACAAGAAACTCGATGATGAGTTTCCGGAAATCGTCGAGTCGTTCCTCGAGGTGCTGTACCCGCATTACCTGCGCCCTACCCCGTCGATGTCCATCGTCGAGTTCAACATGGGCAAGCAGGAAAAGGTCACCGAGTCCTATCGTGTGGCACGACACACCGAACTGCATGCCAACCCGGTGGATGGCATCGTGTGCAAGTTCCGGACGTGCTACCCGGTCGAGTTATGGCCGATTGCCGTGCAGAGCGCGTCGTTCATCGAAATGGAACGCTCGGCGTTCAACGGCCACAGCGCAGACCTGATTGCGCGTCTGCGCATTGGCCTGACGGCCACCTCCGACGTGTTGTTCGGCAAGATGGAGATGGACAGCCTGCGCTTCTTCCTCGATGGCGAAAGCACGCTCATGCACCAACTGTATGAGCTGCTGTTCAACAACCTGGCCAAGGCCACGCTGACCTTCGAAGACGAAGGCCGCACTCGCGAAGTGGTGCTGCCAGCCGGTGCCTTGAAATCTGTCGGTTACGGTCTGGATGAAGGGCTGGTGGATTACTCGGAGCGCTCGTTTCTGGGTTACCGGTTGCTGCACGAGTACTTCACCTTCCCGGACAAGTTCATGTTCTTCGACCTGTCGGGCTTTGCGCGCATTCTGGCGGGCAAAGAGATCGCCAAAGTGGAGATCAATTTCTACTTTTCCGACTACGACCTGACGGACCGTCTGGCGCGCCTGACGCAGAACGTCAGCCGCAACAATTTCAAGCTCAACTGCACGCCGATCATCAACCTGTTCCGCCAGCAGGCCGAGCCGATCAAGCTGACCCACGTCCAGCATGAATACGCTGTCACGCCGGATGTGCGCCTGCAAAGCTCCGCCGAAGTGGTTTCGATCGATCGCGTGCGGCGGGTGAAGAAGATCAATGGCAATGACCAGGTCGGCACCTGCCATCCGTTCTTCGAACCACGTGGCGATCAAGGCCCGGGGCAGAGTTTCTGGATCGCTCGGCGCCGCCCTACGCAGAGCCGGCAAAGCGATGGCTCGAACATGTTCATCCGGGTCGTGGATCGGGATCTGGAACTGATCGATTCCAACAACGACACGCTCAGTATACGTCTGACGTGCAGCAATCGCGACCTGCCATTGATGCTGCCTTTTGGCGGCGAGCGCGGCGATTTCAACATTCCGTCGAACTCGGTGATCAAGGACATCCGCTGCCTGCGCAAGCCGACGGCGACGGTGCGCGTGCCGCTGGGCAACGGCGTGATCTGGCGGCTTATTTCGCACCTGTCACTCAACCATATGTCGCTGGTTTCCAAGGGACGCGAGGTGCTGCTGGAGCTGCTGTCGCTTTACAACTACCGCAACGTGTCGGCGATCCGCAAGCAGATCAACGGGATCGTTTCGGTGAGCAGCGAGCCGGTCGTGGCACGCATCGGCCATCCGCGGCCGAACTTCGTGCGCGGCGTCGGCATCACGCTGAAGTTCGATGAAAGCCAGTACACCGGCAGTGGCGTGTTCCTGTTCGGCATGGTGCTTGATCACTTCTTTGGTCAGTACTGCTCGATGAACAGCTTTACCCAATTAACCCTTCGCACCTTGCAGCGCGAAAAGAGAGTGGTCCAATGGCCCCCGCGAACAGGCGATCAACCCCTGGTCTGATCGACCAGGCAAGGGCTGAGCCGCACCGATTCGAATTTTTCCAGTTGGTGCGTTTGCTTCGCCTGCACTACAGCAGGAACGGGCGTATGGACCTGGAAACCAGGCCACACGAAGATCCTCTGCGCTTTCGTTCGCAGCTGTCGCTGAACTTCCCGGCCAGTGAAGTCAGCGACCTGCAGTTCGAACGCGAAGGCAAGCTCTCGGCGGCAGGTTTGCCGCTGTCCGAAGTGCAGGTCACGTTCATGGGCCTGGTCGGTCCTTCGGGCGTGCTGCCGCGCCCGTACACAGAGCTATTGATCGACCGACATATTCAGTATCGAGACGACGCTGCACATGCGTTTCTGGATATTTTTTCGCATCGCATGACCACGCTGTTTTACGAGGCGTGGCAGAAGTACAAGTTTTACATCGAGTACGAGCGCAACGGCACCTCGAACTTCGACCGTTATCTGCTCAACCTGGTGGGTTTCGGTCCAGAAGGCCTGAAACAGAAATTCGACAAGGGCGAGTCTCCGCTGCGCCGCGAACTGTTCAGCTACTTCTCGGGGATGTTCGCGCAGAAGCCGCGCAACGCCCTGAACCTTGAGGTCATGCTGAGTTTTTACTTCTCGCTGCCGTTCAAGATCCAGCAATTCGCCGGACGCTGGCTGAAGCTCGACAGCAGCCAGTGCACGCAGTTGGGCCGCAAGAATGCAGTGCTGGGGCAAAGCGCTGTGGCCGGCAATCGCGTCTGGGATTACCAGTCGTGTGTACGTATCGAAATGGGTCCTCTGGAACTGGCCGATTACCAGCGTTTTCAGCCGGGCACCGAGGATTACCAGAAGCTTGTTGAACTGGTGCGTTTTTACATCGGTGCCGAACTGGACTTCCAGATTGCGCCGAAGCTCAAGCGCGAAGCTGTACCCGTGGCCCGTCTGGGTCGCCAAGGCAATGTATCGCTGGGCTGGCTTGGCTGGCTCAAACGCCCCGGTGTCGACGTGGAGCCTTCCCGTTGCGCCGTTTTCCATATTCCTTTTGATGGGGTCTCCCTGTGAACCTGAAGTCCCTGTTCGCCAAGCTGAACGAAACGAGCCGCACTGCCACTGAAAGCGCTGCTGCGCTGTGCCTGTCGGAGAACCATTACGACGTTGAAGTCGAGCACTTGCTGCTGCAATTGCTCGATAACAACGACAACGATCTGCCAGTGATCCTGCGCCACTACGATGTGGTGCCTGATCGCCTGCAGGCACAGTTGGTCACTGCGCTGGGGACGTTCAAGAAAGGTAACACGCGGACGCCTGCGCTCTCGCCGCACATCACGCGCATGATCGAGCAGGCCTGGGTGCTGGCATCGATCGAGTTCGGTCAGTCACAGATCCGTACCGGCCATCTTGTGCAGGCCTTGCTGGATGACGATGCACTGCGTCGCGTGGTCATCGGCTCGGCGCCGGAGCTGGAGAAGATCAACGCTGACGACCTGCGCCTGAACATGAGCGCACTGGTCGAGGGCAGCCCCGAGACCAAGCTGAGCAAGCCACTGGCGAACGCCGACGCCAGCACGGGCGCCACCACCAAAGGCAACGGCAAGACGCCAGCCCTGGACCAGTACACCGTCAACCTGACCCAGAGCGCTCGCGATGGCCGGATTGACCCGGTGCTGGGACGCGAATTCGAAGTGCGGCAGATGGTCGACATCCTGACCCGCCGCCGCCAGAACAACCCGATCCTGACCGGTGAAGCCGGCGTCGGTAAAACAGCCGTGGTGGAAGGCCTGGCGCTGCGCATCGTGCAGGGCGACGTGCCGTCGGTGCTCAAGGGCGTCGCCATTCACACGCTGGATCTGGGCCTGTTGCAGGCCGGTGCCGGGGTCAAGGGCGAGTTCGAGAACCGCCTCAAGTCGGTCATCGAAGAAACCAAACGCAGCCTGCACCCGATCATTCTGTTTATCGATGAAGCCCACACGCTGATCGGTTCGGGCGGGCAAGCCGGGCAGAACGATGCCGCCAACCTGCTCAAGCCTGCCTTGGCGCGTGGCGAGCTGCGCACCATCGCCGCCACCACCTGGGCCGAGTACAAAAAGTATTTCGAGAAAGATGCCGCACTGGCTCGACGCTTCCAGGTCGTGAAAGTCGAAGAGCCTGACGAAGACAAGGCCATCCACATGCTTCGCGGGTTGCTGGCGAAGATGCAGGAGCACCACAAGGTCACCGTGATGGACGAAGCGCTGGTGCAGGCCGTGCGCCTGTCCAACCGCTACATCACTGGCCGCCAGCTGCCCGACAAGGCGGTCAGCGTGCTCGACACCGCTTGCGCACGCGTTGCCCTGGGCCAATCGGCACAGCCGGGAGCGCTGGAAGACTGCAAGCGTCACATCGACAACCTGAACGCGGAAATCGCCGTACTGGAGCAGGAAACCGCCAAGGGCAGCGACCACGCTCGCCGTCTGACGGCCCTGCACGAAGAGCTGAAAGCCGAACAGGAGACCCGCGAGTCGCTGGAGCAACAGTGGAAGCGCGAGCTGGAACTGGTCGAAAAGCTTGGCGCACTCAGCGTTCCGGAAAGCGGCGAGCCTGATGCCGGGCAGATTGCCGCCGTACGCGCCGAACTGGCCAGCGTGCAAGGCGAGCAACCTCTGGTCCACGCACTGGTCGATGGCGGCACGATTGGCGAAGTGATTTCCGGCTGGACCGGCATTCCGCTGGGCAAGATGCTGCGCGACGAAATCGACACCGTGCAAAGCCTGCCCGCGCTGCTGGGCGAACGCGTGCTGGGTCAAGACCATGCACTCGAAGAGATCGGCAAGCGCATCAAGATTTCCCGTGCCCGCATGGAAGACCCGAACAAGCCGATCGGTGTGTTCCTGCTGCTGGGCCCGAGCGGTGTCGGCAAGACCGAAACGGCACTGGCCCTGGCTGACACGCTGTATGGCGGCGAACGTAACGTCATCACCATCAACATGTCCGAATACCAGGAAGCCCACACCGTCTCCAGCCTGAAAGGCTCACCGCCTGGCTACGTAGGTTATGGCGAAGGTGGCGTGCTCACCGAAGCCGTGCGCCGCAAGCCTTACAGCGTGGTACTGCTCGACGAGGTGGAGAAAGCCCACCCGGATGTGCTCGAGCTGTTTTTCCAGGTCTTCGATAAAGGCGTGCTGGACGATGGCGAAGGTCGCGAGATCAACTTCCGTAACACCGTGATCATCCTCACCTCCAACACCGGTACTGACCGCATCATGCAGTGGTGCCTGAACACCGAGCAGAAGCCGACCCCCGATGACATTGTGGAAGGCCTGCGCGACGAGCTGAATCAGGTATTCAAACCGGCCTTCCTGGGGCGCCTGACCATCGTGCCGTATTACCCGGTGCAGGACGCGATTCTGGAACGCATCGTCGGCCTGAAGCTGGAGCGCATCCGCAAGCGTTTCGAGCGCAATCATCAGGCGGTGCTGCGTTACGACGAAGCGCTGATCAAGGCTATCGCGTCGCGCTGCACGGAAGTCGACAGTGGCGCACGCAATATCGACAACATCCTGTCCAAGACCCTCATGCCGGAGCTCGCTCAGCGGGTGCTGGAGCGGATGGCACAGGACAAGCCGATTCAGAGCCTGACCATCGACCTGGGCAGCGATGGCGACTTCGCTTACACCCTGACCTGATCGATCACCCCATAGGTAAGACGTGATGAATAAAAGACTTCAAGGCAATTGTTCCTCGAAGCCAGCCTTGGCAAGGTGCCTGGCTGTTCTGGCAATGATGATGGCTCTGTCCGCCTGCGGCGTGACAGACCGCGTCGCCAAGCGCATGGATGACACCTGGGCTGGCGACATGATGTTCGGTGACAACGAAAAGGTCATCCTGACCACTGACGGCGGCAACCAGCTCAACCCTGACGAGTACGGTAAACCGCTCTCGGTGGTGGTGCGCGTTTATCAGCTGTCCTCTCTGGAGCGCTTCGAGTCGATCAACGCCGACACCCTCTGGGATGATCCGCAAAAGGCTTTGGGCAACACCCTGGTCGAAAGCCGGGAGCTGATTCTGTTGCCTGGCATGGGCCAGACCGATCAGTGGCCGCTGAACCCGAATGCCTCGTATGTGGGCATCGCGGCGTTCTTCCGCACCGACGTCGACAGCCGCTGGAAGGTCGCGTTCGACGCCAACACGCTGCGCAAGGACGGTATCTGGTTCTCGTCCGACGGCGTGCGTGTGCTGGTGGATAACAACTACATCCTCGCGGTGCGTGGTGTGGACGTGCTGAACAAACTCAAGACTGAAGAGCAGTTCAACAAATCCAATTCGATTCCCGAACAACCGGCCAGCAAAAGTATGACCGAGCGCGCGCAGGACGCAGCTGTCCAGCAGGTTCAGGACTCGGCCGGCAGTGCTGCCAAAAAAGCAGCAGACTCACAATTCAATTCTCTGTTGGAAGGCGCCAAATGAGTAAACAAAGCCGCGTGATGTGGTCGGAAGGCATGTTCCTTTTGCCGCAACATTTCCAATATCAGGATGAGTTTCATCAACATCAGCTTGCTGAGTCGACGCTGCGCTCCACGCCCTTTCACTGGGGCGTGCAAACGCTGGAAGTCGACGTCGAGGCGCTGGCGACAGGCTCCCTGCAACTGAAGCGTCTGAAGCTGGTGTTCCCGGACGGCAGCCTTTACGACGCGCCGCAGCACGACCCGCTGCCCGCCGCCCGCGACCTGAAAAACCTGATCAAAGGCGGAGAAATCAAGGTCTACGCGGCGCTCAAACTGCCTGAGCCCTTTGGCCTGAATTACGTTGAAGACGGCCAGGAACAGAAGAGCGCGCGACGTTTTCGCAAACAGTTCGACACCCTGCCGGACCTCAACGAAGGCGATCTGGAAAACGAAATCACCAGCCTGCGCCTGAACGTGGTGATGCTGGTCGATGGCGACAGTCTGGATGGCTACAGCTACTGCCCGATTGCCCGACTGGCACGCAACAGCATCGGCGGCTTCAACCTGGATGCGCATTTTGTGCACCCGACGCTGCACGTGGGCACCCACGAGACGCTGGTCGGTCTCGGCAGACGTTTGATCAGCGTGCTGCAAGCCAAGAGCAAGGCGCTTTCAGGCCGCCGCCGCGAGCGGGCTGACCAGATCGCCGAGTTCGGCTCCAGCGACGTCACCTTGTTCTGGCTGCTGAATACGGTCAACCGCGCCTACCCGCAACTGGCTCACCTGCTGGCGCATCCACGCCTGCACCCGGAGCGTCTGTATTTGTTTCTGGCGGAACTGGCGGGTGGTTTGCTGACCTTCTCGCTGGACACTCAGCTCACCGACATCCCCGATTACGATCATCAGGACCCGGCGGCCTCGTTGGTCAAGCTCGACGAACTGGTTCGTCTGCTGCTTGAAAACGTGATTCCGAACCAGTGCATCGTCATCAACCTGAGTCAGGTCCGGCCTTCGTACTGGCAGGGCCAGTTGCTGGACCCCCGCCTTACCGAAGCCGATTTTTACATCTCGGTGCATGCCGACATGCCTGGCTCCAGCCTGCTGGAACTGGTGCCACGTGCGTTCAAGGTCGGTTCGCCGGAAGACATCGAAGTGGTGGTCAACAGCGCCATGCCGGGCGTCACGCTGAACCACTCGACGCGTCTGCCAAACGCCATTCCGGTGCGCCTGGACAACCATTACTTCTCCATCGAGCCGCATGGCCGCGTGTATGAACGCATGATGGAGGCCCAGGCCATTTCCTTCTACGCGCCCAGCGCGTTTACCAATCTCAAGCTCGAACTGTTGGCGGTGCTTAAATGACTGAAGCCGTGATGCAAGGTGCCGCTACGGCCGCAACCGAAAAACCTACGCTCAAAGACCTGGTACGTGACTTCATCACCATGGCGCTGATTGTCCGTCGCGGCCGCCAGGCGATCTCGGTCACTGCCTTCGAATCCAGTGTCGATACCTTTTTCGCCAACCTGGAGCGTCAGGCGCGCAGCGCCAATTACAGCGTCGAACAGGTCAAGGACGCCCAGTACGCACTGTGCGCATTCCTCGATGAGAGCGTGCTGCGTTCGGGTGACAACGACATGCGTCGCCACTTCGAAATGGAGCCGTTGCAGTTCCGTTATTTCGGGGTTCACCTGGCGGGCGAAGGCTTCTTCGAGAAAATCGAACTGCTGCGCGCCGACGTGAAAAAGAACCTGGATGTGCTTGAGGTGTATCACCTGTGCCTGGCACTGGGTTTCGAGGGCAAATTCGGGCTGGGTCAGAAGGACCAGTTGCGCTACCTGGCCAACACGCTGGGCCAGGACATCGCACGCTACCGCAAGACGCCAAAGGCGCTGTCGCCTGACTGGGCACTGCCTGACCAGGTGTCGCAAATGCTTCGCCATGAAGTTCCGGTATGGCTTTACCTGGTGCTCATCGCCCTCGTATGCCTGGGTGTCTATCTGACGCTTGACTGGTTGCTGGGCAAAGACGTGGCCGCGTTGGCCGAACAAATCAGCCAACTGTTCAATGCTTGAGTCCCGATCAGGTAACCGAGTCAGGAAGACATGAAGACATTACTGCGCCTGTTAAAAAGTTTCTGGTTCCTGGTCCCGATACTGTGGCTGATCAGCCTGGCTGTCTGCTGGTTTTTCGCCCCAAGGATCAGTTGGCTGCAAGGCTACACGCTCGAAGCGATGGCGATCATCAGCGCCTTCTACCTGCTGCTGATCGTACTGCGCCAATACCGGCGGATTCGCACCGAACACAACCTCGAGAATCTGGTTCAGATCGAAGTTGACCGCTCGCTGAAGTCCACCGGCGAGTTCCGTGATCAGCAAGTGCTGCGCGACCGCCTCAAGCATGCCATTGCCATGCTGCGCACCGATCGTTCGGCAGGTGGTGGCGGCTCCTCGGCGCTCTACGATCTGCCCTGGTATCTGGTCATCGGCATGTCCGCAGCGGGCAAAACCTCGTTGCTGACCCGCTCCGGCCTGTCGGCCAGCATTGCCAGCAGCGCCAATGACACGGAAAGCGGCACCCAGCACTGCGACTGGTACTTCAGCCCTGAAGCCGTGATGATCGACACCGCTGGCCGCTACCTTCGCGACGATCAGTCCGCCAGCGAATTCGCGGCGTTCCTGCGCATGCTCAAAAAGCAGCGCAGCAAGGCCGCCGTCAATGGTCTGGTGCTGGTGGTCAGCCTGCCGGAGCTGTTGGCCGCCTCTTCCGCCGAACGTAACGAAATGGGTGCGCGCCTGGTCACGCGCATCGAGGAATACACCGATTGCCTGGACGCCAATCCACCGATCTACCTGATGCTGACCAAGACCGACCAACTGCCCGGCTTCAACCAGGCCTTCGACGGCATGGACCTGAACGAGCGCCAGCAGCCGCTGGGTATGACGTTCGGGCTGAACGAGATCAACACCGAAAGCCTGCGCACGGTGCTCGATCGCAAGCTGGCGAACTTGCAGGCGCATGTCAGTCGCCACGTCGATGCACAGATCATTGCGCTGGGTGCCGATGCCAACAGCGCCCTGCTGAACTTCCCCAACTACTTTGCCGAGCTGTCGACGATCCTCGAGCAGTTCCTGCAGCATTTCGCGCGCAGTAACGTGAACGGTACTCAGTTGTTGCTGCGCGGCCTGTATTTCACCAGCGCCCTGCAAACCGACAAGCAACTGACACCGGTGTATGAAGACGAGCTGTCAGAGTCGTTCGTCCTACGGCCGGCGAAGCCATACGGTGCAGTGGAGGAAGAGGAAGAAGAACACCGGAAAATCAGTGATCGCAGTTACTTCATCACCGATACCTTCCGCCGCGTCATTTTCCCTGACCGTGACCTGACCCTGTACCAGTCACGGCATGGCCGCGACCGCTCGATTGGCCCGATCGTCATCGCTGCGGCGCTGTTCGCCGGGCTGGCCTTCATCGGCTGGCAGGCCCTGTCGTTCCAGAAAAACCGCGAGTGGCTGGCCAACATCAGCCAGCAGTTGCGCGAACTGGAGCAGTCCCCGGACCGGGCAAAACGCCTTGCCTCGGGCCAAGGCCTGGAGCTGCTGCGCAATCAGCTGGCAACCATCGAGAAATACCGCACCAAGGGCGTACCGCTGCAACTCAGCGGCGGCCTGTACCGTGGCGACGATATCTACTTCGCCACCCAGACCGCTTACTTGCAGCAACTGCGCACCCAGGCGCTGGAGCCGATCACGCTGAAACTGCAATTGCAGATGCGTGAATTCAACGAGTTCGCCAAAACCATGGACCCGCAGTATGGCTTCGGGGCCGCTCCCGCCGGTTCCGACAGCAAAACCGGCAAAGCGCGTGCGCAAGGCCGGAAACTGCTGGACCGTGGCGCTCGCAATGTCGCTGCAGGCCGTCCGACCAGCCTGAGCAGCATTCCGCGCAGCACCGGCGACGTGACCAATCGCCTGACCGGCGCCGCGAGAAACACGGCCAGCCAGACACGCAGCGAGGCCATCGCCGCGCTGCGTAACCCGGCCACCGCAAACGATGCGGCCGAGTTGTCGGCCACCACGGGCGGTTTGTCGCTGTCGGAGGAGATGCTCGGACGACTCGATGAACGGCAGGTGGCATCCATCATCGAGTCATACAACGCTCTCAAGCTTTATCTGATTCTGACTCAGCCGACCACGCACCCGGAAACCGAGTTCGTCAACGCGGCGTTGCCGGTGGCCTGGGCGGATATTTCCAGCGAGGCCAATCCGATCAGCGACGACGTCATCGAGGACAACTCGCCGGTCTACGTACAGTTGCTCAAGAACGGCGACGCGCCGGCCAAGCCACGCAATGAGCAGTTGATCGACGAGACCCGCAAGAGCCTGAAGTTTTTCATGATCTCCAGTTCGCTGGTGGACCGTGAATACCTGCGCCTGCAACTGGAGTCCAGCCGTCAGTTTCCCGCTATCGGCCTGAATGATCTGGTGCCGATGCCGGGTCGTCAGTTGCTGTACGGTTCGGAAGCCGTGCCTGCGATTTTCACCCGTCAGGGCTGGGAAGAGTTCGTGAAGCCGGAGCTGATCAAGCTGGTGTCCGGCAATCTGCGTAACGAATCGGACTGGGTGCTCGACGGTGAAGGCGGCGACAGCGTGGTGCAGAAAGCCAACTTCGTCCGTGAGTTCATGTCCCGTTACAAGCGTGACTACACGCAGGTCTGGTACACCATGATCGACAGCGTGGGCGTGCGTCGCTTCAGCGACATGGCCAACGCCACGCAGCAGTTGTCATTGCTCAGTGACGTGCGCAATTCGCCGGTCAAGCTGCTGCTCGCCGCCGTCAACGACAACACGCAATGGGACGTCCCTGCTGTTCGCGAAGCGCAACAGACCGGGGTCAAGCGTGACGATGGCTTCTGGGGCAAGGTCACCGGCATCTTCGACAACAAGGAAGCAGCGGCCAGCGTACTGGTCTCGCCGCTGCCTGCGGTGGATGACGGCAGTCTGGCCAAGCGCTTCGAGCCTGTATCGCGGGTTTTCGCCACACAGAATGCCGAAGGCGCCGACAGCACCATCATGGATCGCTACCTGGCAGCACTGCGCAAACTCAAAGTGCGGATGAACAACATCCAGCGCTCGCAGGATGTCGGCAAGAGCAGCAAGCAGTTGATCAGCGAAACCCTCGAAGGGCAGCCGAGCGAAGTCACCAACGTGCGTAACTACGTTGAAACCACGGTCGATACCAGCCAGGGCGGGCTTTCCACTTCGCTGCAAAGCCTGTTCAGCCTGCCGATTCAGTTCGCCTGGGAAACGCTGCGTGATCCGGCTGGCGAACAGATCGCCAAAGCCTGGGCCAAACAGGTCGCCAAGCCTTGGGAACAGGTCATGGCTCACCGGTACCCGATTGCTGCGGACAGCCGCAACGAGGCCTCGGTGAAAGACCTGCAGCGTTTCGTCGACCCGGAGTCGGGCCTGCTGCCCAACTTCAAACGCAATGAAATCGGCAATCTGTCCGATGGCGAAGGGCTCGGCATGGGCAGCGGGGCCAAGGCGGCGCCGCTGGTCAACCCGAAAATGGTCAGCAACATCGACAAGGCCAGTTCTCTGGGCGAAGTCATCGCCAGCCTCTCGGACCGCGACAACGGTTTCGAGATCATGCTTGAGCCGTCGGCCTACTTCACCGATATCATCTTCACGCTGGATGGCCAGGAGCAGCACTACCGCAACGGCAAGACCAGCTGGAGCCGCTTCTCGTGGCCTGGCACTACCACAGCGCCAGGCGCACGCCTGGATGTAGTCACCCTGTCCGGCGAACGCATTACCGTGTTCGACTACACCGGCCGCTGGGGCCTGCTGCGCATGAACGACAGCGCACGCGTCGCTGACCTTGACGGCATCCAGCAGCGATTCAGCTGGAACACGGCCAAAGGGCCGGTCAGTCTAGTGGTACGCAACTATGGCGGCGTGAAGCTGACCGACCTGGCCAACGTCAAGGCGCTAAGCGCGCTTAACGCAACCGATGGGCGGACCAAGTGAGGATGCACATGCTGGATCTGGAGGGCGGTCGATGATTGGCTGCTTCGGAAAAGTGCCCGCGAGCGCAGATTTCGTCAGCCTGCATGGTGCCAGCGACGATGTCTGCGAGTTCGATGCATGGCTGCAGGGCGCTCTCGCCGACATGCAGCACCGCGAAGACTGGCGCACGCTGTTCGACCGATTGCCCGTGTGCTTTTTCAGCTACCGGGCACGCAGCGGCAACTGGCTGGTGGGCGGTTTGATCAGTTCCAGGGACTCAAGCGCTCGGCGTTATCCGTTCTTCATCTTTCAAACGGTGAAGTCCAGTGACGCCGGGCTGTTTGTGAACCCGTTCACCCTGAGCGAACTGTTCGCCGGGCAGATCAAACCGCTGCTGCACATGGCCGCGCAAGGCGAAAGTACGGCGGTGCTGTTCGAACGCATCAGGGCCTTGCGACCGCTGCAAGGGCAGGACTTCGAGCTGTTCAGGCGTGTGCATGAGAAGTTTCTGGTGAACTTCACCCTGCGCGACATCGCGACCTCGCTGGAAAGCTCCTACCCGGAGTTCATCAGCAACGCCGTGCTCACCAGGCTGCAGGCGCTGAGCCGCCCATCGTCCAAGGCACCCGTTGGTATTTCGCTGCCACTGCCGGCAGAACGAGGCTTGAAGAACCCGACAGCCGATCTGTGGGTCAACTGGCTGACACGCATCGAACCGAACAGGGCGGTGCCGCAGATCAGCATTCTGGCGGATGATTTCATGCGCCCCCGGCTGTTCTGCTTTGCATCCCGCAACACCTCCGGCGTGTACCGGGTGGTGACGGGCGTGAGTGAGCATTCGGAGAGTTATGACGTACTGGCACCCTTCGACGCGTTCGACGAACACCACCGAGGCCATGTGTTTCCAGACATTGACCGCCCTCTTTATGACGTTATCGACCGCTTTGTCGATGTGCTGGATTTGAAGCCCGTATGAACAAGATCAAATACTACTTTTTGCGCTACCAGCCCTACGTTCTAGGGGTCTGTTTTTTCCTGGCGATCTTTATCGTCTGGAGCATCGGCCGTGCCCTTGGCTTCAGCTCGATGAACAGCCTGCTGACGGGGATCGGCCTGTTTCTGCTGTTGTCGGCAGCCTATGTGCTGTTGCTGTATCGAGGCGTATCACAGCATCAGAACCTGGAAGGCCTGCTGCGTGACGACGCCGACCAGGCGGTGCTCAACGCCAGCCCGGCGGACCGTGAAGAGGTCAGCCTGCTGCGCGAGCGCCTGCTGCAAAGCCTCGAGCGTCTGCAGAGCAACAAGCCGAACGGCAGCAACTCCAAGGACGCGCTATACGCACTGCCCTGGTATCTGGTGGTCGGTCAGCCCGCAGCGGGCAAAAGCACCATGCTCTATCAGTCGGGCCTCAACTTCCCCTATGCAGAACGCGAAGGCGCACGCGTGGCCGGGTTGGGTGGCACGCGCAATTGTGACTGGTTCTTCAGCTCGGAAGCCGTGCTGCTGGACACGGCCGGTCGCTACATGAACGATCAGGAAGAAGCCGGCAAATGGCGCGCCTTTCTGCAATTGCTGCGTCAGCATCGCCAGCGCAGACCGCTCAACGGCCTGATTGTCACCGTTAGCATTCATGACATCCTGCAGTCCTCGGTGGAGGACCAAGAGCGCATCGCCAAGCGCCTGCGCGAGCGCATCCAGGAAACCCACGCGCTGCTGGAAGTACGTCTGCCGGTGTATCTGGTGTTTACCAAGTGCGACCTGGTCCCGGGCTTCGTGCCGTTCTATCGCCAGCTTGACGATGTGGCGCGTGGCGAAGTGATGGGCAAGACCTTCCCGCACAAGGGCTTCGAGCAAGCCGACTGGGGCCAGCGCTTTGGTGTGGCGATGGAAGAACTGATCAATTACTGGAAACAGATCGCCAACCAGCAACTGGTGCTTCAGGACATTCAGGTCACTCGTCAGGACACTGCGGTGTATCGCTTCCCGCTGGAGCTGGAAGCCTTGAAACCGCGCCTGCTCCTGTTCGTCGATGCTCTGCTGCGCGCTAACCCGTATCAAAGCGCCGAGATGCTGCGCGGCTTCTACTTCACCAGCGCACTGGACGCCGATCAGCCCGAGATGGGCGGTCATACCCGCCAGGTCACCGAACGATTCCAGCTGGAAAGCGAGCAGGAAGCTGTCGATGGCAATGTCCAGCCGCACCCGCTGTTCATCAACAGCCTGTTCCGCAAGGTGATCATCCCCGATCAGCATCTGGTGGCGCTGTACACCACCAACCACCGCGAACGTCGCCGCAAGGCCGCCTGGATCGGTGGCGCAAGCCTTGTCGCGTTGCTGCTATGCAGTCTGTGGGGCTGGTCGTACTGGAACAACAAGGACAACATCCAGTCCATCTCCAGCGAACTCGCTCAGGCCGCAGCCGAGGACAGCAAGGCCACCGGGCAGTACACCGAGTGGCAAACGCTGGATCGCATGCGCTTCTGGACTTCGCTTTACTACGATCGTCATCACGACGAAGGTGTACCACTGCGCTTGCGCCTGGGTCTTTACCGGGGCTATGACGTCGAGCCGCTGCTGCGCACGCGTTACTTCAACCGTCTGGAAACGGTGATGCTCAAACCGACCGCAGACAACCTGACGCGCTCGCTTTACCTGCTGACCACCATCAAGGTCTACCAGCGTAATGCCAAGGACCTGATGCCGGTCACCGGCGTCGACAGTGTCGAGCCCAAGGCGCTGCCGCCGGATAACCGCGCGCAATCCATCGCTGCCTTCGGCAAGGCCACGCTGGACACTTACGTGATGTTGTCGCGCGCCCAGCGTGAAAAGGCTGACCCGGCGTTCCTGAAAGCGAAGATGCCTGATTACTGGTACCCGGCCATCGCGCGTCAGACCGGCAAGACCATCACCGCGAATGCCGATGCAGGCTCCAATCAGGATTACGAGTACGCCAGCCGACAGATCAACTTCTACAGCGATCAGATTCACGAACTGGACGTGCCGCGGATTCTCGACAACGCATTTCTGACATCCAGTTCGCGTAATTACATCAACAGCCTGTTGACGCAGTCGTTGAAGGCTATCGAAACGATCACGCTGGAATCGGACACGCTGTTTGCCTTTGGTCGTGCCGATTTCCAGAGCCTTAAAACCGAAGGTCAAAATCAGTTGAGCGCGATCGCCGGCAAGCTGTTGAGCACACCGAACATCGGCAAGATCGTGATTGCAGGTCACGCTGACCAGCTGGGCGACCCGCAGAGCAACATGCAGGTGTCCAAACAGCGCGCGCAGACCATCAAGACTTACCTGGTCGGCAAGGGCGTGCCCGCCGAGCTGGTGGACGCGGTTGGTGAAGGCAGCGAGAAGCCTCTGGTCAAATGCGATATGCAGCAACCCAGAGCTCAGCTGATTCAGTGCCTTGAGCCGAATCGACGCGTGGAGATCGAAGTACGCGCGCTCAATTGATCGCGCGTTGGCGAGCAAACCGAAGCCCGGGTTGTCCATATGAGACCTTGGCCGTGGCAAGAGAACCTTTCTTGATCGTTTCAGGAAGGTTAATCAAAAGGGCCGTGTTCTGTCCGCAGACGCCACGGCTTTAAATGAAGAAGGAGAAGCAGAAAATGGCATTTGACGCATACATCCAAATCGACGGCATCCCAGGCGAAGTTCTGGACGACAAGCACAAGGACTGGATCGAAGTGTTGGGCTACGAGTTCGGCGCTACCCAGGCCACCTCGGCGACCGCAAGCTCTTCGGGCGGTGCTTCGTCCGAGCGCGTTGCACTGAGCGACTTCAGCATCCGCAAGTCTGTGGACAAGGCTTCCGCCAAGCTGTTCGAAGCGTGCTGCAAGGGCACTCACATCGCCAAGATCCAGCTGAACGTCAACCGTGCAGGCGGCGACAAGCTGACCTACCTGACCATCAACCTGGAAGAAGTGGTTGTGTCTTCCGTGAAGGCGGTTGCTGGCGGTAGCCAGAAAGGCGAAGACAACGCAGTCAGCGATCTGCCGATTGAAGAAATCAGCTTCAACTTCGCTCGCATCAAGACTACCTACACCCAGCAGAGCCGTTCCGATGGCCAGGGTGGCGGTAACGTCACTGGCGGCTGGGACCGCACTGCGAACAAAGTATTCGCATAAGTCCGTGACACATCGGGTCGCGCAAGCGGCCCGTCTTCAACACCGTGTCTGCCCAGGCACGGTGTTCTTTTATCCTCTGATCAGAGTTGACTATGTCTGAATTTCTCAACGACCTTTCGCTTGCCGATCTGACGGCACCCATCAACGGGGGAAGTGGCGAGGACCTGAGCTTTTCCACCCTGTTCGATCAGGTCAAGGAAGCTCGTCGAGCAGACCCCGACTACCTCACCCAAGGTGACTGGCAAACCGATCTGAAGTCCTCGGACTGGGAACAGACCATCACGTTGGCCGCACAGGGCCTTGCCGAACAAAGCAAGGACCTGATGCTCGTCGCCTGGCTCAGCGAAGCCCTGGCGCACAAATACCACTTCGTCGGCATCACCTTCGGCCTGACCGTGGCCGAGCGGATCCTGCAAACTTTCTGGGACGATCTGTACCCGTCTCTGGAAGATGGCGTAGAAGAACGCGCTGCCCGCCTGGCCTGGCTGAAAACCACGCTGACCGAAGTCGTCGGCGGGCTGCCGATCACCCAGGGGCAGAACTTTGGCCTGTTGCGCTACGACGAGTCGCGCCATGTTGAAAACCTCGCGCTGCAAAATCCCAAGGCCATGCAGTCCGCTGTTGAAGAAGGCAAGATCAACGCCGAAATCTTCCAGCGCTCGGTGGTCCTGACCGACTCGGACCACCTGCGCCTCAAGGCCAGCGAAATCGCCGCCAGCCTGTACGCCTGCCAGCAGCTCCAAGCCACTGCCGACACGCTGTTCGGCCGCGACGCGCCGAGCCTCGTCACCCTCAGCGACATCCTGCAACGCGCCGGGCAACTGACCGAGAAACTGCTCAAGGACCGCGGCATCGAACTGAGCCCTGCCCCCGCCGCCGCTCAGGCCGCCCCCGAAACCGTCGTCGACCAACCCGCAGGTGCCGTAATGACCCAGGCCAGCCAGGACAGCGCGTCCGCACCACTGCGCACCACCCCGACCACACGCGACGAAGCCTTCACCATGCTCGCCGGCATCGCACAGTTCTTCAAAAACACCGAACCGCAAAGCCCCGTCCCGTACCTCATCGAGCGCGCCATCAAGTGGGGCAACATGCCGCTGGAAGGCTGGCTGAACGACGTCATCAAGGACAGCAACGTCGTGGACAGCATTCGCGATGTGCTGGGTACGAAAGAGCCTAAGCAGTAAGGGCGATCTGGTGGATCGGTCTGTATGAAGGCGCGTACAAACCGTCAGGAAATTTACACCTTCATGTAACTCGACGAAATTCTCGAGAATCGTGATCGCTGGTGGCTGGGCAGGTTGTTCAAGTGGCTTGCTTCCTGGCGCAGGTCTTCGACACCTGACGAAACTAGCTGGCTCGCGCAACACTCCGCGATCAACTCCGGCGCAGACAAAAAAGACAGAAAGCGCAGCCAAGGAATAACGACCCAGTGAGCACCGTATACGATCCAGACGCCCGAACAGTCAAGCATGCATCGGTAGCGATATTTTTAATGACCGTGACCCTTGGCATCATAGGTCCGTTAAGCTTTTCGGGGGGCTGGTGGATTTATGGATGTGCATCGTTGGCGGCGTTTATTTACATGCTTTATATACGATACACGTGTGAGCGCTACACGTTGTTTGCCTCTAGCTATTTCATGCTGTTGATTTTCCTCCTTGCATTTGCACCCGCGTGTGTCGGCTACACGGTTGTTACGGATGATTTAGGCGGCACGGCATTCGCGGGAGGGCTTGCCACGTTATTCATATTAACTTCTGTCACATTGGTTTATTTCTTTATCTATCTGACACCGGCGAAAGAATTTCCATTCGAGCTATCTGGAAACAGGGTCTCTTTCAGTCCCACTGATACATCCAGCCTCAAGTTGGGCGTTATCGCAGGTTGTGTAACGCTGCTTGCGTCCGGTGTTATTCGATCTGTTACACCGCTTACCACAGGCATTCTTATTATTCTGCTATTTTTATTCGGGTGCATTTTCATCCTCATTCACTCCCGTCATCTTATTAGAGGCCTGCGTACCCTCCGCACCCAAGAGAAAGCCATGCTCGCTCCCTATACGTTCATGCAAATCGATGAAATTCGCGAAGCCCGCAGTCGTTGGTGGCTGAGCAGGTTTTTCAAATGGTTCTCGTCTCGGCACAAATCGTAGGATGCGTAACTCTCGATGATTACTACATAGTCCTATTTATCGAAATGGAAAGCCCGCTCATTACTCAGCCTTCAAAGCCATCAACATAAAGCGCCTCATAACGCGCCATCGTATCGATGAGCCGCTGCCGTAGATACCCGTTCGCATGCCCCAAGGCAGCCAGGATCTGCGCCGACTCCACCAGATAAGACGCTCGCTTTGCCTTCTTCCAGGTGGACGGCGCTGACTGAAGATTGGTGATGCGATCACACAACTTGACCGACGCAGCTTCTTTGGAATGACTGGCGATCCCGGCGAAATAAAGCGCTTCGGAAAACGGCACGATCAGGTTCTTGCTCAGGCACGCCACGGCTGAGGCGACCTCCATACCGAACGCTTCAGCCAACTCATCCTGAGTCACCGGCGTATCCTCCAGCACGTCGTGCAGCAACGCTGTGGGCAAGGCGATTTCAAGCGCGCCCACGGATTCTTCGCGATGGGCAAAGATCAACTCGTTGGCGACCATCGCTACGTGGGTGGTATAAGGAAGGTCCGAACCGGTCATTTTTTGGCCGACGTGGGCCTGGGATGCGAATAGCCAGGCGTTGTTGTAGAGCTGTTGCGAACACGGTTTGGGCATGTGGGCCAGATTCCTTGAGACGCGATATAAGTCAGGAGCTGTGAGCTGATCTTCGGAGAGAGTACGCGCGTTTCCCTATCAGTCGCCCAAAGGGTCCTGCAGCGGCGCACGCTCGAACAACTGTTGAGCCAGCCCCTGAATATGCTCGGACCATGCGACGCTCTTGACCCATTCCTCAGGCATACCCGACACACCATACAGAGCGCCTGCAATTTGTCCGGCAGTGGCGGCTACGCTGTCGGCATCATCAGCCAGGTTGGCAGCCAGCAAGATGGCGTCTTTGAAATTATCGGTATTCCATACAGCCCACAGAGCTGCTTCCAGTGTGTCGATGACGTAGCCGGAGGAGCGGATCTGGTCGCGGGTTTTTTCTTTGTATTCGCCTGCGTTGATGATCAAAGCTCGCGGTCGTAACGGGCGAATCATCGGAGAAAGGGTTTCTTCTTTGTCTGCTCCGTTAAGGGCGAGATGCAGCTGTGCGCCAAGCAGCTCGCAGCAACTTATAGCCTCCATTGCTCTATGTGTGCATCTGCTTTGTGCGGCGCTTTGCCGCCACGTAGCGAATAGCGAGTGCCTGCGAAATATTGCAGTGGGTGCCAATCTTATTATCGACCCATTACCCGCAGTAGATGGATCGTCGTTGCCATACCAGCCATCTTTGCTTGCCAAGTGTCCTTCCAGAGCAGCACGAGTAGCGTTTCCGATATCGAAGCACTTGCCGTTATGACTGTTCTCGCCCTGCTTATACCAACGACATAGCCTATCGGCGTAATCAGAAAAATCGAAATCACCTTTAGCAAGGTAGGTGTCCGCAAGGCAGAGAGCCATGCTGGTGTCATCGGTCCACTCACCGGGATTGAGCTTGAAAGGACCGCCACCCACCATGTCATGGACGTGACTACGATCACGAGGCAAAAACTCCAGCGTTGTACCGACGGCATCACCTATGGCCAGCCCAAGCAGGCACCCTTTTGCACGGTCCAGTGCCCGTGCTTCGGTGAGCGTACACGTCCGTGACGCTATCCAGCCGGGCTTCTCTACAGGCAACCTTGGTGCGTCAGCCTGCAGCATATAATCCATGCGTTGGAGCAGCTGCGCAGATGGCGGAGGCAGCAGGTGATCGTAGCGCTCAACATATCGATCGAGGGTTTCGTTGGAGCTTCTCAAGTCAATCATGGGTCCTTCCAGAATAATTTCTCAAGGTCTAGAGCAGTACGGAAGCTGCTACCTGGTGCCCGAGTCTATACCGCTTGTTAACGGCCAAATAGCCGTTCCCCGCTTTGCGCCTGGCTTCTGGATCAAAAGATCATCCCGCTCTCTCCTACGGCATGTCGTGGCGAAAGCAACCGCAGCAATGAGGTCTGTGTGGAAAAGATCAAAGCTGGCTTTGTCGATCTCGTAATACTCCTCGTAATCGATCAGGCCATTGCTCACCGGGAATGATAAATAAAAACGACCGGAGATTTCCTCGATGCCCAAGGAGAGCATGAGGTCGCGATTGAAAAAAGTGTCGTTAAATTTCATATGACTGCTTTAGAGCCTTAATCATTCAACCTCATAGAAATCCCATCATCTTGTGCAAAAAGCGCCTACAAAAAGCTTCATTTTCCGCAATATCTACGAATAATCAACCATAAAGACAAAATTATTATGGGCTTCTCCGCCTCATTTAAAGCTGCAGTATTCTACAGTTCACTTCCCATCTACCTGTATACAATACTCTTGGTCGCCCACCATCTTGCAGGGCCAGCCATCGTTAATGTAACGCGTCGGCTTAAAACAAACCCGCTCATCGTTCACCCAAAATAGTTGCCATGCCGAGCCAGAAATAAGCAGCTTGGAGCATGGAGTATAATCCCTCACGAGCAGTAAAATCGTAGTTATAACTATTACAGAGGGCACGACATACGTTATTATCTTTACTGAAAGATAGATCATCAAGCTTTGAAAGCGATATAGGAAAGACTTATTGGGCGGATCAAATTTCTTTCCTGTACAGAGCGCAAAAAAACTCCCGACTACAGCTATCAGAACAGCGGGCGGCGCCATGAGAAGTGCAAAAGCCAAATAAGGCACCTCTACAACAGGGGCATTTCGATAAATACGTCCATACAAGGGTATTACCCTCTCCCAAAGCCAATAAATTGAAAATATGCCAACAGCGGTCACAGAAATAACCAAAACTAATGCGATTAGCCGAAAAGCCAACGGGGGGATATTTTGTGCCGACGCGTCTGAATTATTATTCACAGGAGGCCTAAAACTTTGGTAGTTTAAAGTTTGAAAAATCTGGAAGTTCAGGTACTCTTGGCCAGTTAGGCAATGGAAAATCCCCGGGATATATTTTCCTCAGGACCCAAGATTTCGCTTCATCAGCAGCCGAATCTATGATGTTACTTATAATTTCTGTCGCAGCTTTTTCTGAGTAAGCCTTCAAATCATTTACAGTAACCCTAGTCATTTCTTCGTGCAAATATTTTATATTATCAACAGCGTAGCGCATACCTGCCTTTACGTTATTTTTAATATTATACCTATTATCCAACTCATTTAAACCAACACTTACAGCCAATACAAACACAGCACCGATGACTAATGGGAGCCCAACCGCTGTAACGGTAAGCCCCAGAGCAACTGATACCGCATAACCAATTACACTTGCAATTCCGGCTTTTATTAGTTCTACCCCTACCCCCGCAAATAAATCAGATAATACAGCCTCATCATTAAATACCCACTCCAATACCTCGATAGCAACCGCGACATAACAAGATAGCTTGAACCCTTTGATCGCACTTGCCTGTTCACCATATCTGCCTATACCCATCTCAATCAGTTGAGCATTTCGTATCCCATAGCGAGTTCCCCTAAGTCGTCGTCGAAGGCCTGGGTAACCAGTAATTATGACGTATTGCTTTCCATTTTTTACCGAGATCCGTACTTTGGTCCCAAACCCACCGATATCACGAAGTAAACGGGTTATGTTATAGGCGTCGTATGCACCCAAAGCGGAAGGTACTGCCCAAGTCGTATTAAACAAGGGATGTAAGGTTGCATTGTATATAGACTGAGTCCCCCCCATTAGACCGTCCAACATACTTGGCTGAGTTCGAGGGCAAATCTGCGGCTGCTGTGTTCCAAGGCCGTAGGACGCATTACGCTCCTCCACCAGCATGTTAGCGTGCTCCATGTCTAGCACCACCATCTCACGCTGATTTTGATCTACGTCGTGACCTAGCTGATCGAGCTGGGTGTCACTCAAGCTCATGGCGTACTCCCTGTCTCTATGGCTTATCGCGTCCGCGCGGCGCGCTGGTAGCATCTTACGCTGAGGGTGCACCTTAAGAAAAATAAAATCAAATGAGCATAAAGCCATCAACGACGAACCGGAGTAGCTTGACAAATGGCGTTCGAGCAGGTTCCATCCCTAATTTCGTGAAGATTTGCAGGAGGCAGCTAGTGATTTCGGATCTTATTGGGCAGTTTACAGCTCAGAACAATAGACTCATCACATTCGACTCCCCTCTGCCTCCGGAGCAGGAGCTTGTTCTAGAAAGCTTCAGCGGTGAAGAAGGGCTGTCCGTCCTGTTCGAATACGAACTCCAATTGCTATCCAGCGATGCAAAGATCGAGCTCAAAAAGTTAATTGGCAAGAAAGTCTCAATAGAAATCACTTTGGCTGATGGTGGCAAAAGGGTAATAAGTGGACATTGCTCAAGTTTCAACCATATAGGAGCTAATGGTGGAATCGCTAATTACGCCGCTACCGTCGTACCTTGGCTGTGGATACTTAGTCGCCGAAGAGACTCGCGTATTTTTCAAGATAAAACCGTTGAAGATATAATCAGAGAAGTGTTTGCCTACTACCTCTCTCTGGCTGATTATGAATTTCGACTAAACAAAACATTGAAGCCAATTAGCTATTGCACACAGTACCAAGAGTCGGATCTTAATTTTGTACTGCGGCTCCTTCAACAAGAAGGGCTATTCTTCAATTTTGAGCATCGTCGAGATGGACATACGTTGGTCATTTTCGACGATAGCCTCAATCTGCCGACGTTACCTAGCCAACCTTCGATTCGTTTTCATACCGCGTCTGTAACTGAGGAGTCCGATTCCGTTACCGAATGGTCTTCTCAAAGAGCCCTTCACTCCACGCGCCTATCATTAAAGTCTTTTGACTATAAGCAGCCGCGCTTTTCCAATCAGGTACAACTTGAAACTTTAGCCAAACAAGGAGACATTGGTCAATACGAAGTTTTTGAGTACGAGGGTCTATATGGTTACTCCGACCCGCAACACGGTCAACAAATCGCTCGCAATCGACTTGAGGCGATGGAGGTTTTAGGCAAGACATTTCAGGGTAGGAGTAACTGCCGTGCGATGCAGCCAGGCTATTACTTTGAGCTTACTCAGCACTATGATCATGACAACGGGTCTACTGAGGACCGGCAATTTCTGTTGTTGAGCGTAAAACATTCGGGCCGAAATAATTACTCCGGATCGGGAGAAGCCTTTTATCAAAACCAGTTTATTTGTATTCGGCGCAAAATACCCTTCAAGCCTCCGCTAAGTACGCCTCGCGCTTTGATAAGTGGTCCCCAAACCGCCATCGTTGTCGGCCCGCCCGGCGAAGAAATCTACACCGACGAAATGGGCAGGGTAAAAGTGCAGTTCCACTGGGACCGCTATGGCCAGTTTGATGACAAAAGCTCCTGCTGGGTCCGCGTCGCTCAATCCGGCGCAAGTGGCGGTTTTGGTAGCATCCAGATCCCGCGCGTTGGTGACGAGGTGGTGGTCGTTTTCCTTGATGGCAACCCTGACCGTCCGCTCGTCATGGGCAGTCTGTACAACAGCCAGAACACGCCGCCGTGGTCGCTGCCTGCCAACAAGACCCAAAGCGGTTTCCTGACACGTTCGGCCAAGGGTGATGGCGGTACAGCCAACTTCTTCCGCTTCGAAGACAAGGCCGGTGCCGAACAGGTGATTGTGCATGCCGAGCGCAACATGGACACCGAGATCGAGCTGGATGAAAAGCACGAGGTGGGCAATAACCGCAAGGTGACGGTCGGCGGCACGAATACGGAAATCATCCAGAAAGATACTGTGACGAACGTGCAGCAGGGGTCGTTTACGCTAAAGGTCGACAACCAATTCATTCAGGTGGATGCCAAGCAGTACATCCTTCTCAAAGTGGGCGATAGCAGCATCTCGATCACTCCGGAAGGCATCCAGATAAAAGGCAAAGTGATCAATGTTCTTGGCGAGAGCACCTTCGTCAAAGGTGACCGAGTCGACATCAATAAGTGAGAACGCAGGGCATGGAACGAACAAGTCTCTACGACCGTATTTCCGCAAAACGTATTGCGGATGAGGAGGCAGCACGCAAGGCGGCGCTGGAAGCTCCGGTCGTTGAAGCTGTCCCCGAGCCTGAGCCAGAACCGATCACGCCATTGCAGGACGTGCCCAGCAGTTTCAATTTTGGTGGCTTTAATCTGGCCTTTCCTGACGGCGTCCTGTTTCGTGATGTCCAGGTTACGCTTGAGTACAAAGGCGAGCCGCTCATGTTGTCTGTCAAACGCAGAGACGTAATGCAGGGTGAGGCGCTGGAAGCACTTTTCGAAAGCTCGGTGCAGACCTTTCGTGAGCGCGACCCTCAACTCCGTATTATTCGTCGGCGGGACTGCACCTTGGTGGGCTGCACTGCGAAAGCGCTGGATTTCCACTTCAAAGAAGGCAGCGCAGAACAACACGCACGGCTGGTAGGTGCGCTTGTTCCGCTTGCCGGAAAGGATGTGCTGCAGTGGTTGGAAATTTCTTGCCTGATCGATCCGACCAAGCCGGACCTCAGCCTCTGGCTGGCGGATTTCGATAGCATGCTGGGCGGTCTCGCCGCACAGTGATTGTTTCTTTTTTGATTTCAGGAATTCTTATCACATGGACTACGAGTTGCACGAAGGCAGTATCAAGCTGCCAGAGGGATTTCAGGACCGCACAGTGAACATGTTCGTGATGGGCTCGACGCTGCCTGCCCCGCTGAGCATTACGGTCTCCAGAGACACTCTGCTACCTTCCGAGCACCTGAAAACCTATGTTGATCGCCAGGTCAAAATGCTTTCGTCCAAGCTGCGCGGTTACACGCTGCTGAACAGAAAAGCAGTTTCGCTATCGACCGTGGCCCCTCTCGAAGGTATTCAGATCGACGCGTATTACATGACCGAAGGGCGTCCTTACTATCAACGTCAGGCGGCGTTTCTGATCGAGCCTGAGCGCGCGATCGTATTCTCGACCACGTCCCAGACGGACTTCAGTGTCGAGCAGACCCAGGATTGGGAAAACTTGTTGGCCAGTTTTCAGCCTCGCGTGTCTGATACCTCTCCAGCCAACGGTAGCGAACAGGAGTAACGCTCATGTTCGAGGCCGCGCGCTTTGGTGACGAAATATCGCATACCGGCGCCCTGGGGGGCTTCCTGATCGGGGCTGTGCTCGGTATTGCGCTCATTGCTACGGTAGCGATCGCAACCTTCACGTGCGGGTTCGGCGTGGCTCTTCTGGCAGGACTTGCAGCAGGCGTCGGAGGTAGCCTGCTCACCGCCGCAGGAGAGGCGATAGGGAGTATGTTTTCCTCCCCTTCCGGCACGATCATCACGGCCTCACCCAATGTGTACATCAACAACCGCAAGGCAGCGCATGTTGAAAAAAGCATTGGTGCCTGTGACAAGCATCCGGGGCCGGTCAAGATTGCCGAGGGTTCGACCAACGTCTTCATCAACAGTGTGGCGGCGGCGCGCAAAGGCGACAAGCTGACCTGTGGCGCGACCATCTCCGGCGGCTCCGACAACGTATTTATCGGCGGCGGCAGGTATCGCTATCTGCCAGTGGACGACGAAATTCCAGGCTGGCTGCGCACTACCGTCGATGTGCTGATGGCCGTGGCGGGTGCGGCAGGTGGTATCGCCCAGTTGATCAAGGCCGGAACGCAGGCAGGCATGAAAGCAGTGCTGCCCTGCGCCATGAAGTTCACCGCAGGTTTCGTCGCCGGCGAAGTGGGCAGTCGCTATGTGGTTGAGCCTGTGATGCGCAGTGCGATCGGCGGCCTGAGCGGCAACCCGGTCGATACCACGACTGGCCGCAAGCTGATCCCGGATGAGATCGACTTCAGCCTGCCGGGCCTGATGCCCATCGAATGGTCGCGTTTTTACGCCAGCAATCTGAATGTCGACAGCGTACTCGGCAAAGGCTGGGTGCTGCCGTGGGAGCAAAGCCTGCGCAAGCGCGGCAGCTTCCTCTACCTTACGGATAACCAGGGCCGCACCATTCCGTTCGTGGACATAGCGCCCGGCCAGCGTATCTACAACCCTCACGAACAGGTTTATCTGGTCTGCACGCAGGGTGGTCACTACCTGCTGCAGACGCTGGACAACATCTTCTTCTACTTCGGCGAAGTGCCTGACGACAACAAACCGGTTCCGTTGGATCGTATCGAAAACGCACTCGGTCACTTCCTGCATTTCACCCGCACCGAACAAGGCACGCTGACCGACATCAGCGCGACGGGCGGGATCCGCGTGCACCTGCATTACGACGAAGTGACGACACGCCTGACCTCGGTCAAGCGCATCGTCGACAACGAGGCTGTTGAAACCCTGGTTCAATACCACTACGACAGCAACGGTCAGCTCGCTGAGGTGTTCAACCGCAACGGTGATTCAGTGCGCCGTTTCAGTTACACCGATGGTGTCATGACCCGCCACAGCAACGCACTGGGCCTGACCTGTGAGTACCGCTGGGAAATCATCGACGGCCAGCCGCGTGTCGTCGAACACCAGACCAGCGATGGTGAGCATTTCCACTTCCGCTACGACCGTGAGGCCCGCACCACCTGGGTCACCGACGTACTGGGCCGCGAGCTGGAAATTCATTACAACAAGGACCATCGCGTCACCTCGAGCCGCGACTACAGTGGCGATCACTACGTCATCGAGATCGACGACACCGGCAACATGACCGGGCTGACCCTGCCCGATGGCAACCAGTTGGCGTTCGAGTACGACGAGTTCGCGCGGTTGCTCAAGGAGACCGATCCGCTGGGCCGCAGTATTCGCTACCAGTACCACCACCTGACGACGCTGATCACTCAGGTCGATTACCCTGATGGCAGTACCTGGAAGGCCAACTACGATGCCAAAGGCAACCTCGTTGCCGAGATCGGTGCGCTGGGCCACAAGACCGAGTACCTCAACGGTGAGGACGGCCTGCCACACACCATCGTCGACCCGACGCTCAAGTCCAAATACCTGTGGTGGAACAACCTGGCGCAAGTGCAGCGCTTTCAGGACTGTTCGGGCAAAAGCACTTATTACCGCTACGACGAGCGCCACCATCTGGTGGCCGTCACCGATGCCCTGAACAACACCACCACGCTGGAACGCAAGCCCGACGGCGAAGTGCTGCGCATCAACCACCCGGATGGCACCAGCGAGACCTTTACCTACAACGAACTGGGCCAGGTCCTGACCCACACCGATGGCAAAGGCCAGACCACCCAACTGCTGCGCAACGGCCGTGGCCTGCCTAAATGGCGACAGGATGCCAAAGGCCAGACCATCACCTACGAATACGACAAAGCCATTCGCCTCGTCGCCCTGACCAACGAAAACGATGCGACCTACCGCTTTGCCTACGACGATGCAGACCGTCTGATCGAAGAAAAACGCATCGACAACCTGACCCGCCGTTTCAGCTACAACCTCGGCGGACACCTGACACAGGTCGAGGAAATCGGCTACGGCGAGAAAGGCGAACAGCCACGGCGCAGCACCCATCTGGAGCGCGACCCAATTGGTCGCCTGCTGGCCAAGCTAAACGACGATGCGCGTCAGGACTATGCCTACGACGAAGGCGACCGACTGCTGTCAATCGAGCGCAAACCGACGGACACCGGCAGAAAACTGGGCGTCACCGCCGAGAAATTGGAATTTGCCTACGACCTGCTGGGGCGACTGACCACAGAGACCACGCCGCAAGGCGCGCTGGCCTACGACTACGATCCACTGAGCAACCTAACCACGCTGACCCTTCCTACCGGCCAGCACCTGAACCACCTGTACTACGGCAGCGGTCATCTGCATCAGCTCAACCTCGATGGCCAGTTGATCAGCGACATGGAACGCGACGACCTGCACCGCGAGGTCTACCGCACCCAGGGCAAACTCACCAGTTGCTTCGGCTACGACAGCATGGGCCGCAAAGCGTGGCAGTACGCAACCACCCTGCCTGCGGAAAAGCTGTCGCAGATTCAGAACCCGCTCATAAAACCAGAGCGCTACGTCGAACACGCCTACAACCCGATCCACCGCCGCTACGAATACGACCCGGCCGGTGAACTGAGCCGCACCCTCGACAAACTGCGCGGCGAAACCCAGTACGAGTACGAAGCCAACGGCCAGTTGCTGGCGCGCAATACAGGTCGCGTGGTCGACGGCGAAGAATTCCGCTACGACGCCGCGGCCAACCGCCTGAACTTCAACACCAGCCGCTTCGACCACGTCAAAGACAACCGCCTCAAACAGTGGGCGAACCACGAATACAAATACGACGCCTGGGGCAACCTGATCGAAAAAGTTGTCGGCATCGTGCGCTGGCAGACCTTCACCTACGACTGCGAAAACCGCCTGGTCAAAACCGAGACCATGGCCGACACGCAGGTGGAAAGTACCAGCAGTTACCAGTACGACAGCCTTGGCCGACGCGTCGCCAAACAGTCCGAGATCAAAGGCCATACCGACCACAAACGCTTCCTCTGGCAAGGCCTGCGCATGCTGCGAGAGGAAAGTCCGGGCCAGAGCAGCCTGTACCTTTACGAGCCCGGCAGCTATGCGCCTCTGGCCCGTGTGGACGAGAAAGAAGGCGAAGTCGAGAACAAGGTTTACTACTTCCACACCGACCAGATCGGTACGCCGCTGGAAATGACCGATGCCGAAGGGCAGATCGTC
Source organism: Plantibacter cousiniae (nom. nud.) (assembly GCF_977070315.1). Classification (NCBI taxonomy): domain Bacteria; kingdom Bacillati; phylum Actinomycetota; class Actinomycetes; order Micrococcales; family Microbacteriaceae; genus Plantibacter; species Plantibacter cousiniae (nom. nud.). The sequence goes on along the minus strand of NZ_CDRVEU010000007.1, from coordinate 23,250 downwards.
TGGCAGGCGAAGTACCGGGCATGGGGTGCGGTGGAGAAGCTGGTGGTGAACGAGGTTGAGCAGAATCTGCGGTTTCAGGGGCAGTATTTTGATGTCGAGACGGGGCTGCATTACAACACGTTTCGGTATTATGACCCGGAGATTGGGCGGTTTATAACGCAGGATCCGATTGGGTTGTTGGGTGGGTTTAATCTTTATCGGTATACGCCCAATCCTGTACGCTGGACAGATCCACTAGGGTTGGTTCACGAGCTAACTCCCGGTTACAATGTATATGGGCTGTTCCAAGAGGGCGCCGAAAAGCCATACTATGTTGGAATAACAGATGATTTGGCCCGTCGTAGAAACGAGCACATTGGTACTGAACGTTTAGGTCCTGGTACGGAAATGATGCCTCTCGATAAAAATGTTAATTATGGACAGGCCAGAGGTTATGAGCAAGCCTATATTGAGCATTACGAGACCAAGACAGGTGTAATTGGTAAAGATATATCGCCTACCAATAGGGGAAATAAGATCAACTCTTTTGATCATGAAAGTACATTACGCACCCCAAGTCGACAAGCAAACTTTGAGGGTAACTATCAAACTAAATCTGCTGCACTGAAAGGAGGTTGCGGGTGAGTGAATTAAAAATATTTAAATGGGAAGAAAACAAGCGTAAACAATTGCGCTATATTAAGCCCGGAGATATATTTTGTTTTGATCTGGGTCAGATAGGCTACGGCCTAGGTAGAGTCATGACTCGAAATAGCCTTGGCCATGTCGTAGAAATATTTAAAGAAGTATTAGACAAGCCTCAAATTACCTGTTCAAATTTCAGTAGAGTTGGCGATCCGGTCATCCTCGATTCGTATTCATTATTTGATCGGAAAACCGAGGGGGATTGGAGGATAATAGCGCACGACCCTAATTATACAGCACCCTTAGAAGAGCCTATTCGTTTCATCTATGGCGTCGCCAACAACCGTACAGAGGTAGATATTTTTGATAATGAATATCCATCGATAAGTTCACCAGAAGAGCTACCGCGCTACTCGCCAAAAGGGGATATGCAGATCAAGGAAATATTTATACCTATGCTTGCTAAATGTAGTGAATAGTTTTCACTGCTTAAGTCCTGACGCATTAATACGTTCACAGGTATGCTAGGCAGTAATGTGCCTTAGAAAGTTAGTTCAGTGGCGAAGTGATGGCCTTGGTGGTATGCTGCTATCAAGCCTCAAGCGCCTTAGTTAAATCATCACTGCTTTATATTATGCGCTCTTTAAAATCATATGCATTTAACGGCTGCCAACGCTGCGTCCTTCAATAAAAAGTCCCTTTAGATGTTCGTTGGTTGGATATAACCTTTAACAGTATGGTCCGAGTGCAATCGGCTGGATTGATCCGTAAGGTTTAGCTAAGGTTTAAGCTAGGTACTTATTCAACACTTAACGGCTCAACCCACATTAGGGAAGGTTTACAAACTCACGGACTGCGACGTAACGAATATCTCGTTCAGCAGAATTTTACGGAGAAGAGTACTAGATTTCTAGGAAATCCATCTATTGCGCTGGATCTAGATAATCACACTGGAGGCCCAATTAAAGATGCAAGACGTATTAGTGGCACTCATTGGCATGAGGCGCAAGTACGTGAGAATCAAGGTTTGGCCAGGAATGAATTTTCATCATCTGTAAAGCGTGAGCTAGAAATCATTTCAAGCGCTCGAAGGAAGAGTAGCGCTCCTAAATCTAGAGCAAAAGAGTTAATAAGAATAGCCAAGAATTTTTATGGCGGTCTGATTGATGCGGGTGATCAAATCATGGTTCTGGTTAATGAAATTATTTTATCCGATAACGCTGAGCGCTCTAGCGTTATCATAGGTGGCGGCTCAGTAAAATTAAATGCCTGGCCGACCAATCCCGACGGAGAACGTCTTGTATTAGTTGCCAGTATAGAGTGCGCCAACCTCAAAAAACCTTCTGACTTCAGCTCAATCCCCGAGAAAGGTGTACTGTATATCTTTTCAACTTACAGTCGCTCTGATTATTTTCTCGATAACGTTACATACGGTGGCGATACTTCTGAGCTAGAGCTGATACTGAGTGGGTACACCCTAGTAATTATGGGGAATTCTGATTCTGAAATAGTAAGTCCGAATGAATCAATTCCGAAAGTACATACGGAATTTAAAGAAAGAGAAGTATGGTATGATGAGTATCCAGTATTCTCAATGCTTACGAACACCCCACCTAATGGAGTATCTTTACCTCCAGATTTGCAGAAAGAGTATGAGTTTGTAATGCAGTTGTACTCCTCAGACTTCCCAGAGCCATTTAAAGATATATTTTATTTGGCCGATGCCGTTGGATGTCTTCTTTTGAAAAAAGATGGCTCAGGCAGTGGGCTGTTTTTTGTGCATACAGCATGATTAATTGTTAGGCAGTAGTGAGTGAGTACTATCCGGCTAGGCGAGTATGTCGGATTACTGCTTTTTAAAAACTTGGTGAGTTTACAGTTGAGCTCGATTGCCGCTTCTTAAAGAACGAGGCCAGAAGCTTTAAGAAGCGGTGTCTGAGCGAACCTGTGCTACATGGCTCTTGTTGTAGGCCAACTGATCTGCGACGTGGAACGCGACGACCTGCACCGCGAGGTCTACCGCACCCAGGGCAAACTCACCAGCTGCTTCGGCTACGACAGCATGGGTCGCAAGGCCTGGCAGTACGCGACCACCCTACCTGCGGAAAAGCTGTCGCAGATTCAGAACCCGCTCATAAAGCCAGAGCGCTACGTCGAACACGCTTACAACCCGATTCGCCGCCGCTACGAATACGATCCGGCTGGCGAGCTGAGCCGCACCCTCGACAAGCTGCGCGGCGAAACCCAGTATGAATACGAAGCCAACGGCCAATTGCTGGCGCGCAATACTGGCCGCTTTGACTAAGTCACACGTCAAATGCAACCATCTAAAATAGTGGGACGACTGGTCATACACTTAAATATTTGATGTATGATCTTTCAGACCAAGCCATTAAATCTTTATATTTTCGCTTTAAAAACTTGAGTTAACCACATGATCGAACCACAACCCAACGCAATAAAAAGGGACTTTACGGGTCTTTCTTCCTGATTGCCTTATTTGGCACAATGTCGACGTTTAAATCGGATTTTTTCTGGCTGGTATGCCTCGGTCTCTTTACCCTGCTCATGCGAACAATATATTTGATTTACCTGAGCGAAAGCTTCACTGCAATCGCAGTTCATTCTTTCACAGGCCTTTTCTCTTCATTTCTACTCATGATACAAGCGTTATTTATCTTATAGCAAAATCTGAATACGACGCGTCAACGACAGATGCTTTATCGTGGGCGATGATTCCGGCCTTACTGATGCTTGTTTCATTTTTATTTATTTACTTCACAAAATCGAGATCAGGTCAGCTGTCTTTTGAGACCAGAGATATCAAGGTCTATATGGTGCACGGTTATGTCAGCACGAGAAACGGAAACTTACTGAGCGGAGGCGTCATTGTGGCCGGAATCGCTGCAATGATCGTGTGGCCTATAGAACTGATCATTATGGTCAGTATCTGGATAGCACTGAGCAATCTTTACCTTCTTTACTGGAACAGGGACGCCATCCGAATACTGAAAAAAATCCTGGCGCTGGAAAAGAAGCACAATCGGTCTTACACGTTCGAGTACATCGAACAGCTTCGTGAAGCACGCAGTCGCTGGTGGCTGGGTAGGTTTTTGAAATGGGTAATATCATTCAGCAAATGAAGTCAGGTAGCAGACCATCAGCGAAGAAGACAACTAACCGCCACACCCAACCAGGGAAGAAAAATGGGTAAACAATCTCGCAGCAAGCGGGCCTCGCCGGAGCCTATGGTGATTTACCGCAGTCACGTTGCCGCTTTCCGCTCGCGTTATCTGCTGTCCTTTCTGACTCCGATCTTCATGGGCATATTTTCCCTCGCCATTACCGCAGGCACGGTGGTCGATGCGTACTTTCCAAATGAGCCGGAGAGAACTGGCCAGTCAATGATGCTCATGATGGGCGTATCACTGGTCTTGAGTTTCGGCGGCATCATGATGAGTCGCGGGCATGCGTGCGGAATGTGGATATTGGCGGCCATTCTGGTGAGCTGCTTTTTTGCCGTGTTGCCCACTGCCCCTGCGCACTGGCGGCGTTTCGAGTTGATGCTTTACGTGCTGGGGCTGCTTTTCCCGTTGCTGGGCCTTTTATCGCTCAACAGCGAGCGCGGCCGGGAGTTACGCATGCAATGGAGGATTATTCGATCCGAACGCAAGGAGATCCGTCAGGAGATGCGGCGGCGCAAGGATCTCGAGGTGCATCGTGAAAACCTGCGCAAGAGAAAGGCGCTACGCAAATAGCCGGGCTCAACGAGGACTTTATCGCGCCCAACAAAAAACCCGCCGAAGCGGGTTTTTCCAAGACCATCCCGACTCCCTGTCGGCTGCCTCCGAGGCGATGGTCGATCATCCTTGATCCTGGTGAACTCCTGTTCACCACTTGATGGATCCAATACTACGGAGGAAGGACCAGATCGGAAATGGCCAAATCCCTCCACCGCGTGTAAGCGTTTGGCTATACCTTGTCGAGGCGGCATGAAGGGCTCGGGGCGCAATTGCGTAGTACGCCACCTGGAAACTTCATACAATCGCTCGCTGATTACAAAAGCAGCAACATCAGAGACACAGGATTTCCCGGAAGAAAACGTCACCCCACGGAACACAAGGAGTAGCACCATGAGCACGACAGATCAGACCCAAAGCACTGGCCAGCACAGTGCCAAGTGGCAAGAGCGCTTCAATTTTTTCGAGACGTATGGTGCGCCGAACGATCCACGCTTCAAGCCGGCAGTGAACACGCTGCCTGACTTCAAGAAGAAGTTGCTTGTCTGCACCAACATCATCGCGTTTTTCTTCGGTCCGATTTACTTCTTCGTGCTGGGTCTGTGGAAGAAAAACCTGGCGCTGATCGGCGTCATTATCGCGGTCAACATCGTTATAGCTCTGCTTTTCGGGATCCTCGGAATGGAGGTTCCGGCAGCATTGGGCACCGGCTTGAACGTCGTGTTTTCCCTGATGTACGCCCTGACGGCCAACTATTCCTACTACCTCAAGGAAGTGAAAGGCGAGCAAGGCTGGAACCCGTTCAAAGGCATGCGTCTCTGACCTGCAGATGTAGCCAGCTGAGCACCCGCACCGCTCAATGAGCGTGCGGGTTGGCTGTGGATAACTCCCCTCGGGCTTTATGCCTGCCCTTCCACCAACCTCAACTCCCCATCCACATACAGCACTTCACGCCCCACCCACGCCAGATCAACCTGCGGCAGCACGGCCGAGGGTTTGCGCAGTTCACGCAGCAAGGTCGAGCCGTGCGAGAGACGTCCGCCCATGCGCGCAATCACCGCGCGGGCGTTCTGGTAGTGCGCGTGGCGTCCGGGGTCGAGGGTGTCTTCCAGCAGGATGTCCTCGCCCAGAATGCCTTGCACCTGGCCAGGATAGATCATGAAACCGGTGGCCTGCTCGGTGCCTTCGCGGCCGTCCTGCCAGAAGCTGCCGGCACGGCTGCGAATGTCTGGATGCGGCGCAAACCAGTGTTCCCGGTCGGCGCTGGGCATGGCGTGATGCAGGCGGAAGAACAGGCGCATCAGGTTGTCGCGATACCACTCGCGTACTTGCAGGTAGTAGCCGCGCATGCCCGGCAGGCCTGCGCGGTGGGCGATGCGAATGAAACCCGGCCAGGTCGGGAAGGCTTGTAAAGGCAGGTCAGTGGCTGCCGGGCGTGGGGTCGCGGGGTCGGTTTCCCAGGGCAGCCGGTGCGGGCAGTGCTCCAGGTCGTCGTAAGCGGTCGGTGGACGTCCCAGCAGGTCTCCGCCGCTGCTGGCCAGCGAGGTGGCGATGCACAGGTTGCCTTGCACGACGAATACGTAGAAACGGGTGAACCAGTCAGCCAATTGCTGACCGTCAGCACCTTGGGCCGTCAGGGCATGCAGCTCTCGGTCGAAACGGTGCAGTTGCTTTTCCAGGGTCAACAAGTGGCCACGCGCGACACGTTGCATCCGCAGAAACACCGGCAATGAGCGCAGCAGACGCAGTGGTCGCCACGGTAGATGCGGTGCTGCGCCGCCGACCTCATCGGCGTAGCTGCTGGAGGCGATGCCCCAGTCAGCCAAACGTGCGAGAAACAGGTCGTTGTTGATGTAGGAAGCTGCGCCAAACAGTGCGGTGAATGGCTCGTTGTCCTGCAACACGCGTGAATCCCAACGCGCCATGATCGCCGGGATGCTGCCTGCAGCACGCCGCTGTGCGTACTCGACCAGCCTGCTGGGCTGGGGCGGCAGGATCTCCGCAATATTGGCGGCGGTCAGGTGGCGGCGCCAGCCGTAGTCACTGATCGGGCGGTACTGCAGCAGCCACAGCTGGCGGCCATCCCAGGCCCACTCGACGTCGCCCGGCACGTAGTGGAATACGCGCAGAATGCCCTGCAGGAAGTCCCAGAGCGCCTCCTCAGTCAAACCGTGGGATGGCTTGAAGTCGCCGCTGCTCCAGGCAGCGCCGAGGCGGGAAATGATCGCTCGCTCCGGGCTTGCCTGACCGTCGGCCAGCGACTCCAGATGCCCTTCGACCCACTCCAGCTCGACCGACAGGTGACGCGCAAACGCGATGCCGGAAAGCACCGGCGTGATGAAGCGCTGCACCACGACTTCTTCGACGCCAGCGTTGTGCAGCTCTGCAACGCGCACGGGTACGTTGTGGCTGGGCTCGCGAAGAAAAGTGGTGCTCAGACCGGCATTGGCCGCATCGGCCTGATCCTCACCGAAGCTGGATGAGCGCACGGCCCAGATAGCGTCAGGCTGACGGGCCAGAAACGCGGGCAAGGCCGAGTCATCGCCCAGCACCAGAGACAGTGCATCGGGCACCGGTTGCCCGGCGATGGCTGCCAGACGCAGACGGCCGCCTTTGGTGTGCGCAACGAAGCCGCGCTCGCCCCACTCCAGCCACTGCGCAAACTCGGCCGGCGCGTCGATCCACGGGTAGTGACCCCAGCCCGGTTTCAGGCTGATGCTCAGGTCGGCACGCGCCAGAATGGCCGACCACGCTGCCGCCTGCTCGATACTCAGGACCTCGTCCTGATCGCCCCAGACCAGCTCTATCGGATCTTGCACCCACTCCAGCAGTGGCAGCGCGGTGTCGGCACGCAACAGATCCCAATACGGCACGAAAGCACGGCAGCGGGCGTAACCGGAGCCCATGCGCTGGTAGTGCTCGGCTGGCCAGGTCTGCCTGGAAAACTTGTGCGCAAACAGCGTGGGCTTGTTGGCCAGCAGCCAGTGAATGGTCTTGCGAATGGGCAGCGGCGACATCAGCGCAGGCAAGCGCCGCTGCCACAGAAAAGCTCCCACCGGGGCCAGCAGCACGCTTCTGCAGAAGTGTCCGGGCTGGCGCTGCAAGGCATTCATGACCAGCAAGGCATTGACACCCACAGCGACGATGGCGCTGCCCTTCACGGTCGCCGCCAACAGCGCATCGGCATAGGCGGCGAGGTCTTCGCAGGGTGGCTGAGGATTATTGCCGAAGCCTGGCAGTTCCAGCGGCACGGCTTGATGCCGCTGAAAATGCGGCAGCGCGTCGTCCCACCATTCGGCACTGCTGCCGTTGCCCGCCAGCAGATACAGCAGCGGCAAGTCAGACATGACGAGGGGCCTTCGACGCGTGAACAGCCGAAGTGCGGCGATCATGGCGATACAGCCAGATCAGCGGCGGCAACAAGGCCAGCAGCGCTGCCAGATCGAGCCACACATGAGACCAGACGCCCCCACGCACGGAAATCAGGATGTCCTGAGGCGCCCACAGCAGCAGGCCCGCAATCAGCCAGCCCCAGGGCATGGTGCTTTTCAGGCGGTTGCCCAGGTGCACCAGCGCCAGCATGTACAAGGAATACGTTTGCAAGGTTGCGCCAAACAGCGCCATCCACCAAACCTGTTGCGCGCGAGCAGCGGCGGGAACCGCATCGGTCCAGAAGGCCTGCTCAAGCGTAGTCAGGTAGCCGTCGAGCAAGCCGGAAAAGCCTGCCCAAGTGAACACCAGACTGCCCAGCACATGCGCGACTGCGACGGCATACAACCAGATCACCAACGTACGGCGCAGGGTGTCAGAAGGGAGCGGCATACCAGGTCCTTGAGTCGTCCTTGTGAGGTGACGAGTTTAGCGATTTATCGACGGGCTTAATACGAGCATGGCCAAACGGCTCAGATCTCCCACTGTTGAACAGCTGTTATTAATGTCAGTAGACAGCTTTTCTGTTGAGGCCTAATTTTAGGATTTCAGTAGTCAGTAAAAATCGCAAGCGAGGAGATGATGATCATGGAAGAGGTAATGACACGTGTAAAAGAATTGGTGGCCGAGCATTTGGAAGCAGCGGTAGTAGAGGTAAAACCGACATCTGACATAACCAAGGATTTCAAGGGTAGCAGTTTAGAACTTGTCGAACTCAGCATGGCTCTACAAGAAGAATTCAACATCGATATCCCGGATGAGGAAGTTGAAAAATTCAAAACGGTACAAAACATAGTTGACTACATCTCAAAAAACAAAAAATAGACACGAGTAGGCTAAAAGCCCACAACATCTGCTGAGCCCCCAACACCAGTTGCAGGCCCTTTGCCTCCAGTCAAAACTACCAGTAGCCACCGCCCTGCTTTGCCCTTCAATGTATGGCTCCGCTCCGTAGGCCATCTGCCGGGCGAGCCCTGCGGTCTGGAGTAGCGGTGATGGATGCGCTGAATGTCATCAATATCGGCACTGACGGAATCAACTCGTTGTTCAATGTCGTTCTGCAGTACGGAACGACTGTTGTTCTGAGGCTGGTGATAGCAGCCTTGTTGTGGATAGTGGGTCGCTGGCTGATCGGCGTGCTGGTCAGGATGGCACAGCGTTCACTGACGCGGCAGCGGTTTGATCCGACGGTCCTGCGCTATGTCGGCTCGTTCATCACGGTGACGCTGAATATCATTCTGGTGATCGCCATTCTGAGCTATTGCGGCATCGAGACCACCAGCTTTGCGGCGCTGCTGGCGGCCGTGGCGCTGGCGATCGGCATGGCCTGGTCGGGTTTGCTGGCCAATCTGGCCGCGGGTGGTTTCATCATCGTGCTGCGGCCCTTCAAGGTCGGCGATCTGATTTCGGCGGCGGGCGTGACCGGGACCGTGGTCGAAATCGGCTTGTTCGTCACGTCGATCAACACTCCGGAAAACGTGCTGAATCTGGTGGGCAACAACAAGATCTTCTCTGACACGATCGTCAATTTTTCCAGCAATGCTTTTCGCAGCGTCGAACTGACCGCGACATTGCCAGGCACCGCCGACGAGCAGAAGATCATCCCGCGCCTCAAGGATCAGATCGCCCGCCTGCCCAATGTACTGAGCAGCCCCGCTGTTGATGTGCACCTGTCCTCCACAACGGCCGACTCCATCACCCTGTCGGTACGGCCCTATTGCCACAATGATCATTATGATTCGGTGCATCGCCAGACGCTCGCCCTCATCAGAGCGTTGATGCTGCACCTGTCCTGAGCGGCACGCATAGGCAAAATTCATCGCCCTTCAAGCTCACCCGAACCTGTTGGCAGCCGATCAATAAGGATCGGTCCATATTCCGCGTGGCCTCTGCTTTTTATCTTTACGGGTTTAACCATGAGCCTTTTATCTCGTTTTCGGGCCGGCACATCGCGGACCGAAGGCGCCATCAGTGTCATTACGTCCGCCCGGGAATTGAACGCCAAGCTGTCTGCGCTGAGCTTCGATCCGGTCTATCTGACCGGTTTCGTTTCGCCGCACGTCGACTTCGATCAGGTGGCCAAGTCTGTCGCTACGCGCTTTCCCAACGCGAAGATCAGCCTGTGCACAACGTCAGGCGAACTGTGCTCGGGCAATGATTCGCTGTATTGCGCGGCGGATAACCAGTGGGACCGGATCGTCCTCGCGCTGTTTGACTCAAGCGTCATCAAGAGTGCGGAGGTGGTGCACATTCCGCTGCACAGCGAAGACATTCGCGGTGCGGGCAAGCGGCTGTCGATGCGTGAGCGCATTGCGCGCCTGACCGACTCGATCAAGCGCACGCAGATCAACACCCCCATCGACCACCGCGATACGCTGGCCTACGTCACGTTCGACGGGCTGTCGGCGTCGGAGTCGTTTTTCATGGAAGCGCTGTATGAGTCCGGGCGCTTTCCGTGCCTGTTCGTGGGCGGTTCTGCGGGGGGCAAAGGCGACTTCAAGAAGACCTTGATTCACGACGGCAAACGCAGCTACGAAAACCATGCTCAGGTGGTGTTTCTCAAGAGCGCGAAAAACGTGCGCTTCGGCGTCTTCAAGAGCCAGAACTTCGCGCCGACGCCACTGAGCCTGAGTGTGCTGACGGCCTCCCTGGAAGATCGTTACATCAGCCAAGTGGTCAACCCCAGAGGCGAGATCACTACGATGGTTGCGGCGCTGTGTGACGCGCTGAAGTGCGAGCGGCATGAGCTGGAAGGCAAGCTGGCGCAGTACTCGTTTGCCATCCGGGTAGGCGAAGAGCTGTTCGTGCGCTCGATTGCGCGCATCGATTATGAAAGCGAGCGGGTTCACCTGTTCTGCGACGTGGCACCCGGCGAAGAGCTGGTGATGGTCAAACGAACGTCCATGATCGACACCACGCGCAAGGACTTCGCGCGTTTTCTGCAGGGCAAGTCCGGAAAGCCGCTGCTCGGCCTGTTGAGCGACTGCATCCTGCGGCGCCTGAACAACGGCAGTGAACTGGGCCGGATGAACGATGTGTTCGGTGCGACGCCGGTGGTGGGCTTCTCGACCTTTGGCGAGATTCTCGGGTTGAACCTCAACCAGACGCTCACCGCCGTGTTCTTCTTCAAGGTGCCCGAAGGGCAGCCGTTCCGCGACGACTACATCGATAACTTCATCGCCTATTACGGCGAGTTCAAGGCGTTCTTTCTGCGTCGGCAGATCAAGAAGCTGGCCGGTCTGAGCCATGTGGTGGTCAAGCAGATCGATCAGTTCAAGCAGCGTAACTTCGTGCAAACCATTGACCCGAGCGGTCTGGACGAGCAGATCCGTCCGGTGTTCGGTGGCCTGAGCGACCTGGGCGATGTGCTGGTCAAGGCCCATCAGGATCAGGAAGAAATCGCCGCTCAATTGCGCCATTACTCTGGCGAGCTGCATGTTTCGATGGATGAGCTGTCGCAGACCATCACCCAGCAGGAAACGGTTATCGACAAAGCGGGCAACACCGTCAAAAGCCTGGTCAGTCAGGCTGACGAGGTGGTGCTCGGCTCGCGGGAGCTGGCCAAGTCCAGTCTGCGCATTCAGTCGGTGGTGCAGATGATCCAGCAGATCGCCGGGCAGACCAACCTGCTGGCGCTGAACGCTGCCATCGAGGCTGCGCGGGCGGGCGAAATGGGACGTGGCTTTGCAGTGGTGGCCGATGAGGTGCGCCAGCTTGCGCAGAAGACGTCGCAGAACGCCAACGACATCGGCACCGATATCGAGCGTCTGGCCGAGGAAATTCGCAAGGTGGCGCAGCACATCGAGGAGCAGTCCCTTGAGGTTGGAACGCTGACGGGGCTGCTGTCGGAACTGGAAGGCTCCAGCGATATGACGGCGGGCACCTCGCAGCGTACCCGGCAACTGGCGGATACCCTGCGCGGGCTGACTCAGTAGCGGCGCCTGGTGTCAGGACGGCAAATCGCCCGTCCTGACGGCAGACCGTGTCGCAGGCGGCTTACTGGTTACCCAGCACGCCGACCTTGCCCATGACGTTGCTCATGAACTGCTGCACGGTCATTTTCTGGCCATTGAAGTCGACCATCTGGTTGGCGTAATGCAGGTCGGAGACGATGTTGTCGCCGTCGACCTTGGCCAGTTGCATCATCTCGGCCATGGCGCTGGCCATGTCGCCAGCGGCCTTGGCCTGATCAGCGATGACCTTGAGGTCGGTCTGGCCTTCACGAATGGCTTGCTGGGTCGCGAGATCGCGAATCATCGGCTTGAACAGGACGACCCTGGCGTTGACTTCGCCCAGGCTCTTCATGAGCAGCGCATCGGAAGGCTGATCAAGCGGGCCTGGATCGGCCAGGTCCACGGCGATACGCATGTGGCTTTCACCGTTGCTGGTCTTGAGCGAGAGTTTTTCCAGCTCGATGTGCGGTTTGGCCGCCAGCAGCGTTTTCATCTGGGTGTTCATCAGTTCCTGATCAGCCGTGTTCAGCTCCAGGCGGAACGGACGCTTCTCCAGCGCGGCCTGTTGCTGTTGAGGCAGGATTTTATCCTGATACAACTGATACAGCGCCTGAGTCGCCAGCACATCGAAATTGGCGATCTTGAAGCCCATGTGCGCAGAACCGACGTCCTTGCCGGCGTAGGCAATCATGCCGGCATCGTAATTGATCTGCGCTGCAAGGTTACCGGCATCTTCCTGCGCCAGGTTGGTGTTGGTGAAATCCCGGATCTGCACCTGTGGTTTGCCCACCACCTGGAAACCCGCGTTCTGGATTTTCATGTTGGTATGGCCCAGATAGAAACCGGACTTGCCTTTGGTACCGCCCGTGTCGAAGGTCATGCCTTTGATCTCGATGCTGACCGGACCGTCAGGCGACGCGACATTGAGTTGCAGATTGTCCATGTTGCCCGCAAGGCTGAATTTTTCCGCGTCGGCCGACGACTCGGCGTTCAGGTCCAGACCTGAAAAACGGAACGTGCCGTCGACGTCGGTCATTTCCAGCGGGGCCATCTGCAGCGTGCCTTTGGTGGCGCGGTCATAGCCGATGCTGGCTTGGCCCGTGAGCGGTGGAACGTCCTTGCTCATGGCAAACCATTTTTCGGCGCTGGGGCTTTTTTCCATCTGGAAATTGCTCAGGGCCATGACCGGCAGCAGGTTCAGGGTCTTCAGATGCGACAGCGGAATGGGGCCGTGCTCAATATGGTCGACGAACAGAAACTGGCCGCCCTGGGTGCTATCGGACAGGTTCTGGATGTCGACGCGATAGTGCGCCGTGCTGCTGAAGAAGTGCTTGTCGAGCGAGAGCATTTCCAGTTTGACGCTGGTGTCCGTGCCTTTGAACGACTTCGCCAGCTCCTGATTGGCCTTGCTGATCGAGTCGTTCAGCGCGCCTTCCAGCTGATTGCCGGTGTACCAGGCACCGGCGGTAGCCAGTGCGCCCGCTACGACGATGACGCCAATCGCTATACCTGCTGATTTATTCATAGTGACGTGAAGATATCCGTTCTGATGATGGGAAAGTCGTACCGGGACCGGCAGCGCCGATTGAAAGCCGCGAGAGACTATCATCGGCAGATCCCGACAGCCCAGCCTTCATGGCCATTTCTGTGGGCGCGTAGCCGTTCTGTAAGCGCGTTGGACATGGCCTTGTGCCTTTTGTTGCGCACGCCAATCCCGCGGAAAGGTTTTGAAACAGACCCTAGCCACAGCCTTCCCGGAAACGTTAGGCTGAAACGAATTTGGGAACAGGACGTGATCACATGAGCGAGCAGCAAACACAACGAGGCCCGATCAAGGCCGTCATTTTCGACATGGATGGCCTGTTGCTGGACACCGAGGGGGTTTACACCGAAGTCACCCACTTGATTGCCAGTCGCCACGGGCGCACCTTCGACTGGTCCGTCAAGCAGCACACCATTGGCCGCGGTGCCCGGGACTTCTCGGACTACGTGATCAAGGCGCTGGAGCTGCCGATGTCGATCGACGAGTTTCTCGAAACCCGTGAACCTATGCTCGAAGAGCGTTTCCCCAAAGCGCCGGCAATGCCCGGAGCCGAGGCGCTGGTCCGGCATCTGGCAGCCCACAATATTCCCATCGCCGTGGGCACCAGCTCGTCTGTGCATTACTTCGAGGCCAAGACTACCCTGCACCGCGCATGGTTCGAGCTGTTCGACACCGTCGTCACCGCCGACGATCCGGAAGTAGGCGCCGCAAAGCCGGCCCCGGACATCTTTCTGGTCGCCGCCCGCCGTCTCGGCGTCTCGCCCGCCGATTGCCTGGTCTTCGAAGACTCGCCGTTCGGTGTGACCGCTGCCAAGGCTGCCGGGATGTACGCCGTGGCTGTGCCGGACTCGCACATGCCGGTCGAGCAATACGAGCATGCGGACCTGCTGCTGGGCTCGCTGGCCGACTTCCCGCTCAAGGCGTGGGGGTTACCTGAGCTCGCCTGAATGACATGGAGATGCTGAGCATGAATTATCGAACCCTTGGCCAGTCCGGCCTCAAGGTTTCCACACTGACACTCGGCTCGATGATGTTCGGTGAGCAGACCGGCGCCGAAGAGTCGCTGCGCATCATCGACAAGGCCAGGGATCAAGGCATCAATTTCATCGACACGGCGGATGTCTACAACGCCGGGCGTTCGGAGGAAATCGTCGGCCGGGCCATCGCAGCACAGCGCAGTGACTGGGTGCTGGCCACCAAGGTCGCCATCGGCCCGGCCGACGGCGTGCCCAACCGGGCCGGTCTGAACCGCAAGCATATTTTCAACGCCATCGAGAACAGCCTGCGGCGGCTCGATACCGACTATGTGGATATCTATTACCTGCACAAGGAAGATCACGACACGCCGCTGGAAGTGACGGTGTCGGCGATTGGCGATCTGATCCGGCAGGGCAAGATCCGTTACTGGGGCGTGTCGAACTTCCGCGGCTGGCGAATTGCCGAAATCGTCAACGTCGCGCAACGCCTGGGTGTGGACAGGCCGGTCATCAGCCAGCCGCTGTACAACATCGTCAATCGCCAGGCTGAGGTCGAGCAGATCACTGCGGCCGCGTACCACGGCTTGGGCGTCGTGCCCTACAGCCCGCTCGCACGCGGTGTGCTCAGCGGCAAATACGCTCCGGACATCGCCCCCGACAGCGAGAGCCGCGCCGGGCGCCAGGACAAGCGGCTGCTGGAAACCGAATGGCGCATGGAGTCGTTGCGTATCGCGCAGCGAGTTCAGGCGTATGTGCAGGACAAAGGGGTCGGCATTGTCGAGTTCGCCATTGCCTGGGTGCTCAACAACCAGGCCGTGACCTCAGCCATCGTCGGCCCAAGAACCGAGCAGCAGTGGGACGGTTATATCAAAGCACTCACGGTGGATATCACCGCTGAAGACGAAGCGTTCATCGATTCGCTGGTGACACCCGGCCATGCGTCGACGCCCGGTTTCAATGACGTTCAGCACTTCGTCTCCGGCCGCCTGACGCGCTGAGAGGATCACGCC
This sequence comes from Plantibacter cousiniae (nom. nud.), assembly GCF_977070315.1. NCBI lineage: Bacteria > Bacillati > Actinomycetota > Actinomycetes > Micrococcales > Microbacteriaceae > Plantibacter > Plantibacter cousiniae (nom. nud.). Next base: position 7,974 of record NZ_CDRVEU010000007.1, on the reverse strand, counting down.
TGCGGCCTTATGCCGCGAGCGAAGCCCTGATGCGCTCTGGAACGGTCGTTTCAGAGCGCACCGTCATAAAAACAACATGTGAAACTCCTGTTACCTGTGAACGCGCGCTCGGTACGCCGAGCCGATGAGCGCTAAGATAGGCGCGTACTTATCGAGTTCACCGGGCTGCAGCGCGATCCGGCGTTCGCCGTTAAACAGGATGATGTTTGTATTTTCGCGACGTACCGGCAAGTCTTGGCTAGTCTGTCGGCAACAAAGCGATTAATTGGACGTTGTCCAGCTCGGGTTGATGAAGAAGTAGGCCAATGCGCAAATCAGATAGAGAAGCCTTTCTGGGCTCCGTACTGGGCAATGAGCAGCCTCCGGCGCACCTTGCCAGAACCGTGATTGAAGAAAAGCTGCGAAACGCCATTATCGATGGCAGCTTGCCAAGTGGCACGGCATTGCGCCAACAGGAACTGGCGACGCTGTTTGGCGTCAGCCGCATGCCTGTACGCGAGGCACTGCGCCAGCTCGAGGCGCAGTCGCTGTTGCGTGTCGAAACGCACAAGGGTGCGGTGGTCGCACCGTTGATCACCGAAGACGCGGTGGATGCCTATGCCTTGCGCATCCTGCTGGAATCCGAAGCGTTGCGCCTGTCTATCCCATTGCTGGACGCCGATGATCTGGCGGCGGCGAAGGGCTATATCGAGCAGCTTGAAGTCGAGACGGATTTCGGCCAGATCGGCAGACTCAATCGCATGTTCCACCTGTCGCTGTATGCAAAGACCCACAATAAGCGTCTCATGCGTCTGGTTGAAGAAGGCCTGAACGAAGAGGAACGCTTCCTGCGTTTCAATCTTTCCGACATGGGCCTGGGCAAGCTTTCTCAGGATGACCATTGGCAGCTGTTGCGGCTTGCCGAGCAGAAAGCGATCGAACCCTGTGTCGAAGCGCTGCAGTATCACCTCAACCGAGGTGTTCAGGCCGTCACTCAATACCTGAACAGCAAAAAGGCCACCAAGGCCAAGTCGACCCGCGCAATAAAGAAAAACCCCGCCTGAATTATCAAGGCGGTCTATCCGGCAGGCGATGACACAACGTCTGCGGATTGGCCGCTTGTACCTCCCGCCCTCCTCTCCACATCTCGTCAGCGTATCGCCAGGCTCAACCCGGGCATGGCGTTTTTATCGCTATTTTCCTGATCTGCCAGATGGCCCAACGCCGGAATGAGGCAAACTCGGCCGAGGCGCTGAGGACACCAACCGGAGGGTGTTCCCTGGCTACGGCTGAACGGCTCGCGCAGGATCGGAGCGGTTCTCTGTTCATCTGAACTCAATGGATAAGGAGTTGTTGAACGGGGCAAACAGACATTGGAAGTCATTTCCAACTTCGCCCATTAAAAATCCAGAACCCTGATTATTCAGCATATCGGCAACGCTGGGCGAGGCATTCGCTCATTATTAATAATTCTGACGTTATCAGTCGGGAGGGTTGTCTGCGCGCCTGTAAAACGTATTCAGACCGTTTTATATGGCAACTTACATGCTAAAAAAACAGCCAGTTAAATATTATTAAAAAATGATTGCCCCCCCTGATAAATTTGTTTTAAGTTTTCTTCGCCGTCGGTGCTATTGATGGCTTACCGGGGTGCCCCCTCGCTGTACAAGGGCTAGCGCTCGAAACGTCGACACTGCATTGTGCCTGGATGTGAAATAACCGTTGCATGTTTGCGGCGAATGGGCCCTCACACTTAAGGCCTGCGCTTGCCTTGCTCCCACGTATTTCATTGTGTTCCACCGCTGTACAGCCGACACTTTTATATCGCAAATAACTGCATTGCTACTTACCGCCCTCTTTCAATAGGACCGTCATCATGCCTTGTGAAAAAACGCTGCTTGCACACAAGAAAGTTGAACTTGGCCGTCATCCAATCTTTGCAGAAATCACCACATTGGATGTACTCCGGCGCTTTATGGAGACCCACGTATTCGCTGTCTGGGATTTCATGTCGCTGACCAAGCGTCTGCAACAGGAGCTGACCTGCACCCAATTGCCGTGGCTGCCGCCGACAGATGCTTCCGCTGCCCGCCTGATCAACGAGATTGTCCTGGGTGAGGAATCCGATAACCGACTGGGCGCGGGTCACTACAGCCACTTCGAGCTCTATCTGGATGCGATGCGCGAGATCGGCGCAAGTACGGTGCAGATCGAGCGCTTCATCGAACTGCAGAGACAGGGCCTGCGTTACACAACCGCACTGCAGCAAGTCGACGCGGGGCAGGCAGCAACAGCATTCGTGACACACACGCTCGACATCGCCCTGCATGCGCCGGCACACAGCGTTGCGGCGGCCTTTCTGCATGGGCGCGAGAGTGTCATCCCGCAGATGTTCCAGACCATTCTCGATGACTGGGGCATCACCGCCGACCAGGCCCCTACCTTCCGCTACTACCTGGAACGCCACATCGAAGTGGACGCCGAGGACCACGGTCCGGCAGCAGAGCAGTTACTGGCTCGTCTGGTCGCTGGCGACGCGCAGCGCGAACGAGAGGTTTATCAGACCGCCATCGCCGCTGTGGAAAGCAGGATCCGGCTATGGGACACGCTGCGCCTGAGCATGCGAACGCCGCGGGTGCAGGCCAGCGCGTAAGTCCCGCTCGCAACACCCTGAAGCCTTTACAAGGAAGCCATCATGAAAGCAGAAGACTACATGTCGTTCATCGATGCGTGGGAAGGTCGCGCCACCATTCGTACTCGTCCACGCAGGATCGTCGAGAACGATGAAAAACTGATCTACCCCCTCAGCCGTCAGCCGCTGGTGCTCAGTGACACATTCATCCGCGAGTGCGCGCATTTGCGCGATTACGCCTTGGTACAGAGCCTCTACAAGTTCATCAACGATGTGGTGATCTTCGAGACCGAGATCGTCGACAGGACCGCACGCAGCATCGCCAAGGACCACTTTACGATTCGCTTCCCGTTTGCCTGTCGCTATGACGCGATGACGGTGGTGGTCGATGAGGACTATCACGCACTTGTCGCGATGGACTTCATGCAACAGACCATCGCCCTGACGGGCATAGCGCCTATCCCGTTGCCGGACGAGATTGAACTCAGCCGGGCCATTCCCGCCGCACTGGCTCTGGCCCCGGAGCACCTGCGCAGCGCAGTGGAGCTGATCTGTGTCGCCATCGCGGAGAACACCGTGACCAATGACGTGGCGGCGTTTGCCAAGGACGAATCGGTCAAGCAATCGGTCAAGGGCCTGATGGCCGACCACCTGCTGGACGAGGGGCGTCACTCGGGCTTCTGGGCGCGGCTGGTACGCATCTACTGGCACACCGCTCCCCAACAGGACCGGGAATCCATCGCCAGCATCATGCCGGTGTTCATCGCTCAATACCTGACCAACGATCTTCAGAATGGCTTCGACTTCACCCTGATCGACCACCTGCAGGTGCCGGACACCGTCAAGCAGGCGCTCAAGGACGAAACCAGGGCTGTGAGTTTCCCAGTCAATCGCCATCACCCACTGGTGGCCAACATCGTGCGTTTCTTCAAGAACAGCTCGATGCTGAACGATCCTTGTGTGCAGCGGGCGCTGGTGGACTATCTGCCGACTCGGGGGACACTGCAATGAAGCGCCTGGAGATTGTGCTCATGGGTCACAGCCTGACCCTGACTGAACTGAATACCGAGCTGCAGGACCACGGGCATGGCGTGCGGCATCTGTCCGATCAGCAGACGCTGGACGCGCTGACGATGCCTGATGGCTGCGTGCTGATCGAAGACGGCAGCCTGGGCCTGACAAAGGAACAACTGAGTGCGTTCGGCCACTTCACGCATCTGAGCCTGCGGTTCGGTATCAGCGGGGAACTGGAGTACGGGTTACCCCGGCTGGAGCTGCTGTGCTGGCATGGCGCTGCCGAAGCTCGACGCTTGATCGTTCATGAATGGCTGCCGGTCGAGGAATCAGGCAACGGGCGCGTACTGCGCGATGCGGCTGTCGCAGCCATGGTGGATCTGGCGGCGTTACAAATCAGCCGGCTATCCAGAGACGACGACTATTTCAACGGTCTGACAAGCGTCACACCCGCCCAGAGTGATCGACAGCATGGCTTGCAGGCGGTTGATCAATTGCTGTTCGAGCATCGTCTGAATCAGACAGATCAGCCGCACCTGCTGAAACGGGCCGAAACACCCATCACCGAGCGGCTGGAGCAGGCGCTGCTGGCGTTTGCCGAACGCCCGGCACTGTCCGTTCGCAACCAGACGCTCAGCTATCGGCAGCTGCGCGCGCACAGTCTCGCTATTCAGCGCTTGCTGCAGCCGTTGCTGGCGCACGCAAAAGCCGACGCACCTCCGGTGATTGGTATCTGCCTGAGCAAGTCAGCCGAGCTGTACGCGGGCATCCTCGCGATTCTGGGTTGCGGTGCGGTGTACCTGCCGCTTGATCCCGGCCAGCCTGTGCAGCGTCAGCAGTACATTCTGGAAAACTCGGGGGCGATGCTGTTGCTGCACGATGGCTCGCACCCACTGGCCGCTGCGGAGTTTCCGGCGCTGGATATCGCGGCGGTGCCTGTCGAGGACGTAGCTTCAGCGCATACAGGCGCCGCTGCCGATCAGGATGCGCCCTGCATGGCGCTGTACACGTCGGGTACCACCGGGCAGCCGAAAGGCGTATTGCTCAGCCAGCGCAATCTCAGCCACTTCACCGCCTGGTATGCCGAGCATGTGAGCCTGAACGAACATAGCCGGGTGCTGCAGTTTTCGACGCTGAGTTTCGACTCGTCGATCATCGACATTTTCCCCACCTGGCTCAGTGGCGCCGAACTGGTGGTCCCCGATGAGGATCAGCGGCGTGATCCGTTGCAGCTGGTCCGCGTGCTGCAACAAGGCATCACCCATGCATTCCTGCCGCCGGCGCTGTTGAGCATCCTGCCGCTGGATCAGCCGCTGGGGCTTGAACATGTCATGACCGGAGGCGACGTCTGCGAGCCGCATGTGATTGTGCAACTCACCGGGCAATGTCATTTCCACAACCTGTACGGCCCCACCGAAGCCACAGTGTTGGTCACCGCCGGCGAGTTCGGGCCGTCCAGCAGCAACCGCCATCTGGGCCGACCGATCGCCAACAGCCAGGCGTGGATTCTGGACGAGCAATTGCAGCCCGTGGTCGAGCAGACTCAGGGGGAGCTGTACATCGTCGGACCCGGTGTGTGCCTGGGCTATGTCAACAACCCAGAGCTTACCGACGAGCGTTATGTGTGGCTGACGAAACCGGATGGGCAGCTAATGCGCGCCTATCGCACCGGCGATATCGCCAAGTGGACGGCTGACGGCATCGTCCTCAGCGGACGTCGTGATAATCAGGTAAAGATTCGCGGCTTTCGGGTCGAGCCCGAGGAGATCGAGCATTGCCTGCGCGACAGCGGACTGTATCGACAGGTTGCCGTGGTGATCGACAACCAACGGCGAATTCTGGCGTTTCTCGCTCAACCGTATATTGAGCATGACGAACAGGCGCTAAAGGCCCATGTACAACGTCTGCTGCCTGATTACATGCACCCCGCCGTCTACACGATGTTGCCCGGCATGCCATTCGCCAGCAACGGCAAGGTAGATCGTAAAGCGCTTCTGGAAATACCGCTGAGCTTTACCGGGCAGCACACTCGCCGTCTGCCCGAGACTACGCAGGAGCAGACACTGCTCGAGCTATGGGGCGAGCTGCTGGAGCTGCCGCCAGACGACATCTCGACTGATGAAAGCTTTTTCAATCTCGGAGGCCACTCGATCCTCCTGTCGCGCCTGTTGCTGGGGGTTCGTGAACGCTTTGGGCGCAGCATTCCTATCAATCGTTTTATCGAAGCACCGACAGTACTGACGCTGGCCAGTCTGATCGACAGCGACGGCACTTCGGCGGGTGTCCTCAGTGCGCAGGCGCTGCGGGATGCCAACCCGGACTTTCAACTGGCTACATTGCCCGTCAGCAGGCTGGGTGATGTTCATAAGGTGATTGTCACGGGTGCCAATGGCTTTCTGGGTGTGCATATCGTCCAAGCGCTGCTCAATTGGGGAGCGACAGAGATCGCCTGCCTGGTGCGGGAGACTTCTGGACAAAGCGCACAGCAGCGTTTCGAACATGCCCTGCGGGAAAACCGTCTGGATCACCTGGACCTGAGCCGCGTAAAGGTCTACCCCGCGGACCTGACGAAGCCAAGGCTGGGGCTCAGTGAAGCGGTGTATGAACGACTGGATCTCGAGTTTGGTGCGTTGGTGCACAACGCTGCCAATGTGAACCATGTCCAGGATTACGAAACCCTGGTCAAAGACAATGTGGCCCCGGTCTTTGAATGCCTGAAGCTGTGCGAGGGGCGCAGTAAAAAGATCTTCAATTTCGTTTCGACGCTGTCTGCCTGCAGTGCCATCGATGCCGCTGGCAATGTGCTTGAACGACCCGCTGCCGAGACCCCGCCGATCTACATCAAGAACGGCTACAACCTCTCCAAGTGGGTGGCTGAGCGCATCCTGCAATGTGCCCGGGACCAAGGTGCCTGTGTGAACATCTATCGCCCCGGCAACATCGCCTTCAACAGCGTGACCGGCGTGTGTCAGCCACAGAAAAACCGCCTGATGCTGATGCTCAAGGGTTCACTGCAATTGGGTCAGGTTCCGGCGTTCGCCATCAACTTCGACCTGATGCCGGTGGACTTTCTGGCGCGCTTCATCGGCTTCCATGCCAGCCGTTATCAGCCAGAACATGCGGTATTCAATCTACATAACCCCGAGCCCTTGAGCTGGAGCGACTACGTGCACGCCTTTCGCGATGCCGGGCGTCAGTTCGAGCTGGTCAGCGTCGAGCAATGGCAGGCGCAACTCCGGCGCGTCGACAGCCAGAACGCGCTGTTTGGCGTGCTGGGGTTTTACCTCGACGGGTTTGAAGAAGACATCGGCGATATCTCGATGATCGAGCACCGCAACACCCTGAACGGCATTCGTCGCATGGGCGAGCAATATCCGCAAAAGACTCCGGCGTTGCTGCGCAGGGGCTGCGATTACCTGAAAGAAATCGACTTCATCTGAGCCACTACCCACTGAGATAAATGGAGAACGACATGAACACACTTCACAGCAATCTGAAACCCGACACACTCATCAAGAACCCGGTGACGTGCCGAGTGGTGTCCGCCGTGGAAGTCCCAGGTGATGCGGCCAGCGTATGGGCTGTTGTCGGCAATTTCGCTGGCTTCCAGGCATTCATACCGGCACTGGAGAGCATTGAGGTCACCGGTGAAGGTCCGGGCTCGGTTCGCAGCAAGCTGTTCAAGGATGGCAACGTGGCTATCGAACAACTGAACTCCAGGGACGATCAAGCGCTTTATATGACCTGGTCACTGATCCACACCAGCTTGCCAGTCAGCAATCTGTGGGCAGCAATGACTGTTGACGCTACTGGCGACGGCGATACCTGCCTCGCCAGTTGGACGATTGTTGCCGACCCTGTTGAGGGGGGGCCTGAGGGGGATGCATTTGAGGCGTTTCTTCAGGGGTTTGCAGATGGCGCAATGAGTAACGTGCGCAGCCTGTTTGGCTGACTGATGCTGCACCACAACAGCCCGCTCGGAGCGAATGCCTGAGCGGGCTTTTTATTTGATGACCCATAACGACAAAACCCCTCATCGCGTAAGCGATGAGGGGTTTCGGAATTCAATCTTGACGATGACCTACTCTCACATGGGGAAACCCCACACTACCATCGGCGATACATCGTTTCACTGCTGAGTTCGGGATGGGATCAGGTGGTTCCAATGCTCTATGGTCGTCAAGAAATTCTGTTGCCGATCCGTTAGCAGGTAACGTTCCAGCGAATTTTGGTGACTTCTACTTAAACAAAAACCCTCAACGCGTAAGCGATGAGGGTTTCTGGAATTCAATCTTGACGATGACCTACTCTCACATGGGGAAACCCCACACTACCATCGGCGATACATC
>NZ_CDRVEU010000006.1:0-334193 GCF_977070315.1 Plantibacter cousiniae (nom. nud.) | reverse complement strand
GGTGCAGCCCCTGAAAATATGGCGTTTGGACCAAAGTCTTCGTGAGCAAGCTCACTCCCACCAAGATTTCTGTCCAGTCCGATACAGCATGTAGCTGTGACGCAGAGCGTCACGAACTGCATTCCCACGCGGAGCGTGAGGAACGATAGGTGCGCGCAAGACCACTATCGATGCACCGCGTGCGCATGCCGTTCCGGACGCTCTGCTTCCAGGTCCAGCCTCAGGCGTGCTCCACTGTGCCGATGAAGTTCGCCAGTTCCGGGGTTTTCGGGTTGGCGAAGAGTTCTTTCGGATCGCCCACTTCGTGCACCTTGCCCTGGTGCATGAACACCAGCTTGTCACCCACTTCACGCGCGAAGCGCATTTCGTGGGTGACCATGATCAGGGTCATGCCATCGGCTGCCAACTGGCGCACCACGCTGAGCACTTCGTTGACCAGCTCCGGGTCCAGTGCCGAGGTGATTTCGTCGCACAGCAATACCTTGGGCGACATCGCCAGCGCTCGGGCAATCGCTACGCGTTGCTGTTGACCACCGGACAGGCGATCCGGGAAGGCGTCGAACTTCTCGCCCAGCCCGACGCGTTCGAGCATCTTCCTCGCCAGTTTGGCGGCCTCGGCCTTCGGTACTTTCTGCACGACCTGCGGCGCAAGCATGACGTTCTCACCCACGCTCAGGTGCGGGAACAGGTTGAACTGCTGGAACACCATGCCGACCTTCTGGCGCAGCGTGCGCAGGTCGGCGCGCGCGGCGTCCAGGTATTCGCCATCGACCTCGATCACACCATCGTTGATCGACTCCAGACCGTTGAGCGTGCGCAACAGGGTGCTTTTGCCCGAGCCGCTGCGACCGATGATCGCCACGACCTGGCCTTCTTCGACCGACAGATCGATGCCTTTGAGTACGTGATGATCGCCATAGTATTTATGCAGGGCGGAAATTCTAAGCAGAGGCATGCAGTCTCCTTTCCAGATGGCGCGCGCACAGCGACAAGGGGTAGCACAGGATGAAGTAGCCCAGAGCAACGAAGCCATAGACCATGAAAGGTTCGAACGTAGCGTTGGCCAGCATGCTGCCGGTCTTGGTCAGTTCGGTGAAGCCGATGATCGACGTCACTGCAGTGCCTTTGACCACCTGCACGGAAAAGCCGACCGTCGGCGCGACCGCGATGCGCAACGCCTGCGGCAGAATCACGTAACGCATCTGCTCGAATGGGGTCAGCGCCAGGCTCGCGGATGCTTCCCACTGGCCCTTGGAAATCGATTCGACGCAGCCACGCCAGATTTCCGCAAGGTAGGCGCTGGTAAACAGCGTCAAGGCCAGTGCCGCCGCAGCCCAGGGCGAAATGTTCATGCCCATCAGGGCGACGCCGAAGAACACCAGAAACAACTGCATCAACAGCGGCGTGCCCTGAAACAGTTCTATATAGAGTTTCGCGGTCACGCGCGGGCCGGATTTCTCCGAGGTGCGCATGCCCATGATCAGCAAGCCGATCAGCCCACCGCCGATGAAGGCCACCAGCGACAAGGCCACGGTCCATTGCAGGCCGATCAGCAGATTGCGCACGATGTCCCAGAGGGTGAAATCCATCAGCTGTTCCTCGAGATGTAGCGACGCCCGATCCAGGCCAGCAGTTGCCGGATCAGCAGCGCCATGGCCAGGTAGATCAGCGTGGTCACAATGTAGGTTTCGAACGAGCGGAAGTTGCGTGACTGAATGAAGTTGGCAAAGAAGCTCAGTTCTTCAGTGGCAATCTGCGAGCAGACCGACGAGCCCAGCATGACGATGATGATCTGGCTGCTCAGTGCCGGCCAGACCTTGCCCAGCGCCGGAACCAGCACTACGTGGCGAAAGGCTTCGTAACGGTTCATTGCCAGCGCAGCCGACGCTTCAAGCTGACCCTTGGGAATCGCCTGGATACCCGCCCGCACGATTTCGGTCGAGTAGGCACCCAGGTTGATGACCATCGCCAGCACCGCTGCCTGCCATTCCGTGATCTGCACGCCCAGCGACGGCAGACCGAAGAAAATGAAGAACAGCTGGACCAGAAACGGTGTGTTGCGGATCAGCTCGACATAGATGGCAAAGATCGTCGCAAAAGGCTGAATCTTCCAGGCCCTCACGACGGCACCGACAATACCGAGACTGACGCCCAGCAGGGTGCCAATGGCCGTCAGTTCCAGCGTGAACAAAGCCCCGCGCAACAGCAGATCGATGCTCTGCAGGACCGGTGTAAAGTCGAAGTGATAAGCCATTGGTGAATCCTGTTACCGGAAAGCAGTGATCAGAGATCGGCAGGCAGCGGTTGCTTCAGCCATTTCTGGGAAGCATTTTCCAGCGAGCCGTCAGCCTTGGCGGCATTCAGAATCTCATCGACCTTGCCCAACAGTTCCGGCTGACCCTTGTTCACGCCGACATACACGGGCGAGTCCTTGAGTTTCACTTTCAGTGCCGGGATGCGCTTGGGATTGCGCTCGCTGATCGCGACCATCACCACGTTGCCGCTGGCAATCAGGTCGGTCTGACCGGCCAGATAGGCTGCGATGGTGGAGTTGTTGTCTTCGAAGCGCTTGATGACCGCGCCTTCCGGAGCCACTTTCGACAGCTCGATGTCTTCGATAGCACCACGGGTGACGCTGATGGTCTTGCCTTTCAGGTCAGCGATGTCCTTGACCGGCGAATCAGGTGGACCGAATACCGCCAGGTAGAACGGTGCATAGGCGCGTGAGAAGTCGATGACTTTTTCGCGGTCCGGGTTCTTGCCCAGGCTGGAGATCACCAGGTCGACCTTGCCGGTGGTCAGGAACGGAATGCGGTTGGTGCTGTTGACCGGGGTCAGTTCCAGCTTGACCTTCAGCTTGTCGGCCAGCAGTTGTGCGGTGTCGATGTCCAGGCCGCGCGGTTTCATGTCGGGGCCGACTGAGCCGAATGGCGGGAAGTCCTGCGGAACGGCCACCTTGAGGGTGCCGCGCGCTACAACGTCGTCCAGGCCGTTGGCGTGGGCGGGTGTCTGGCTCAGCATCAGACTGGCAAACAGTGCAGTAAGCAGGGCGCTGTAACGCTTGGTCATATGAGGTCTCCGGGCGAAACGAAAGGTGTTGGCCTGTCTCCAGTGCACAGCGCATGCCATTCGGTCATTACCTGCCATGAATCAAGGTTTGCAGCGCATTTATGGTCTTACTGGTCTGACCAGTTGGAGGAGGCCTCGCCCTGCTTTGGCGCGCTTTAAAGCCTTGCTGCCCCAGTGCTGGGCGTCGCTTGCCGAATGTTCGAGATGGCGATAAAAGGGATTTTTACTGGACTGACTGGCCTGAACAGTGATGCCGCACACTTCACTCGCAGTACCCGAATCAGCCCTCCGGGCCATTCGCAAATTGATCGCCGAGCAAGGGTACAAGCCCGGCGAGAGCCTGCCGTCGCAACGCGATCTGGCGGTTTTGCTGGGGGTCAGTCGGGCATCCTTGCGTGAAGCCTTGTCATCGCTCAGCGCACTCGGAGTGGTCAGTGTCCAGCCCGGCAAAGGCGTCTTCGTGCAGTCGATTTCTGAACCAGAACAGCGCACAGGTGGTTTTTCCTGGCCTTATGAAGCTCAGGTTTCCCCGGCCGACACCTTTCAGTTGCGCTATGCACTGGAAGGTTTTGCTGCGGGAATGGCAGCGGTGACCCTGACCGCCGACGAGCGGGATGTGCTGGAGGACAACGTCGAAGCCATGCGCCTGGAGCTGCGTGCCGGTGACTTCGAGGCTGCGGCGCGGCTCGACTTCGAGTTTCATCGGCACATTCTGGTCGCCAGCGGCAATCAGGCGATGCTCGGGATCGTGACTGCCGGGGCCGACATCTTTCTGGAAAGCCAGAAGATGCCGTTCATCCGGGCGGCCAGGGTCATGGAAACCTGGCAGGAGCACCGCAAGATCCTTCGCGCGCTGGCCCGACATGCGTCAGGGCCTGCGCAAAAGGCCATGCAGGACCATATTCGTGGCGCGGCACTGCGCACCGGTATCGTGTTCGTTTCGCCCGCCAACTGAACGCCGGCCATAACTGCAGTCATGGCTCATCATAGTCAGACTCAATGAACCTTCGCTTCCTGAATCACCCGAGGCCCGCTATGATGAGCGTCGTTTTTAGCCTATGAACTCGGAGACTTCCATGAGTAGCGACCTTATCAAACACGTCACCGACGCCACCTTTGAAGCCGAAGTACTCAAGGCTCAGGGTCCTGTGCTTGTTGACTATTGGGCTGAATGGTGTGGCCCTTGCAAAATGATTGCCCCGGTTCTGGACGAAATCGCCAGCACCTACGAAGGCAAGCTGACTGTTGCCAAGTTGAACATCGATGAAAACCAGGACACTCCTGCCAAGCATGGTGTTCGCGGTATCCCTACGCTGATGCTGTTCAAGAACGGCAATGTTGAAGCGACCAAAGTCGGCGCCCTGTCGAAGTCGCAGCTGGCTGCGTTCCTCGACGCCAACATCTGAGGCGTTTCAAAGCCCCGCAAATCGCGGGGTTTTTTTCGGGTGTCGTACTAGACGCCTGGAAAATCAGGTGGTACATTCGGCCCCGCAACGGCTTCTCCGTTGCCCCCTGCTAGCCGTCGCCGACGCTCTCCTTTCGATTTAGTACGCGATCCTGTCGCCTTCTCTGCGGCGCGGCCTCATTAAGCCAAAAGCTTAATTTCCCCCTCCATACATGATTACGTCATTCCCCATATGAACCTGACTGAACTCAAGCAAAAGCCGATTACCGAATTGCTCGAAATGGCCGAACAGGCTGGCATTGAGAATATGGCCCGTTCGCGCAAGCAGGACGTCATTTTCTCCCTGCTCAAACGGCACGCCAAAAGTGGCGAGGAAATATCCGGTGATGGCGTGCTGGAGATTCTCCAGGACGGCTTCGGTTTCCTGCGCTCTGCAGACGCTTCCTACCTGGCCGGCCCGGATGACATCTATGTCTCCCCCAGCCAGATCCGCCGCTTCAACCTGCGTACCGGCGACACCATCGTTGGCAAGATCCGTCCACCCAAGGAAGGCGAGCGTTATTTCGCTCTGCTCAAGGTCGACACGATCAACTACGACCGTCCGGAAAACGCCAAGAACAAGATTCTGTTCGAAAACCTGACGCCGTTGTTCCCGACGATCCGCATGAAGATGGAAGCCGGTAACGGCTCCACCGAAGACCTGACCGGTCGTGTGATCGATCTGTGCGCACCGATCGGTAAAGGCCAGCGTGGTCTGATCGTTGCTCCGCCGAAGGCGGGCAAGACCATCATGCTGCAGAACATCGCGTCGAACATCACGCGTAACAACCCGGAAGTGCATCTGATCGTTCTGCTGATCGACGAGCGCCCGGAAGAAGTGACCGAGATGCAGCGCACCGTGCGCGGCGAAGTGGTTGCCTCGACATTCGACGAACCGCCAACCCGTCACGTACAGGTTGCCGAAATGGTGATCGAGAAGGCCAAGCGCCTGGTCGAGCACAAGAAAGACGTCGTTATCCTGCTCGACTCCATCACCCGTCTGGCTCGTGCCTACAACACCGTCATCCCGAGCTCCGGCAAGGTATTGACCGGTGGTGTCGACGCTCATGCACTCGAGAAGCCAAAGCGTTTCTTCGGTGCTGCGCGTAACATCGAAGAAGGCGGCTCGTTGACCATCATCGCCACCGCACTGGTTGAAACCGGTTCGAAGATGGATGAAGTGATCTACGAAGAGTTCAAGGGTACTGGCAACATGGAGCTGCCTCTGGATCGCAAGATCGCAGAGAAGCGCGTGTTCCCGGCCATCAACATCAACCGCTCCGGCACACGCCGTGAAGAGCTGTTGACCGCTGATGACGAGCTGCAGCGCATGTGGATTCTGCGCAAGCTGCTGCACCCGATGGACGAAGTCGCGGCTATCGAGTTCCTGATCGACAAGCTCAAGCAGACCAAGACCAACGACGAGTTCTTCCTGTCCATGAAACGCAAGTAACGGGCAGGCTGAAACAAAAAATGGTGCCCTTCGGGGCACCATTTTTTTTGCCTGCCTGCCGCCGATTAGCTGCCTTGAAGGGCTGGAGCAGGTACGATGTGCGTCTATTGGATAAATGGCCGGGTTAATGAAATTCAAAGATCTTAGGGATTTCGTGCAGCAGCTTGAGCAGCGCGGAGAGTTGAAACGCATCCAGATGCCGATCTCGCCTGTGCTGGAAATGACTGAAATCTGTGACCGTACCTTGCGTGCCAAGGGCCCGGCCCTGCTGTTCGAAAAACCGGTTGGTTTTGATATCCCGGTGCTGGGCAACCTGTTCGGCACGCCAGAGCGCGTAGCCATGGGCATGGGCGCCGAAGCGGTCAGTGAGCTGCGTGAAATCGGCAAGCTGCTGGCGTTTCTCAAAGAGCCTGAGCCACCCAAGGGTTTGAAGGACGCCTGGTCCAAGCTGCCGATCTTCCGCAAGGTCATCGCCATGGCACCAAAGGTCGTCAAGGATGCACCGTGCCAGGAGGTCGTCATCGAAGGCGATGATGTCGACCTCGGCATGCTGCCCGTGCAGACCTGCTGGCCGGGCGATGTCGCGCCGCTGATCACCTGGGGCCTGACCGTCACCAAAGGCCCGAACAAGGAGCGCCAGAACCTCGGCATCTATCGCCAGCAGGTCATCGGTCGCAACAAGATCATCATGCGCTGGCTCAGCCATCGCGGTGGTGCGCTGGACTTCCGCGACTGGTGCGTCAAGCATCCTGGCGAGCCTTATCCGGTCGCCGTCGCACTGGGCGCGGACCCGGCGACCATTCTTGGTGCGGTGACGCCGGTACCGGACAGCCTGTCCGAATATGCCTTTGCCGGGCTACTGCGTGGCTCGCGCACCGAGCTGATCAAGTGCCGTGGCAGCAATCTGCAAGTCCCGGCCAGCGCCGAGATCGTGCTCGAAGGCGTGATTCATCCGGGCGAGATGGCCGACGAGGGGCCTTACGGCGACCACACCGGCTATTACAACGAAGTCGACAGCTTTCCGGTGCTGACCGTCGAGCGCATCACGCACCGCATCAAGCCGATTTACCACAGCACCTACACCGGTCGTCCGCCTGATGAGCCGGCGATTCTGGGTGTCGCGCTGAACGAAGTGTTCGTGCCGATTCTGCAAAAGCAGTTCCCGGAAATCGTCGATTTCTACCTGCCGCCCGAGGGTTGCTCGTACCGCATGGCGGTGGTGACCATCAAGAAGCAGTATCCCGGCCATGCCAAGCGCGTGATGCTGGGCGTCTGGTCGTTCTTGCGCCAGTTCATGTACACCAAGTTCGTGATCGTCACCGACGACGATATCAATGCACGGGACTGGAATGACGTGATCTGGGCCATCACCACGCGCATGGACCCCAAGCGCGACACGGTCATGATCGACAACACGCCCATCGATTACCTCGATTTCGCCTCGCCGGTGTCCGGCCTGGGATCGAAAATGGGGTTGGATGCCACGAACAAATGGCCAGGTGAGACCAGTCGCGAGTGGGGCAGGGCGATCGTCAAGGACGAAGCCACCACACGCCGGGTGGATGAAATCTGGACTCAGTTGGGAATAGATTGATGCGCGTAACCTTGCAGCCATCAGGTGCGGTGCTGGAAACCCTGCCGGGCGAGCGGATACTCGATGCTGCACAGCGTCTGGGTTACGAGTGCCCGCAGAGTTGTCGCAATGGCAACTGCCATGTCTGCTCGGCTCTGCTGGTCGAGGGCCGTGTGATGCAGTCGGGGCAGACGCTCGATCACGGCGAAATTCACACCTGTGTGGCCGAGCCGCTGACTGAGTGTGTGGTGCTGTGGGATGGCGTGCTGGCCAAGGGTGAACTGCCGGTGCGCAGCTTTGCCTGCCAGTTGAGCGAATGTGTCGAGGTGGGTGGCGATGTCTGGCGGGTCGGCCTGCGCGCGCCGGCCGGCAAGCCACCGCGTTATCACGCCGGGCAGTACCTGATGATCGAGCGCGAGAACGGCGAGAAGTCGGCGTTTTCCATCGCATCGGCGCCGCACAGCGGTCGCGACCTGGAGCTGCACGTGCTGGCTCGTGAAGACAGTGCGCGCAGTCTGATCGAGCAGCTGCAACGCAACCGCATGGCACGGGTCGAGCTGCCCTTTGGCGACACCCACCTTGCAGAGCTGCCGGACGGGCCGCTGGTGCTGATCGCGGCCGGTACGGGCATGGCGCAAATGAACAGTTTGTTGGAACACTGTCGCTCCACAGGCTTCAGTCATCCCGTGCATCTGTACTGGGGCGTGCGTCGTCCCGAGGATTTCTACCAGGTCAGCCATTGGGATGAGTGGGCGAAACTGCCGAACCTGTTCCTGCACAAGGTTGTCAGCGACCTGTGCGGCTGGGAGGGGCGTTGCGGTCTGCTGCACGAGGCGGTTTGCGAGGACATCAAGGACCTTTCGGCCGTCCACGTCTACGCCAGCGGCTCTCCAGCGATGATCTACGGAACGCTGGACGCTCTGGTCGACGCCGGAATGGATGCCCATCAGATGCGCGCAGACGTATTCGCCTACGCACCGCGTCCGTAATGCCGGACTGACGGCTGCATGAGTGGAGTGTAAATTGCTTTAACTGATTACAACCGATGGCGACGCCTGTTCGTCGCCAGGCAAACTTTAGTAACGGCAGGTCCTTGGCCTGTGGCAACAACCGAACCACGACACCCTGATGCCGCTCAACCACGAGCGAGTCGGCGGGGCTCGGTAAAAACTGACAGTCAGACTGTCAGGGAGGCAAATGGAGAACCCAATCAACGAGTTGGCCGTTGCAGTGCATGACGGCCTTGGCCTGACGTACCCGCCCGTTATCGATATGGGCCCACAGCTTACCCGCGAGCAGTTGCTCGCATCCATGAACGCCACCATGCGTCGTCACAAGGGCGGCCCGGTCTGGCTGTTCGCTTACGGCTCACTGATCTGGCGTCCCGAGTGCACCGCCGTGGAGAGCCAGCGCGCCCGAGTGCACGGTTACCACCGCGGGCTTTACCTTTGGTCGCACGAACACCGTGGCACGCCGGAAGTCCCGGGGCTGGTATTTGGTCTGGACCGTGGCGGTTCATGCACCGGCTTCGCCTATCGTCTGCCGGATGAATGCCTGGAAAAATCGCTGCTGGCCTTGTGGGAGCGCGAGATGCCGTACCCCTCGTATCGCCCGCACTGGCTCAATTGCCGCCTTGAAGATGGCCGGAAGGTGCAGGCGCTGGGCTTCGTGCTCGAGCGGCATCTGCCCAGCTACGCAGGCAACCTGCCGGACAGCGTGCTGAGCCAGGTGCTCGCCAGCGCCAGAGGGCGCTATGGGACTACCCGCGAGTACGTGGAGCAGACCGCCAAGGCCCTGCGTAGCCACGCCATGCCAGACCTGAATCTGGAGGCGCGGCTCAAGCGCTGCAAGTCAGAGACTGCCTGATCAGCCTTTGATGTCGCGGGACGTGCTGGCGACCTGCTTGTGCCGCAGCGTCGGCGCAAGGAACGCCATCGCCAGAATGCACGCGCCGATCAACAGCACGAAGCCGCCATCCCAGCCGAAGTGGTCAACCGTGTAGCCCATTGCCGCGCTGGCCGCGACCGACCCGCCCAGATAGCCGAACAGCCCGGTAAAACCTGCCGCCGTGCCTGCTGCCTTCTTCGGCGCCAGTTCCAGCGCCTGCAGGCCGATCAGCATCACCGGGCCGTAGATCAGGAAGCCGATGGACACCAGGGCGATCATGTCGACGGTCGGATTGCCTTCAGGGTTCAGCCAGTACACCAGCGTGGCGATGGTCACCAGAAGCATGAACACCATGCCGGTCAGGCCGCGATTGCCCTTGAAGATCTTGTCCGACATCCAGCCGCACAGCAGCGTGCCCGGAATGCCCGCCCACTCGTAGAGGAAATAGGCCCATGAGGTCTTGTCGACCGTGAAGTGCTTGGCTTCTTTCAGATAAGTCGGTGCCCAGTCGAGCACGCCGTAGCGCAGCAGGTAAACGAACACGTTGGCCATGGCGATGTACCACAGGAATTTGTTGCGCAGCACGTACTTGATGAAGATTTCCCTGGCGCTGAATTCTTCTTCGTGGCTGGCATCGTAGCCTTCCGGATAATCGTTCTTGTAGTGCTCGATAGGCGGCAGGCCGACCGATTGCGGTGTGTCACGCATGGTCGCGAAGGCGAATACCGCGACCAGCAATGCAACCGCCGCCGGCACGTAAAACGCCGCATGCCAGTCGTTGGTCCAGCCCATGCCGAGCAGGAACAGTGGGCCGATCAAACCGCCGCCGACGTTGTGCGCCACGTTCCACACCGACACCACACCGCCGCGCTCTTTCTGCGACCACCAGTGGACCATCGTCCGCCCGCTCGGCGGCCAGCCCATGCCCTGTGCCCAGCCATTGATGAACAGCAGCACGAACATGATCGTGACACTGGACGTCGCCCACGGCGCGAAGCCGAAGATGAACATGATTCCCGCAGAGACCAGCAGGCCGAACGGCAGGAAGTAACGCGGGTTGGAGCGATCCGAAACGATGCCCATGAGGAATTTCGACAAGCCGTAGGCAATCGCAATGGCAGACATCGCCACGCCCAGCTGGCCACGCGTATAGCCTTCGTCGATCAGATACGGCATCGCCAGCGAGAAATTCTTGCGCAGCAGGTAGTAACCCGCGTAACCGATAAAGATGCCTGCGAAGATCTGCCAGCGCAGACGGCGATAGGTACTGTCGACCTTTTCTTCGGGAAGGGGTGCCTGATGCCTGGCAGGGCGGAAAAACCCAAACATGGAGAAGCTCCTGATTATTGTTGTTTTTGCGAATGCGAATATTACATTTTCATTACAGAAAAAAGCAGTGCCTTCGGGCTGATTCCTTGTAGGAAATGCAGGCGATCGGCTGTTCTTTTACGAACATTGCGCAAATGTTTAAAGGTGTTTCAAGTATTTGGGATGGGTCCTACAGCCGTATCGGAAGTCGTGTGCTGACTGATATGTCGGCAGGTTCTTACCATCGTCATCACTGCGCCCTGGAGGTGCACCACGACGATGAGCCCCTACAACAATGAGAATGACCGCGTTCATGATTGCCGCATCACTGGCCCCTCACGTAGGCGCTGCAGAGCCATTTCTGGTGCCGATATACACGCCGACACCGGTTTTTCCGCCTGAGCTGGTCAAGACCCGCTACGCAGTCAAGGTCCGCGCCCAGCTGTGGATCAAATCCGACGGGCAGGTTCGTGAAGCCAAGGCTATCGAGAGTGGGCATCCGCAGCTCGCCGCAGCAGTGGAGCAGGCACTCCGCCAATGGCGCTATAGACCCTGGGTCGGAACAGTCGGCGCGCCGCCCATGACCACGATCACCGTGCCCGTCATTTTTGGTTCCCACGGCTATCGGCGCTTCAACACCGAAGTGACCGTGGGCCTGGGCAATATCCGCTGTGGCTACCTGAACCACGAAGTGAAATCCGCCCGCCAGGACTATCCCAAGGAGCCGCTGAGTAAGGTCGACGTGTTCTGGTACACCGAGCAGGCACTGTTCGGCAGCCATGTTGCCCACCTGCGTAGCGAGCCGCAACGCCAGGTCTTGCTTGAGCAACTGGGCGCCGCGATACCGATGATGGTCAGCAATTGCCGAAGCAATCCCGATCGTCTGTATGGCGACTATCTGCCAGCGCCGATCAAGGCGTTGATGGTCGGGTTGGCCGAGCAAGCGGAGGGCGGCGAATGAGCCGCGTGCTGGGTTGCATGATGATTACAGGGTTGCTTTGGGCGGGGGGAGCACAGGCGTTGCCGTCGTATCCGGTGCCGTTGCATATGCCTGAGCCGGGCTATCCGACATCAATGCTTCGTTCCTCCGTAAAACGCAGTGTCAGCATCAGGGTTTTCATTCAGGCCGATGGAGGCGTGCGCTTCCTGGAAGTGCTGGGGGCGCCCGATCCGAGGCTCATCAGCCTGACCCGAAGTGCTGTCGAACAGTGGGTCTTCGAACCTTGGCAGCCGCCGGCCTCTCACCCCGAGGGCGAAGCAGTTACGGTCACGTTCAATTTCACAGGGCGGCCACATGTCAACCCGCCGCTGACAGCCAATGTCGAGCTGAAGCAGGTGTTGTGCTGGCAGCTGAATACGGAAATGTTCGAGGGACGCAAATGGCGCAAGGACGTCAAGCCGGATGCGCTGATGCGCACAGAACTGTACCTGTCGAGCAGTCCGGTCGTAGAGCAGTTTCTCACTCTGGACGAGCGTCAGGCCCTGGTTCTTGAGCTGCTGGAAGCGACGCCGGGTATTGTCGCTCAATGCCAAAAAAATCCGATGCGCAGGTATGTTGATTATTTGCCGGAGAATGTGAGGAAGGCGTTGTAAGGGAGGGCGCGTTAGCGAAATGCGGGGACCAAAGCATTATTGCCTTGGTCCCCGCACTGTTGGTGAGCGGTTAGTGAGTCGCGCTCATATTTTGAATCGCTTCAAGCTGACTCATATCGAACGCCCCGTGAGCGCTGATCGTATTCGAGAAGTCGGTGATCGCGATTTCGATAGTGCCTCTCAGCACCTTGATCGCATTATCGATTTCTCGCGACGCCTCAGGCCCGAACGTTACCTCGATCGCTCGGAAGGATTCCGCCTCTGTAGCGCGAGCTTCCTCGGCATTGCGTAGGGCCAACGCATGCTCGGCCTCTTCAATCTGACGCTGTGCAAGCTGGAACGCTGCCTCTATGGCTCGCTGCTGCGCAGCATGTTCTTCCGCGAGTCGGCGAGCCGCCTCTTCCGCCTCGGCTCGCGCGCGCGCTTCTTCTTCGGCTTGGCGTTGTGCGGCTTCTTGGGCCATGCGCTCTGCGTGTTGGCGACCAAGTTCTAATAGCCGAGTAAGTAAGTCTTCGATGCTGCGTTTGAAATTCTCTAGGAACAGGATACTTTCCATGAAGAATCTGGCTTCGGCAATTAAATCCATACGACCGTCACCAGGAAGAGTTCGTAGGTGTGCGCTCATTTCCATATCTTCTTTGGTTGAGCGTTGGTCACCCCAAAGTGTATGGGCATACTCGATATTGATCGGCTGCAGGGGCGCTCGTTTACTATTTATCAGATGGTTGACGGCCTGTATGTGTTTGTCGGTTATTTCGATATAATTCATCCCGCTCCAGTCGCCGACGTAAGCCGCAATCTCGGCTTGCAGAAAACCAGGTAATTGCCGTAGGTGATGATGTAGTTCTTCCATGGATGATTTCCTTTTTATAGTATTTGAACTGTTAGTTTGTGAAGTACTTAACTTTTGAATCCAGGCTTGCCATTTTTAGCTCGCCATTCTTTAATTTCTTTCATAACCCCCGCGGCGCTATCCTCCCGGCCTTCGGGTGGATAACATAATAAATCTGATTTTTCTGGATGTTCAGTCACTTCTGCAACGTGATCGATAAGGCTAATGACGTATTCTTCAGCATTTTCTTTGGTTGCGCTTACGCCGTTAAAAAGTTCGTTCAGGATTTCCATGAACTCAGCTTCGGTATAGTCGCTCAATTGAGATTTGAGTTTCATTGGTTTTTCCTGTGAGCTTGAATATGGTCTTTCGGCGTCATGATTACCAAATTGTCCAAGTCGTAAACTGCTCCGCCTTCGCTAATCCAGTGTTTGTGATGGATTTCATATTTCACACGTTTACCTACCCTATCTGCTGCCCTGACAAGAGGTGCACGTTTATCTGATACCTCAATACGGCTTAATTCCCCAAGATGTCGGCTCAACTCCGGGTCTTTGGATACTTCTAGCCAGATCGCTTCCCTCAGCTTGTCAAAACTTGCGAATGGTCGTCCTCTCAGCTTTTCCGCGATGCTCGAAGGAATGGGTGTCGGCTGACTTGCCGTCGGTCCCCTCAGCCAGCTAGCCGTCACCGGCTCACCATACCCACTCGCAACCCCCGGAATCGACCTCGGGTCCTTGAACAGCAGGTAGCTATTCGGCAGCCCTGAATCAATCGGCGATATGAGAATGTAATCATCAGGATCATCTCGATCAATCGCCGGGTAAGCTTCAAGCTCGGGTACAAAAGGTGTTACCACGTTGCCTGGATTTACCGGCAAAGCGGGTGGTCCTGCGGGTGAGCTTGTCGAGCTGTCCGCCGGTCGTGCTATTGGCGTCCATATCAGTGCCGGTGTCGATTCCCCGTCACGGATAAACTCGTAGGAATTGTTCTGTGCGTTATAGGTGAAAGTTCTTACGCGAACCTTGGTACCAACTTTCACACCGTCCGTAGCTACCCAGCGTGCAGCGCCGCTTGTGCCAGCTTCATCGGATGTCAGTCGATGAGGGACATCCAGCGTGCCCTTGACGCTGGCAAGGTAGTGCAGATCGATATGCGGCGGCAGGTTGAGCTGCGACAGAGGTGTGGCGATAACGGCGGGCGGCAGTTCTGCGTCGCCCAACGGTTGTGGATACATCGCCAGCAACGTAACCAGATTGCTGCCCAATGTTCTGGTCGCAATCCTGATGAGTTGATCCTTCGCGATGTTGGTCGCAACGGTTCTGATGCCTGGTGCTGCGGTGGTGGTTGACGCGGGGGCAATAACTGACCACAACTTGTCGATGCCAGCGGCCTGTCGTGCTTCCTGACTCGCCGGTTTATTGGCCAGCGACAGTTCAGCATGGCGCATGGAAAGCGCTGCTGATTGTTCATTGAGCAGCGTGACCGACTCGGCAAGAAGCTTTGCTTCGTAGGTTTGAGATAAAGCGTTTACCCACGCTTCATGGGCCTGCTGCACACGTGGCGGATCACCCTGGCTGTAGTTCACCAGGTAGTTCAGGTGGTCTTTTTGTGTAGCATGGTCAAGCTCTTGACCGGTGAGACTCAGAGCCTGAGTGCGACGCTCGTCCAGTAACGGTTGTTTGATTGCAAGTAAATAGTTAACCCTGGTTTTTTTCTGAAGTATAAGCTCAAGAGCCTGCTCGTCGCGTGGGGGATCAGCATTTAGATCATGACCTGACGCTAGTTCTTTTTGAAGATCATTCGGCAGCGATGCAGAAGCCAGTAAGTAGTTTTGTGCCAATCCAGATTGTAACGAGGGATAGGACGCTGTCAGCGTTTCAAGAGCCTGTCGATGTGCCTGATCTTTTTCGGCCTGTGCGCGCACCTGCGCTTCAACGCGCTCTCGCTCGGCGGCTTCCGCCATTGCCCGAGCATGCGCCTCGGCTTCTACTCGTGCGAGATGAGCCGCGTGTTCTGCCGCTTGCCGCTGTGCCAACGCATGCGCCTCTGCCTCTTGTTGCCTTAATAGACGTCTCAGCTGTTTATTAGTGATACCTCTTCGGCGACCGCGGCCTGGGCCTAGGCCGGTAGTGCTGGGTCCATTGCCGCTACCAACGACTCCAATGTTCCAACCGGAATTGCTGCCGTTGCTTTCCGCACCGATATGAAAGTTTTTTGATAAATCCGAATCCGGGCGCATCGGAATACCACGGTCTACCAGGATGTTTTTTTCCGGAGGGTCATCGTTACTGTTATTTTCGCTCATACAATTTCCTTTTTTTTGTATGGCGATAGGCTAACAAAGGCTTTTTTCTGAAAAGCCATAATTATGTATGGGTGATGTGCCAACTTCCTGATTTATAGTGTTTAGTAAGTTCGCAAATTTACTGCCTGCACTAAAGTCACTGTGATTATTTGAAGATGCTGCCTTAGTGGTTTATATATTTTCGCGTTTACCTTCTAATAAAGAAGGCTATGCGAGCAGTGTGAGGATTTCTTCTCGGTGCGTACAAAGCTTCAGTCACGGACAGCGTGAGCGCCGCGTACTTGTGGGAGTGAGCTTGCTCACGAAGACGTCGGTACAGCCGACGGATATCTCTCGTCTCGCACGCGTCAGCGGGAATGCCTTTCGTAAGGCTCCGCGTCACCATTCGCTCCATGATGCACATTCAAGATTGGACGCGGAGTCTCCAGAGAAGCATGAGCGAGCATGGCAACGAAAATGTTTGTTGCCCTGTGAATACGCCTTCGCGAGCAAGCGAAGCTTCGCTTGGATCGCATCCCCATGTCAGGGAATCTCGCGTGTATTTGCGTGAGTTTCAGGCTTTGCCAACCAAAACCACCACCTTCCCCACAGCCCTGCGCCCACCCAACAAATCAATCGCCTCCCCAGCCCTTTCCAGCGGATAAATCGTCGACACCAGTGGCTTCAATTTCCCTTCTTCAAACCACGCAAACAGCTGCTTGAAGTTCGCCGCATTGTCCTGTGGTTGTCGCTGCGCAAACGAGCCCCAGAACACGCCGACCACCGAGGCGCCCTTGAGCAGGGTCAGGTTGACGGGCAGTTCCGGAATGCGGCCGCTGGCGAAGCCGACGACCAGCAGGCGACCGTTCCAGGCGATGGCGCGGATGGCCTGGTCGAAAAGGTCGCCGCCGACCGGGTCGTAGATCACGTCGGCGCCGTTGCCATTGGTGAGACGTTTGATTTCGTCCTTGAGGCTGGTTTCGCTGTAGTTGATCAGTTCGTCCGCGCCTGCGTTTCTGGCGACTTCGAGTTTTTCTGCGCTGCTGGCGGCGGCGATGACGCGGGCGCCGAGGGCTTTGCCGATTTCCACGGCGGCCAGGCCGACGCCGCCGGATGCGCCGAGCACCAGCAGGGTTTCGCCCGCTTGCAGGTTGGCGCGTTGTTTGAGCGCGTGCATGGAGGTGCCGTAGGTCATGCTGAATGCGGCCGCCGTGGTGAAGTCCATGCCCTGCGGAATCGGCAGTACGTTGTAGTGGGGAACGGCGACCTGCTCGGCAAAGCTGCCCCAGCCGGTGAGCGCCATGACACGGTCTCCGGGTTTCAGGTGGCTGACGTTTTCCCCGACGGCGGCTATTACGCCTGCGGCCTCGCCACCCGGTGAGAACGGGAAGGGGGGGTTGAACTGGTATTTACCCTCGATGATCAAGGTGTCGGGAAAGTTGACCCCGGCGGCGCGTACTTCAAGCAGAATTTCGTTCTTTTTGATCGCGGGGCCGGGGACGTCTTCGAGCACCAGTGTGCTGGCAGGGCCGAATGCTTTGCATAACAGGGCTTTCATCGGGCTATTCCTTTTCCGGTAATGGCCGATAAAGTCAGTTAAGCGGGTTCCCGGGTCAACAAGCATGGCCCTGCCTGATAAGCACACATAAGCTGTAAGCTACGTGGCAAACCGTATTAAGGAGTGGACTGTGAAAGCGTGGATTCTGATGTTGCTGGCCTTGTCATTGCCTGTCATGGCGCAAGAGGAAGCCAAGGAAGAAGGTGGTGCGCCCAAGGCGGCTTATGTCTCGCTGACGCCTCCGTTCGTGGGTAACTACGCGCTCGATGGCGGCCCCAAGCTGCGTGTCTACAAGGCTGACATTTCCTTGCGTGTGACCGGTGCCGACGCCGAGGCCGCCGTGAAGCGCAATGATGCACTGATCCGCAATCAACTGGTTTCGCTGTTCACTCAGCAGACCGTTGATTCCATGAGCAGCGCCGAAGCGAAGGAAAACATTCGTCAGGAGGCACTCAAGCAGGTTCAGCGCGTTATGAACGATGAAGAAGGCAAGCCGATTGTCGAAGACCTGCTGTTCAATAACTTCATCGTTCAATAACGTCCGTCAGCGCAGTGCCAGTATCGCCGCCCATTGCTCGGCGGTGACCGGCATCACCGAGAGCCGGCTGCCTTTCTGTACCAGAGGCAGTTGCTCCAGCTGGCTTTGTTGCTTGAGATAGCCCAGCCCCAGCACGCTCTTGAAGTTCTCCACGAACTCGACGTCGATGGCACTCCACGGATTCTTTTCCTCCGTGGCCTTGGCGTCGTGATAGTGGCTCTCGGGGTCCAGTGCGGTGGGGTCCGGGTAGGCTGACCTGGCGATTTTAGCGATGCCGGCGATTCCCGGCTCCGGGCAACTGGAGTGGTAGAAAAAGAACGCGTCGCCCTCGGTCATGGCTCTCAGAAAATTACGCGCCTGATAGTTGCGCACCCCGTCCCAGCGAGCGTTGCCCAGTCGTTGCAGGTCGCTGATCGAGAATTCATCAGGCTCGGACTTCATCAGCCAATAGGCCATTGTGCTCACTCCACAGACAAAAAGTTCACGGTATTTCGAATGGCTTGATGACAAACCGACAATCGGTTCGCGCCACTATTTGCGTACTGGTTCACGTTACCGCAAAATGCCGCCCTTTAAAGTTCCACGCTGCTGCACGGCCTATACAAAAACCGATGCTGACATCGTATTGATTTGCCTAAGGAGGGCAGTCAATGAAACGCAAGCCTGATTTACTCTGGATTCTGGTTATTTTGTTTGGCTTGGGTGTCGTGACAACCGGTTATGCACAGAGCTTGTGGTCCACCAAGGATGACGCTCCAGTCGAGATCACTCAGCAGCAGCAAAAAGTCCCCGGCAGGCATTGAGCCCTGCTTGTACTCTGATCGTTGATTGCCCTGTTGGCTGAACGATCAGAGTGTCTGCGCCACATACCAGCCTTTATCCGATACCGTGCCTTGCAGCGGTACATCCCAACTGGCCTGCGCCAGTCGATCGACTTTCTGACACTCGTGAGCCAGTCCCAGTAACACCGGTTTGCGCCAGGTCTTTCTACGCGCCAGGTACGCCAGGCTGCGGTCGTAGAAACCTCCGCCCATGCCCAGGCGACCGCCTTCGTCATCGAAACCTACCAACGGCATCAGAATCAGGTCGAGCGCCCATATAGTGCGCTGTTTTGCCCGGTCAATGCGCGGCTCGGGGATGCGGAAACGGTTGGGGATGAATGTCTCGCCGGGACGCACGCGCTGAAAAATCATGCGGGTGCGCGGCCATGCGTTGAGCACTGGCAGATAGGTTGCCTTGCCGCGGCGCTGGGCTTCGTGCAGCAACAGCCGCGGGTCGATCTCGCCATCCATCGGCAGGTACAGCGAAACATGTCGGGCACGTCGAAACAGTGGGTGCTGCGCCAGTTGACGGTAAATATCCCGTGCGGCTTCGCGTTGCTGGCTGCGGCTCAAGGCTTTGCGTGCCTTGCGTAGCTGGCGGCGCAATTGCGGACGTGTAAGTGACTGGGCGCTGATCATGAGCAGGAGGTCATGCAGGCTGATCCGGAAAGGAGGTTGAAGCTTGAGCGGGGTCGTCGTTGCCAGACAACGGGGCTGGCAACTGACCGAATATGGACTCCCCGACGAACCGCTGTCGGTTTAGCCCTTGAACCCGAAAGTTCAAGGTGGAGATTGCAGGAGGTTTTAAGGCTTTCCGTCGAGCGGACATGCACACCAACCCCAACGTGCAACCCCCGTGGTTGTGCGTATCGGCTCAGGGACATGACCGACTGGCAAGCACTCCAGGGAGCAGCGCGAGTATACAGAAATGCCCCGCAATAATCAGCCCCGAGTTGAATCCGGTGTGCCGGGCGTGTCTGTCGCCAGCACCAGATCGACCTTGTCGAGCAGATCGCGGACCTGTTCGCGGGTGGAACCGCTGGTCTGTACGTCAGGCAGATGTTCCTTGTGCAGCAGATCGTGAGTGATGTTGAGAGCGGCCATCACGGCGATGCGATCGGCGCCGA
This sequence comes from Plantibacter cousiniae (nom. nud.), assembly GCF_977070315.1. Classification (NCBI taxonomy): domain Bacteria; kingdom Bacillati; phylum Actinomycetota; class Actinomycetes; order Micrococcales; family Microbacteriaceae; genus Plantibacter; species Plantibacter cousiniae (nom. nud.). The sequence continues at coordinate 314,703 of NZ_CDRVEU010000006.1, read as the reverse complement.
TGACTTTACCGCTGCTGCGGATTTCACGCATCTTGCCATCCAGGTAGCGGGCGGCGCTGACCAGGTTGGTGCGCTCTTCCTGAGGGCAGATGATCGAATATTCCTTGTCCAGGATCTGAACGGTAACGCTGTTGCCATTGCTCATGAGTCTTGCTCCAGGGCTTTAAGGCGCGAAATCATTGACTCGACCTTCTGCCGGGCGATTTCGTTTTTTTCAATCAGTTGGGCACGTTCCTCGCGCCAGGTCTTTTCCTGAGCTAATAAGAGTGCGTTTTGGCCTTTAAGTTGCTCGGCATACTTCAGGAGCAGCTCCACACGTTTCATCAGCGCTTGCAGGTCGGTGTCTTCCATTGTTTTCCACTGAATACTTTCTGATGAATGGCAGGGGGAGCGATGCTTGTGCTCAAGCTCGAACCACCGTCCGGGTGATCTTGTCGCGCGGATAGTCTAGGATACAAGGCCTTCATTCTAGACATTGCGCCGTTTGGCGACTAGCTACCCATGCCCATTCAGAATTCTCCGTACAAAGCGTTCGCCACTCTGCTCAACAGTGGCGGTCACCAGGTATCTCCTGCCGAGCTGCATGGCCTGTTGCTGGGGCGCAGTTGCGCAGCTGCCGGTTTCGACAACGAAGGCTGGTTCGCCGACGCGTCGCAACTGCTGGAAACCGAGCCGCAAGACAATATCCGTCAGGCGCTCATCGGTCTGCAAGAGATGGTCAAGGGCGAGCTCACCGGCGACGACATGACCGTTGTGCTGTTGCTGCCGGGCGACGACGAACCGCTGACCGAGCGCGCTGCTGCGCTGGGCCAATGGTGTCAGGGATTTTTGACAGGCTTCGGTCTGAACATCGGCGACAAGCCGCTGGGTACAGAGGCCAAGGCCGTTCTTGAGGATCTGGCGGCGATTGCGCAGGTTCAGGACGCGCTGGAAGAGTCCGAAGACGGCGAAACCGACTACATGGAAGTCATGGAGTACATGCGCGTAGCGCCGCTGCTGCTGTTCACTGAATTCAACGAGCCGTCCGCGCCGCAACCCAAGCCTTCACTGCACTGATAGCCGATCACTGCGACACCGGTCTGCGCGTGCCATAGCGCGAGCCGGTGGACTCCATCAGGACGCTGCTGCCCATGATTCAGATCCCTAAGTCCGAATACGCCCGCCGCCGCAAGGCTCTGATGGCTCAGATGGAGCCGGACAGCATTGCCATCCTGCCGGCCGCTGCGGTTGCCATTCGCAATCGTGACGTCGAGCACGTCTACCGGCAGGACAGTGACTTTCAGTACCTGAGCGGCTTTCCCGAGCCGGAAGCGGTGGTGGTGCTGATCCCCGGTCGTGAATACGGCGAGTACGTCTTGTTCTGCCGCGAGCGCAATCCCGAGCGCGAGCTGTGGGAAGGTCTGCGCGCAGGCCAGGAAGGCGCGATCCGTGAGTACGGTGCAGACGATGCGTTTCCCATCAATGACATCGATGAAATCCTGCCCGGCCTGATCGAAGGCCGGGATCGGGTGTATTCGGCGATGGGCAGCAATCCCGAATTCGACCGGCACCTGATGGACTGGATCAACGTGATTCGCTCCAAAGCGCACCTCGGTGCCGAGCCGCCCAAGGAGTTCGTGGCGCTGGACCATCTGCTGCACGACATGCGCCTGTACAAGTCCGCTGCGGAAATCAAAGTCATGCGTTGCGCGGCAGATATTTCGGCGCGGGCTCACGTGCGTGCGATGCAGGCCTGCCGCGCCGGGCTGCACGAGTTCAGCCTGGAAGCCGAACTGGACTACGAGTTTCGCAAGGGCGGTTCGAAGATGCCTGCCTACGGCTCGATCGTTGCCTCGGGGCGCAACGGTTGCATCCTGCATTATCAGCAGAACGACGCGGTGCTCAGGGACGGTGATCTGGTGTTGATCGACGCCGGCTGCGAAATCGACTGCTATGCCAGCGACATCACCCGTACCTTTCCGGTGAACGGCAGGTTTTCCCCCGAGCAGAAAGCCATTTACGAGGTGGTGCTCAAGGCCCAGCATGCGGCCTTCGAGGCCATCGGCCCCGACAAGCACTGGAACCAGGCACACGAGGCGACGGTCAAGGTCATTACCGCCGGGCTGGTCGAACTGGGCCTGCTGCGCGGCGACGTTGGCGAGCTGATCGAAAGCGAAGCCTACAAAATGTTTTACATGCACCGTGCCGGGCACTGGCTGGGCATGGATGTGCACGACGTAGGCGAATACAAGGTCGGCGGCGAGTGGCGCGTACTGGAGGTCGGCATGACGCTGACCGTTGAACCCGGGATTTACATATCCCCCGACAACCTGGAAGTCGCGAAGAAATGGCGAGGTATTGGTGTGCGAATCGAGGATGACGTGGTTGTGACCAGGCAGGGGTGTGAAATTCTGTCCGGCGGCGTGCCCAAGACCGTCGCCGAGATCGAGGCGCTGATGGCGGCTGCACAGGAACAGGTCGCATGAGCCGCTTCAATATCGCCATCGTCGGCGGCGGGCTGGTCGGTGCAAGCCTTGCGTTGTCGCTGCAGGCTGGTGCCAAGGCGCGCGGCTGGAAAATCGTGCTCATCGAACCCTTCGCGCCGGGTGAGGCCTGGCAGCCCAGTTACGATGCGCGTTCTTCGGCACTGTCGTTCGGCTCGCGACGCATCTATGAACGGCTTGGCCTCTGGCAGCAGATTTCCCGACGCGCCGAGCCGATCCTGCAAATCCAGGTGTCGGACCGTGGTCGCTTCGGCGCCACTCGCCTGCCTGCGATTGAAGAGGGCGTTCCGGCGCTCGGCTACGTAGTCGAAAACGCCTGGCTCGGTCAGGCTCTGTGGGCCGGGCTGGATCGTGATGTGGTCAGTTGGCGTGTGCCGGCCGAGGTCAAACACATGCAGCCATTGGCCGACGGTTATCGCCTGAGCCTGAGTGACGACAGCGAGCTGGACTGTGACCTGGCGGTGCTGGCCGACGGCGGCCGTTCCAGTCTGCGCGAGCAGCTGGGTATCGGGGTGCGGCAACGGCCCTACGACCAGCATGCGCTGATTGCCAATATCACGCCGAGCGAAGCTCACTGCGGGCAGGCGTTCGAACGTTTCACCGAGGACGGGCCGATGGCGCTGCTGCCATTGCCGGAAAACCGCTGTGCGCTGGTCTGGACGCGTCCGGGCAACGATACCCAGCGCCTGGCCGAGCTGGACGACCGCAGTTTTCTGGAAGAGCTGCAGGGCGTGTTTGGCTATCGCCTGGGCACGCTGCGTCAGGTCGGCGCACGGCATGTCTACCCCCTGGCGCTGATCGAGGCCGAAGAGCAGGTGCGTTCGCATCTGGTGATTCTGGGTAATGCGGCGCACAGCCTGCATCCGGTCGCCGGGCAGGGGTTCAATCTGTCCTTGCGTGACGCCGATGCACTGGCCGGGACGCTGCTGGACAGCGCCGCGCCGCCCGGTGAGTTGTCGACTCTGCAGCTCTACCGTGAGCGTCAGCGTCAGGATCAGCAATTGACCGTGGGCTTCTCCGACAAGGTGACACGCCTGTTCGGCAGCTCCCGGTCGGCGGTTGCCACCGGGCGTAACGTCGGGTTGCTCGGCCTCGACCTGCTGCCTGCCGCCAAGCGCTGGTTTGCCCGCCAGGCCATGGGGTTGGGGACTCGATCCGATGTGTGAATCACACACTTTAAACACAGGGCTTCGGCCGCAAGCGAGAACGGTTTGACCATGGAAACGCGCGCAGATGTGCTGATTGTCGGAGCCGGAATGGTCGGCAGTGCCCTTGCCTTGGCATTGCAGGGCAGCGGCCTTGATGTGCTGGTGGTCGACGGTGGGCCGCTGAGCGTCGAGCCATTTGATCAACAGTCGGGCTTCGAGCCACGGGTCAGCGCCCTGTCGGCGGCCAGCCAGCGAATCCTCCAGCGGCTGGGCGTGTGGGAAGGCATCGCAGCCCGGCGCATCAGCCCGTATGCGCATATGCACGTCTGGGACGGCAGCGGCACCGGGCAGATTCACTTCTCGGCCTCCAGCGTGCATGCCGACGTGCTGGGCCACATCATCGAAAATCGTGTGGTGCAGGATGCGCTGCTCGACCGCCTGCATGCCAGCGACATCGGTCTGCTGGCCAATGCGCGGCTTGAACAGATGCGTCACTCCGGCGATGACTGGCTGCTGACCCTGGCCGATGGTCGTCAGCTGCGCGCACCGCTGGTGGTGGCCGCCGACGGTGCGAATTCCGCTGTGCGCCGCCTGACCGAAACGCCGACGCGTGAATGGGATTACCTGCATCACGCCATCGTCACCAGTGTGCGTACCGCCGATCCCCACAGAAAAACCGCCTGGCAGCGTTTCACCGATGACGGGCCGCTGGCCTTTCTACCGCTGGAACGCGAGGGCGAGCACTGGTGCTCCATCGTCTGGTCAGTCACACCTGCCGAAGCCGAGCGCCTGATGGTGCTGGAGGATGACCTGTTCTGCCGCGAACTGGAGCAGGCATTCGAAGGGCGACTGGGCAAGGTGCTGTCTGCCGATAGCCGCCTGTGCGTGCCGCTGCGTCAGCGTCACGCCAAGCGTTACGTTGCCAGCGGATTGGCGTTGATTGGCGATGCGGCACACACCATTCACCCGCTGGCCGGGCAGGGCGTGAACCTCGGTTTCCTCGACGCCGCAGTGCTGGCGGAAGTACTGACCCATGCTGCAAAGCGTGGCGAGCGCTGGTCTGACCTGCGTGTGCTGGGCCGTTACGAGCGCCGCCGCATGCCGCACAACCTCGCGCTGATGGCCGCGATGGAAGGCTTCGAACGCCTGTTCCAGGCCGACCCGCTGCCCTTGCGCTGGTTGCGCAATACCGGGCTGAAAATGGTCAACCGCATGCCCGAAGCCAAATCGCTGTTCGTGCGCGAGGCGCTGGGGTTGTCGGGAGACCTGCCCGAGCTGGCGCGGATCGAAGCACACTAGAAGCCAATGGATACTCACGTGGAGCCCAGGCGCGACGGTGTTCTTGAGAGCACTATCGTTCCGCACGCCCCAGCGTGGGAATGCCTGTCGTGACGCTCTGCGTCATGGATGTGCGCTGCGCCGCTTGATCAAGAGTGGACGCGCAGCATGGGCACGATGGTGTGTCCCTGACAATGCTCAACGCACCACGCCGCTGCGGTACTGTTCCGGTGTCAGCCCGGTCCAGCGTTTGAAGGCGCGGCTCAGGCAGTCGGTGTCGGAAAAGCCCAGCAGGTAGGCGATTTCGCTCAGCGAGCTTTGCTGATCGTTCATGTGCAGCAGCGCCAGGTTCTGGCGGCATTGATTGAGCAGCAGGTCATAGCAGCAGCCCTCGTCGGCCAGATGGCGCTGCAGGCTGCGCGTGCTCAGGTGCAGGGCTTCGGCGATGCTTTGGGCGGTGGGCTCGCCGTCCGGCAGCAGGGTTTCGATGGCCGAGCGTACGCGCTGTTCCCAGATCAGTGACGGTAACGGATCTCCTTGGGATTCCTGGCCGTTCAGCTGTACCGGGCCGTCATCCAGGTGGCTGTCGAATTGGTCACCGCCAAACTCCAGCAGGTTCTCCTGCGCCGCAAACGTGACCGGTGAACGAAACAGGTCGTGCCAGGGCTGCGGATCCTCGGGTGCCGGACGTTGCAGGTGCACGGCGAGCGGCGCATAGCCCCGGCCTAGCCGATTGCGGCAGGTGCGTACGTAAATGGCGGCAAATGCATCCAGCAGCTCATGAACCGGTGACTGACAGGATGGCGGCGTACCGAAGCGAAATTCATAACGCTCGCCGACTGTTCTGAAATCCAGCTCCAGAGAGTCCTCGGCCATCGAGCGGTAACGTACGATGCGCTCGAAAACCTCGCGCAACGAGCCGCTGGCGACAAGCGTGTAGCCCAGCGCATGAAACGCCGTCGGGCTGACAAAGCGTGAAACACGCAAACCCAGGGCAGGGTCAAGGCTGGCTTGCACTGCGCGTTGCCAGAGCGCGGCGGTGACATCCGGCGAGAATTGCGCATCGGGTTCACTCAGCCTGTTCAGGTCAATACCCGCGCTTCGGCACAACGCATCGCTGTCCATACCCAAGGCAATGAGCTGCTTGCGCAGAGCGGGGGTCCAGCTGGCGAGACTGCTTGGCTCAGGCATGCGGACGCCTCTTCCTGGCATAAAGTGACTTCGGCAGCAGGCCGGTGCCGACAAGGCACCACCGGGCAACTCCATTGCCTGACGCCGTCACCAAGAATGAGAGCATTTGTGACAGTTGTGCAAGTGCCAGGACGCGTTTCTTGCCGTCACACGGAAAATAGTCCGCGCTCTAATCGCTGAGCAGTGCCCCATAGGCCCAAACGAGCTATCAGCAGTCGCCAATTGCGCAGTCGTCGTATAACGCGAAAACGCTCCTTCCCTTCTCAACACGTCGCCAGCCCATGCTGCTGAAGGTCAGATCGTTTCTGTCATTTGACACTGGAATGGCAAATGACTATAAGTTCTCCATGTTGTACGACAACATAAGACTCGAATAAAATTACAACCACAAAAATAATTCAAAGAGTAACAACCTCATGATCAGTCTGAATTCTCAGGCCATAAAGGCATGCTCCTCGTGCGAAAAATCTGTTTTTACGCATGATCGTCGGCAGAAAGCGCCTAAAAGTCTTCTGAAGAAACCGTAACCTGAAGTTACATAAAACCAGCCGCCTCACGGCCTTGGCCGCGGGACGCTCATCGCCAATCTAAAAATAAACAGGGTGAAGAGATGAAGATAAAAGGCATTCGGTGGTGGATGGTGGGGCTGGTCACGGCCGGCCTGGTCGTCAACTACCTGGCACGCAATACGCTGTCTGTCGCAGCACCGACGCTCATGAGCGAGCTGAGCATCTCCACCGAGCAGTACGCGCACATCGTGGTCGCCTGGCAATTGTGCTATGCCATCATGCAGCCCGTTGCGGGCTACATCATCGACGCAATCGGCACCAAGATGGGCTTTGCGATTTTCGCCATCGCCTGGTCTGCCGCCTGCGCTGCCGCCGCATTCGCAACCGGCTGGCAGAGTCTGGCGATCTTCCGCGGCATGCTCGGCCTGACCGAAGCCGCGGGGCTGCCGGCAGGCGTCAAGGCGACCACCGAATGGTTTCCGGCCAAAGAGCGCTCGGTCGCCATCGGCTGGTTCAACATTGGCTCGTCGTTCGGCGCATTGCTTGCACCCCCGCTGGTGGTCTGGGCCATTCTGCAGAGTGGCTGGGAGCTGGCGTTCCTGATTGTTGGCGGTCTGGGCATTGTGTGGAGCGGCCTGTGGCTGCTGTTGTACAAGCATCCGCGCGATCAGAAGCGTCTGGGCGATGCCGAACGCGACTACATCCTCAGCGGCCAGGAAGCGCGTCTGAAGGATGCACCTGCCCGGAAAGGCAGTTGGAAGCGACTGTTCAAAAACCGTAATTTCTACGCGATTGCTTCGGCGCGAATCCTCTCCGAGCCTGCCTGGCAGACCTTCAATGCGTGGATCCCGCTGTACCTGATGACCGAGCGCCACATGAACATCAAGGAAGTCGCGATGTTCGCCTGGCTGCCGTTTCTGGCGGCTGACATTGGCTGCGTACTGGGCGGCTACCTCAGCCCGCTGTTCCACAAGTACTGCAAGGTGTCGCTGTTCACCTCGCGCAAGATGGTCATGCTGTTCGGCTGCTCCTGCATGATCGGGCCGGCGTGCATCGGGCTGGTCGAAAGCCCCTACACCGCCATCGCCTTGCTGTGCATCGGCGGTTTTGCCCACCAGACCCTGTCGGGCGCGCTGTATTCGATCACCTCGGATTCATTCGGCAAGAACGAGGTGGCCACAGCGACCGGGATGGGCGGAATGTTCGGCTTTTTCGGGGCGGCGGCGTTCACCATGGTGTTCGGCGTGCTGGTCACCAAAATCGGCTACAGCCCGCTGTTCGTGGTGCTGGCAATCTTCGACATCGTCGCTGCGATCGTGGTGTGGAACGTTGCCCGTGAAGTCCCGCAGCACGACGAGCCGGTACCGCTGCCTGCGGGCGAGCAGGGCCCGCGTACTGTGCCTGCAACCTGAGGCCGTCGTAATCCTGTAACGAAGTACGGATAGTCTTTGCCCTGAAAGTGATTTTTATTAGAGGCCGTTCCTCGAAGGCAGGGAGTGGCCTCTTTTTTTGTCTATTGGCTGATATTCGTTTTGGGAATTAACAAATAGCTTCTTATTCCTTAGCGAATATAACTTCCATCCCTATACTCGTCTCATGAACGCATACATGCAGGAGGCGAATCCATGCATAACGAGTCGATCCGGTATCTGATCGTGCCAGGCTGGCAGGGGTCTCCTGATGATCATTGGCAGACCCACTGGCAGAACAGCCTGCCCAACAGCACACGCGTGGAACAGGCCGACTGGCTCAAGCCTCGTCGTGAAGACTGGGTCGGCGAGTTGCAGCGCACGATTGCCGCGCACGACACCCCCGTGATCCTGATCGCTCATAGCCTGGGTTGCGTCACCGTCGCGCATTGGGCTCAACTCGCGCCGCTGGAAACCTTGCGTCAGGTGCAGGGCGCGCTACTGGTGGCACCGGCGGACGTCGAGCGTCCGAATTGCCCGCCTGCGTTGCGTAATTTCGCGCCGATCCCTGCTGATCTGTTGCCGTTTCCGACGCAGATTGTCAGCTCTGACAACGACCCTGCGGTTAGCTCCCAGCGCGCCATGGAAATGGCCCGTCACTGGGGCGCGGAAGTCGGGTTTCTGAGTCAGGCCGGGCATATCAACGTCAAGTCCGGTCATCAGCGCTGGGAGCAGGGGTTCGCCTACCTGTACCGGCTGCAAAACCGTCTGGAGCAACACGCGCGTCGTCGCGCATGACCGGGCAGCCTGTTTATCGGACTCACCGGGTCCCGTCTTTTTAAACGCTTGAGCCATCGCAAGGGCTCAGGCGGGAGTGTGTCATGAGCCTTCACGAAAACTTCGGCCAGCCGCTGCTGACCTTTCCCGATGCGGAAAAAAGCCCACTGAGCATTCGCGCCAAGGCGCTGGTGTTCATCGACCCACGCTCGCGCCGATTGCGTGAAGAAATGGAGCAACTGGCTCCCCGTTCTCTACCGGTACTGATCCGTGGCGAGTCCGGGACCGGCAAGGAGTTGCTGGCCCGGCATATTCATCGCGGCAGTGATCGCTCGGGTTTATTCGTTTCGGTGAACTGCGGTGCGATCAGCCCGACCTATGCCGACGCCGAATTGTTCGGCTACGCCGCCGGAGCGCACAGCGGTTCGGTCAGCAGTCGGGCCGGCTGGTTTGGCTCGGCCAACGGAGGCACTTTGTATCTGGATGAAATCGGCGACCTGCCGTTGCCGATTCAGGTCAAGCTGCTCGCGGCGCTTGAGAATCACGAAGTCACGCGAGTGGGCGCGCAGCAGCCGAGCCCGGTCGATGTGCGTCTGGTCGCAGCCACCAGTATCGATCTGGCGCAGGCCGTGGCTGCCGGCAAATTCCACGAGCGGCTTTATCACTACCTGAGCGAGGGGCGTCTTGAACTGCCGGCGTTGCGCGAGCAGCCGGGCAACATCCTGCCGCTGGCCGAATATTTTGTCGGGATCTACAGCCAGCGTCTGAATCTGCCGGTGCAACTGATCAGCGAGGATGCGCAGCGCACGCTGGAGGCTCACAGCTGGCCCGGTAATACCCGTGAACTGGAGAACGTCATTCACTTTGCCTTGCTGGTCAGCAGCGGTGATGAAATTCGGGCTGAAGATATCAATCTGCCGGACATCGCCGATCCGTTCACGCTGATCGAGCGCCAGACGCAGCTATTGCTCGATGGTGGTGATCGCAGGCAGCTGTCCGCGCTCAGGCAACTGCTTGAAACAGTCACCTCAGAGCTGGCGCGGCGTCCTGCTTGAGCGCGCCCCAGCATGGTCCTGATGAGGTAGAGTAGATGCTGATGCAAAAAAGCATAAGCACTCGATTAAAAAGTATTTTATCGGAATATAAAACACCGGTAATGTCAGCGTGATGTCGCAGGGTTCGGATAGCTGTGACAAACCATTGAATAATAAGGTGTCATTTCTGGATGACGCTCTCGGATTTTCGTTAAGGACATTGCATGAAAAAGACGTTTTTGCTGACCGCTCTGGCGGCTGTGTTCTCCATTGGCCTGGCTCACGCAGGTGAAAAGCTGGTCGTCGGCGCGACGCCAGTACCGCACGCGGAAATCCTTGAGCTGATCAAGCCGACCCTGGCCAAAGAAGGCGTGGACCTGGAAATCAAGGTCTTCACTGACTACGTGCAGCCAAACGTTCAATTGAGCGAAAAACGCCTGGATGCCAACTATTTTCAAACCAAGCCTTATCTGGATGGCTTCAATAAGGGCAAAGGCACCAATCTGGTGACTGGCGTGGGCGTACACGTCGAACCGTTCGGCGGCTACTCCAGCAAGTACAAGACGCTGGCTGATTTGCCTGAAGGCGCAACCATCGCCATTCCAAACGAAGGCAGCAACGCAGGTCGCGCACTGCTGCTGTTGCAAAAAGGTGGCCTGATCACCCTGAAGGATCCGACCAACGCCCTGTCCACGCCGAAAGACATCGCGAGCAACCCGAAGAAATTCAAATTCCGCGAACTCGAATCGGCTGTACTGCCACGTGCGTTGAGCCAAGTTGACCTTGCCCTGATCAACACCAATTACGCGCTGGAAGCCAAGCTCAATCCGAAGAAAGACGCGCTGATCATCGAAGGTGCCGATTCGCCGTACGTGAACTTCCTCGTCACCCGCGAAGACAACGCTCACACCGACGCCATCGAAAAACTGTCGAAAGCGTTGACCAGCCAGGAAGTCAAAGACTTCATCAACAAGAAGTACGACGGCGCGGTACTGCCTGCGTTCTGACCACTGATTCTCGTTCCCCCGACTAGCATGCGACGCTCCGCGTCGCATGCCGTTCTGAACGCTCCGCGTCCGATCCTGAATGTGCGGCGCGGCACAGATTTGTGACGCAGAGCGTCACGAAAGGCATTCCCACGCCGGAGCGTGAGGAACGATAGTCGTCAGGGAGATCGCTGTACGGGTGGCGCGCGAGGTGTCCGGGCAAACACTATCGTACCCATGCTCCGCGTGGGTATGCCGTTCTGGACGCTCTGCGTCCTCTTCTAAGCATTACGCACGCAAATCCAATAAGCTCCAACGCCTGGCTCGGTTAATAGCGATGCACGTCCAGGCCCACAGGAGTTTTGCATGCGCAAGGATTACCTCGCTTTCTTCATCTCGCTTTTCCTGTGCGGGGCTGGCGTTTTTCGTCGAATCGTTACCGAGGTTTCTCGCGTTTCCGTTGTGCGGCGCGCTGTGCGACAAGTATTCGCCTATCAGAATTCTGCACATCAGCCAGGTCTACCGGGCATTGCTCTGCGTGCTGGCGATGGTGTTCTACGCACTCTTTGGTGGCATTGGATGGCTCGTGGTTCTCTCGGCATTGTGCGGGGTGCTGACCACGCAAGGCATCATGGCGCGCGAAGTGCTCATGCCGCATATCTTTCAGCACTACAGCTACACCAAAACGGTGTCCTATTCCCAGATCGCCGACCAGTCAGGACTGGTCCTCGGGCCGCTGGTGGCGGCACTGATGCTGGAGGTGTGGGCCTGGCACTGGGTAGTGCTCTGGATCGCCGGACTATTCCTGCTGGCAGACCTCTGCATGTTGGCGTGGCGACGTCTTGGCTGTTTTAAGCTGGAAGTGTTCGAGCAGCATCAAGACATCTGGCTGCAGCCACTGCGGATTGCGTTCGGGCATATCCGTGGCCTGGCCGAATTGAAAAAGATCATCACGCTGGCAGTAGGGGTCAACCTGATCGTCGGCGTCACGCTGGCGACCTCGGCAGCCATGGTCATCGGCGAGTACAGCGCAGGCAAGGATAACTATGCAGGGCTGCAGGCGGCGGGGGCAGTGACCACTATCGTGATCCTGTTCTTCCTGGCCCGTGTGGTGCTGCCTTTGCGGGTGCTGGGCGGTGTCGGGTATTCAATGATCGCGATCGGGGCATTTATCAGCGCCCTGAGTCCGAACCTGATTGGCTATGCGCTGGGGTTTCTGTTGATCGTCGGCTTCGACAAGATGTTCAACGTCTACATGCGCACCCTCCGGCAGCGGGTGATACCGCCCCAGGACTTCGGCAAGACGGTGGGCGTGATCACGTTGCTCAACAACCTGTCGCAGCCTCTGGCGGGTTTGCTGGTGGCCCTGCTCGCAGCGCCTTTGGGCATTCGCCAGGTCATCCTGAGTTTGGCCATGCTGACGAGCGTTATCGGGGCGGGTGCCCTGTGGTGGTTTGCAAAGGCACGCAGCCCATTCCCGACCCCGATTGTTGAGGCTGATCGGGAGGCCGGGAAATGAAAACGAGAGGGTTAGAGCTGGATGGAATTGAGGGTCAACGCAAGAGCGCTCAGACCCCCTGATAACTTTGGCAGGCTGCTCTCCGTCCCTACAGAGAGCAGCCGCCGCTTCAGCCTTAAAACGCCAACGTCACCCGAGCATTCAGCGACTGATCCGAAGCATCGTTACTCACCTGACCGTCGTAACTCAGGCCCACGCTCAGCGTATCGCTCAACCCCAGGTCGACGCCTGCGCCGAGCACGGCGGCGCTGCGGGCGATCGGTGCGCCGGAGAGTTCGAAGGTGCTGCCGCCGCTGAAGGCTGAGCGGCTTTCCGGGGTGACGTCACCGTAGGCGCGACGCCAGCCCAGTGTGGCGTTGGGTTTGATCACGACGCTGCCAGCGTTCAGGCGGGTCGCTGCACGCAGGCCCAGGGTACTGAAGGTGATGTGGTTGTCCTGGGATTTGTTCTGCAGGCTGATGGCGTTGCTGTTCTCGTCGAAGGCGTCGGTGTCGAGGCGCACATGGGCGAGGTTGGCGAAGGGTTCAAGCAGCGCATTGCCCATTTCGATGGAGTAGCCCAGCTCGCCGAATACCTGATTGGTCGCTGCCTTGTAGTCTTCCTTGAAGTGCTCGGACGAGCCCGGCAGGTCCAGCGTACGCTTGGCGGTCAGCTCATGCCAGGTGCGTACCGCGCCGAGGCGCAGGCCCAGTTGGCCCCATTTCGCGCCGCCGTAGACACCCAGATGATAGTTGTCGCTGTCGGTCGAGCCAGACGCGTGGCGCAGGTCGAAGCTGCTGTTGCTGAAGCCTGCCAATGCACCCACACGCCAGGTGTCGTCGAGCGGTACGTCGGCGCCGAACAACAGGCCGCTGGTGCGGGTTTCCAGGCCCGAGGCGTCGCGGCTGCTGTCGGTCTGGCCGGTCGCGCCGATGGCTTGGGTCCACACCACACCACGCGAGGCATCACCGGCGAGGGTTTGTGTGGTGCTGCCGAATGCCTGTGTGGATTGCGCTTGTTGCATGCGATCGTTCATGGCATTGCGCACCAGCCGGCTGTCTTCGATCAGTGCAGATTGGGTCGATGCATGCAGCTCGTTGGATAGCGCGCTGAACGTGGCCTGCGCCGTCGAGGCGTCGTCCTGCACCACCTGACGCCACAGCGCGTTGCCTGCGCCCGCGCTGTCCAGACCCTGCGCGACCGCCTTGGCGTTGCGCGTGGTCGCCAGGCTGGCGAAGGATTGTGCGTTGCGATCCAGCGTCAGCCCTACGTCGGTCGCGGTGTAGTTCAGCGTCGGGGTAAGGAACGCGAAGTTGGTTTGCACGGCGGCAAATGCACCGCTCACGCCACCGGCTGCGGAAATGATCGAGTAACGGCTGGCGGCCAGCCAGTTACCGCCTTCGACCAGCGACAGCGTGCTGTTATTGATCGTCGCGCGGCCGCTGGCGACGATGCGGTCGGCATTGCCATTGGCGTCCGATTCCACTTGATAAACCGAACCCTGAGCCAGGTTGACGTCACCGTTGACGTTCAGCTGCCCGACCGAATTACCCGGTGCGACTACGCCACCCTGAGCGACGTTGATGCCGCCGACGGTGCCGTTGCCACCCAGCGTCGCGCCTTGCTGCACGCTGACGATGGAGTTGCCGAGGTTGCCATTCACTGCCAGGCGACCGGCCTGCACGGTGGTCGCGCCGGACAGGCTGCTGTTGCCGGTCAGGTTCAGTGAACCCACGCCGCGTTTGATCAACGCGCCGTTGCCGGTCAGGGTGTTGGCGAGGGTGTCGTTGGTGGACTGTTCGACCACCAGCGTTGCGTTGTCGGTGATCGTGCCGCTGCCGAAGGCCTGGGCATGACCGGTCAGGGTGCCGCCGTTGATCAGCGTGCCGCCCGAGTAGGTGTTGTTGCCGGTCAGGATCAGGTTGCCCGTACCGTTCTTGATCAGCGCACCGCTGCCGCTGATGTCGTTGCGCCAGGCGTCGATGGCGTTATAGCCGCCCAGGCTGGCGTTCATGTTGACGGTGACGTTGGAATTGAACGCGCCGTAACCATCGCCTGCGGCATACAGGTTCAAGCGACCGTAGCCACCTGACTGATCGATCACTGCGTAGCCCGACGACAGCTCAGTGGTCGCCAGAATCTCGCGGCGCTGGCTGGCGTCCAGGTACGGGAAGCGTGTTTCCAGCAGCACTTCAGCGTTGGTCGGCACGACCGGCGCGAGATTGGTCGGGCCGACCGGGTCGAAGCCGTAAGTCATGCGCGCGGTATACAGCGCCTTGTCCTGCGCATGCTGGGAAGTGCGATCGGTGGCCGGGTCGATGGCCGTCATGCAATTGTTGATGTCGCCGCCGCACTGAGCGGTGAAGTAGGCCAGCGCCTGCGCGCGAGCATCGGCGCGCAATTGCGTGTTGGCGGAATTGGACAGGTTGTCGATGGCGAAATAGGTCGCGGTGATTCGCCCGCCCATCACGTCGAAGGGCGAGTGCATGCCCGCTTCGATGCGGTTGTCGCCGATTTCCGAAGCACGCAGCATCAACTCGCTGAACCGCTCGGGGATCGCGTAGGCCAAGGCGTAGGCTGACAGGTAGGCAGCGTTGGTGTGCCCGCTGGGGAAGCCCGAGTCACTGGCCGGCGTGGTGCTTTCGGCCGGGCGCAGGGACGGCGCGACGACGAATGCCAGGCTCTGTCCGTCGAGGCTCTGCCGCCATGGCCGTGGATACAGATAGTGGGACTTGGCCGGGGTCGTGGAGGCATCGTTACGCACGGCACCGACCAGATCGACCACCTTGCCCAGCGCCGAGGACGAACTGCCTGCGCCATTGCCCTTGTCGTCGTACCTGACGGTTTTATTGCTGTCGTCGAATTGCGTGATCGTCGTGAACGCGCCCGCGCCGGCTTTGTAAGCATCGCTCAGCGAGCCCAGGCCGCTGATGGCGCTGTAGCTCTGGTCGCGGCGGTCATCGAAGTAGGCGGCGGTTTCCTGCGCCAGCGTGCGCGAGTTGGCGCGGTCGACCACGATCTGCAGGTTGCGTCGCAGCAGGCTCTGACCGAGGGCAGTCGGCGTGCCGGTGTCCCAGGTCGCACCGGTCGTCCACAGGGTGTTGAACCCGGAGAGCAGGTCGACACCGTTTATACGATTGTCATTGGCACGGCTCGCTGCCTGAACCGAGACGGCAAGCAGCGAAAGTATCAACGACGACACCATTACATGGGCAACCGGTTTATTGGATCGCATAGCGGGCGCTTCACTCGATTCGGATGAGGCGCCGACCCTAGCAAGGCGGTCTTACACTTGGATGTATCTGTCGTGACACATTTATGCTGGCTGACACTACACAGCGAGGCAGTGAAAAAATCAGCACTATAGATATTCCTTAACGGTATTTAAATTATCTTTCTTATACCTATAGAGTTTCGTCTTTCAGTCACACAGTCTTGGAGTCGGAGTTCTCATGCCAGCAGCCTCCCTCGCTTCATCGTCCGCTCAACCTGCTTCGCAATCCTTCGAAGTGCGTCCATTCACCGAAAAGGTGGGCGCTGAAATCGTTGGGCTGGATCTGTCCAGGCCGTTGAACGATGCCGACTTCGCTCGTGTGCATCAGGCACATTTGGATCACCATGTCGTGGTGTTTCGCGATCAGCAGATCACGCCGCAACAGCAGATCGATTTCAGCCGGCGTTTTGGGGTGCTGCAGATCCATGTGCTCAAGCAGTTTCTGTTGGCCAACCATCCGGAAATCCTGATCGTCTCCAACATTGTCGAGAACGATAAGCCTGTGGGCCTGGGCGACGCCGGCAAGTACTGGCATTCGGACCTGTCTTACAAAGAGCTGCCGAGCCTGGGCTCAATGCTTTACGCCCAGGAGCTGCCAAGTGAAGGCGGCGATACGCTGTTTGCAGACATGCACCTGGCGTGGGAAACGTTGCCGCAACACCTGCGCGATGCGGTCGCAGGGCGCTCGGCGGTGCACAGTTACACCGCACGCTACGCCGAGGGCCATAACGCCGCCAACTGGCGTCCGACCCTGACCGCCGAGCAACTGGCTCAGGTGGTGGAAGTCAGCCACCCGATCGTTCGCACCCACCCTGAAAACGGGCGCAAGGCGCTGTTCGTCAGCGAGGGTTTCACGACGCGCATCCTCGGTCTGCCGGAAGACGAGAGCCGTCAGATTCTCAACGAGATTTACGCCCATAGCGTGAAGCCCGAGCACATCTATCGGCACCAGTGGCAGGCCGACGACATGGTGTTCTGGGACAACCGTTCCCTGATCCATCTGGCTGCCGGCTGCCCGGCGCACCTGCGTCGCAAACTGCATCGCACGACCATTCAAGGCACCGCGCCATTTTGATCCAGGAGAGCCGTTCATGAATGCTGTCGCGCAAGGCCACACGGCCAGCACCAGCACCCAACCGCAACCGGCTGAACAGCCGATTGCTGAAGCCTTGTTGCAAGTTCGCGGCGTCAGCCTCGAATACCGCACACCAGAACGTGTGGTACGGGCAACGCATCAGGTCAGTTTCGAAGTCGATCCGGCCGATCGTTTCGTGCTGCTCGGCCCATCCGGTTGCGGCAAGTCCACATTGCTCAAAGCCGTAGCCGGGTTCATCCGGCCCAGCGAGGGCGAGATTCGTCTGGCGGGTCATCAGGTCACCGAACCTGGCCCGGACCGCATCGTGGTGTTTCAGGAATTCGACCAGTTGCCGCCGTGGAAAACCGTGATCGAGAACGTCATGTTTCCGCTGCTGGCATCGCGCACCCTGAAGCGTCCCGAAGCGCTGGAGCGTGCACGTTACTACCTGGAAAAGGTCGGCCTCAGTGCGTTTGCCGATGCCTACCCGCACACCTTGTCCGGTGGCATGAAAGCCCGCGTGGCGATTGCCCGGGCCTTGGCCATGCAGCCGAAAATCCTGCTGATGGATGAGCCGTTTGCCGCGCTCGATGCACTGACCCGACGCAAGATGCAGGAAGAGCTGCTTGAGCTGTGGGAAGAGGTGCGCTTTACGTTGCTGTTCGTCACGCACTCCATCGAAGAAGCGCTGGTGGTCGGTAACCGCATCCTGCTGCTGTCACCGCATCCGGGCCGCGTACGGGCGGAAATCAACAGCCATCAATACGACCTGAAAAGCCTGGGCGGCGTTGGTTTTCAGCAGACCGCGCAGCGTATTCATCGTTTGTTGTTCGATGAGGGCGAGGCCGGTCCGGTGGAGCAGGATCTGAATTTTCAGGACATCCGGATTGCTTACTAGGCGACTGCCTTGATCGTTCCCACGCTCCGCGTGGTAATGCCTTTCAGGACGCTCCGCGTCCTATCTACACGATTACCGGGAAACCCGAATCATGAGCCTCGCACCTCCCGCTCGCGAAGAATATGAAATCACGCTGGAGCCTTTCACTCAGGAAGACCTGGCCCGCGACCTGCCCCTGGCACAGCGCATCTGGCAACTGGGCTGGGTGCGCAAATGCGTCATCATGGTCGCCCTGGCGGTGATCTGGGAACTGGCTGCACGTCTGCAGAACAACGACCTGCTGTTGCCGAGCTTTCTGCAAACGGCGTCCGCCTTTTATGACGGGCTGATCTCCGGCGAGCTTCCAGGCAAGGTGTGGATTTCCCTGACCGTACTGATTCAGGGCTACCTGATCGGCATCGTGCTGGCGTTCGCCCTGACCACCCTGGCAGTGTCCACCCAACTGGGCCGCGACCTGCTCGGCACGCTGACTGCGATGTTCAATCCGCTGCCGGCCATTGCCCTGTTGCCGCTGGCGCTGCTGTGGTTCGGGCTGGGCCAGAACAGCCTGATCTTCGTGCTGGTGCATTCGGTGCTGTGGGCGCTGGCGCTCAATACTTATGCGGGCTTTCTCGGTGTCTCGGAAACCCAGCGCATGGCCGGGCGCAACTATGGTCTCAAAGGCCTGCGCTTTGTCTGGCACATCCTGATTCCTGCTGCGCTGCCATCGATTCTCGCCGGTCTGAAAATCGGCTGGGCCTTTGCCTGGCGCACGCTGATCGCCGCCGAGCTGGTGTTTGGCGCGTCCTCCGGCAAGGGCGGTCTGGGCTGGTACATCTTCCAGAACCGTAACGAGCTGTATACCGACAAGGTCTTTGCCGGTCTGGCAGCGGTGATCCTCATCGGCCTGCTGGTCGAGAACCTGCTGTTCGCCAACATCGAGCGCCTGACCGTCAAGCGCTGGGGCATGCAGCGTTGAAACGCCGTCTTTTTTTGAATAATCAGGGTGGGAACCACATGAACACTGCATTTCAACGCCCGGCACGGACTGTGCTGGCGGCGACGCTTGGCTTGTTTGGCGCGCTGCTCAGTGGCGGCGCTCAGGCTGAAGGCAAGATCAGCATCGCTCAGCAATTCGGCATCGGCTACCTGATCCTCGACGTGGTGCGCGATCAGAAGCTGATCGAGAAACACGGCAAGGAGCAGGGTCTGGACATCAAGGTCGACTGGAACAGCATCTCCGGTGCCACGGCGATGAACGAAGCGCTGCTGGCCGGCGCGCTTGACGTGGTGTCGGCAGGCGTGCCGCCGATGCTGACCGTCTGGGACCGCACCAAGGGCAAGCAGAACGTCAAGGCGATTGCCTCGCTGGGTTCGATGCCCAATTACCTGCTGACCAACAACCCCAGCGTCAAGACCCTCAAGGACTTCACCGAAAAGGACCGCATTGCCGTACCGGCTGCGGGCGTGGGCTTCCAGTCGCGCACATTGCAGATCGAAACCGCCAAGCTGTTCGGTAACGACAACTACAAGAAATTCGACAACATCTCGGTCAGCCTCGCGCACCCGGACGCGACCTCCGCGCTGATTGCCGGTGGTTCGGAAATCAACTCGCACTTCTCCAGCCCGCCGTTCCAGTACCAGGAACTGGAGAACCCCAACGTGCATAAGGTGCTCAGTTCCTATGACGTGCTGGGCGGCCAGGCGACGTTCAACGTGCTCTATACCACCGAGAAATTCCACGACGAAAACCCCAAGACCTACAAGGCGTTCTACGACGCGCTGGCCGAAGCCGAGAAGATCATCAAAGCCGACAAGCCTGCTGCCGCGCAGACCTACATCCGCGTCGAGCAATCGAAGCTGCCGCTGCCACTGGTAGAGAAAATCGTCGCCGACCCGGAAATCGACTTCACCGTCACGCCGCAGCGCACCTTTATCTACGCCGAGAAACTGCATGAGCTGGGCGTGTTGAAAAACAAGGCGGCGAGCTGGAAGGACTACTTCTTCGAAGAAGCGCACGGCACCGAGGGCAGTTGATCGACGCGTTTTGAAGATGACGCGGAGCGTCATGAAGGGCATTCCCACGCGGAGCGTGAGGAACGATAGAAGATCTCCCGGGCGCCTATCGTTCCTCACGCTCCAGCGTGGGAATGCCGTTCTGGACGCTCTGCGTCATCTTCTGAACAAATCAGGTTACTTCCGCTCACGAAAAACCTGTCCTGCAGGACCTTTCTTTCAGTCTTTTCTCTTTCCTGCGTATGACCTTTCCTAGAAAATCCCGGGCCCTTGCGCCTGCCAAATCCGCACACTAGGCTGCGTCGGTCGCTGGTTTTTCAGCGATCGGGTTTAGCAGCCTGTCCAGAGACACGCAGCGCAATTACCGTTTTATGGCGGCTTTGCGTGGGGCACTTTCGAGTGCGCCGGGTCTGTGTTCTCTACCGGTCTGCTAACCCGCGTCAAAGTCGCCACCCTTGTTTGTTTAGCAGCAGGCATCTGATCAATATGGCCAAGGCCGAGCTGGAGCGCTCGCTGGAATGCGTCCAGAACCCCTGACATCCCTGATGCAACCTAGCAGTTCTACGAGTAGCCGCTGCGGTCCCTGCAATGCATTGTGTGCTTGAAGAGGCCTGTCTCGCTAATCAAGACCACTCCGGTTAATCGCCATGCGCCAGCAAACTACTCTGTGCCGTTACCGCTACGACGCGCTTGACCGGCTCGCGGCTCGCACGCCTGCGGCAGGGACCCTTGCCCGCTCGTACTATCAGTCCGACACCTTGGTCAGCGAGATTCAGGGTGCAGAACACGTTCGATTCCTGCATCACGGTCGTCAGTTGCTGGCCACGCAGTCAGCGCTCGCCACGCTGTTGATCTGCTCGGACCAACAGCACAGCGTGCTCCACACCGTATCGGCCAGCTTGTCTGACCCTATCGCTTACACCCCCTATGGGCATGGGCAAGCGTTGAACCAACTGCCAGGCTTCAACGGTGAGCGCCCCGACCCATTGACCGGTCATTATCTGCTGGGCAACGGCTATCGCGCCTATAACCCTGTTCTGATGCGCTTCAACAGTCCCGATAGCCTGAGTCCGTTTGGCAAGGGTGGAATAAATGCCTATGCGTATTGTGCGGGGGATCCGGTCAATCGATCTGATCCGACGGGGCATGGCTTTCTTGAGGATGTGGAAACTTCCCTCTACATCGGTGCTGCAATTCTGAGCGGCATTATTGGTTTGCTGGCGGTCCGTGCACCTATAAGAGCTGTACTAAAAGGTGTCAAAGTGAAGCCTCAGGCTGTCGCCAGCAATAACCTGGCTTTTCCCGTTCAGGAGACAAGAAGACCGGCGAATACAGCGGAAAAAATCTCGGCATTCACCGGAGTGTCTGCACTGGTTGCCACTTCGGCATGGGCCACTTCCTTCGTTCTGACAAAAACTGACCCTGAATCGCCAGCAATTCGCCCACTGAGGATTGCCGCTATCCTTATTGCTTACCCGACGGCTGGGCTGCGTGGCTGGTCAATTGCTCGTTCCATAATGGACAAGCGGGTCCAGAAAGCAGTGCCTGTGCTTCTTAATGGCCCTGCCATGAGAGGCTCAAGTAATGCGTCGAACATTCGTAATGCTTCGGTCATCCGAACGGACTTGTGATATTGGCTACCACTTGTCAGGCATCTTCCCCCCGATACTGACATTTCTGGCAATAGCCCCTCATCCCGAATCGGTTCAGGCTGAAGCCTTTACTCCATCATCAGGGGCCGATCACGGCTCTCCTCTGCCGATACACTTACGACCCGCCGGACCACGTTTCTTCGCTGACGCCACTCGCTCAAGCCGTCTCCCGGCGCTTCTACAACGCAAGCCCCAATGAACCCTCCCTCTCGCACACAGTCGCATACTCACGCTATTCTCTCGCCCTGATCACGTCCGCATCCGGCAGTTGCACAAGGAGTCTGCATGCCCGTTCGTATTTCAAGACTGGTTACGTTCGGTCTGGCTGCTGCATTGGCGGCGCTGGCCGGTTGTGGCGAGGAAAAACCGGCGGCGCCCGAACTGCCCAGGGTTTATGTGCAGACGGTAAAAAGTGCCGACTTCGCCGCCAGTGTCGCCCTGACCGGTGATGTTCAGGCGCGGGTGCAGACCCGGCTTTCATTCCGGGTCAATGGCAAGATCATTCAGCGTAATGTCGATGTGGGCGACCGGGTCACTGCCCGGCAGGTGCTGGCGCGGCTCGACCCCAAGGATCTGCAGGTCAATGTCGACTCGGCCGCTGCTGCTGTGGCCGCCGAGCAGGCCCGCGTGAATCAGGCCAGCGCTGCTTTCGTCCGACAACAAAAATTGTTGCCCAAGGGCTATACCAGCCGCAGCGAATATGACTCTGCACAGGCCGCCTTGCGCGGCAGTGAAAGTTCGTTGAAGGCGGCGCAGGCGCAATTGGCCAATGCCCGTGAACAACTGGGTTACACCGCTCTGGTCGCTGACGCACCCGGTGTGATCACCGCGCGTCAGGCTGAAGTCGGGCAAGTGGTGCAGGCCACCATGCCGATTTTCGATCTGGCGCGCGACGGTGATCGCGATGCGGTGTTCAACGTCTACGAGTCCCTGTTCGTCAAGCCGCCCACCGATCAGGCCGTGCAGGTCACGTTGCTCGATAACCCGACTATCAAGGTCAGCGGCAAAGTGCGTGAAGTGACCCCGGCGGTGTCGGCGCAAACCGGCACCTTGCAGGTCAAGATCGCGCTGGACCCGCTGCCTGAAGGCATGGACCTCGGCTCGGTGGTCAGCGTGGCACTGAGCGCACCGGCCAATGCCAGTGTCGAGTTGCCATGGGCGGCGCTGACCAAGGACCTCGGCGAGCAGTTGGGCAAGCCTGCCGTGTGGGTGGTGGACGAGCAGGGCAAGGTCAATCTGCGCAAGGTCACCGTCACCCGTTACCTGACCGCCAAAGTCATCATCGGCGACGGGCTCAAGAGTGGAGAGAAAGTCGTGGTGGCAGGCGGACAGTTGTTACACCCGGACATGCAGGTCGACATTGCCGAACAGCCCAAGCAGCAGAACGCACAGGTG
The DNA here is from genome assembly GCF_977070315.1 of Plantibacter cousiniae (nom. nud.). Lineage (NCBI taxonomy): Bacteria > Bacillati > Actinomycetota > Actinomycetes > Micrococcales > Microbacteriaceae > Plantibacter > Plantibacter cousiniae (nom. nud.). The sequence goes on along the minus strand of NZ_CDRVEU010000006.1, from coordinate 292,101 downwards.
CAGCCATGAAGCGTCTGTCATGCGTAACGCTGGGCAGCCTTTTGTTGAGCGGCTTACTATTGAGCGGTTGTGGCAAGGATGAAACACCTCCTGAACCGGTGCGTCCTGTCGTCTTCGTCGAAGCCCGACCTGAGTCCGTCCAGGATTTCGGGCGCTTTGCCGGCAATATTCAGGCGCGTTATCAGAGTGTGCTGGGCTTTCGGGTCGCGGGGCGCATCGCCCGGCGCGACGTCGACGTAGGCGCTGAAGTCAGGAAAGGCGATTTGCTCGCAACCCTCGATCCGACCGATCAACAGAATACAGTGCGTGCCCGGCAGGGCGACCTGGCCAATGTTCAGGCGCAGTACATCAACGCCCAGGCCAATGCTCGCCGCCAGCAGGAACTGTTCGATCGCGGCGTCGGTGCCCAGGCGCAACTGGACATCGCCCTGACCGATCTGAAGACCGCCAGCTCGTCGCAGGAACAGGCCAAAGCCGCGGCTCAACAGGCCCGCGACCAATTGAGTTACAGCGAGCTGCGCAGTGATCACGACGCAGTGGTCACCGAATGGAAAGTCGAAGCCGGGCAGGTGGTGACAGCCGGTCAGGAGGTCGTGACCCTGGCGCGGCCGGACATCAAGGAAGCGGTGATCGACCTCCCTGATACGCTGGCTGACCGATTGCCGTCCGACGTGGTATTCACCGTCGCCAGTCAGCTGAATCCGGAAGTGAACACCACCGCCACCCTTCGTGAAATCGAACCCCAGGCCGACCGCACGACGCGTACTCGTCGTGCGCGTCTGTCGCTGGCGCAAACGCCAGCGGCGTTCCGCCTGGGCACGGCCATCAGCGTGACGCTCAGTTCGACCATCACACCGCGCATGCGCCTGCCGATCAATGCCCTGCAGGAAGTCGATGGCAAACGCCAGATCTGGATCGTCGATTCGCAGAGCCAGACGGTTAACCCCAGAGCCGTCACTATTGCCAGCCGTGACAGCGACTCTTTCGTGCTGACCGATGGCGTCAAAGCGGGTGAAAAAGTGGTGAGCGCGGGCGTCAACAGCCTCAAGCCGGGCCAGAAAGTCAAAGTCGATGAGGAAAGCCCGCGATGAAAGGGAATTTCAATTTATCCGAGTGGGCCATCAAGCATCAGTCGTTCGTCTGGTACCTGATGTTCGTCGCGCTGTTGATGGGCGTGTTTTCCTACATGAAGCTTGGGCGCGAGGAAGACCCGTCCTTCACCATCAAGACCATGATTATCCAGACCCGCTGGCCGGGCGCGACGGTGGACGAGACCCTCGAGCAGGTCACCGACCGCATCGAGAAGAAGCTCGAAGAACTGGACTCGCTGGACTACGTGAAGAGCTACACACGACCGGGCGAGTCCACAGTCTTCGTGTACCTGCGTGACACCACCAGTGCCAAGGCGATACCGGAAATCTGGTATCAGGTGCGCAAGAAGGTCGATGACATCCGTGGCCAGTTCCCGCAGGGGCTGCAAGGCCCGTCGTTCAACGACGAGTTCGGCGATGTATACGGCTCGATCTATGCGTTTACCGCAGACGGTTTCTCGATGCGTCAGTTGCGGGACTACGTCGAGAAGGTTCGCGCCGACATCCGCGACGTGCCCGGCCTGGGCAAGGTCGAGATGATCGGTCAGCAGGACGAAGTGGTGTACCTGAACTTCTCGACACGCAAACTCGCAGCATTGGGCATCGACCAGAGCCAGGTGGTGCAAAGCCTGCAATCGCAGAACGCGGTGACGCCTGCCGGTGTTATCGAAGCCGGGCCGGAGCGGATCTCGGTACGCACCTCCGGGCAGTTCGCGTCCGAGAAGGATCTGGCTGCAGTCAATCTGCGCATCAATGACCGTTTTTACCGTCTGAGCGACATTGCTGACATCACCCGCGGCTACACCGATCCGCCCAAGCCGCTGTTCCGCTTCGATGGCAAACCGGCGATCGGCCTGGCCATCGCGATGCAGAAAGGCGGCAACATCCAGTCCTTCGGCAAGGCGCTGCACGAACGTATGGACGCTACCACAGCGGAGCTGCCAGTCGGCATTGGTGTGCACAAGGTCTCGGATCAGGCCGAGGTGGTGAACAAGGCTGTGGGCGGCTTCACCAGCGCGTTGTTCGAGGCGGTAATTATCGTGCTGTTGGTCAGCTTCGTCAGTCTTGGGTTTCGCGCAGGCCTGGTGGTTGCGTGTTCGATTCCGCTGGTACTGGCGATGGTGTTCGTGTTCATGGAATACAGCGGCATCACCATGCAACGGATTTCCCTCGGCGCGCTGATCATCGCCCTCGGCCTGCTGGTGGATGACGCCATGATTACCGTGGAAATGATGGTCACACGGCTGGAAATGGGCGAATCCAAGGAGCAGGCCGCGACGTACGCCTACACCTCGACAGCATTCCCGATGCTCACCGGTACGCTGGTGACTGTGGCTGGCTTTGTGCCGATCGGACTGAACAACAGCTCGGCGGGGGAATACACATTCACACTGTTTGCCGTGATTGCCGTAGCGATGCTGGTGTCGTGGGTGGTTGCCGTGCTGTTTGCGCCGGTGATCGGCGTGCACATTCTGAGCGCCAACATCAAGCCCAAATCCGAAGAGCCGGGCCGCATAGGCCGGGCATTCAACGGCAGCATGCTCTGGGCCATGCGTCATCGCTGGCTGGCGATTGCTATCACGATAGGGTTGTTCGCCGCGTCGCTGTTCTCCATGCAGTTCGTGCAGAACCAGTTCTTCCCGTCTTCGGACCGCCCGGAAATACTGGTCGACCTGAACCTGCCGCAGAACGCCTCGATCAACGAGACGCGCAAGGTGGTGGATCGTTTTGAAGCGAGCCTCAAGGACGATCCGGACATCGAGCGCTGGAGCACCTACATCGGCCAGGGCGCGTTGCGTTTCTACCTGCCGCTCGATCAGCAGCTGGAAAATCCGTTCTACGCCCAGCTGGTGATTGTCAGTAAAGGCCTGGAGGAGCGTGGCGCGTTGACTGCCCGTCTGCAAAAACGCCTGCGTGATGACTTCGTCGGCATCGGGTCCTATGTGCAGGCGCTGGAAATGGGCCCGCCGGTGGGTCGTCCGTTGCAGTATCGCGTCAGCGGCGAGAACATCGACAAGGTACGCCAGCACGCTATCGAACTGGCTACGCTGCTCGATCACAACCCGCATGTGGGCGAAGTGATCTACGACTGGAACGAGCCGGGCAAGGTCCTGCGCATCGACATCAACCAGGACAAGGCCCGGCAGTTGGGTCTGTCGTCGGAAGACGTCGCCAAGCTGATGAACAGCGTGGTCAGTGGTTCTACCGTGACCCAAGTGCGCGATGATATCTACCTGATCAACGTGATCGGGCGTGCTGAAGATGCCGAGCGCGGTACACCGGAAACCCTGCAGAACCTGCAGATCGTGACGCCGACCGGCACGTCGATCCCGCTGCTGGCGTTCGCCACGGTCGGTTACGAGCTGGAGCAGCCATTGGTCTGGCGCCGCGATCGCAAGCCGACCATCACGGTGAAAGGCGCCGTCCGCGATGCAATTCAGCCGACTGATCTGGTCAAACAACTGCAACCGGAAATCGACAAGTTTGCCGCAGGTCTGCCGGTCGGCTACAAGGTTGCAACCGGCGGTACGGTCGAAGAAAGCAGCAAGGCGCAGGGGCCGATTGCCAGCGTTGCGCCGCTGATGCTGTTCCTCATGGCGACGTTCCTGATGATTCAGCTGCACAGCATTCAGAAGATGTTTCTGGTGGCCAGTGTCGCGCCTCTGGGGCTAATTGGTGTGGTGCTGGCGCTGATCCCGACGGGGACGCCACTGGGGTTCGTGGCGATTCTCGGGGTGCTGGCGCTGATCGGCATCATCATCCGCAACTCGGTGATTCTGGTGACCCAGATCGATGCCTATGAGCGCAGTGGGTATCTGCCTTGGGACGCTGTGGTCGAAGCCACCGAGCATCGCCGTCGTCCGATCCTGTTGACGGCGGCAGCGGCCAGCCTGGGCATGATTCCAATCGCCCGTGAGGTGTTCTGGGGGCCGATGGCCTACGCCATGATCGGCGGCATCATCATCGCCACGCTGCTGACCTTGCTGTTCCTGCCAGCGTTGTACGTGGCCTGGTATCGCATCAAGGAACCGACCGATGAACAGCGTCGCGAAGCGGCTGACAAGGATGACGGCGAGCACGCGCAGCCAGCGCATTGAGGTCGGCGTGCCCTGCCGCCTGTGACGCGGGGCAGGGCTGCCGACCCGGCAATCAGTCGGTCTCGTCTGCGTCTTTGACGTCGATCGTGGACAGGCTGAGGTTGGCGAACCGTACCGGGCCGTACGGTGAAGCCAGCCTTGAGTTTGAGAGCGAGAAGCGGAACGTGTTCGAAGGCGCCGACAGATTCACGAAGCATTTTTCAAGCGCTTCTCCGAACGTAATGTCGCCTGAAAAATGTTCCCACTCTTCAGTGGCGAGGCCAATGACCGGTGTCAGATTCAGCGCGCCCTCTTTGTTGTAACCTCCCACGGCTATAACAAAGAGCGCCTCGTCTAATTTCAGGTCTGCGCTATGCACATCGAACTCGATATGCAGGGTAGAGTCAGGCAGCGCATTGATAAATTGGCTTACGGTCACTCCAGTCGCATCCAGTTTGATGCTCTGCCCATCCCCTGCGGGCCAAGGCTTGAAGTCAGGATCAAAGCCCTCCGGTGCTGCCCAGTACTTGAGATCGTCGCTGAAGTTGCCGTTTTTCACGAATTCGGTCGCCATGATCAGTTCCTTTGATCGGTTCAAATAGATTCCATTGCCAGCCGCCTGCGTAGGCGGATGGGAGTCCATCCTAAGGCGCGTGAGTATTTGCCGATACTGTCAGAAGTAACAGCACGCGGAACTGCACAGCGCCGGACATCACTGACGCCGCCAGACACTCGCCAGCCACGGCTGCTGCTCTCTCGGCAATCCGGCGGGGCGGTAGTAATGCTCCAGTTCGATAAAGCCGGCTTCGGTCAGCAATGTGCGCCATGATTCCAGGTCGTGATAAGCGCCGTAACGCTCGCCGTTCCAGCCTTCCTGATTCTCACCACGGGGGTTGGAGCTGAACAGCACGCCGCCCGGCTTGAGCGCGTCATGCAACTGACGCAGGACGCGCGGCAGCTCCTGTTTGGGGATGTGAAACAGCACCGCGTTGGCGAAAACGCCATCGAAGCGGCCGTGCGGCAGGTCGAGTTCGAGGAAGTTTTGTTGCAGCACTTCGCATCCGGTCTCGGCACGGGCCATCTCGGCGAAACGTTCGGACCCGTCGAGCCCGACCGCCACATGGCCCATCGCGGTAAACGTTTTCAGGTCGCGGCCCGGCCCGCAGCCGAAATCGAGAATCTGCCAGGGTGCCGGTCCTTCGATATGCCGCAGCAGGGCGTCGATGTTCTGGCTGACGTCGTGGTCGCGGGTGCCTTCGCGAAAGTCGTCGGCCACGCGGTTGTAATTGTCGAGGGTCGCGGAGGTGATCTGCGCAAGGGTCTGTGGATCGAGTTTCATCAAGGGCGGTCCGGTAAAGGAAGACCGCCAATATACCCTCGCTGCGTTGCGGCTGCTCAGCGCCTGTCGAAGCTGCGTGCCAGCCGGTCCCCGCCCAGCTGCACCAGCGCGACGACCGCTACCAGCAAGACAATCACTGTCAACATCACCTGCGTGTCGAAGCGCTGATAGCCATAGCGATAGGCAATATCGCCCAGCCCGCCTGCGCCGATGGCACCGGCCATGGCCGATGAGTTGATCATGGTCACCAGCGTGATCGTAAAGCCGCCGACGATACCGGGACGCGCCTCCGGCAGCAGCACATGCCAGATGATATGCCAGCGCCGACAGCCCATCGCTTGCGCGGCCTCGACCAGACCATGATCGACCTCCCGCAGGCTCACTTCAGCGACCCGCGCAAAGAATGGCGTGGCGGCAATGGTCAGCGGCACGACGGCTGCCCATACGCCATAGGTGGTGCCGACGATCATCCGCGTGAACGGAATCAGCGCGACCATCAGGATCAGAAACGGAATCGAACGAAACAGGTTCACGAAGCCACCCAGCACCCGGTTGATCCCCGGTGCTTCGTAGATGCCGCCTTTGGAACTGGTGACCAGAATCACTGCCAGCGGAATGCCCAGCAGCAGTGCGATCAATGACGACACACCGACCATCAGAAACGTGTCGAGGGTGCCTTGCAGCAAGCGATCAACCCACATAACCCAGTACCTCCGCGCGTGGCGCCAGTGTGCGGGCGCGCGCCAGCAGTTCTTCCCGGCTGTGTGGCGAGCCGGCAACCGACAGAATGAGATGCCCGATGGGCCGCTCCTGAATCCGCTCGACGCCGCCCTGCAGCAATTGCACCTTGCCGCCCAGCGCGGCAAACAGCGCGGCCAGATCCGGCCCTTCGTCACTGACACCGGTGAAATACACGTCCAGCAGCAGGGCCGCATCGGATCGTTGCGGCTGATCGCTCAGGCGCTCTGCCCACTCTTTCGGCAGCCCGGTTTGCAGCGGAGCCAGCAAGGTTTTGCTGACGTCGTGCTGCGGGTCGCCAAACACCTGCCATACCGGCCCCTGCTCGACGACTCGCCCCTGTTCCAGCACCACCACGCGTTGGCAGATATCACGGATAACCGCCATTTCATGGGTGATCAGCACGATGGTCAGGCCCAGGCGCTGGTTGATCTCGCGCAGCAGGCCGAGGATCGACTGGGTGGTTTCCGGGTCCAGCGCCGAAGTGGCTTCGTCGCACAACAGAATCGCCGGGTCGTGTACCAGCGCGCGGGCGATGCCGACACGCTGTTTCTGCCCGCCGGACAGTTGCGCGGGGTACGCCTTGTGCTTGTCCTGTAAACCCACCAGTTCCAGCAACTGCGCGACCTTGCGCGCGCGTTGCTCCTTGGGCACACCGGCAACCTTGAGCGGCAGTTCGACGTTCTGCCAGACGGTCTTGGCCGACATCAGGTTGAAGTGCTGGAAGATCATGCCGATGCGTCGGCGTAGCTCCACCAGCTTGTCTTCGTCGAACTCGCCGATGTCCACCTGATCGATCAATACGCGACCGCTGCTCGGTTGTTCCAGGCGATTGATGGTGCGGATCAATGAGGATTTGCCTGCGCCGCTGCGGCCGATAATGCCGAAGATCTCGCCGCGCTGGACGGCCAGATCGATATTGCCCAGCGCCTCCACCGTGCCTTGCTTGCCGTGATAGGTCTTGCCCAGGTTGATGAAGCGCACATGCGCGCGATTCAGCTCCGGGTGCAGCTCGGCCTGTTGCGCCCGTTGACCTGCGCCCGCAGTGTCGAGTGGCCGTTGGCGTTGCGCGGTCGCAGTCATTCTTTCCACCCGGCCTGATAAAGCTTGCCGTTGACCTTGTCCAGCGACGCGCGGACGACCGGCGAGTGTTGGTAAATGTCGACGAATTTCGCCAGCCGCGGGTCATCCTTGTGATCAGGTTTGATCACGAACTGAATCACGTATTCCGGGTGGTCCAGGCCGTCGAACAGGATCGCCGAGTCAGCGGGAAAGGTCTTGGCCAGACGGATGTAGGCGGGGTAGCCCTGCACCAGATCGGCATCGTCGTAGGCTCGCACCAGTTGCACGGCTTCGACCTGTATGAGCTTGAGTTTTTTCGGGTTGGCCGTGATGTCTTCTTCGGTGGCCTTGTAACCAACACCTTCCTTGAGCGTGATCAGCCCGGCCTTGGCCAGCAGTTGCAGGCCGCGTCCGCTGTTGATCGGGTCATTGGCGATGGCCACGGTGGCGCCGGTCGGCAGCTCATCGAAGCTTTTGTACTTTTTCGAGTACAGACCTACGTTGTTGATGATTCCCGGTGCGTAAGGCACCAAACCGAAGCCAGCGGCTTCGTTGGCATTGGTCAGGAACGGGATGTGCTGAAAGTAGTTCACGTCGATATCGCCGGCAGCGAGGCTGACGTTGGGCGCGATCCAGTCGGTGAACTCGACCAGCTCGACCTTCAGGCCCTGCTTGCCAGCCTCTTCGACAGCGGCTTCCAGCGGTATCGCGAAGGCTGCCGTGGTCCCGACTTTCAGGGGTTTATCGTCAGCGTAAGCGGTCAGGGTCAACAGGCCGAGGGCCAGTGCAGCGAGGGTTTTGCTCATGATGTGGTCCTTTTAAAAATCCCTAAGTCTCGTTCCCACGTCTTGCGCTTATCGATCCTGTGGGAGCGAGCTTGCTCGCGAATAGGCCAGTGCAGCCGCAGAAAACAGGGCGTCTGGGCAATCGCTTTCGCGAGCAAGCTCGCTCCCACCAAATCTGCGTACAACGCCAGACGCTTCAGCATGGGGCGCATGTCGTCATCAATACGCCGGTGTGCATCCCCGCAGCGCATCGGCCCTGTGGGAGCGAGCTTGCTCGCGAATAGGCCAGTGCAGCCACAGAGAGCAGGGCGTCTGGGCAATCGCTTTCGCGAGCAAGCTCGCTCCCACAAAAACTGTGTACAACGCCAAGCGCTTCAGCGTGGGTGCGCATGTCGTCATCAACTGCGCCGGTGTGCATCCCACTTAGCGCATAGGCCCTGTGGGAGCGAGCTTGCTCGCGAATAGGCCAGTGCAGCCGCAGAAAGCAGGGCGTCTGGCCAATCGCTTTCGCGAGCAAGCTCGCTCCCACAAAATCTGTGTACAACGCCAGGCGCTTCAGCGTGGGGGCGCATGTCGTCATCAACTGCGCCGGTGTGCCGCCCCCCCATGCCGTTGTGGTAAACGGTTGGTGCCTTCCGGAAACAGTTTTTTGCGCAGGCTGCCTTCTTCGTAAGCGGTCTTGTATGAGCCGCGGCGTTGCAGTTCCGGGATCACCAGGTCAATGAAGTCCTCGTAACTTTCCGGGGTGACGATGCGGGTCAGGTTGAAGCCGTCCAGGCCGGTTTCGTCGATCCATGACTCCAGTTCGTCGGCGACCTGTTCGGGCGAGCCGATCAAGGTGATGTAACGGCCGCCCAAGGCGTGCTGGTCGAGCAGTTTCTGGCGCGTCCAGTCGTTGTTTTTCAGGTTCCTGGTCGCCGATTGAATGGCGTTGTTTTTCACGTACTGAATGGGTTCGTCGAGTTCGTACTCAGAAAAATCGATGCCCGTGGACGCGGCGAAGTGCGCCACGCCGGCTTCGGCGCTGGCATGGCGGCGGTATTCGGCGTGCTTCTCCCTAGCCAGTGCTTCGGTGGCCGCGACGATCACGTTCAGGCCCATGAACACTTTGATGTCGTCCGGGTTGCGCCCGGCCTGCACGGCACTGGCGCGCACCTTGTCGACCTGCTCGCGGGTCGCTGCCTTGTTCTGCCCGCTGATGAAAACGCATTCGGCGTTCTTTCCGGCAAACTGCAGGCCGCGCTCCGAACTGCCGGCCTGAAACAGCACCGGCGTGCGTTGCGGCGACGGTTCGCAGAGGTGATAACCCTCGACCTGATAGAACTCGCCCTGGTGCCGGACCTTATGCACCTTGCCCGGCTGGGCGTAGACGCGCCGCTCGCGATCATTGATCACGGCATCGTCTTCCCAACTGCCTTCCCAGAGCTTGTACAGCACCTCCAGGTACTCGTCGGCCTGATCATAACGGCGGTCATGCTCGTTCTGCTCGCTGAGGCCCATGGCCCGCGCCGCGCTGTCGAGGTAGCCGGTGACGATGTTCCAGCCCACCCGGCCACGGCTCAGGTGATCCAGCGTCGACATGCGCCTGGCGAACAGATAGGGCGCGTCGTAGGTCAGGTTGGCGGTCAGGCCGAAGCCCAGGTGTTTCGTGACACCTGCCATCGCCGAGACCAGCAGCAGTGGGTCGTTGACCGGCAACTGGATCGCCTCCTTGAGGGTAACGTCCACCGAGTTCTGATACACGTCATACACGCCCACGATGTCGGCGATGAACAGGCCGTCGAACAACCCGCGTTCGAGCAGTTTCGCCAGGTCAGTCCAGTACTCCAGATTGTTGAATTGCGTCGAGGTGTCCCGTGGATGGGTCCACAGGCCATGGTTGATATGGCCGATGCAGTTCATGTTGAACGCGTTGAGGAGGATCTTTTTACGCGCCATCAGATCGTCCCCCGCAGGGGAGGATTAGTGTCGTTGAGGTAGTAATTGCCGATGGCGTGAAACTTCCAGCGTACCGGGTCGTGCAGCGTATGAACGCGCGCGTTGCGCCAGTGGCGATCCAGGCCATGTTCCGCCAGCGTGGATTGACTGCCCGCCAGTTCGAACAGCGTGCTGCCGGCTGCCAGGGAAATCTCCGTGCTGATGGCGCGCGCTTCGGCCACGGCTATCGAGGCAGCGGCGACGGTTTCGGCATTGCTGTCGGCCTGAGCGACATCGAGAAACTCTCCGGCGCGCTCGAGCAGTGCTTCGGCGGCGTGCAGGCGAATACCCAGCTTGCCGAAGCTGTGCAGCGTCAGCGGGTCATCCACGGCCTTTTCAATACCCGAATCGATCCATGGCCGGGTACGCGTCCGCACGAACGTCAGGGCGTCCTCGAAGGCTGCGCGGGCAATGCCGGTGTCGATCGCCGCATGGAGAATCTGCGCCAGTGGCCCGACCGTGGTGGGGCGCTGGAAGGCGCTCTGGAACGGCACCACATCGCGGGCGCTGACATACACATTGTCGAACACCACCGAGCCGCTGCCCGTGGTGCGCTGCCCGAAACCGCTCCAGTCGTCGATGACGCTGAGCCCCTCGCTGTCATGCGGCACGAACACCAGTTGCTGCACACCCTCGTCGTCAATCACCGAGGTGGGAATACGTTGCGCGTACAACGCGCCGGTGGCGTAGAACTTGCGGCCGTTGATGCGATAACCGTCCCCGTCGCGGCTCAGGCGAGTGGTGCGGTCATGTGCGGTTCTGGTCCCCAGTTCGGCCAGCGCATTGCCGAAGCGTACGCCCGCCAGTGCCTCGGCGTACAAGCGCGCCTGTTGTTCCGGACTGCCGTTCACGCGCAGCACTTCCAGGGCGTAAAAGTGGTTTTGCGGAATCTGGCCCAGCGAGCCATCGGCTTCGGAAATCAGCTGGATCACCTTGGCCAGCGTGACATTGGAAACACCCGCGCCGCCGAAGGCTTGCGGCACACTGATGCCCCACAGACCGGACTGGCTGAATAGGTCGAGTTCGGCATGCGGCAAACGGCGCTCGCGATCGCGTTGCGCGCTGTCGGTTTTCAATTGCAGGGCCAGTTCGCGGGCTGTGTGCAGGGCCTGAGCGTCACTGGTGATCAGCGCTGCGTTAACGCGCGCTTTTGGGTTGAAACTCATGAAGGGTGTTCTCCAGTGGTCTGGTTCAGATCCAGGAATGGCGAGCAGGCAGGGTGCCGTTCAAATGCCAGGTGCCGACCGCGTGGTATTTCCAGCGCACCGGGTCATGCAGGGTGTGGACGCGCGCGTTGCGCCAGTGGCGGTCGAGATTGAACTCGGCCAGGGTCGCGCGGCTGCCGGCCAGTTCGAACAGCTTCTCGCTGGCCAGTAGCGAGATCTCGGTGGTCAGGACTTTGGCCCGCGCCACTGCAATGGAGGCGCGGGCTGCCGATTGCTCATCGATAGGCGCAGCGCTGATTTCGTCAAGTTCCTGGCCCGCCTTGCGCAGCAGCGCTTCTGCGGCGTGCAGTTCGAGTTTCAGCTTGCCGATGTCGGCGATCACATAGAGGTCATCGCTGGCGCGCTCGACGTTGGCGTCGATCCACGGACGGGATTTCTCGCGTACAAAAGCTATCGCATCGTCGATGGCCCCGCGCGCTATGCCCGCATCGATTGCGGCCTGGATCAGTTGCGAAACGGCACCCTGAATGTTCGGCGTCAGGGACAGGCGCCAGTTATCGACCACCAGCCCGGCGTCCACCGGCACGTTGTCGAGCTGCACCGTGCCGCTGGCGGTGGTGCGCTGGCCAAAGCCCGACCAGTCATCAACGATGCGCAGGCCTGGTGTGCCGCGCTGGACGAAGGCCATGATCTGCCGTCCCTGGTCATCCAGCGCCTTGACGGCAACCCAATGCGCGAACAACGCGCCGGTGGAGTAGAACTTCTGTCCGGTGATGGCCAGGCGGTCGCCATTGGCGGTGATCCGTGCCTTGAGTTCCAGTGTGTTTTTGGTGCCGCGCTCGGGCCCGGCGTTGCCGATGCGCCAACCGTCCAGCACGCTCTGGAACAGTGTTTTCTTCTGTTGCTCGGTGGCGCTGCCCTGCAGCAGGTGCAGAATGCCGAACTGGTTTTGCGGAATTTGTCCCAGTGCCGGGTCGGCAGCAGAAATGATCCGGAAGACTTCAGCCACCGTGACGAACGATACTTGCGGGCCGCCGTATGCGCGCGGGATGGAAATACTGCCCAGTCCGCTGCGGGTGAACTGTTCGATTTCAGCCCATGGCAAGGCACGTTGTCTGTCACGATTGGCAGCATTGATCTGTGCGGCTGCGGCCAGTTCATGGGCTGCTGCAATGGCTTGCGCGTCGTTTTGCAACACGGTGGCCTTCAGCAGGCGGGGAGCAGCGTCAGGCTCTTGTGAAGCCTCGACGCGTTGGGTCGCTACCGTCGCCGGATCAGACTCGCGTCGCTCACCGTCAATCGATACGACCCTGGGTTTATCCACAGGGGTAGTTGTGAAAGGGACCATCGGAACCTCGTAGCAGTAGGCCGCATCAGGTGCGGCTGGAAAACATCACGATGTCCGGTGGTCCGGTGCATATACCCTAAGCGTGTATAAAAGTTTTTAAAACGTGCATTTTGGAATAAGCATAGACAGTTATTGTCAGTCGCCAATGCCGCTTCATATCCTCACCTCGCGTAACGCACGATGTTAGACGTGTGCGCAGAGCCAAGTACGGATGAAACATGGCGTATGCCGGAGCGACGTTGAACTTTCTTACACGCGTGGCCAATGTTTAATACAGGTAATGAGCGTGAATAAATAACGTTTCGTTTTTAGAATGGTCCGTACGGTGCTGTTCATTGAACAGTATTGTCGAGTGACGCGGTTTGTCCGACTTGCCGTCGTCAGGCATTCAATGCCCCAGCGGTTGGATCCTTATTATTCGGGGTGGTGCCCAGAGCGAGTTGTTGCCCACCCGGTCGATAACACAGTAACTCACTTCCAGCCGTTGTTCGTCTCCGCCTTCGCGTATCAACTCAGGCGGTACGACCAGGTCGACCGGCTCACCGATATCGTCGGCAGTGAGCGGCGGCAGGTCCATGCGCAGATCGCCCCAGCGCACGGTGATCTCGTCGTGAACAGCCATGTTCAGATAAGGCTCGATGGTCATCGGCAAGCCGCCTTCCAGGTGCCTGCGCGAGAGTCCGTGGCGTATGACCGATGGCGCAACATAGAGTGGCGCCAGCCCCTGGTTTTCTTCCGTGTTGGCGCTGACCAGCCGCCCTCCCGGTGCGTTCAGCTTGACCCATAGCTTGCGGCAGGGCGAGGTCACAGGCACTCCGCCTATCTTCATGACCCGGTAGTAGGTTCTCGCCTTGCCATTCTGCAGAAAGCTTTCCGGCACACGTAGGACGACAGGCTTGCCGACGTCGGATGCCTTCAAAATTGTTGACGCGACGTAACAGCCGTCCCAGAACAGTTCGATCAGATCGCCCTCTTCCATGCTGCCATAGGGTTCAACATGAACAACGAGTTGAGAGGCGTTCCTCACGCCTATGCCATGTCGGCTGGCCAGCGGAACAGAAGGGATAGGCAAGCCCAGGGGGCTGGCGTTGCAAGTGTTTTGACGCATGTCGGGGTACTCCAGATAATCAATGGTTCAAGTAAAGAATCGTCATAAGTTGTCATGTTCAAGTAATGAAGTGTGCGTTTCAGGCAGGGGGATAATTACCTTAAATATCCAAGTTATGGCAAACATTACAAACGGTATGAAAAGTGTGCTTGAAACTTTGCTGCCTCACTGAAATGCGTGAAGTAGGTGAGCTAATGGGCTTTGCGGGAACTTGTCAATGTGCGAAGTGCATTTAAGGACTGTTTACTTGAAAACCGGATACTTCCTACGCTGTGTGTTTGGAACCGTTGACTCCTCACGAAACAACCGTCCTACCACAAAGTATCAATGGCAACAGGCCGTAACCGACAGCAGAGTGTCCGGAAGGGAAAGTCTGGCAACACGGACGCGCAGTGGCGCGCCCGGCTACGAATCAAAGAGCAGGAAGGACGTGGGCTAATTTTATTATTTCGATGATTTTTCGGGAAATTACGCGGGAATTCAGCAAGGATATTGAACGATTAATCCTTCCGGAAATGTAAGAAAAAAGCAGCGCCGCTGGATGGACGCTGCTTTTTGCAGATGCTGATCGTCCTGATCAGGAGCGGGTACGCTCGAGAAACTGCCTGGTGCGTTCTTCTTTCGGGTTGGCGAACAGCGCCTTGGCTTCGCCTTGCTCCACGATCACTCCCTTGTCGATGAAGATCACCCGGTTGGCGACGTCCCGGGCAAAGCTCATCTCGTGAGTGACGATGACCATGGTGCGGTTCTCTTCAGCCAGAGCGCGGATGGTGGTCAGCACCTCGCCGACCAGCTCCGGGTCCAGAGCCGAGGTCGGCTCGTCGAACAGGATCACTTGCGGCTCCATCGCCAGCGCCCGTGCAATCGCCACGCGCTGTTGCTGCCCGCCGGAAAGGCGTCGCGGGTAAGCGTCTTCCTTGCCGCTCAGGCCGACCTTGGCGAGCAGCTTTCTGCCCAGCGCCTCGGCGGCTTCGCGGGCCACCTTCTTGACCACCACCGGACCTTCGATGACATTTTCCAGTGCGGTGCGATGCGGAAACAGATTGAAGTTCTGAAACACGAACCCGACCTGCTGACGCAACTGGCGGATCAACCCCTGTTGCTGGTTCATGGAGCGGGTGCCATCAATCTCGATGTCACCGACCTTGATCCTGCCGCTGTCAGGCGTTTCCAGCAGATTCAGGCAGCGCAGCAGGGTGGTCTTGCCCGAGCCGCTGGGCCCGATGATGGCCACCACTTCCCCGGCTTCGATACGCAGATCGATGCCCTTGAGCACCTCATTGCCCTTGAATGCCTTGGTGAGTTTTTCAACCACTATCATGTGTCAGGTCTCCAGATCGTGCCGGTTGACCCTGGCTTCCAGCTTGTTTTGCAGGTGCGAGAGCGCCGTGGCAAGGATCCAGTAGATCAGTGCAGCGGCCAGGTACATGGTGAAAATTTCGAAGGTGCGTGCGGTGATCAACTGCGCCTGACGGAACAGCTCCGGCACCTGGATGGTGGCTGCCAGCGCCGTGTCCTTGACCAGCGAGATGAAGCTGTTGCCCAGTGGCGGCAATGCGGTGCGTGCGGCCTGCGGGAGGATCGCCCGACGCATGGTCTGCCAGCGGGTCATGCCGATACTGGCCGCGGCTTCCCACTGGCCGCGCTCCACCGAACTGATGGCCGCGCGCAGGATTTCGCAGGCGTAAGCGGCCATGTTCAGGGAAAAACCGATCAGCGCAGCGCTCAGTGGTTCGAGCTGGATACCCAGCTCCGGCAGGCCGTAATAAATCACGAACAGCTGCACCAGCAAGGGCGTGCCGCGAAAGAACGACACGTAGAGGCGTGCTATCCAGTTCACCGGTTTGATGCGCGAGAGGCGCATCAAGGCCAGGCCGAAGCCCAGCAGCAAACCGAAAAACATCCCGCCAATACTGAGGAAGACAGTGTAGTACGCACCCTTGAGGAGGAAGGGCGCGGAGTCCAGCGCGAGCTGAAGGCTCTCTTCAATCATTTGGTGACGTCAGCGTTGAAGTACTTTTCCGACAATTTCTTCAGCGTGCCGTCGGCACGCAGCTTGTCGATGGCCTTGTCGATGGCCGCCAGCAATTCAGGCTCGCCTTTGCGCAGGGCAATGCCCGATTCCTGGCGGGAGAAGGCGTCGCCTGCAGGGACGAGTTTGTTTTTCGTTTTGGCAGCCATTTCCAGGGCGGCCAGACGGTCAACGAGGATCGCATCGATACGACCTACACTCAGGTCCTGGATCTTGCTCGGATCATCGTCATAGGTTTTGACGATCGCGCCCGGAACATTCGCCTTGAGCCATTCCTCGTAGTTGGTGCCCAGGCCCACACCGACCTTCTTGCCGGTCAGGTCTGTGGCTGTCTTGATCTTGTCTTGGTTCGTCTTCAGAACCAGCGCCTGAATGCCGGACACGGTGTAGGGCTCGGAGAAGTCGTACTTCTTCTTGCGCTCGTCGGAGATGGTCACCTGGTTGATCACCACATCCAGACGCTTGGAGTCCAGAGCGGCCAGGATGCCATCCCATTTCGACGGCTGGATCTTGGCCTTCACGCCCAGTTCCTTGGCCAGCGCTTCGGAAAACTCGACTTCGAAGCCGGTGAGCTTGCCGCTCTCATCGACGAAGCTGAACGGTGGGTAAGTGCCTTCCAGGCCTACATTGAGCGTACCGCTGTCCTTGATTTTCTGCAGTTGCTCGCCAGCCATGGCTTGCCCGGCGATACCGGCATTGAGCATCAAGCCCATTGCCGAGAAAAGAAACGTACGACGAATAGCGGAAATGTTCATGCAAGCCCCTTGTTGGTATGGAAGTGTCTGGCCATTTTCTGACCCGACTCAAGCAACTTCGTGCTGATTATTCAGCTTTTTTTCAGTCAGTTACGTCAGGTGTAAGGTTAAGCGTTGTGGTCTGCCGGGCGCGACTATATAGCCATCAGCTTATGAGGAAAAATAACAAAAAAAGTTATTTTCCCTCCACAAAAGCATAAAGGACCCGTTGGCTGAAACGTCACTGGTCGAACGCATCCGGATAGGCAAACAGCGCTGGCGCACCGCCGGTGTGCAGAAAGATCAGTGGGCCGTCGTTAAAGCGTTGACGACCGATACCATCGAGCAGACCGGACATGGCCTTGCCGGTGTAGACCGGGTCGAGCAACAGCCCTTCGTGGCTGGCCACCAGCTTGATGGCTGACAGCGTGCCGGCATTCGGTTCGCCATACCTTGGCGCGAAATACTCATCCCACAGTTCGACCTTGAAGTGTTCGGGCAACGGAGCGCCGAGCAACTCTGCGGTGCGCTCGGCCAGGCCCTGAACCTTGGGCAGCTGTGCTTCTTCACTGCGCGACACGGTCACGCCGATGACCGGCAATTGCGGCAGCTCGTGAGCCAGAGCCAGCGCCAGACCGCTGTGCGTGCCGGCACTGCCGGAGGCCAGAACGACGGCAGCAAACTCGATGCCGGTCTGCTTGATCTGCTCGGCCAGTTCCAGCCCCGCGCGCACATAACCCAGCGCCCCCACCGGGCTCGAGCCACCGATGGGCACCAGATAAGGCTTTTTGCCGCTGGAACGCAGGCGTGCTGCCAGGGCGTGCAGTTGCTCGTCGGCGTTGTCGAGGTTTTCCACCAGCTCGACCTTGGCATCGAACAGCTCCAGCAGCAGGCGGTTGCCGTTTTTCAGGTAACTGGGGTCTTCGGTGCCGATGGGGTTTTCCAGCAGCGCCACACAGCCCAGGCCCAGGCGCGCGGCCAGCGCTGCGGTCTGGCGGACATGGTTGGACTGGATGGCCCCGGCGGTGATCAGTGTGTCGGCACCCTGGGCCAGCGCATCGGCGGCCAGGTACTCGAGTTTGCGCACCTTGTTGCCGCCCAGGGCCAGCGTCGTGGTGTCATCCCGCTTGATGTAGATATCACGATCTGCCCAGACCGACAGGCGCTCGAGCTTTTCCAGAGCCGTTGGCGCGCTGATCAGGTCCAGGCGATTGAAGCGGGCAAGCTGATTTTTGATCATGGTGGTCGATAAGCCGTGTAAAGAGTCAGCGGACTATAGGCAGACGTTTCTCGCACGGCAACTTATCTGTGCGCACGGCTCTCTTCGCGTATTCCGACAGAAATTGTTGTTTTTTTCGTCTGAATGTTTGCCGTAGAGTGGCAACAGCAGCGGCCCGTACTGTCGGTCGCCACCCTTCACATCAAGGAGAGTCAAGCGTGAGCGATATTCCAGAAGCGTCCGCCGACGGCCGCTCCAGCCACTGGCAGTTGCAGCGCATCGTCAGCCAGTTGCGCAGCGCGCGTGAAGACTGGCGGGCTCGCAACAGGCGAGTGAGCGGTGAACACGGTGGGCGTGAGCTGCCTTCGCGTGCGGCCATGGGCGAGATTCTTGAAGCCTTGAGCGGCGCACTGTTTCCGATGCGTCTGGGCCCGGTGGACCTGCGTGAGGAAAGCGAGGACTTCTATGTCGGCCATACGCTGGATGTGGCGCTCAACGCACTGCTGGCTCAGGCCCGGCTTGAATTGCGCTACGTGGCCCATCAGCAGGGCGGTGACCTGAAGAGCATCGATGCGCGAGCACTCGAGCTGATCCAGGGTTTCGCCATGGCCCTGCCGGGTATTCGTCTGTTGCTGGACACCGACGTGCTGGCCGCCTATCACGGCGACCCTGCGGCGCGCAGTGTCGATGAAGTGCTGCTGTGCTATCCCGGCATTCTGGCGGTGATCCACCATCGGCTGGCGCATTATCTGTATCGCGCCGGCTTGCCGTTGCTGGCGCGTATCAGCTCGGAAATCGCCCATTCGGCGACCGGTATCGATATTCATCCGGGTGCGCAGATCGGCCCGAGCTTCTTTATCGATCACGGAACAGGCGTGGTGATTGGCGAAACCGCGATCATCGGCGAGCGGGTGCGGATCTATCAGGCCGTGACCCTGGGCGCCAAGCGCTTCCCGTCGGACGAGGACGGTCAGTTGCAAAAAGGCCACGCACGGCATCCAATCGTTGAAGACGACGTGGTGATCTATGCGGGTGCGACCATTCTGGGTCGCATCACCATCGGCAAGGGTTCGACCATCGGCGGCAATGTCTGGCTGACGCGCAGCGTACCGGCAGACTGCAACCTGACCCAGGCCAACCTGCTGCAACAGGACGACTGCAGCCGCAAGTAGGCGACCTTCGCGTCAGATCACCTTCACCGCCCGGCCGATGAACTGAATCGGCCCGGTGGGTTTGCCGATTGGCGAGCCAGTGGATTTCTCCAGTGTCAGCTCGAACAACTGGTTGGGTTGCAGCGGCGGCAGTTTATCCAGCGGCACATGCAGGCTCTCTCCCGGCTTGACCAGCCCAAGCGAAACCGGGCCTTGCCAGTCGTCACCCTTGGTCCAGAACTCCAGCGCCTTGTCGGTCGGAACCTCGAACACGCCCAGCGGGATAAGCTGTATTTCCTGCGGGTTACTGGCCTGCACGACCCAGCCGGGAGCCTTGTCCTGCGGTCCTACGAGGACCACCAGATAAGACGGTTGCGCCGGTGCGCGGGTCAGCAGCGTCATGCCCAGTACCAGTGAAGCAGCCAGGCCTGCTCCGGCCAGGCCGCGCCAGATCGACAGGTTGTCCCACCAGCGAACGCGCGGTCTTTGCGGCGTGCTGGCAGGCGCGGTCATGTCCAGCAGGTTACGTTCGATACGATCCCACAGGCCGGGCGAGGGCATCACCGGTTCGGCTAGTTCGGTCAGGGGCAGCATACGCTGTTCCCAGGCATCGACGGCGGCCTGCAGGTCGGGCTCGCGCGACAGGCGACGCTGTACGTCGAGCCGCTTCTGCGCCGAGAGCGTGCCGAGTACATACTCGCCCGCCAGCTCGTGAATGTTGTCGTCTAAAGGCCGGGTCATCCCATGCACTCCCGCAAAGCCGTCAGGCTACGCTTGATCCAGGCTTTGACCGTCCCCAATGGCGCGCCAATTTTCTGCGCGATTTCCTGATGCGAATAACCGTCCACGTACGCGTGAAAAACACAGTTGCGTCTTACCGGCTCCAACTGCTCCAGGCATGACGTGATCCGTCCTGGATTGACCTGCCAATCGAAGGCATCGCCGATTTCCTGCCAGCCTTCCAGTGTCGCCTGTTCATGATGATCTTCACTGCCGTCGTCCTCGACACGCACTTCGCGAGCCGTATTGCGCAATGTGTTGAGCGCCAGGTGGCGGGTCACGCTGAAGATCCAGCCACGTGCCGAACCACGCGAGGCATCGAAGCTGGCCGCGTGGGACCAGATTTTCAGGAACGCGTCATGCACGATGTCTTCGGCCAGCGCGCGGTCACGCACCAAGCGCTGAGCGACGCCGAGCAACCGGGCGCTTTCCTGTTGATAGAGACGCTGCAAGGCCTGCTTTTCACCGCGAGCGCAGGCCTGCAACGTCGCTTCGTAATCAAAGAGAGATTCGTGCGAAGACAAGATGATCCGCCATCAATGGAAGACTACTGCCTCGTTGACATCACGAGGCTCCCGCGCAGCAGCATAGACCACTGGCTGCGCAGTCACCCGGTGAATGATGGCTATCAGCTCGCAGTCCAGAACAGGTAGTCAGCCTGATACTTGACCACTTCCTTCGCGCCCTTGTTGCTCTCTGCGCAGGCTTTGGCCGGGGCAACGCCGCCTTTCAGGGCTACACGCTGAATGTACGTGACGCCGGTCATTGCGCCCTTGCCTTCGGCCGGGTTGGCCTTGACCAGCTGGTACGGCAGGTTGCCAGCGCTCGAAGGGGCCACGGCGACTTGAGTGCCGGTTATTTTGGAACCGTCTTTGGCTTCCCAGGTGGCAGGTGGGCCGTAGTAGGTGCCGACCTGTTTGCCGCTCTTGTCGTTGAGCACTGCTTTGGGACCGACGAACGCCCACTCCATTTCGTTGGGCATGTTGGCCTTGGCGCGGCACTCGTAGGTGATCTCGCCAACCCCGGTGGTTTGCATGCCGACCTTGTTGCCAGCCGGCACACGGACGCTTTCGGGGAGGTCGGTCTGAGCCATGGCAACAGACGACAGGCAAGTGAAGGCCAGAGTGGTACCAGCAAGGCAGAGCAAGCGTTTTGCGTTCATGCAGAAATCTCCAGAAGGTTTAACCGCGCTCAGCAACTCGAAGTGGCTGCTGAATGTACTACCCGCGAGAAACCCATCTGGATGCAGTGATTTGAAAATATTTTTCAGCGCCGGCTGAAACGGCTGCGCAGCAGCACAATCCCGGCAATCGCGGCCAGACCCGAGCCGATCAGTACGCCGACCTTCACCTCGTCGATCAGGTGTTGCGAGCCGGGGAACGCCAGGTTGCCGATGAACAGGCTCATGGTGAAACCGATGCCGCACAGAATCGCCACGCCGTACAGTTGCACCCAGTTGCTGCCCTCCGGCAACACCGCCAGCCCGGCGCGGATGGCCAGCACAGCGGCGAGAAACACGCCGATCTGCTTGCCCACGAACAGCCCCAGCGCAACGCCCAGCGGCACAGGATCGACCAGATTGCCCAAGGTAATGCCGGCCAGCGACACGCCCGCATTGGCAAAACCAAAGATCGGCACCACGGCGAAGGCCACCCAGTAGTGCATCTTTTCTTCGAGGAACAGCAGTGGCGAGCGGGCTTCTTCCTCGGGCTTGCCCATCGGGATGCACAGCGCCAGGGCCACACCGGCCAGCGTGGCGTGCACGCCCGATTGCAGGACGAAGAACCACAGCAGCGCGCCGAGCAGCAGATAGGGCAACAGACGGCGCACGTTCAAACGATTCATGACGATCAGCGCCGCCAAGGTCACGAAAGCGGCAGCCAGCATCGGCAGGTTCAGACCGGAGCTGTAGAAGAAGGCGATGATCGTCACGGCGCCCAGATCGTCGAGGATCGCCAGCGCGGCCAGAAACACCTTCAGCGAGGTCGGCACCCGATTGCCGAGCAGCGACAGCACGCCGAGGGCAAAGGCGATGTCGGTGGCTGCCGGTATCGCCCAGCCGCTCAGGGTCTGCGGATTGCCCCAATTGATCGCGATGTAGATCAGCGCAGGCACCAGCATGCCGCCTGCCGCTGCAAAGCCGGGCAGGGCTCGTTGCCCCCAGGTCGCCAGACCACCGGCGAGGACTTCACGTTTGATCTCCAGGCCGACCATCAGGAAGAAGATCGCCATCAGCCCGTCGTTGATCCACAGCTCGACCGAGAGGCCCAGCCAGACGCTGTGCAGGATCGAGAAATAGCCGGCAGAAAGAGGCGAGTTGGCAACGATCAATGCCGCCAGCGCAGCGGCCATCAACACGATGCCGCCGGCTGATTCGGAGGCGAGGAAGCGTGCGAGGACGGCAATGCCTCTGGGCGTTTCCCGGTTCGGAACTTGAGTCATGGTTGTCCTTGAAACGAAGCACTTTTTTATCGTAATGCCAGGAATGCGGTTACTGGCCTGTGGCAGTGAGCTCAATCAGGCAGCAACGGCTGGCGCGAGGCGATTGCAGTTCGACTTCGAGCAGACCGCCAGCATTGTCCACCTGAGCGCAATCGTGTTTGCCAAGAATTTCCCACGGCTGGCTGTCGACGCTGATCGCCACTTGCTCGGCCATACTGAACAGCACCAGGGTGCTGGCAGAGCTGAACAAGCGTTGCGGGTGACGCACGTCTATCCAGTGCAGACGTGCAGTGTAGCGGTGTGGGGCGTAGATCAGGTTGAAATCGCGAATCGGCCCGTCCAGCAAGGTGCAATTGACCTGGCTGTCACCGCTGAATGCGAACGGGTCCGATGGCAGCAGCGGACGACTGCTCAGACCATCCACGTCCAGCGTCATGCCCGTGCCCTGCAGGACGGTGATGATGCGTTGATAACCGGCGAACACCGAAAAGCCGCCCGAGGTTTCGATGTCGGCAATCGACAGCCGCCAACCGAAACCGTCCAGATCCTGGCCGGCGTCGCGAGCGATCTCTTCCGTGCTGCCACCGCCGTTTTTCCACGGCATGCGCGGGTAGTCGACGGCGCGCAAAATGCGGGTCTGGCTCATTTGGTAAAGCGTCCTTCCAGGCGATGACGGGAGCCGGGGTGGATCAGGCGCGCAGCGGTAACCGGCTGACGACCAGACCAGGTCCGACGGCGAATCAGCAGGCAGGGCTCACCCGCCTCAATCTGCAACAGCCTGCATTCATCGGCTTCGGCGAGAATCGCCTCGACCACATGCTCGCCTTCGGTGAGCGGCGCAACCTGCGAGAGGTAGGCGTAAGGCGTCTGCAGGGTAAAGTCCTGCCGGAGGTAGTCCGGAGCGACCTGGGCGTTCACGAAGCGGTCCTCGATCTGCACCGGGATGTCGTTCTCGTAATGCACGATCAGCGAGTGGAAAACCCGCTGGCCTTCGCGCATGTCCAGCGCCAGGGCGCGCTCGGAGCCAGCGGCTTCCTCCTTGAGGACCATGACCTTGCAAGTGTGGCGATGGCCGCGCGCGGCAATCTCGTCGGCAATGTTATGCACTTCGAACAGCGCCGACTGGCTCTTGGGCTCGGCGACAAAGGTGCCGACGCCCTGCATGCGCACCAGCAGGCCCTCGGCGGTCAGCTCGCGCAGTGCCCGGTTTATGGTCATGCGGCTGAAGCCCAGTTGCGTCACCAGTTCGCTTTCGGACGGCACACGGTGATGCGGCGGCCAGGTGCCGTTCTGGATCTGCAGAGCGATCATCTGTTTCACGCGGGCGTACAAGGGTGCGGGACTTTCGCCCATCTGGGCTGCCAGGGAAGAAGCGGCGGGCGGAGTCGACACGTGGGAGTCCTTGTTGTTCGAGACGGTGTTTTCGAGCGCATTCAGACGCTGCAAAGCGCTCACGCTAACCATTAACCTGCTGCTCGGCAAGCGTGCAGGCGGTTTACCGGCCGCTGAAACGTCTGTATATGTATATACAAATTACAGTGATGAGGTGTGAAGTCAATGTCAGCCTTCTTTGCCGAGCGCGCGTTACTCCCCGACGGCTGGGCCAGCAATGTGCGTCTGGAGGTCAGTCAGGACGGTATTTTGACTCGCGTCGAGGCCGATGCCGCTCAGCAGGGCGCCGAGAAAGTCAGCGGGCCTTTGCTGCCTGGCATGCCTAACCTGCACTCCCACGCGTTCCAGCGTGCAATGGCCGGGCTTGCGGAAGTGGCCGGCAACCCCAACGACAGTTTCTGGACCTGGCGCGATCTCATGTATCGCCTGGTGGGGCGCATCAGCCCGCAGCAGTTGGGCGTTATCGCTCGTCAGCTGTATATCGAGATGCTCAAGGGCGGCTACACCTCGGTGGCCGAATTTCATTACGTGCATCAGGACAGTGACGGCAAGCCCTATGCCGATCCTGCCGAGCTCGCGCTGCAGATCAGCCAGGCGGCCGGTTCGGTCGGTATCGGCCTGACCTTGCTGCCGGTGCTGTACAGCCATTCCGGCTTTGGCGGGCAGGCACCCAACGAAGGCCAGCGGCGTTTTATCCACAGCACCGACAGCTATCTGGATGTGCAGGCTCGTCTGCGTCCGGTTCTGGCGGCTCAGCCTGCCCAGCAACTCGGTCTTTGCTTCCACTCGCTGCGCGCGGTGACGCCGCAGCAGATCAGTGAGGTACTGGCTGCCAGCGACCGGCAGTGTCCGGTGCATATTCATATCGCGGAGCAGCAGAAGGAAGTCGATGACTGCCTGAGCTGGAGCGGTCGGCGCCCGTTGCAATGGCTGTATGAAAACGCGCCTGTGGATAACCGCTGGTGCCTGGTCCATGCGACCCATGCCGAGGCGGATGAAGTGGCTCTGATGGCGCAAAGCGGCGCGGTGGCCGGGTTATGCCTGACCACCGAGGCCAATCTCGGCGACGGGATCTTTCCGGCGGTGGACTACATTGCTCAGGGCGGTCGCTGGGGGATCGGCTCGGACAGTCACGTCTCGCTCAGTGTGGTCGAGGAACTGCGCTGGCTGGAATACGGTCAGCGTCTGCGCGATCAGCGCCGCAACCGGCTGTATCGCAGCGATCAGCCCATGGTTGGCCGCACGCTATATGACGCTGCACTTGCCGGTGGCGCGCAGGCATTGGGGCAGCAGATTGGTACGCTGCAAGTGGGTCAACGCGCCGACTGGCTGGTGCTGGATGGCAATGACCCGTACATCGCCACGGCCTCGGAAGACGCCATCCTCAACCGCTGGCTGTTCGCCGGCAGCGACCGGCAGATCCGCGACGTGGCGGTCAACGGGCGATGGGTCATACGTGAGGGGCGACACGCCGCAGAACAACAAAGCAACCGCGAGTTCGCGCAGGTGTTGAGGGAATTGCTCGGCTGATGCAAGAGAGGACGCAGAGCACTCGGCGTTATCCACGAGTCCGCTTCTGATTCTGGCCGCAGGCCGTGGGAGCGAACTTGTTCGCGAAGGGGTCGGAAAGCGTTCTGAAATTTATCGTTCGAACGACCGTCTTCGCGAACAAGTTCGCTCCTACCGGGCTTAGCCAGAATCCCGATTCGGTTACTTCTCGCCCTTGCCGATCTTCGAGTCATCCTCGCGCCAGATCAGGCGTGAGGTGTCGTAGCCTTGCTGGCGGGCCTTGCTCAGCATGTCTTCCCTGACCGATGCGGAGACGGTCGGTGTACGCGACAGCAGCCACAGGTATTTGCGATCCGGGTTGCCGACCACGGCGGTACGGTAGCCTTCGCTGACGTCCAGAATCCAGTAATCACCCTTGGCGACGCTGGGCAGCAGGCGCGAGAACCAGTTGTCGAACACAACCCACAGCTTGTCGGTCTTGCCCGCAACCTGCGGCGAAGCCGTACCCGTTGCTTCTTCCCACTTGCCTTCAATCGTGCGGCAGCGGTTGGTCACTGCGATGTTGCCGTCGTCCTTGAGCGTGTAACGCGCCTCGGACTGAGCGCACTTGCGCTGGAAAAACATCGGCAAGCGGGCGATCTCGTACCAGGTACCCTGATACTGCTTGAGGTCGACGCTACCTACAGTCTTTGGCTCGAGGTTGTCAGCCGAGTGGGCAAAACCGATGGCCAAAAAGCTGGCCATGACACAAATTCCAAAACGTACCAGTACCTTGATCATGGGTTATTTCAGACCCTGACCCGAGAACAGCACCACCTTGTCCGCTGCGTACTGCACGCTGATAAAGGTGTTCTGGTCGCCCCAGGTGCAGCTCGACATGCCCAAGGCACCGGAACATTCCGTCGGGCTGCCCAGCAAGGACTCGACTTGAGCCTTGGGCATGCCAGCGGACAGTTTGGAATAGTTTTCCTGAGTGATCTTGCTGCAGGCAGCCAGCAGGACGCAGAACGAGAGTAACGCGACAGAACGCAAGGACATGGATGTAGCTCCTGAACGGAAGGGGGTCGCGTCGCAGTGCAAGCCGGTGCAGTCTGGCGCTGGCGCAGTACCGCAAGCTTAGAAGAGAAAAAGGGACTCTGGTTCCCGGACGGCGCAAGGATTTGTGCCGAGGATCAGATAGTTGGCCCGCAGACGGGGCTGAGCGAATGGCTGACTGCTCGTGTTTCAGAGCATTGGCTCACTCGGCAGTGATCGAGCATGGCCCGATCACTACCGGTGCCGAAGGCGTCTTACGCCTTGTGATACGCGGTGGCGCGCTCGACTTCTTCCTTGGAACCCAGGTACACCGCTACGCGCTGGTGCAGGCCTTCGGGCTGAATGTCGAGAATGCGCTGATGGCCGTCGGTGGACGCGCCGCCAGCCTGTTCTACCAGGAAGGACATCGGGTTGGCTTCGTACATCAGGCGCAGCTTGCCCGGCTTGGAAGGCTCGCGGCTGTCGCGCGGGTACATGAACAGGCCGCCACGGGTCAGGATACGGTGCACGTCGGCAACCATCGCCGCCACCCAGCGCATGTTGTAGTTCTTTTTCAGCGGACCGTCTTCACCGGCCAGCAGCTCGCTCACGTAGCGCTGTACCGGGGCTTCCCAGTGACGCTGGTTGGACATGTTGACCGCGAACTCCTGAGTGGACTCCGGGATGGTGATGTCTTCGTGAGTCAGCACGAAGCTGCCCATTTCACGGTCCAGGGTGAAGCCTTTCACGCCATCGCCCAGGGTCAGGACCAGCATGGTTTGCGGACCGTAGATGGCGTAACCGGCGGCGACCTGTTCGGTGCCTGGCTGCAGGAAGGCCTTTTCATTCAGCGCTTCGTTCTGGCTCAGGTATTCGTTCGGGCAGCGCAGTACCGAAAAGATCGTGCCGACCGGTGCGTTGATGTCGATGTTCGACGAGCCGTCCAATGGGTCGAAAACCAGCAGGTAGGCACCCTTCGGGTATTTGCCCGGGATCTGGTAGGCGTTGTCCATTTCTTCGGACGCCATGCCGGCCAGGTGACCGCCCCATTCGTTGGCTTCGAGCAGAATCTCGTTGGAGATCACATCGAGCTTTTTCTGCACTTCGCCCTGCACGTTTTCGGTGCCCATGCTGCCCAGTACGCCACCCAGCGCGCCCTTGGAGACGGCGTGGCTGATTTCCTTGCATGCGCGCGCCACAACTTCGATCAGGAAGCGCAGATCGGCAGGGGTGTTGTTGCTGCGAGTCTGCTCAATCAAGTAACGACTTAGTGTAACGCGGGACATGGATAGCTCCGAAAATAGGGGGTATGAAAACCCGCGCAGTTTAACGCGAGTGGCGACGTAATACTGCTATGAGACTGGCTTAAGACTGTTTCAGTTCAGATGTCAGGCGAACCGCACCTGACAGGCCGCCCGTTTTAGCGTTTTGCAGCGCGCAGCGTGCTGAATGCCATCCAGCCAAGGAACACCACGCCAAGCAGCAGAAGGGCCCAAAGCCCCAGGCGTTTGAAGTCAGTAGGTTGTTGCACGGCGATCGGCGCAGCGGCCATGTTGGCCACGGTAGCCGTGGCCGGGCTTGCTGTGCCGAGAGTCGCGAGCTTCTCCGGGCTCAGGTCGGGAATCAGCGTGGCCAGCGACAGGTTGGCAGCCTTGACGCTCGGGTTGCCGATTGCCAGGGTGAAGGGCCCGTTACCGCGCGCCAGGAACACCACCTCCGTGGCAGGCACGGCCACACTCAACTGCGGCGCTTCACTGCCCAGTCCGCCGCCGCGATCATCCACCACCAGCTTGAGCTGCTGAACGATGCGTCCGGACAATTGCAACTGGTCCTGCAGGACATCGCTGTTGTTCTGCGACAACCGATACAGCAGGCCGCTGCTGATTGGCTGCCAGGGCTGCCCGGCATCGAGCCGGCCGTAGAGCGTCGCCGGTGCCAGGCTGTTGGGCTGGGTGATGTCGATCCTGACGCGGCCTATCGGCAAGCCGGTGGGCAGTTGCCAGACATACTCGTTGGGGCTTTCGACGCTGCCCTTGACCGGTGGCGACCAGGTCAGCGGCGTGGCTGGAGTGTCGCTGCTGGCACTCAGCAGGTGCGCAGAGATCAGCAGCGGCGCACTGTGCGGGGAATGCCACAGCAGGCGCAGATAGCGCGCGCTCTGGCCGGGCAGGCCGACTTCGCGCTGTTCGACCACTTCGTCGGCAAACGACAGCCGTGCAACCTGTCCCTCGCCCCAGTTGCGCCAGTGCTGCAGGTCATCACTGGCTTCGATGCTGAAGTTCTGGAAGCCCTCCCGCTCGGTGCTCCAGTCGATAACCAACTGCTCCAGCGGTGCCTTGATTGCGCTGGTGTCCAGCAACCAGCCGCGCAGCACTTCTTCGCCCGCTTCGATATCGCTTTGTGGCTGGACCTCGATCACGCTGCCGTTGCTGGAGCGCTCGATACGGATGACCGGCGCGGCGTCGGCTGACTCCTGTGTGCTGTACAGGGCGAACCAGTTGACCTCAATCGGCACCGGCTCCTGTTCGGGGGCGGGTTGGCGCGGCGTGATCGAGTAAGCCTGCGGCTGGCCCTCGGCATTGAACACGCGTACATCGCTCAGAGCGGTCTGCCGGGCATTCAACTGGACGGCAAGCGGCAACTCGATGCGATACCACGGCCCTTCGCCGCTCAGGCTCAGCGGCGTCTGGCTGGCAAAGTCCGCCGGTTTGTCCTGAGCGAGGGCGGTTATCGCCGTGCACAAGGCCAGGCCAAGCACGGCGATCTTCATGGCAGGATGACTCAAGAACGGTTTCCTCATAGCGTGTCCGGCGCGGCAGTCGAGCCTGGGCCGGGTTCTTCGCCGGCCTCTGTGGCAGAGTGTTTCGGCGGTAATGGTGCGAAATATCCCACCACCAATAGCAAAATGCCAACACCGATGAACGAGACGATGCGCTCCATGCCGCCACGATTGCTCAGCTCGACGAAGAACAGCTTGACCACCACCACCCCGATCAACGCTGCGCCGCCCAGCCACAGCTGGCGGTTGGAGCGCATGTGACCGCCGATCATCAGGGCCAGTGCCATCAGCGTCCAGACTATCGACAACCCGGCCTGGACGCGCATCGAGTCGAGCAGCGCCCCGGTGTTCCATGGCACATCAGCCCAATGATGCGCCGTGCGCATGACCATTGCCGTGACCAGCGCGAACAGCGAGGCGCCAGCCACCAGCAAGGCAGCGTTACCAAGGCGCATGACCTGTTTGCGCAGCCACAGGCAGACCCCTGCCAGTGACAATAGCAAACCGATTTCCAGCGGGTTGAACAGCGGGATATACGGCAGTGGTTCCGCTGCGCCGTCGCTCAAGGTATTCGCCAGCCAGAACCACGCCAGCATCAACACCGCCAGCGGCGCAGCGGCACAGAGGTGATAGGCTTCGGGGCATGCTTTTACCGGCCACGGCCATTGGCGCGCCGAGCTCATCGCCAGCAGGAACAGGCTCGGCAGAATCGCCCAGCCCAGCCATCGCCAGGCGTTGTAATGTTCGGACAGTTGCAGCAGGCCGAAGCGCAGTTCCAGGGCCAGCACGACGATGATCAGCAGGCAGCCCGCGGTGTGAGCGACACGTCGTGCGAGGATGGGCTGCCGGTCTGCCAGATAGCGCAGAGTCAGCAGGTGCACGGCGAGCACCACCAGCCAGGCCAGCCAGCCCCAGTGGGCGGCGGGGTGGTAATGCTCACTCAGCGAGCCCGACAGTAATGCTGCGCTGACGGGCGTAAGCGTGCTGCACAGCGCGGCGAGGTCTGGCCAGCGCAAGCGCACGGACAGCACTGTCCAGATTGCCATGCTGAGCGCGGCGGCGATCAACAGCACAGACGTCTGCACTCCAATGGGAACGTACAACTGCACGACGCTGATCAATGAAACCGACCACCAGATCGCACCCCATACGGTCAGCACGGTTCTGGCGACTTTTTGATCGATAAGGGTCAGGGTGTTGAAGCGGTACGCACTCCAGGCACTGACCAGCGCAGCGATGGCCAGGATCATCGGCGTCCAGTAGTCGTCAGCCGAGTCGGCGCTGCCTGACGCATTGATCAACATCACGCTGGCGCACAGTTGCAGCAGCAGGCCGAAAGCCTGTGCCAGCTTGCGCTGCTGCCGCAAACCCAGCCAGAAAATCGCCGCGCCTTCCACGGCCCACGCGCTCGTCGTCCACTGAGAACCCAGGCCCAACGGGATCGCCAGCGTGGCAAACACCACGCCCAGCGCCAGGCAGGTTTCCATCAGCAAGGCGGTTTGGCCCGGTGCACGTGCTGCCAGCCAGCGTGCCAGCGCCATGTAGATCAAGCCCAACCCAAGCGCGCTGAACGCAGCGCCGAATTCCAAATGCTCGACGAGCGCATATTGCAGGCCGAAGCCGACTATCGGCGTGCCCAGCAACAACGTGCCGTCGACGTAATCGCCCCGACGCGCAGCCCAGCGCAGCATAGCTTCGCGAGTATGGTCAGGTGGCGCGCTGTCCAGTTCGAGCAGTTTGCGGCGGGCAAACAGCAGGCCGATGGCCAGATACATCAGGAAGAACACCATCAGAAAGGGCTCGGTGCTCCAGAACAATGCCGGTGTATAGGCCTGCAGGCCCCAGGCGAAGCCGATGCCGAAGGTGCCGAAGAAGCCGATCAGGTTGAGCGTGCGCCAGGCCTTGAACCATGCGATGGCGATGATGCCCGCATTGAGCAGGGCAAAGTAACTGAACAGCGAGATATGGCTACCTTGCCCGGTCGAGGCCAGCAACGGTGCCGCGAAGCCGCCGAGCGCGCCAGCGCAGGCGAGTGCCAGCGAATCCTGCGTCAGCGCCAGAATGGCTGAGAAGCTGGTGACCGCAACCAGCAGTGCAAAGCCCAGGGTCGGGTCCAGCAGCGTGTGCAGTTTCATCGCGGCGAACACGGTCAGGTACAGCACCCCAACGCCTGCGCCTTGCAGCATCAAGGCGTAAGGACCGTTGCGCCTGCGCAGCCACCAGCCCAGACCGAGCAGGGCCAGCGCACTGGCGGCGACTGCGGCGTAGCGTGCTTCAAGCGGCACGACCATGCCCTCAGTGGCATAGCGCAGCAAAAACGCCAGGCCGAGGAACAGCACCACGACACCCACGCGCAGCACTGTATTCCCGCCCAACAGCCAGTCTTTTGCGGCGTTGATCGCGCTGTCCAGCGGGTTGGTTTTTGCTGTGTTGGTTGGCTCGTGTATCGGCGGGGCGGGCTCGACAGGTGTTGCTACCTGCGGCGCTTCGTCCGGCAGGTCCCAGATCAGCTCGGGGCCGTCGCCGGGTGCTTCGACAATGATCGCATCGAGTGGAAGCGGCGCAGGGTCCTGCGCAGGCGGTACGCCAGGCGCGGACTGACGTTCGAGTGCGCTCAGGCGCTGTTGAAGGGCGTCGAGGGATTCGCGGTTTGCGAGCAGTTGTTGCTGCTGATCAGCCGATTGCCTGCCAAGCACGCGCACGCGAATGCCGGCCCACACGGCCCAGCCCATGGCTGCACCAATCAGTGCACCGGCCCACTCGTCATAACTCAGCGAATAGCCCAGCGCCGCGCCGCCCAACACCAGACAAATCCAAAGCACGCGACGACATCCTTTTCGATGTGTGAAGGTTCATCGAGCGCAGTATATAGGGGCGGGCGGACATCGTTTGTAATGTTTTATGCCGGGGGCACCAGAGTCTCTGCAGGACTGAGACAGATCCTCGTGGCGCTTGTGGGAGTGAGCTTGCTCACGAAGGCGTCGTTTCGAGCGCCTTCTTTGCGGAGACCTTAATGGCCTCTTCGCGAGCAAGCGAAGCGTCGCCCGGCTCGCTCCCACTGGGGTTGTGAGTCTTTTCAGGCTCTGACGTCAGTCCAGCGCCTTCCAAATGTCTCCGGCGTACTCGCGGATGGTCCGGTCCGAGGAGAACCAGCCCATGCGTGCGGTGTTGAGGACCGCCGAGCGCCACCATTCCTTGGAGTCGTGCCAGCGCTCTTCGACCTTGGCCTGGGCCGCCCAGTACGAGTCGAAGTCTGCGCAGACCAGGAAGCGGTCATACGCCAGCAACTGATCGATCAGCCCCACATAACGGTTCGGATCATCCGGCGAGAACACACCGCCACGGATCGCCTGCAGGACATCGTTCAAGCGTCCGGAGGCGGCCACATCGTCGTGCGCGCTGAATTCACCTGCACGCTTGCGGGCTTCGACCTGTTGCGAGGACATGCCGAAGATGAACATGTGCTCCAGCCCGACCTGCTCGCTCATCTCCACGTTGGCACCGTCCAGCGTACCGATGGTCAGTGCGCCGTTGAGGCCGAACTTCATGTTACTGGTGCCGGACGCCTCCAGGCCTGCGGTGGAAATCTGCTCGGACAGGTCGGCCGCCGGGATGATGCTCTCCGCCAGGCTGACGTTGTAGTTGGGCGTGAACACCACTTTCAGCAGACCGCGCACCGTCGGATCGTTGTTCACGGTCCGCGCGATGTCGTTGGTCAGCTTGATGATCAGCTTGGCCGAGTGATAACTGGCCGCCGCCTTGCCGGCGAAGATCTTCACCCGTGGCACCCAATCGGTACCCGGCTCGGCGCGAATGGCCTGATACAAGGCAACCGTGTGGAACAGGTTCAGCAACTGGCGTTTGTACTCGTGAATCCGCTTGACCTGAACGTCGAACATCGCGGCAGGATTGACGGCAATGCCCAGGCGCTCGTGAATGATCGCGGCCAGCGCACGCTTGCTGTGCAGGCGTTGATCGGCCATTTGCTTACGGAACGACGACTTCTCGGCGAACGGCTCGAGCTCTTTGAGGCGCGTCTCGGCGTTGTCCAGAACATCCTCGCCGAGCGACTCGACAAGCATCTCGGTCAGCTTCGGGTTGGCCTGGAACAGCCAGCGGCGGAAGGTGATGCCGTTGGTCTTGTTGTTGATCCGCTCCGGGTAGATCTTGTGCAGCTCGGCGAACACGGTCTTGCGCATCAGCTGGGTGTGCAGCGCCGAAACGCCGTTGACGCTGTGCGAGCCGAGGAACGCCAGGTTGCCCATGCGTACCCGACGACCGTTGTCTTCTTCGATCAGCGATACGGCACGCAGTACGTTGACGTCGTCGACGCCTTTGGCGCGCAGTGTGTCAATGTGCTGCGCGTTGATCAGGTAGATGATCTGCATGTGGCGCGGCAGCATCCGCTCCATCAGACCGACCGACCAGGTTTCCAGCGCTTCAGGCAGCAGGGTGTGGTTGGTGTAGCCGAGGGTGCCGACGGTGATTTTCCACGCGGTGTCCCACGGAATGTTGTGGTTGTCGATCAACTGACGCATCAGCTCGGCCACTGCGATCGAGGGGTGCGTGTCGTTCATCTGAATCGCCGCGTGCTCGGACAGATCCGTCAGCGTGGCGTGTTGGTTCAGATGGCGGCGCAGCAAGTCCTGCAGCGACGCGGAGACGAAAAAGTATTCCTGACGCAGACGCAGTTCCTGACCCGCTTCGGTTGCATCGTTCGGGTAAAGCACGCGGGAAATGCTTTCGGCGCGCACCACTTCGGCAACCGCGCCGAAGTGATCGCCGGCGTTGAAGCGTTCCAGGTGCAGGTCTTCTACTGCACGGGCGCGCCACAAGCGCAGCGTGTTGACGCTCTTGCCACGCCAGCCTACCACCGGGGTGTCATAGGCGATGGCCCGAACGGTCTCGCCCGGACGCCATACCTGACGCGAGTCGCCTGCTTCGGTCGGGACAGTGTCGACGCTGCCGCCGAAGCCAATGGAGTAAACCACCTCAGGGCGTTCGAATTCCCATGGGTTACCGAAGTCCAGCCAGTTCTCGGTTTGTTCCTGCTGCCAGCCATCGACGATGCCCTGACGAAACAGGCCGTGCTCGTAACGAATGCCGTAACCATGACCCGCGATACCCAGGGTCGACATGCTTTCCATGAAGCACGCCGCCAGACGACCCAGGCCGCCGTTACCCAGTGCCGCATCCGGTTCAA
This sequence comes from Plantibacter cousiniae (nom. nud.), assembly GCF_977070315.1. Taxonomy (NCBI): domain Bacteria; kingdom Bacillati; phylum Actinomycetota; class Actinomycetes; order Micrococcales; family Microbacteriaceae; genus Plantibacter; species Plantibacter cousiniae (nom. nud.). The sequence goes on along the minus strand of NZ_CDRVEU010000006.1, from coordinate 258,155 downwards.
GCAGGCGGATGCGTTCGATGTCCACACCCAGTTCGGTCAGCGCCTCGCGAGCGACTTCGAGCAGGCCGAGGTTACTGAGGCTGTCGTACAGCAGCCTGCCTATCAGGAATTCGAGAGACAGGTAGTAAACGCGTTTCTGAACCTTGCGATAGATCTGCCGCGTGTGGTCCATCCAGTGTTCGACCATGTGGTCGCGGGCGGCAAGGGCAACAGCTTCAAACCAGTCATGCTCAAACGCATGGTCGGGGTCCTTGCCCACCGAGTAGGTGAGTTTGGCGAGCACAGCGGCGCGAAAAGCGGCCACATCAGCGTCACGAACAAGTGGTTCCTGAGACATCGGTAAAACCTCAAGTAGTCTGACGAATGGAAAACGGGATTCTTAGACTGTAGGCGTGTCGTCAATTATTTCCTGAAAAAAAGAGAAATAATTGACGGCACAGCTCTCGCTTCGACCCAGCGCAACGGCTCTGGTTCGCGCACCGTTGAAATTGGCAAAACGCTTGCATCGTTCGTTCCATCCTGATCGATGACGTGCAGCATGCTGATTCTTCGTTTCGGGTTTATGATGCCCCACGGCAGAATAATAGAAGCCTCTAAATTGGACTTATGGAGCACTTATGCAGACTTTGTACCCGCAGATCAAACCCTACGCCCGGCACGATCTGGCCGTGGAACAACCGCATGTGCTTTACGTCGATGAAAGTGGCTCGCCAGAAGGGTTGCCGGTGGTGTTCATCCACGGCGGCCCGGGTTCGGGATGCGATGCGCACAGTCGCTGCTATTTCGATCCCAACCTGTACCGCATCGTTACGTTCGACCAGCGCGGCTGCGGTCGTTCCACTCCGCATGCCAGCCTTGAAAACAACACCACCTGGAAACTGGTGGAAGACCTTGAAGCGATCCGCGAGCACCTCGGGATCGACAAATGGGTGTTGTTCGGCGGTTCGTGGGGCTCGACCCTTGCCCTGGCGTATGCACAGACCCATCCCGACCGCGTGCACGCGCTGATCCTGCGTGGCGTATTCCTTGCCCGTCAGCAGGAAATCGACTGGTTCTATCAGGCAGGTGCCAGCCGTCTGTTCCCGGATTATTGGCAGGATTATGTCGCGCCGATTCCGCTGGACGAGCGTGACAACATTCTGGCTGCCTTCCACAAGCGGCTCACCGGGCCGGATCAGATTGCCCAGATGCATGCCGCCAAGGCCTGGTCGACCTGGGAGGGGCGTTGCGCCACCTTGCGGCCCAATCCGCAAGTGGTCGATCGCTTCGCCGAGCCGCACCGTGCGTTGTCCATCGCGCGCATCGAATGCCACTACTTCATGAACAACGCCTTTCTGGAAGACAACCAGCTGATTCGCGACATGCCGAAGATCGCGCACCTGCCGGCAATCATTGTCCACGGTCGTTACGATGTCATCTGTCCGCTGGACAATGCGTGGGAGCTGCACCAGAACTGGCCTGGCAGCGAGCTGCAGGTGATTCGCGAGGCCGGGCACTCGGCAGCCGAACCCGGTATCGCCGACGCACTGGTGCGGGCCGCTGCAGAAGTTGCGCGCAACCTGCTCGACCTGCCGCCCGAAGAAGCGTGACAGTGATCCGGTATTGGTTTTGAGTCTGGAAAGGCATCTATGAAAGGTTTGTTGCAGCGCGTGCGAAGTGCGCGCGTCGAGGTCGGCACCGAGGTGGTGGGTGCCATTGAACAGGGCATACTGGTGTTGGTGGGAATAGAGCCTCAAGACACCCGCGCCAGTGCCGATAAGTTGCTGCACAAGTTGCTCAATTATCGAGTGTTCAGCGATGCCGAGGGCAAGATGAATCTGTCTTTGCGCGAGGTGAGTGGCGGCTTGTTGCTGGTTTCCCAGTTCACGCTGGCTGCAGACACCAAAAGCGGGTTGCGCGCGGGCTTCTCGAAAGCCGCGCCTCCAGCGCTGGGTGCCGAGTTGTTCGACTATCTGTTGAGCCAGGCCAGAATCGCGCATCCCACGGTAGCGGCGGGCCAGTTTGGTGCAGACATGCAGGTGCACCTGATAAATGATGGCCCCGTGACATTTTTGTTTGATACATAAGCTACGATTTCACTTTGTCCCCCTGAATTCATCTGTCTTGCGGGAATAAATTTCTTTGTCATACCTGATGCGTTGTGGCGCGTGCTACTGGATAATCGCGCGCTACGGGGATCGACACTGTTGGTCCATTTGGTATGACAAAAGCGGTTCTGACACCGGGTTGGGGAATCATTAAGCCCATTCGGAGTCGGAACAATGCTCGCCAACCCGGCATTGATAGCTGGCCGTTGGTTTTTTCATCTGTTTTTCGGCGAGGGTTGCTCGTGATTGTTAGTCCCTGTGATGCTCCAAAGACACCTGTCAAGCGGTTGCGTAGTGCACTTCTGGCAAGCTCGGCCCTTGTATGCCTGTTCAGTGCAGGTCAGCTGTGGGCGTTCAACCTTGATGATGTAGCGGCGAAGGCCAAAGAAATGGCCGGGCAGAAGTTCGAGGCTCCGAGGAGCAATCTGCCGAACGAGCTGCGCGACATGAAGTTCGCCGATTATCAGAAGATCCGCTTCCGTGATGACAAGGCCGAATGGGCGGGCGAAAAGACTCCGTTCAAAGTGTCTTTCTACCACCAGGGCATGCACTTCGACACGCCGGTCAAGATCAACGAAGTGACCGCGACCAGCGTCGACGAGATCAAATACGACCCGAGTCGTTTTGACTTCGGCGATCTGAAGATCGACCCAAAATCCACCGAGAAACTGGGTTATGCCGGTTTCCGTGTCCTGTATCCGATCAACAAGGATGACAAGCAGGACGAAATCATGACCATGCTGGGCGCGAGCTACTTCCGCGTGATCGGCAAGGGTCAGGTTTATGGCCTGTCCGCGCGCGGCATGGCGATCGACACTGCCTCGCCGTCCGGTGAAGAATTTCCGCGCTTCAAGGAATTCTGGATCGAGAAGCCGGGCCCGGATGACAACCATCTGGTGATCTTCGCACTGCTCGACTCGCCGCGTGCCACTGGCGCCTATCAGCTGACCCTGCGTCCGGGTACCAACACCCTGGTTGACGTGAAGTCGCGCATGTTCCTGCGTGACAAGGTCAACAAGCTGGGCGTTGCTCCGCTGACCAGTATGTTCCTGTTCGGCGCCAACCAGCCTTCGCGTGTGCCTAACTACCGTCGTGAACTGCACGATTCCAGCGGTCTGTCGATCCAGGCGGCCAACGGTGAGTGGCTGTGGCGTCCGCTGAACAACCCTAAACATCTGTCCATCAGCAGCTTCTCGGTCGAGAACCCGCGTGGTTTCGGTCTGCTGCAACGCGGCCGCGACTTCAGCCAGTACGAAGACCTGGATGACCGCTACGACAAGCGCCCAAGTGCCTGGATCGAGCCGAAGGGCGATTGGGGTAAAGGGACTGTCGAGCTGGTCGAAATCCCGACTGCCGACGAGACCAACGACAACATCGTGGCCTACTGGAAGCCTGAAACTCTGGCAGAACCTGGCCAGGAAATGGCGTTCGACTACCGTTTGCACTGGACCATGCAGGAAAACTCGATCCACTCGCCGGATCTGGGCTGGGTCAAGCAGACCCAACGCTCCATCGGTGACGTGCGTCAGTCCAACCTGATCCGTCAGCCGGACGGCAGCCTTGCCTTCCTAGTCGACTTCGTGGGCCCGGTTCTCGCCGCACTGCCGGAAGACAAGACCATTCGCAGCCAGGTGACCACTGACGACAACGTCGAACTGGTGGAAAACAACCTGCGCTACAACCCGGTCACCAAAGGCTACCGCCTGACCCTGCGGGTGAAGGTCAAGGACTCCAGCAAGCCGACCGAAATGCGCGCCTACCTGTTGCGTGAAATCCCTGCCGAACCAGGCAAGGAGCCTGCGCTGCTCGTGGCTGACAAGGCCGAAGAGAGGAAGGCTGCCGCCAAGGAAGCTGCCAAGCCGGCAGTCGCCAAGGAGTCCGCCAACGACCAGGTAGAAATCGCCAAGGCCGACGCGCCGAAGGCCGAAGCTGCCAAGCCTGAGACTGCCAAGTCTGAAGCTGGCAAGGCTGACGCAGCAAAAGCTGATGCAGCCAAAGGCAAAGGCGAAGTCGCCAAGGCCGACGCAAGCAAAGCCGACGCATCCAAGGCTGAAGTAGCCAAGGATAAAGACGGTAAAGAAATTCAGCAGCCTGAAACCGAGGCAGCGCCCACCCATCCGGAACCGGCCAAGACGTTGCAAGTCATGACCGAGACCTGGAGCTATCAGTTGCCGAGCGATGAGTAATTCTCTACCGGTGCCAATGTCTCTGAACGAGTACCTGGCGCATTTACCGATGAGCGACGAGCAGCGGGCAGAACTTGCCGGCTGCACGACCTTCGCCGAATTGCATGAGCGACTTTCCGCGCAGCCGGTCACTGACCCTGCCGAGGCCGCTCAGGCTTCGGTGGGTCGCCGTCTGACGCTGACCACCGCAGATCAGCTGGAGGACGCCGAGATGCTCGGCGTCGATGCCAGCGGTCGCCTGTGCCTGAAGGCGACACCGCCGATTCGCCGGACCAAGGTCGTGCCAGAGCCATGGCGCACCAACATTCTGGTGCGCGGCTGGCGTCGCCTGACCGGCAAGACCAACCCGCCCAAGCCCGCGCATGATGATCTGCCGCGGGATCTGCCGAAGGCGCGCTGGCGCACCGTCGGCTCGATCCGTCGCTACATCCTGCTGATCCTCATGCTGGGCCAGACGATCGTGGCTGGCTGGTACATGAAGGGCATCCTGCCGTATCAGGGCTGGTCGCTGGTTTCGCTCGACGAAATCACCCGTCAGACCTTCGTGCAGACCGCCTTGCAGGTCATGCCTTATGCCTTGCAGACCAGTATCCTGTTGCTGTTCGGGATTTTGTTCTGCTGGGTATCGGCCGGTTTCTGGACCGCGCTGATGGGCTTCCTTGAGCTGCTCACCGGTCGCGACAAATATCGCATCTCGGGTGCCAGTGCTGGCAATGAGCCGATCGAAAAGGGCGCACGTACTGCGCTGGTCATGCCGATCTGCAACGAGGACGTGCCTCGGGTTTTCGCCGGTCTGCGCGCTACGTTCGAGTCGGTAGCTGCCACGGGTGACCTGGATCGTTTCGATTTCTTCGTGCTCAGTGACACCAACGAAACCGACATCGCCGTTGCCGAGCAACAGGCGTGGCTGGACGTGTGCCGCGAGACCAAAGGTTTCGGCAAGATCTTCTATCGTCGCCGTCGCCGCCGCGTAAAACGCAAAAGCGGCAACCTCGACGACTTCTGCCGTCGCTGGGGCGGTGAATACCGCTACATGGTCGTGCTGGACGCCGACAGCGTCATGAGCGGTGAGTGTCTGACCAGCCTGGTTCGCCTGATGGAAGCCACGCCGGACGCTGGTATCATCCAGACCGCGCCACGTGCGTCGGGTATGGACACGCTGTATGCACGCATGCAGCAGTTCGCTACCCGGGTCTATGGTCCGCTGTTCACCGCCGGTCTGCACTTCTGGCAGTTGGGTGAATCCCACTATTGGGGTCACAACGCGATCATCCGCATGAAACCCTTCATCGAGCACTGCGCCCTGGCGCCGTTGCCCGGCAAGGGCGCGTTCGCCGGTGCGATCCTCTCCCACGACTTCGTCGAAGCTGCGCTGATGCGCCGTGCCGGCTGGGGCGTGTGGATTGCTTACGACCTGCCAGGCAGTTACGAAGAGTTGCCGCCCAACCTGCTGGACGAACTCAAGCGTGACCGTCGCTGGTGCCACGGCAACCTGATGAACTTCAGGCTGTTCCTGGTCAAGGGCATGCACCCGGTTCACCGTGCGGTGTTCCTGACCGGTGTGATGTCTTATCTGTCGGCACCGTTGTGGTTCTTCTTCCTCGTGCTGTCCACGGCCCTGCTGGCGGTGAACACGCTGATGGAGCCGACCTACTTCCTTGAACCGCGTCAGCTGTATCCGCTGTGGCCACAATGGCACCCGGAAAAAGCTGTTGCGTTGTTCTCGACGACCATCGTCCTGCTGTTCCTGCCTAAACTGCTCAGCGTTATTCTGATCTGGGCCAAGGGCGCGAAAGGCTTCGGTGGCAAGTTCAAGGTCACCATTTCGATGCTGCTGGAAATGCTCTTCTCGGTGCTGTTGGCTCCGGTGCGCATGCTGTTCCACACCCGCTTCGTACTGGCCGCTTTCCTGGGCTGGGCCGCGACCTGGAACTCGCCGCAACGCGACGATGACTCCACGCCGTGGATCGAAGCAGTGAAGCGCCACGGTCCGCAAACCCTGTTGGGCGCGTGCTGGGCCTTGCTGGTGTTCTGGTTGAACCCAAGCTTCCTGTGGTGGCTAGCGCCGATCGTGGTGTCGTTGATGCTGTCGATTCCGGTGTCGGTGATTTCCAGCCGTACCAATCTGGGCGTCAAGGCGCGTGACGAGAAGTTCTTCCTGATTCCTGAAGAGTTCGAGCCGCCGCAAGAGCTGATCTCGACGGATCAGTACACCTACGAGAACCGCTGGCATGCGCTGAAGCAGGGCTTCATTCGGGCTGTGGTCGACCCGCGACAGAACGCCTTGGCTTGCGCCCTGGCGACGTCGCGTCACCGTCAGGCTCAGCCGATTGAAGTGGTGCGTATGGAACGTGTTGATCAGGCACTCAAGGTCGGCCCGGCAAAACTCGGCAATCAGGAACGCCTGATGCTGCTGAGCGACCCGGTCGCCCTTGGCCGCTTGCACGAGCGCGTCTGGAGCGAAGGTCACGAAGAGTGGCTGGCCGCGTGGAGAGCTTCCATCGAAGCCGATCCGCACGCGCCTTTGCTGCCTTTGCAGCCTGTAGGTAAAGCATCGGAGCCGGTCCCGGTCTAAAACCGCCCGGCTACGAAAAGAGCCCCTGACGCCTAGCGCGTCGGGGGCTTTTTTATTGGGCTTTGTGGCACATACATGCACAGGACATGGTCAAGACGGGTTCTTCAGAACTCCGATCGTTCCTCACGCTCCAGCGTGGGAATGCAGTTCACGACGCATCGCGTCGCAAGAGGACGCAGAGCGTCCAGACCGGCATGCCCACGCTGGAGCATGGGCACGATGGTGTTATCCCTGCCGACTATCGTTCCTCACGCTCCAGCGTGGGAATGCAGTTCACGACGCTCTGCGTCGCAAGAGGACGCGGAGCGTCCAGACCGGCATACCCACGCGGAGCATGGGTACGATAGTGTTATTCCTGCCGACGATCGTTCCTCACGCTCCAGCGTGGGCACGATGATGTTCTCCGGTATGCCTGCGGGCACGATGGCGTTGTCCGGACGTCTACCGGCGTGATGGCATGGGTTCAACCCACCCTGAATTTCCCCACCAGTGTCTGCAGGTGCGTTCCCAGCCTGGCGAGTTCGACGCTGGAGGTTGCGGTTTGCTCGCTGGCTGCAGCGGTCTGTTCGGAGATGTCGCGTACGCTGATGACGTTACGGTTGATCTGTTCGGCGACTACGCTCTGTTCCTCGCTGGCGGTAGCGATCTGTTCGTTCATGTGCTGGATCGTCGCCACGGTGCGGGTGATCTGCTCCAGTGCGCCACCCGCGCGACGGCTCAGCTCAACCGTGTTGTCGGTCAGGGTGCGGCTGTTATCCAGGGCGGTTGCGACTTGTTGGGTGCCGGTTTGCAGGGCAGCGATCAGCTCTTCGATTTCCTCGGTAGACTTTTGCGTGCGTTGCGCCAGACCACGTACTTCATCGGCAACCACCGCGAAGCCGCGCCCGGCCTCTCCCGCGCGGGCTGCCTCGATGGCCGCATTGAGGGCCAACAGGTTAGTCTGCTGTGAAACAGACTTGATCACATCCAGAACGCCAACGATCTTGTTGCTTTCCTGCTTGAGCGCGCTCATCGACTGCGTGGAGTTCAGCACCTTGAGAGCCAGTTGCTCGATCTGACTGATCGCCTGCCCGACCACTTCATCGCCACTGCGCGCCTGTTGATCCGCCTGAGCGGCCGCCTGCGACGCTTCCTGCGCATTGCGCGCGACTTCCTGCACGGTTGCGGCCATTTCATTCATGGCCGTGGCCACCTGATCGGTTTCGTCTTTCTGACTGGTGACCCCGATGCAGGTCTGCCTGGTCACTGCTGACAATTGCTCGGCCGCGCTGGCGATCTGCGATACGCCCTCGCTGATGCCGCCAACCAGTTCGCGCAGGCTGATGGTCATGGTCTGCATGCTGCGTTGCAACTGACCCATTTCGTCACGGCGTGTGACCGATATGTCCCGACTCAGGTCGCCCTGGGCGATGCGTGCTGCGGCGATGAGTGTCTGCTGCAACGGTACGGTGATCTGCCGGGTCATGATCCAGGCGGCAAGCAATCCGATCAGCAATGCCAGGCCTGCAACACTGCTCAGCATGGCGCTGGAGTTGGCCGCCTCGCTGTCACGCTGGGCAGTCTGCAGGCGGTTCAGCGCCGCGACGGAGTCCAGCAGCGTTTCGCCAAGACCTTCCATGATTTCCTGATCCGCTTCGGCCTTGGTCTGTATCTGCTTGAACTCGCCAAGCCGTTCCCGATAACTCTGCAAGGCGGCGGTCGCCGGGGTCAGGCCCTGAAGGCTTTCATTGCCCTGATCCTGAGCGATCTGCCCGATCTCCTTGAGCGCTTCGTCGATGGCCGCAATGGCCGCGTGCTCATCCGCGTCGCGGGTGGTGAAGGTATACGCCTGCACCTGATAACGAGCGGTCTGCACCTGCTGCCTCAGTTGGGAAATGTTGGTGAACTCCTCCATCCGCTCGCTGCTGTCCTGTTCCTGGCTGACGCTTTTGAGTACCTCTACCTCAACCTGCGCGATGGCCTGCAAGGCCTGTTCGGACGTCTGCTCCAGGCGCGCGCGTATCTGGTTGCGGGTTTGTCGGTTGGTGCGAACGTCCGCGAAGGTCTTTTCCAGCCTGTTCAGCATCTCGAACTGGCCGTTTAGCAGCTTGATGGTTGCCTCCTCCTCACTCTGTGTGTGCAGGAGGGTGAGTTGGGCTTTCATTTCATTGAGCTTTTCTGTGACCAGCGCGGTGCTCTCCGGCGTTTTTTCAACGCGGTCGGTGATTCGCTCGGCGCGCAGGTCTTTGGTCAGACCGTTGAGCTGGGCGATGTCCGAGAGCGACTCCGAGCGGTCGATCATGGTGTACAGGCCATGCCAGCCGGTCAGTGTGATGATCAGCGTCAATAGCAGCACCAGGCCGAAACCCAGGGACAGCTTGAATCTGACGTTCATGTTGCCGAGCGCTTGATTGATCAGTCGGAACATTGGAATCTCCTGCAATGAGCGAACAAAAGCACGTTCCGAACCCGTCGGGACGTGCGTTGTGAGCGCATCGGCGTGGTGACTCATTGCGTGACCTGAGAAGGTCGTAGGAGATTTCCGAGTACGAAGGAGGGGTGAACGCTGTCACATTTAGTTGGGGAAAATGGCCCGCGCCGAGTGCGGGCGCGGGCTGTGTGCTGACAGGTCAGACGGTGAAGCGGCTCACCAGCACCTGAAGGTGGTTGCCCAGTCTTGCGAGTTCTACGCTGGAAGCCGCGGTTTCTTCACTGGCCGCCGATGTCTGCTCGGACACGTCGCGGACGTTGATGATGCTGCGGTTGATCTCTTCGGCGGTGGCGCTCTGTTCTTCGGCGGCGGCGATCTGCTGATTCATCGCCTGGATCGCCGAGACGGTTTTGGTGATGCTTTCCAGCGATCCTCCGGCCCGACGTGTCAGTTCCACGCTGCTGGTGCTCAGCTCGCGACTGCTGTCCATGACCGTTGTGGCCTGCTGTGTGCCGCTTTGCAGGCCGGCAATCAGTGCTTCGATCTCTTCGGTGGATTTCTGCGTGCGCTGCGCCAGACTGCGCACCTCATCGGCAACCACAGCAAAGCCCCGGCCGGCCTCACCGGCGCGGGCTGCCTCGATAGCGGCGTTCAAGGCCAGCAGGTTGGTCTGTTCGGCGACCGATTTGATGACGTCCAGCACGCTGCCGATCTTGTCGCTTTCCTGTTTCAGCGCGCCCATCGCTTCGCTGGAGTTGCCCACCGCGGAGGCAAGACGTTCGATTTGCGCAATGGCCTCGTTGACCACTCGTTCGCCATCACGGGCCTGACGGTCTGCCGCCACTGCTGCTTCCGAGGCTTCCTCGGCGTTGCGCGCAACCTCCTGAACCGTTGCCGTCATTTCATGCATGGCGGTGGCGACCTGATCGGTTTCGACCTTCTGGCTGTTGACTCCGGCGCTGGTCTGCTCGGTGACCGCTGACAGCTCTTCCGCCGCGCTGGCGATCTGGGTGACGCCATCGCGAATACCGCCGACCAGCTCACGCAGGCTCACCGTCATACGTTGAATCGTGGCCTGCAGTTTGCCCAGTTCGTCCTTGCGATCAACCTTGAGGTTGCGACTCAGGTCGCCCGAGGCCACCCGCTCCACTACTTCGAGGGTCTCCTGCAACGGGGTGGTGATCTGGCGAGTGATGACCCACGCCGCGAGAATGCTCAGCATCAGCGCCAACGCCGTAGCGGCAGCGATCATCGTGACCGACTTGGCGCTGTCTGCGTCACGGCTCTTGTTCTGCCGGATGATCAGGTCGTTGCTGGTGTCGAGCATGCTGACGCCCAACGTGGTCATTTTATCCAGTGCGGCCTTGGAGGCGGCCTGGGCATCGCGGTAGCGGCCCACAGCCGCGCGGTAGCCATTGAGCCCGGCGATGGCCTGTTGCAGCATGGGCGAATAAGTGGAAGAAATGTCGCCAGCCAGCGTGTTGATCCCGGTCACCGCGTCATCGATGGCCTTATTGGCGTCTTTTTCGAAATCGGGACGGCCGCTGTAGGTGTAACCACGTACCTGAAAACGCGCCTGCTGAATCAGCTTGCTGACGCCGACGATGCCATTGAAGGCCAGGATGTTATCTTCCTTGAGCAGTTCGGCTTCGATCCTGTCGGCCTGATCCACGGCCTTGTCGGCGTTTTCGCCCATCTGGCTGCGGCTCGCTTCGCGGGTTTCGATCGCCTTGCTCATGTCCTCAAACGACTGGCGATAGTCGCGGGTCGCCTGAATCTGGGCATCCAGCAATTGCAGGTTCTCGGGGGATCGCAGCAGGTTCCTGGCGCTTTGCAGCGCGGCGTCCAGTTGATCGAGCGTACTTCTGACCTGCGCTGCGGTCTCTGCGTTGTACAGCGCCTCGTAGCTCATACGGTTGATGCGCAACTGAAGGGTCAGCTCATTGACCTGCGCAATCGCAGTAACACGGTCCCCACGATCAATAAGGGCCTGATTGCTGAACCAGCCGGTGGCCGAAATCATCAGCGTCATCAACAGTACCAGGCCAAAGCCGATCGCCAATTTCAGGCTGACACTCGCATTGGCGAGGCTTTTGGATAACCCACGAGACATGACTACTCCTTGACGTCTTTTGCTCTAAGTATGCAATTGCATCGGCCAGTTATCGGTTAACTGAAGCGATTGAGTCGACACTGACAGCTTAGAACAAGCGGGCGAGAAGGGCCGTTACAGCGGTTTCGACGCGCAGGATACGTTCGCCCAATTGCACGGGCTGCAAACCCGACTGACGCAACAGATCGATTTCGTAGGGTATCCAGCCCCCTTCAGGGCCGATGGCCAGCGTGACTTGCTCTGTGACCGCACGAGGGCAGGCGGGGAAATCACCGGGATGGCCAACCAGGCCCAGTGTGTCGAGCGCGATCTGCGGCAAGCGATCTTCAACGAAAGGCTTGAAGCGCTTTTCGATCACAATCTCAGGCAGCACCGAATCGCGCGCCTGTTCCAGGCCCAGAATCAGTTGCGCGCGGATGGCTTCAGGCTCTAGAAACGGCGTCTGCCAGAAGCTTTTTTCCACCCTGTAGCTGTTCAGCAGGATGACTTTCGGCACGCCCATGGTCGCGACGGTCTGAAACACCCGGCGTAACATCTTGGGACGTGGCAACGCCAGCAGCAGGGTGAGCGGCAGTTTTGCCGGAGGAGCACTCTGCAGTTCGACACGCAGCTCTGCCTCATGGGGTTCAAGGCGCAGCAGTTCGGCATTGCCCAGCAGGCCGTTGACGCGGCCCACCCGCACACTGTCGCCGGCCTCTGCGCGGTGCACCTCCTGCATGTGCTTCAGACGGCGATCACGCAGGACCACCCGGTCAGCCGCAATGAAATCGGCTTCCTCAAGCAGCAGCAGGTTCACGGTGTGGTCGCGGGCGGCTGGTCCTGCTTGTCAGCGTCCTCGGTCTCATCGTCCGGATGTTCGCCACGCTTCTTGATCATCGTGCTGCACAGTACGCCCAGCTCGAAGAGCAGCCACATTGGCACCGCCAGCAGCGTCTGCGAGAAGATGTCCGGCGGCGTCAGGATCATGCCGACCACGAAGCAGCCGATGATCACGTAAGGGCGGATCTTCTTCAGGTATTTGACGTCGACGATGCCGATCCACACCAGCAACACCACGGCCACCGGGATTTCGAAGGCCACGCCAAAGGCGAAGAACAACGTCATCACGAAGTCCAGGTAACTGGCGATGTCGGTCATCATCGAAACGCCTTCCGGCGTCACGCTAGCGAAGAAGTGGAAAATCAGCGGGAAGACCAGAAAGTAGGCAAACGCCATGCCTGCGTAGAACAGGATGATACTCGACACCAGCAGGGGCACCGCGACGCGCTTCTCGTGCTTGTACAGGCCTGGCGCGATAAAGCCCCAGATCTGATGCAGGATGACCGGCATGGACAGAAACAGCGCGACCATCATGGTCAGCTTGAACGGCGTGATGAACGGCGAGGCCACATCGGTGGCGATCATCGTTGCGCCTTCAGGCAGATAGACTCGCAGCGGCGCCGAGACCAGTGTGTAGATCTTCTGCGTGAAGTAGAACAGGCCGGCAAAAATCAGGAACACTGCCGCAACACAACGCAACAGACGTGTACGCAACTCGGTGAGGTGCGAGATCAGCGGCATTTGCTGATCGTTTTCCGGGATATCAGCGCTCATGGTGCTCGCGGTGGCAATGACGAATCGTGGGCGGGAGGCGTCGGGACCGGTGTGCCGGCGTCAGCCGGTTTCGCGGTTTTCTCCAGCGACAGCTCGGTCTTCGGCGCCGCAGGTTGTGCCGGGCCGATTTCATGGTGTGCGGCTTCATCGTGCGCGGGGCTTGCCGCTTCGGCTGCTGCCGGTGCGGGCGACGGGTTTACCGGCTCGGAGCCGTTCTCGGGCGGCTGATTGGGCGCGAACATTTTGCGCGCTTCGTCTTCCAGCGAAAGAATGTGCTCGTTGTGCAACTGCCGACGAATCTCGTCAGCCCCGATTTCACGTTCAACTTCCTGTTTGATCGCATTGAAGCTGCGCTTCAACCGACCGATCCATAAGCCTGCGGTGCGTGCAGCACCCGGCAGGCGCTCGGGACCCAGTACCAGCAAGGCAACCAGGCCAACGAGCAGCAGTTCAGAGAAGCTGATACCGAACATGGGCTTAAACCTGGTCTTTGCGGATCGGCTCGTCGACTTTGTGCGCCTGAGCGTCAATAGTGTGTGGCTGATTCAGCGGCGAGCCCTGTGGCGCTGGCTGGGCCTGCTGGGGTTGAGGTGCAGGCTGTTCGGCTGGCTTGTCGTCGTCATTCATCGCCTTGCGAAAGCCCTTGATCGATTCGCCGACGTCGCTGCCCAGGCCCTTGAGTTTCTTGGTCCCGAAAACCAGTACAACGACGATCAGGATGACGATCCAGTGTTTCCAGTCAAAAATACCCATGAAACAGTCCTCGTAAAAGATTTCAAGCTTGAAAGGGGAGAGCGTTACTCTGCCGTGCGAGCGGCTTTTTCCGCGTGGCCGGACAAGCCGAATCGGCGGTCCAGTTCATCGAGCACGGCCTGCGGGTGCTGACCCAGCGCGGCGAGCATCACCATGCTGTGGAACCACAGGTCAGCGGTTTCATAAATCACGTCACTGCAATCACCGCTGACCGCAGCGTCCTTGGCAGCGATGATGGTCTCGATCGACTCTTCGCCGAGCTTTTCCAGAATCTTGTTCAGGCCCTTGTGATACAGGCTTGCGACATAGGAGCTGTCGGCAGCGGCGTCCTTGCGTGATTCCAGCACTTCGGCCAGACGGGACAACGTATCAGTCATGTTCAATGGCCTGCCTGGTAAATAGCATCAGGATCTTTCAGAACCGGGTCTACGGTCTTCCAGCCTGAATTTTCATACACTCGGTAGAAGCAACTTTCGCGGCCGGTATGGCAAGCGATGCCACCGATCTGCTCGACCATCAGGATAATGACGTCGGCGTCACAGTCCAGGCGCAGTTCATGCAGCTTTTGCACATGACCCGATTCTTCACCTTTGCGCCAGAGTTTGCCACGCGAACGCGACCAATAGATGGCACGGTTCTCGGACGCCGTCAGGCTCAGGGCCTCGCGGTTCATCCAGGCCATCATCAATACCCGGCCGGTCTTGTGATCCTGAGCAATTGCAGGCACCAGACCGTCGCTGTTCCAGTGAATCTCGTCCAGCCAGTCTTTCATATCTACTCCGGCAGCCGGCGTTCATGCCCGGCGGATTGAACAGTGTGCCAGCGCCATCCGCTGCTGGCTATCGGCGAACGATCAGATACAGCCCGGCGATGAGCATGATCGCCGCCGGCCACGCGGTGAGCGTCAGCAACTGGGTAGCGGCCTCGCTCATCACCCAGCCCTGTATCGCGCCGCCGACCAGCAATGCCGCGCCGATCAGCCGCAGGACCGGCTCGTCCTTGCGATCGTGCCACGGGCGCGGCGGATCCGAGGCGTGCGGGCGGGACATGCGCTCCAGCAGGTCACGGGTCATGCCCGCGATGTGCGGCAGTTGCTCGACCTGTGATTGCAGATTGCCCAGCATGGTCTTCGGGCTGACCCGTTCACGCATCCAGCGCTCCAGATAAGGCTGCGCGGTGCTCCACAGGTCCAGATCAGGGTACAACTGACGACCCAAGCCTTCGATGTTGAGCAGGGTCTTTTGCAGCAGAACCAGTTGCGGCTGGACTTCCATATTGAAGCGGCGCGCGGTCTGGAACAGGCGCATCAGCACCTGGCCGAAGGAAATATCCTTGAGCGGCTTCTCGAAAATCGGCTCGCAGACCGTGCGGATGGCCGCTTCGAATTCATTGAGCTTGGTCTCTGCCGGCACCCAGCCCGAATCGATGTGCAGTTGCGCAACGCGACGATAATCTCGTTTGAAAAAGGCAAACAGGTTACGCGCCAGATAATCCTGATCTTCCGGGGTCAGACTGCCGACGATACCGCAGTCGATGGCAATGTACTTCGGCGCCCACGGGTTGACCGTGCTGACGAAAATGTTGCCAGGGTGCATGTCGGCGTGGAAGAAACTGTCGCGAAATATCTGCGTGAAGAAAATCTCCACACCGCGCTCGGCGAGCAGTTTCATGTCGGTGCGCTGATCGGCCAGCGCGGCCAGATCGGTTACCTGAAGCCCGTAGATACGCTCCATGACCAGTACTTTCGGGCGGCACCAGTCCCAGTAGACTTGTGGCACGTAAAGCAGGTCGGAGCCTTCGAAGTTGCGTCGCAACTGGCTGGCGTTGGCCGCTTCACGCAGCAGGTCGAGTTCGTCGTAGATGGTCTTTTCATAATCCATCACCACCTGCACCGGGTGCAGCAGGCGGGCATCGGCGGAGACGCGCTCGGCGGTGCGGGCGAGAATGAACAGCCACGCCAGATCCTGGCCGATGATCGGCTTGAGGCCGGGGCGTACCACCTTGACCACGACTTCTTCGCCGGTCTTCAGGCAGGCGGCATGCACCTGAGCGACCGAAGCGGATGCCAAAGGCTTCTCGTCAAAGCGGCTGAACACGTCACAGATGCGCGCGCCGAGCTGTTCTTCGATCAGCTTGATCGCCAGTTGCTGATCGAACGGCGGCACGCGGTCCTGCAGCAGCATCAGTTCGTCGGCGATGTCCTCGGGCAACAGGTCGCGCCGGGTGGACAGCAATTGTCCGAACTTGATGAAAATAGGCCCCAGGTCCTGCAGCGCCAGACGAAAGCGTACGCCCCGGCTCAGCTCGGATTTGCGCCGTGGCAGCCAGCGCCAGGGCAGCACGAAACGCAGCGCGAGCATCCACCACGGCAGGGGCAGGGCGAACAACAGGTCATCGAGGCGATAGCGGATAACGACACGTTGAATGCGAAACAGACGGCGGACGGCAAGCAGCTTCATGCGTTATCGCTGGTATTGAGGGAGTGGGCAAGGCGGGCAAAGCGCGCCTCGAGGCGTTCCAGATCGAGCTTGATCTGGTCGAGTTCGGCGAATCGTGCTTCGGCTTCGTGTTTGCCCACCAGCGTGCGCGATTCTTCGCTGAGGTAGTCGGCAACGTTCTGGCTGAGGCTGTTGAAGCTTTCCCGCGTCCAGCGCCCACTGTTGCGCAGGTGGCTGCTGAACAACTGGCTGGCCACCGGGCCGATCCAGTTGGACAGTTCGTGTTCCCAGTCCAGCTCCAGGTCCTGAAGAATGCCGACCAGTTCCAGCAGCGCGCCGCTGTCACCGTCGAGTTCTACATCCGGGCCGTGCAACACAGCGGTTTTGTCTTTGCTCAGGGCCAGCCGCACCAGGCTGGAAGCCGGCGCGCGCAGGGTGCAGTCAGCCTCGGCAGCCCAGTCAGCGGCGAGCAGCAAGCCTTCGTCGCTGGGCAGGATGAACAGCTTCAGGGACGGATCGCGACAGTCCACCGCAATGACACGTCCGGACAGACGCGCCATGCGTGGCAGCGCGGTGCTGTCCAGGCGCAGCACCCGATTGATGCCGTGCTCGATGCTGGCGAGCAGCCCCCGGAGCAACATCAGGGTTTGATACCGCGATGCAGGGCCACGACGCCGGCAGTCATGTTGTGATAGGTCACGCGGTCAAAACCGGCTTCTACCATCATCGACTTGAGGGTTTCCTGGTTGGGGTGCATGCGGATCGATTCGGCCAGATAACGGTAGCTTTCCGAGTCATTGGTGACCAGCTTGCCCATCAATGGCATGAACGCGAACGAGTAGGCGTCGTAGGCCTTGGACATCAGCTTGTTGGTCGGCTTGGAAAACTCCAGTACCAGCAGACGACCACCCGGCTTGAGAACGCGCAGCATGGAACGCAGGGCGTCTTCCTTGTGCGTCACGTTGCGCAGGCCGAACGCGATGGTCACGCAGTCGAAATGGTTGTCCGGAAATGGCAGCTTTTCGGCGTCTGCCTGGACGAACTCGACGTTGCCCGACACACCCAGGTCCAGCAGGCGGTCACGGCCGACCTTGAGCATGGAGGCGTTGATATCAGCCAGTACCACCTGGCCGGTCGGACCGACCAGGTTGGAGAATTTGCGGGTCAGGTCGCCCGTACCGCCAGCAATATCCAGCACGCGGTTGCCGGTGCGGACGCCGGACAGCTCGATTGCGAAACGCTTCCACAGGCGATGCATGCCGCCGGACAGCAGGTCGTTCATCAGGTCGTACTTGGCCGCTACCGAATGGAAAACCTCAGCGACTTTTTCTGCCTTCTGGCTTTCCGGTACATTTTTGTAACCGAAGTGAGTCGTAGGTTCGGCATCGCTGCCTTTGCGCTGATCGTTCATATCGCTTCACCGGAATAGAGTGCGGGTCATTCTAATCGCCAAGGCCGGCTTTGTCTTGACAAGGCTCACCTGCAACGCTTTCTTGGATGCGGGCGGGTGTATATAGTTGCGCCGCATTTCATATGACGATCAAGGAAGCCTCCGATGGCCAAGATAACCGTTGAACGCCCGCACGCCCTGGGCCTTGAGAAGGCTCGCGAAAAGGCCGAGCAACTGGTCGAGAAGCTGTCCACCCGATACGGACTGGCTCACGAATGGGCTGGCGATACCGTAAAACTGGAGGGCAAGGGAGCCAAGGGTGAGGTCGAGGTCGAAGAGGCTTTGATCCGCGTCAACATCGAGCTGAACTTCATCCTGTCGGCCATGAGCGGTTCGATCAAGACTGAAGTCGAGCGCGTTCTGGACAAGGCGCTCGCTGCCTGAGCGTTGTACGCAGCCCATTTTTTTCTTCGCCGCCGTATGCCCATGCGCTCTTTTGTGAGCGCAAATCGACAGAATCGAGCGTGCTTTCGACCTTAGAGTCGCAAAGGCCTTGAACCGGGTCGGTATCCCGTCTAAACATGATGTAGACACGCTCTTTGCCTGGCTCGATGAGCTGACGGCATTGCTCGAGCGTGTCGGGCCGATAAAAGCTCGAACGCTGCGTGCCGAAACGACTCGGGTGTTCCAAGTCTGGACGATAAGGAGAACAGGATGGCTGGCAAGAAAAAAACCGACAAAGATGGCAGCTCCTGGATGGGCGAGGTTGAGAAGTACTCTCGTCAGATCTGGCTGGCTGGTTTGGGCGCGTATTCCAAGATCAGCAATGATGGCAGCAAGCTTTTCGAGACCCTGGTCAAGGACGGCGAAAAAGCCGAGAAGCTGACCAAGGCCGAAGCGCAGAAGCAGCTCGATGACGTCAAGAGCACCAGCAAGTCGGCCAAGTCCCGTGTGGACGACGTGAAAGACCTTGCGGTTGGCAAGTGGAACGAGCTGGAAGAGGCTTTCGACAAGCGTCTGAATGGCGCGATTTCACGCTTGGGTGTGCCGAGTCGCACTGAGGTGCAGGCGCTGCACAGCAAGGTCGACCAGCTGAGCCGACAGATCGAACTATTAGTGGGCGCGAAAGCCAAACCGGCTGCCTCGCGCACTGTGGCGGCCAAACCGGCAGCGGCGAAGAGCGCGGCAAAACCGTTGGTCAAGGCTGCTGCCAAACCTGTCGCCAAAGTGGCGGACAAGTCAGCCAACAAAACCGTAGCAGCCAAGCCTGCCGTCAAGAAAGCAGCGGCCAAGCCCGTCGAGGCTGCCAAAAAGCCTGCCGCAGCGAAAAAACCAGCGGCAAGAAAGCCGGCCGCCAAACCTGCGGCCAAGCCTTCTACGCCGGCTGCATCGGAAAAACCCGCTATTCAGTCCTGATACCCGGCTGCAACAAAGAAGACCAGACGTAGAGCGTCCAGAACGGCATACCCACGCGGAGCATGGGCACGATGGGGCTCTTACGGACACCTATCGTTCCTAGCGCTCCAGCATCGGCACGATGCTGTTCATGCGGACACCTGTAAGGCGGGGTCAGAGCATCAGTTTGATGACGTGTTCGGAAGGGTCGCGGGATTTGCCGGCTTTCTCAAGCTCCTGCAAGTAGTCTTCCCACAGCGAAGCCTGGCGTGTGGCCAGTTCGTACAGGTATTCCCAGGTAAACAGGCCGCTGTCATGGCCGTCATCGAAGGTGAGCTTAAGCGCATATTGCCCGGCAGGCTCGACCTTGGTCAGGCCGACTCCCAGTTTGCCGAATTGCAGGATCGGCCGGCCGTGGCCCTGAACTTCCGCAGAAGGGGAATGCACCCGCAGAAATTCTGCGGGCAAATGGTATTCCTCATCCGGCGCGTATTTCAGCGTCAGGGTCTTGGAGGCCTTGTGCAACTGGATGGCAGTGGGCAGAGCGGGCATGGCTGCAGTCTCGGGTTTTAAGCGTCGGGCAGAAGCAAAAAGCTGCAAGAGTGAACAACCTCTTGCAGCCTGAAATGCCAACCGCGTGTGGCTTAGAGAATATAACGCGACAGGTCTTCGTTTTCTGCCAGATCACCCAGGTGACTATTGACGTATTCCGCGTCGATCTCGATCGGCGCTGCGTCAGGGTTGATGGCCAGGTCACCGGCGCTGAACGAGACTTCCTCAAGCAGGCGCTCAAGCAGCGTATGCAGGCGGCGGGCACCGATGTTCTCGGTCTTCTCGTTGACCTGCCAGGCAATCTCGGCCAGACGCTTGATGCCTTCAGGCTTGAACTCGATCTTCAGGCCTTCGGTCTTGAGCAGCTCGCGGTACTGTTCGGTCAACGACGCATGCGGCTCGCTGAGGATGCGCTCGAAGTCCTGTGGCGACAGCGCCTTGAGTTCAACGCGAATTGGCAGGCGGCCCTGCAGCTCGGGGACCAGATCGCTCGGTTTGCTCAAATGGAATGCGCCCGACGCAATAAACAGGATGTGGTCGGTCTTGACCATGCCCAGTTTGGTGTTCACGGTGCAACCTTCGATCAGCGGCAGCAGGTCGCGCTGCACGCCCTCACGGGACACGTCGACACCGCCCGAATTACCGCGCTTGGCAACCTTGTCGATTTCGTCGATGAACACGATGCCGTGCTGCTCGACCGCTTCCAGTGCCTTGGCTTTCAGCTCTTCTTCATTGACCAGACGGCCAGCTTCTTCTTCGCGTACCAGCTTGAGCGCTTCCTTGACCTTGAGCTTGCGGCTCTTGGTTTTGCCCTTGCCCATGTTGGCAAACAGGCTCTGTAACTGATTGGTCATCTCTTCCATGCCAGGCGGCGCGGAGATATCGACACCAACGGCTTCGTTGATCTCGATTTCAATTTCCTTGTCATCCAGCTGGCCTTCGCGCAGGCGCTTGCGGAACAGCTGACGGGTGTTGGAATCGCTGCTCTGCGCCGGGTCTTCGTTGAAGCCGACCCGGGCCGGTGGCAGCAGGGCGTCGAGAATGCGCTCTTCAGCGGCATCTTCGGCGCGGTGACGCACCTTGACGATTTCCTGTTCGCGCAGCAGCTTGATCGCAGCGTCGGCCAGATCACGGATGATCGACTCTACATCACGACCCACATAACCCACTTCGGTGAATTTGGTGGCTTCGACCTTGATGAACGGTGCGTTGGCGAGCTTGGCCAGACGACGGGCGATTTCGGTCTTGCCGACACCGGTCGGGCCGATCATCAGAATGTTCTTGGGGGTTACTTCGACACGCAGGTCTTCAGGCAACTGCATGCGGCGCCAGCGATTGCGCAGGGCAATGGCCACGGCGCGCTTGGCATCGTCCTGGCCGATGATATGGCGATTAAGTTCATGGACGATTTCGCGGGGAGTCATTGACATGGTTATTCACGGTCCTCTGTTGCGGGCAAGTCGGTGGGGCCACAGGGTGTGCGGCCCGGCAGCGGCTTAGCCAGCGAGGTCCTGCTCCTCAATGGTGATGTTGTGGTTGGTGAACACGCAGATGTCGCCGGCGATATGCAGGGAAGTCTCGGCAATTTCGCGGGCCGACAGGTCGGTCTTGAGCAGCAGGGCGCGTGCTGCGGCCTGAGCGAATGCGCCGCCGGAGCCCATGGCGATCAGGCCGTCCTCGGGCTCGACCACGTCACCGTTGCCGGTGATGATCAGCGAGGCGTCCTTGTTGGCGACGGCCAGCATGGCTTCAAGACGGCTCAGTGAGCGATCGGTGCGCCAGTCCTTGGCCAGTTCGACGGCTGCACGAACCAAATGCCCCTGGTGTTTTTCCAGTTGGGCCTCGAAGCGTTCGAACAGCGTGAATGCATCGGCGGTCGCGCCAGCGAAGCCGGCGATCACTTCACCGTGATACAGGCGGCGTACCTTTTTGGCGTTGCCTTTCATGACGGTGTTGCCCAGAGAAACCTGGCCGTCGCCAGCCATGACGACTTTACCGTGGCGGCGCACTGAAACGATGGTGGTCAAGGGAGAATCTCCACACTGCGGGGCGAAAATGCCCTGATGCAAACTCATATGGGGGTGTGGGTGAGTATTTCAACCTTGAGGATGAACAGCGGGGATAACTGGCAGCTGACTGCCGGAGGCATAAATCTCCGGCAGTTGTAACGGCCTCTTCGTGAGCAAGCTCACTCCCACCTATAGCGCAGAGCGCTTTGCGCGCTCTGTTTCAGCTAGCGGCTCTGACGCTGTTGCAACAACAGGTTACTAAATCCGCCGCTTGCCAGTTGTTTCTGGGCGGTGGTCAGTTGTTCGCGGTTGCTGAACGGGCCGACCAGTACGCGGTACCAGGTTTCATCCTTCACAGTGCCTGACTCGACGGTAGACGTCTGGCCCAGCAGGATGATTTGCGCGCGAACCTTCTCGGCGTCAGCCTGTTTGCGGAACGAGCCCGCCTGCAGGAAGAACGTCGTCACCGCGGCCGGCTTGGTGGTCGCAACCGGTGGCGCTGGCGGAGGCGTCAGGCCGCTGAGGGCTGCCTGGGCGCGTGCCGTGTCGATCTTGGCTGCCTGTTCCGGCGAGACCGGTGCTGTCGGTGCCACAGGCGGCGGTGTCTTCTCCGGCACGGCTTCGTTCGGCACGATCACTTCCGATTCCGGCAGCAATGTGTAGAAGTCGTACTTCGGCTTGACCGGAGCCGTCGGGCTCGGTGGTGTTTTATTCGCCTCGGCGATCTTCGCGGCCTTGGCGTCCGCCTTGACCCGCTTGACGTCTTCGCCGCCCGGTTCAAGCTTCATCAGAAAGACCACGAATGCGCCCACGGTCAAGCCAATCGCCAGCCACAACCATCCTGGAATCGGCTTCTTCGCGGGTGCCTGATAACGGCTGGCGCCCCGCTTGGGTGCCGGTTTCTTCTTCGCAACTGCCAACTTACATACGCTCCAGAGTTTCCAGACCCAACAGGTCCAGGCCTTGCTTGAGGGTGCGGCCGGTCAGGGCAGCCAGACGCAGACGGCTTTGCTGCTGATCGGGATTTTCCGCACCAAGGATCGGGCAGTTTTCGTAAAAGCTCGAAAACAGACCCGCAAGGTCATACAGGTAAGCACAAAGTACGTGCGGTGTGCCTTTTTCTGCGACGTTGTTCAGTGTTTCGGTGAATTGCGCCAGACGTGCGGCCAGTTCCTGTTCCTGCGGCGCTGCGAGGACAATCTGGCCCTTGCTGGCGTCAAACGCGCTGCCCAGCTTGCGGAACACGCCCGCCACACGGGTGTAGGCGTACAGCAGGTAGGGCGCGGTGTTGCCCTCGAAACTGAGCATCTGATCGAAGTTGAAGCTGTAATCGCTGGCGCGGTGCTTGGACAGGTCGGCGTATTTCACCGCACTGATGCCCACGGCCTTGGCAATGCTGCGCAATTCTGCTTCAGCGACTTCCGGGTTCTTTTCCTTGACCAGGGTGTAGGCGCGCTCTTCGGCTTCATCGAGCAGGTCGATGAGTTTGACCGTGCCGCCGTCGCGGGTCTTGAACGGGCGGCCATCGGCGCCGTTCATGGTGCCAAAACCCATGTGTTCCAGCTGCATGCCGTCGTGGACGAAACCGGCGCGGCGCGCCACTTCGAACACCTGCTGGAAGTGCAGGGCCTGACGCTGGTCGACGAAATACAGCACGCGGTCGGCCTTGAGCACCTTGCTGCGATAGCGGATCGCTGCCAGGTCGGTGGTGGCGTAGAGATAACCGCCACCGGCCTTCTGCACGATGACCGGCAACGGCGTGTCATCGGCGGTGCGGAATTCTTCGAGGAACACGCATTGTGCGCCATTGCTCTCGACCAGCAGACCTGTGGCTTTCAGGTCGTTGACCACATTGGCCAGGTCATCGTTATAGGCGCTTTCGCCCATCACGTCGGCCGGGGTCAGCTTGACGTTAAGGCGCTCGTAGGTCTCCTGGCAGTGCGACAGCGAGATGTCCTTGAAGCGCGTCCACAGCGCCAGGCACTCGGCATCGCCGGCCTGCAGCTTGACCACCAGACCACGAGCACGCTCGGCGAACTCTTCGGACTCGTCAAAGCGCTGCTTGGCGGCGCGGTAGAAGTTTTCCAGGTCGGACAGCTCGTCGCTGGTCGCTGGCTTTTCCTGCAGATAGGCCAGCAGCATGCCGAACTGGGTGCCCCAGTCGCCCACGTGGTTCTGACGAATGACCGTGTCGCCGAGAAACGTCAGGACGTTCGCCACGCCGTCGCCAATGATGGTCGAGCGCAAATGGCCAACGTGCATTTCCTTGGCCAGATTCGGTGCCGACAGATCGACGACCACGCGCTGTGCAGCGCCCGCCTTGCGGACTGACAGGTGCGCGTCGGCCAGTGCAGCGTCGAGGCGTGCGGCCAGCGCGGCAGTGTTCTGGAAGAAGTTCAGGAAGCCCGGCCCGGCAATTTCGACCTTGCTGACCTGCTCGTCGGCCGGCAGTGCGGCGATCAGCTTTTCAGCCAGATCGCGCGGTTTCATGCCGGCAGGCTTGGCGAGCATCATCGCGATATTGCTGGCGAAGTCGCCGTGCGTCTTGTCGCGGGCGTTTTCCACCTGAATCGCCGGCGTCAGCCCTTCTGGCAAGACGCCCTCGGTGACGAGACGGGTCAGGGCTTGTTGAATCAGCTGGCGAATCGTGTCTTTCATGGTGCTCTCTTCGACCGCAAGCGCGGTGGCGCTTCGATGCGCGGGTGGAAAAACTCTGCATTATCCGTTGCTCAAGCCTGCTTGCCAACGGCGTGACTTAATAAAGATCCACAGGATCCACATCCAGCGACCATCTGACCTGCCGGCCGCTGGGCATTTGCTCCAGCGCGAGCAGCCAGGTGGCAAGCAATTTATGCAAGGGCGCACGGGCGCTGGACTGCACCAGCAACTGCGCGCGATAACGTCCGGCGCGGCGTTCCATCGGTGCCGGAACCGGGCCCAGCAGCTCAATGCCGCCCAACGCCATCCGCGCAACCAGTTGCTCCGCATCGCTGCAGGCCTGATCGAGAAACGCCTCGGCCTGTCCCGGCTTGTGCGCTTCGGCGCGCAGCAGTGCGAGGTGTGAAAACGGTGGCAGACCCGCCGAACGGCGCTCGCTCAAGGCCTGTTCGGCAAAGGCGAAATAACCCTGCTCGGTCAGCTGGATCAGCAGTGGATGGTCGGCCAGGTGGGTCTGGATGATCACCTTGCCAGGTTCTTCGGCGCGCCCGGCACGGCCTGCCACCTGCACGATCAGTTGCGCCATGCGCTCGCTGGCGCGGAAGTCGCCGGAAAACAGCCCGCCGTCGGCGTCCAGAATCGATACCAGCGTGACCCGGGGAAAGTGATGGCCCTTGGCGAGTATTTGCGTGCCGACCAGAATGCATGGCTGGCCGCGCTGGATCGTCGTGAACAGCTGGTTCATGGCGTCCTTGCGCGATGTGCTGTCGCGGTCGACACGCAGCACGGGGTAGTCCGGAAACAGAATCGCCAGGCGCTCTTCGGCGCGCTCGGTGCCCGCGCCCACCGGGCGCAAATCCACCTTGCCGCACGACGGGCACTGGCGCGGTACACGCTCGACATACCCGCAGTGATGGCAGCGCAGTTCGCCCGAGCGCTGGTGCACGGTCATGCGTGCATCGCAGCGCTGGCAGCCGGACATCCACCCGCAGTCGTGGCACAGCAAGGTGGGTGCAAAGCCGCGACGGTTGAGGAACACCAAGACCTGCTGGCCTGCCGCGAGCGTCTGACCGATGGCCTGCTGCATGGGCCCGGAGATGCCGCTGTCCAGCGGTCGGCTCTTGACGTCCAGGCGCATGAAACGCGGCTGCTGTGCGCCGCCCGCGCGCTGATTCAGGCGCAGCAGGCCGTAGCGGCCGGTGTAGGCGTTGTGCAGGCTTTCCAGGGACGGGGTGGCCGAGCCCAGGACAATCGGAATGTTTTCCTGACGCGCCCGCACCAGGGCCAGATCGCGGGCGTGATAGCGCAGACCTTCCTGCTGTTTATAGGAGCCGTCGTGTTCCTCGTCGATGATGATCAGCCCGGGGTTTTTCATCGGCGTGAACAGCGCCGAACGCGTGCCGATGATGATGTCCGCCTCGCCATCGCGAGCCGCCAGCCAGGCATCCAGCCGTTCGCGGTCGTTGACCGCCGAGTGGACCAGCGCAATGCGCGCATTGAAGCGCTGCTCGAAGCGCGCCAGTGTCTGTGGGCCGAGGTTGATTTCCGGGATCAGCACCAGCGCCTGCTTGCCCGCCTCGAGGGTCTCGCGGATCAGTTGCAGATAGACTTCGGTCTTGCCGCTGCCGGTGACGCCGGCCAGCAGGAACGCATGAAAGCTGTCGAACCCGGCGCGGATCGCTTCGTAAGCGGCGCGTTGTTCGGTGTTGAGCGGCAATTCAGGCTGGGCCAGCCAGTGTTCATGGCGTGCGCTGGGCGCATGGCTGCGGACCTCGACGTACACCAGCTCCTTGGCCAGCAACAGGTTGAGGCTGTCCTTGTTGAGCATCAGCTTGCTGAGCAGTTGATGCGCCACCCCGTGCGGGTGCTGGGCAAGGGTGGTCAGGGCCTCGCGCTGCTTGGGCGCGCGGGCGATGCGCGGATCGTCGACGCTGGCACCCGGTGCAACGTGCCAGAAGCGTTCCTGGCGGCTTTCGGCCAGTTCGCCCTGACGCAGCAACACCGGTAAGGCCCAGCTCAGCGTGTCGCCCAGGCTGTGCTGGTAATACTGCGAGGTCCACAGGCACAGTTTGAACAGCGCAGGTGGCAGCGGCGCTTCGCTGTCGAGCAGGGCGATTGCCGGCTTGAGCTTGTCGGCTGGCACTTCGCTGTGATCGACCACTTCCACCAGAATGCCGATCATTTCCCGGCGTCCGAACGGCACTCGCAGACGCATGCCCGGCTGCAAGGCGCTGCGCGACACGCCCGCTGGGGCGCGGTAGTCGAACAGGCGGCGAAGCGGCGAGGGCAGGGCAAGGCGCAGGATGGCGTCGGGCACGCGGTGTTTCCCTGTGGTGATAAGTGATGACGGAGGCGCGATCTTAGCAGACGACCGGTGTGAAGGTTCGCTTGCGTCGTTGCAATTGTCTGGTACTATCCGCAGCCTATTTCCGTGCGGTATTCAACAATAGTGTTGAGTGGCGGCGCGTTAGACCGAGGAAGTACCGATGAAAGCTGATATCCATCCAGTTTACGAAGCCATTGACGCTACCTGCAGCTGCGGCAATGTCATCAAGACCCGTTCCACCCTGGCCGCTCCTCTGAGCCTGGACGTGTGCAACGAGTGCCACCCGTTCTACACCGGCAAGCAGAAGACGCTTGACGTTGGCGGCCGTGTCGACAAGTTCAAATCCCGTTTCGGTGCGTTCGGCGCTACCAAAGCGAAGTAAGACTGGCTGCCCTATGGGCATCTCCAGACTGCTTGAAAAGGCGCTCCTTGTGGGCGTCTTTTTTATGCCCGCGATTTGGGTGTCCGGCGCGCAGGCCTTCTGCCCGGCACCTGCCTCGTTGCCGGTCGCACAGGTACAGCGTGTAGTCGACGGCGACACCTTGAAGCTGACCGATG
The DNA here is from genome assembly GCF_977070315.1 of Plantibacter cousiniae (nom. nud.). NCBI lineage: Bacteria > Bacillati > Actinomycetota > Actinomycetes > Micrococcales > Microbacteriaceae > Plantibacter > Plantibacter cousiniae (nom. nud.). Next base: position 231,112 of record NZ_CDRVEU010000006.1, on the reverse strand, counting down.
GCCGCAGCGTGCGGATGATTGGGCTCAATACGCCTGAAACCGGCAGGAAAGGCCGGTCTGCCGAACCGTTTGCCGAGGCTGCCAAAAAGCGCTTGCAGGCGCTGGTGAATGAAAGCGGCGGCAAGGTTGGTCTGCGTATCGGTCAGCAGGGCAAGGATCATTACGGCCGCACGCTGGCCAACGTCTATGACCGTAAAGGCGCCAACCTAGAGGCGCAGTTGCTCAGCGAAGGGCTGGGCTATCTGGTGGCCGTTGCGCCCAATGTCAGGCTGGTCGCTTGCCAGCAGCGCGCGGAGCGTCAGGCACGTCAGGCGCGGCTGGGTGTATGGCGTAATTCGCCAGTGCAGTCCTCGACCCGGCTGAATAAAAGCGGGTTCGCGATTGTGTCCGGTCAGGTCAGGCGTGTGCAGCGCAACCGCGGTGGTATCTGGATCGAGTTGCAGGGCTCGCTGGTCTTGCGTGTCGCGCCTGACCACCTGAGTGCCTTCGATACGGCGATGCTCCAGCGCCTCGAAGGGCAGCAGGTCGAAGCGCGTGGCTGGGTCGTCGATCGCTCCCGACGCGGAGGCCTTGAAGCGGGGCAGTCCCGCTGGCTGCTGCCACTGACCCATCCGGCAATGCTGGACGTTTCACGTCGCTAGACGCGGCCTTCAAACCGGTGATCTGACGAGCGTGACCGAGTGTTCACGTTTCAGGTCTCTAAGCGTAAAGTCTAAGCCCGAGCCTATTGACAGCAGTGACTGGTCAGTCTTGTTAGGACTATGCATCTTGCGTATCCTCGGCGGTCCGTCTGTCCCACAGTAAAAAAAGCGGAATCCAATACATGTCAGATCTGAAAACTGCCGCGCTCGAATACCATGCCAATCCTCGTCCGGGGAAGCTGAGCGTCGAACTCACCAAGCCGACCGCAACCGCTCGTGACCTGGCTCTGGCCTACAGCCCTGGCGTTGCTGAACCCGTGCGTGAAATTGCCCGTGACCCCGAGCTGGCTTACAAGTACACCGGCAAAGGCAACCTGGTAGCAGTTATTTCCGATGGCACCGCGATTCTCGGCCTAGGCGATCTGGGTCCGTTGGCTTCCAAGCCGGTCATGGAAGGTAAAGGCGTTCTGTTCAAGCGCTTCGCCGGTATCGACGTTTTCGATATCGAAGTCGATTCCGAAAGCCCACAGGCCTTCATCGACACCGTAAAACGTATCTCCATCACCTTCGGTGGCATCAACCTGGAAGACATCAAGGCGCCTGAGTGCTTTGAAATCGAGAAAGCGCTGATCGAACAGTGCGACATCCCGGTTTTCCACGATGACCAGCACGGCACCGCTATCGTGACAGCGGCCGGCATGATCAACGCGCTGGAAATCGTCGGCAAGACCCTCGATTCGGCGAAGATCGTTTGCCTGGGCGCTGGCGCTGCGGCCATCTCCTGCATGAAGCTGCTGGTGAGCATGGGCGCGAAGATCGAAAACATCTTCATGGTCGACCGTACTGGCGTTGTCCACTCCGGCCGTACCGACCTTAACCAGTACAAGGCTGCGTTCGCTCACGCTACCGAGAAGCGCTCGCTGACTGACGCGCTGGATGGCGCTGACGTATTTGTAGGCCTGTCCGGTCCTAACCTGCTGAGCGCTGAAAACCTCAAGCTGATGGCCAAGGACCCGATCGTGTTCGCCTGCTCGAACCCTGATCCGGAAATCTCCCCGGAACTGGCTCACGCCACGCGCAGTGACGTGATCATGGCCACTGGCCGTTCGGACTACCCGAACCAGGTCAACAACGTACTGGGCTTCCCGTTCATCTTCCGCGGTGCTCTGGACGTTCGTGCCAAGCGCATCAACGAAGAAATGAAAATCGCCGCGGCCAACGCCCTGCGCGAACTGGCCAAGCTGCCTGTGCCACAGGAAGTCAGCGACGCCTACGGCGGCATCAAACTGGAATTCGGTCGTGAGTACATCATTCCGAAGCCAATGGACACCCGCCTGCTGGGCCTGATCGCCGATGCAGTGGCCAAGGCCGCTATCGAAAGCGGCGTTGCCACCCTGCCATATCCGAAGCACTACCCGCTGACCAGCGTGGATGATGTGTTCAAGGGCTGATCCCTGACCCAAAAAAAAAAACCTGCAGCGATGCAGGGTTTTTTTTATGCCTTGGATGCCCTGCTCTTGTGGGGCATTTTCAGGGATTGAACTAGCCTCTTCGCGAGCAAGCTCGCTCCCACATAGCCCCGGATCATCCTGAAAGTCCACGAATCCGTGGGAGTGAGCTTGCTCACGAAGAGGCCTGTGCAGCTGCTGAAAATCTACTGACCCACTAGTACGCCTTCGCGAGCAAGCTCGCTCCCACAAAGCTTCGGATAGTCCTGAAAGTCTCCGAATCCGTGGGAGTGAGCTTGCTCACGAAGAGGCCTCTACAGCCTCTGAAAATCTACTGATCCATTAAGTCTGTGCTATCAGAACAAATCGATCGGCGCTGACTCATCTGCCGGCAACGGGCTGCCCGGTGCGCTGCTGCCGCCCAGTTCGTTGACGCTTGGCGGTGTGTCTTCGCTTTTGAACAGCTCGAAGAATGCGTTCGGCGTGCTTGGCGTGGCGGCGCGGCCACTCAATGGGTCGACGCGCAGGCTGAGAATGCCTGGCGGTTCGGCCTGCTGATGCGGCGGCTTGTCCTTGAGCGCGGCGCTCATGTAGTCCATCCAGATCGGCAGCGAGACCGTGCCACCGAATTCGTGACGGCCAAGACTTTCAGGCTGATCGAAACCACTCCACACCGTGGTCACGTAGTCCGCGTTATACCCGGAGAACCAGGCATCCTTGGAATCATTGGTGGTACCGGTCTTGCCAGCGATGTCCGGTCTGTTCATGGACAGTGCGCGGCGCCCGGTGCCGCGCTTGATCACGTCCTGCAGCATGCTGTTCAGAATGTACGTGGTGCGCGCATCGACCACACGCTCTGCCACTGCGGGCGCCTGAGGCTGAGCAGGTGCTCCTGGCTCACCGGTGACCACGCTCGGGCTGTCATGTACCGCGAAGGTCGAGGTGTTGGGCGCGGTATTGACGTCATTGACCGGGACGCTTGGCGGGTTGGCGACAAACAGGGTCTGGCCGTCACGGTTCTCGATGGTCTGGATCAGATAAGGGCTGACCTTGTAACCGCCGTTGGCGAAGGTCGCCCAGCCGGTGGCGATTTCCATCGGGGTCAACGTCGCCGTACCCAGTGCCAGCGACAGGTTGCGCGGCAAATCCTGCTTGGAGAAGCCGAAGCGGGTGATGTAGTCGATGGTGCTGTCGATGCCGAGGGCCTGGAGCAGGCGGATCGATACCAGGTTACGAGACTTGTACAGCGCCTCGCGCAGGCGGATCGGCCCAAGGAAGGTGTTGGTGTCATTTTTCGGACGCCATACCTTGTCCAGGTATTCGTCGACGAACACGATAGGCGCGTCGTTCACCAGGCTGGAAGCGGTGTAACCGTTATCGAGCGCAGCGCTGTAGATGAACGGCTTGAAGCTGGAGCCCGGTTGACGTTTGGCCTGCATGGCGCGGTTGTAGTTGCTCTGCTCGAACGCAAAGCCGCCGACCAGTGCGCGAATGGCACCGTTTTGCGGATCAAGCGACACCAGTGCGCTCTGCGCGACGGGAATTTGACTGAATTTCAACGAGCCATCGTCCTGGCGCAGCAGACGAACGAGGTCGCCGACCTTGGCAACGTCAGCCGGCTGCTTCGGATTGGCGCCCAGGCTGTTGGTATTCAGGTAAGGACGCGCCCACTTCATGGTGGCCCAGTCGACGGTTTCTTCCTTCTCGCCGTTGCGGGTCAGAACGCGTAGACCGGTCTTGTCGACCTGCGTCACGATGCCGGGCTCGAGGCCGTTTATCATGCGCTGCTTGGTCAGTTCCTGTACCCAGTTGGCGCGGGTCATGCCCGGGAAGCGGCTTTCCGGACCACGGTAGCCGTGGCGCTGGTCGTAATCGATCAAGCCCTGCTGAATGGACTTGTTGGCGTGCTCCTGAAGGTCGCTCGGCACGGTGGTGGTAACGCGGAAGCCTTCTGTATAGGCCTCGCTGCCATAACGGCCGACCATTTCAGCCCGCGCCATTTCAGCGATGTACGGTGCATTCACTTCCGGCGTCGGCACGTGATAGCTGGCGTTGAGCGGCTCATTCAAAGCGGCCTGATAAGCCGTTTGGTCGATCTTGCCCAAGCGATACATGCGGCCCAGGATCCAGTCGCGACGTTCCTTGGCACGGGTCGGGTTGGCCAGTGGGTTGAAACGTGACGGTGCCTTGGGCAGACCGGCAATCATGGCCATTTGCGCAAGGCTTACATCACGGATCGACTTGCCATAGTAGACTTGCGCCGCCGCCTCGATCCCGTAGGCGCGGTTACCCAGATAAATCTTGTTGACGTACAGCTCGAGAATCTCGTCCTTGGTAAGTTGGCGCTCGATTTGCAAGGCCAACAGAATCTCGGTGGTTTTGCGCGAAAAGCTGCGCTCGCTGGTCAGGAAGAAGTTTTTCGCGACCTGCATGGTGATGGTACTGCCGCCTGACTGGATATGGCCGCTCTTGACCAGCTGAGTGGCGGCGCGCATCAGGCTGCCCGGGTCGACGCCATAGTGGTTGGCGAAGTTGTCGTCTTCGGCCGACAGCAGTGCGTTGATGAAATTGGGCGGGATTTCCGCGAAGCGAATCGGCGTGCGGCGCATTTCACCGAACTCGGCAATCAGCTTGCCGTCGCTGGTGAACACGCGCAGGGGGATTTGCAGTTGAATGCTTCGCAGCGCGTCAACGGATGGCAGGGTCGGGCTCAGGTAAAGAAACGCGCCGCTCAGGCCAAGCAACAGCGAGCAGAATACCGCGACGAGGGACCACCAGAAAAACTTCAGCAGGCGTATCAAGGCTTTTGGATTTCCAGAAAAAATAATGGGTTAAGCGCAGGCATTTACAAATGAACACGCCTTGAAGCTTTGTTAAATGAAAAAAACGCTGGGCATTATAAGCATTTTTCGTCCCCAAGCGTGATTTGCGCTACTGTCAAGGCTGTCGACAGTGACGTTGGCCCGAAATAACTCCGTAAGTGACGGAAACTCATAGGAATCAGGTTGTGTTCGAACTCTTCAGTAAGAAGGCCAACACCCTTCTAGGGATCGATATTAGCTCCACCTCGGTAAAACTCCTGGAATTGAGTCGTTCCGGCACCCGTTACAAGGTCGAGTCTTACGCAGTAGAGCCCTTGCCGGCCAACGCTGTCGTCGAAAAGAACATTGCCGAACTCGAAGGGGTCGGGCAGGCGTTGTCACGCGTACTCGTCAAGGCCAAGACCAGCGTCAAGATCGTGGCGGTTGCCGTGGCTGGTTCGGCGGTGATCACCAAGACCATCGAGATGGACGCCGGTCTTTCCGACGATGACATGGAAAACCAGCTCAAGCTTGAGGCTGACCAGTACATCCCCTATCCGCTGGAAGAAGTCGCCATCGATTTCGAAGTGCAGGGCTACTCGGTGCGCAACCCCGAGCGCGTCGAGGTGTTGCTGGCTGCCTGCCGCAAGGAGAACGTCGAAGTGCGCGAGGCCGCGCTGGCACTGGCCGGGCTGACCGCGCGCGTCGTCGATGTCGAGGCCTACGCCCTTGAGCGCTCGTTCGGGCTGCTGGCTGCGCAACTGGGCAACGGCCATGACGAACTGACGGTGGCCGTGGTCGATATCGGCGCCACCATGACCACCCTGAGCGTGCTGCATCACGGCCGGATCATCTATACCCGCGAGCAGCTGTTTGGCGGGCGCCAGCTGACTGACGAAATCCAGCGCCGCTATGGGCTCTCTATGGAGGAAGCCGGGCTTGCCAAGAAGCAGGGCGGCTTGCCCGACGACTACGTCAGCGAAGTGCTCGACCCCTTCAAGGAAGCGCTGGTGCAGCAGGTTTCCCGCTCCCTGCAGTTCTTCTTCGCGGCCGGTCAATACAACTCTGTGGATCACATCATGCTGGCAGGCGGCACGGCTTCGATTTCAGGGCTGGAGCATCTGATCCAGCGACGCATCGGCACTCCGACCATGGTCGCCAACCCGTTTGCCGACATGGCCCTGAGCGCCAAGGTCAATGCCGGGGCCCTGGCCAGTGACGCGCCAGCCCTGATGATCGCCTGTGGCCTGGCGTTGAGGAGCTTCGACTGATGGCGCGGATCAACTTATTACCGTGGCGCGAAGAGCTTCGCGAAGAACGAAAGAAACGCTTCCTGACCGCACTGGTCGGCGTGCTGGTGGTGTCAGTCGGCATTCTGTTTCTGATCGATCGTTTCGTCAGCAATGCCATCGAGCATCAGATGGCGCGCAATGCCTTTCTGCAGACGCAGATTGCCCAGCTCGATATCCGCATCAAGGAGATCAGTGATCTCAAGGCTCGGCGCAAACAGCTGCTCGAGCGCATGAAGATCATTCAGGACCTGCAAGGCAACCGCCCGATCACCGGGCGCGTCTTCGATCAACTGGCACGGACCCTGCCGGACGGCGTTTATTACTCGCAGGTCAAAATGACCGACAAGCTGATTGCCATCAATGGCGCTGCCGAGTCGAACAACCGGGTTTCCGACCTGATGCGTAATCTTGAAGCCTCTGACTGGCTGGAAGCGCCGAGCCTGACCGAGGTCAAGGCCACCACGGCCGGTGCCGTGGATCAGGCCAATGTCTTTCAGCTGACCGTACGCCAGACCCAGCCTCCGGTTGCCGCTGCCCCAGGAGCCAAGCCATGAATATGTCCGAATGGCTGGAAGGGCTGCGCAAGGTCGATCTGAGCGAGCTGGACCTTAATAACCTGGGCTCATGGCCCGCAGCGGTCAAGGCTATTGCCGGGCTCCTGGTTGCGGTCATGATTTTCGCACTGGGCTATTTCTTCTTTATCCAGGACCTGGAAACCCAGCTGGAAAGTGCTCAGAACAGCGAGGTGACGCTCAAGGAACAGTTCTCCAACAAGGCCTTCCAGGCGGCCAACCTCGAGCCGTACAAGAAGCAGATGGAAGAGATGGAAAACACCTTCGGCGCCCTGCTGCGGCAATTGCCCAGCGACACCGAAGTGCCCGGCCTGCTTGAGGACATCACCCGCACCGGGCTGGGAAGCGGGCTTGAGTTCGAGGAAATCAAGCTGCTGCCCGAGGCGGTCCAGCAGTTCTACATCGAGCTGCCGATACAGATCACCGTGGTCGGTGGTTATCACGACCTGGCGACCTTCGTCAGCGGTGTAGCCAGCCTGCCGCGCATCGTCACGCTGCATGATTTCGAGATCAAGCCGGTCGATCCCAAAGTGCCGACCAAGTTGCGCATGAGCATTCTGGCCAAGACCTACCGCTACAACGATGAAGGGCTGAAGAAATGAGGGCGGCGCGATTGCTGTGCGTCAGTGTGGTTCTGGCAGGGCTGGCCGGTTGCGGTAATGACAATGATTTTGCCGATCTGTCCGAATTCATGGATCAGGCCAGAGCCCGCCCGAGTGGCAACATCGAACCTTTACCCAAGTTTCGGCCGTATGAGGCGTTCACCTACAACGCCTCCACGCTGCGCAGTCCTTTCCAGCCGCCGGTCAAGATCGACCTGCTCAACCGCCAGAAGGGTTCACGGCTGGTGGCGCCGGACGAACACCGGGTCAGGCAGTTTCTTGAAGGTTTCAATATCGAGTCGTTCGAGATGGTCGGCACGATTGGCAACGAGTCGGGGACGTTTGCCCTGCTGCGCGGTGCCGGAGGTGTTCATCGCGTCAAGGTGGGCGATTATCTGGGGCGTAACAACGGCCGGGTAGTGTCGATCGGCGACGCGCAGGTTGATGTCATCGAAATTGTTCCTGATGGAGAGGGGGCGTGGCTGGAAAGGCCACGCACTATCGCCCTCAAAGAACGCTCATGAAGTGGGCAAGGCCAAGTATGCACAGTAGCGCTCAACGGAAATTGATCATGACCCGGATTCTCTCGATTATCGGCGTGTCGTTATGCATCGCGGTGCTGGCGCCGGTTCTCCAGGCTGCCAACCTCAAGACCCTGGATGTCGCCGCCCTGCCGGGTGACCGCATCGAGCTGAAGCTGGCATTCGACGCCCCGGTGCCGGCACCGCGCGGTTACACCACGTCGCAACCAGCGCGCATTGCGCTGGATCTGCCGGGTGTTACCAGCCAGTTGGCGACCAAAAGTCGTGACCTGGGCACCGGTAATGCGCGCAGTGTGGTTGTGGTACAGGCTCAGGACCGCACCCGGGTGATCATCAACCTGACCACGCTTTCGCCGTACAGCTCCCGCGTCGATGGCAACAACCTGTTCGTGGTCATCGGCCAGGGTGCCGGCGCCGCGCAAGCTTCCCAACCGACCACCGCAATGGGTGCGCAACGGGTCGCGGTGCCACCGCCCACGCCTGCATCCGCCAAACCGTTCATCCCCGCAGGCGTCAAGGCCATCCGCAATGTCGACTTCCAGCGTGGCGAGTTGGGTGAGGGCAATGTGGTCATCGACCTGAGCAACCCCAGCATTGCCCCGGATATTCAGGAGCAGGGCGGCAAGATCCGCGTGGACTTCGCCAAGACCCAGCTGCCCGAACCGCTGCGCGTCCGGCTGGACGTCAAGGACTTCGCCACGCCGGTACAGTTCGTCAGTGCTTCGGCGTCGGGTGACAAGGCCAGTATTCTGATCGAGCCGTCGGGTGCCTTCGACTACTCGGCGTTCCAGACCGAAAACAAGCTGACGATCAGCGTGCGCCCGTTGACCAACGAGGATCTGGACCGCCGCGCCGCCGACAAACCGGTGTACACCGGTGAAAAGCTGTCGCTTAACTTCCAGGATATTGATGTGCGTTCGGTGCTGCAGCTGATTGCCGACTTCACCAACCTCAATCTGGTGGCCAGTGATACGGTCCAGGGCGGTATCACCCTGCGTCTGCAGAATGTGCCATGGGATCAGGCGCTGGACCTGGTGCTGAAAACCAAAGGCCTGGACAAGCGCAAGGTCGGCAACGTGCTGCTGGTTGCGCCAGCTGATGAAATTGCCGCCCGCGAGCGTCAGGAGCTGGAGTCGCTCAAGCAGATCGCCGAGCTGGCGCCCCTGCGCCGTGAGCTGCTGCAAGTCAATTACGCCAAGGCGGCCGACATCGCCAAGCTGTTCCAGTCCGTGACCAGTGCCGAGTCCAAGGCCGACGAGCGCGGCTCGATCACGGTGGACGACCGGACCAACAACATCATTGCCTACCAGACCCAGGAGCGCCTCGACGAGCTGCGTCGTATCGTGTCGCAACTGGACATCCCGGTACGCCAGGTGATGATCGAGGCGCGCATCGTCGAGGCCAACGTCGATTACAACAAGCAACTCGGGGTTCGCTGGGGCGGTTCTACCAACACCAGCGGCAGCGGTAAATGGACAACCTACGGGCTGGATAATAACGGTGACGAGGCCGGTAACACTGGCAGCAGTACTACCTCCAACGTGCCGTTCGTGGACCTGGGCGCCGCTGATGCGACGACCGGTATCGGCCTGGGCTTCGTGACCAATAACACGCTGCTGGACCTTGAGCTGAGTGCCATGGAGAAAACCGGTAACGGTGAAATCGTCTCCCAGCCCAAGGTGGTCACCTCCGACAAGGAAACCGCCAAGATCCTCAAGGGTACGGAGATCCCGTATCAGGAATCCAGCTCCAGCGGTGCGACCACCGTGAGCTTCAAGGAGGCCTCCCTGTCGCTTGAGGTAACGCCGCAGATCACGCCGGACAATCGCATCATCATGGAAGTGAAGGTTACCAAGGACGAGCCGGACTACCTGAATGCGGTGCTGGGCGTACCGCCGATCAAGAAGAACGAGGTCAACGCCAAGGTGCTGATTTCCGACGGCGAAACCATCGTCATCGGTGGTGTGTTCTCGAATACGCAAAGTAAAGTTGTCGATAAAGTGCCATTTCTTGGCGATGTACCGTATCTTGGCCGGCTTTTCAGGCGCGATGTGGTATCCGAGTCCAAATCCGAGCTGTTGGTATTTCTGACTCCGCGTATCATGAACAACCAGGCGATTTCTGTGAGTCGTTGATTTTGTGCGAAATTTAATACTTGTGGGGCCGATGGGTGCTGGCAAGAGCACCATCGGCCGTTTGCTTGCCAAAGAATTGCGACTGCCGTTCAAGGATTCCGACAAGGAAATCGAGCTGCGTACGGGCGCCAACATTCCCTGGATCTTCGACAAGGAAGGCGAACCGGGTTTTCGTGATCGCGAGCAGGCCATGATTGCCGAACTGTGCGACGCCGATGGCGTGGTTCTGGCGACCGGCGGTGGCGCGGTCATGCGCGGCGAAAATCGCCAGGCACTGCGGGCCGGCGGGCGCGTGGTGTATCTGCATGCCTCGATCGAGCAACAGGTAGGGCGCACCGCGCGTGATCGCAATCGTCCTTTGCTGCGTACCGCCGATCCTGCCCGGGTACTGAGCGAGCTGCTGGCCATCCGCGACCCGTTCTATCGGGAAATCGCCGATATCGTGATTGAAACCGATGAGCGGCCTCCCCGAATGGTGGTTCTCGAGATACTGGCGCGACTGGCAGAGCTTCCTCCCCGTTAAAGCGCAGGCGAAAATGCGCTATTCTCGTCGACCAGCAAAACAGCGTCGGTTCATGGCCTTGCGTCATGAGATGCTGAAGCACAAACCGTCCAATCGGTAATCAATGTGGGGACACATGCAGACACTTAAGGTCGAGCTTGGTGAGCGTAGCTACCCGATCCATATTGGCGAAGGCCTGCTGGATCAGCCAGAGCTCCTGACCCCGCATATCGTCGGGCGTCAGGTGGCTATCGTTTCCAACACGACAGTGGCACCTCTGTACCTGGAGCGCCTGACGCAAACCCTGGCCGGTTACAACGTTCTGCCGATTGTTCTGCCCGATGGCGAGGCGTTCAAGAACTGGGAAACCCTGCAGACCATTTTCGATGGCTTGCTGACCGCTCGCCATGACCGTCGCACCACGGTCATCGCTCTGGGCGGCGGGGTGATCGGCGACATGGCCGGGTTTGCCGCCGCCTGTTATCAGCGCGGCGTGAACTTCATCCAGATCCCGACCACGCTGCTGTCTCAGGTGGACTCATCGGTCGGCGGCAAGACCGGTATCAATCATCCGCTGGGCAAGAACATGGTGGGTGCCTTCTATCAGCCGAGCGTGGTGCTGATCGATACCGCTTCGCTCAATACCCTGCCCGAGCGTGAACTGTCCGCCGGGCTGGCCGAAGTCATCAAATATGGCCTGATCTGCGACGAGCCCTTCCTGACCTGGCTCGAAGAGCACGTCGATGCACTGCTCGGCCTGGACCAGGCAGCGCTGACCGTAGCCATCGAACGTTCCTGCGCCGCCAAGGCGCTGGTGGTCGGCGCCGATGAGCGCGAGTCCGGCGTTCGTGCGACATTGAACCTGGGTCACACATTCGGGCACGCCATCGAGACGCATATGGGCTATGGTGTCTGGCTGCATGGCGAGGCAGTTGCTGCCGGTACGGTCATGGCGCTGGAAATGTCCTCGCGCCTGGGCTGGATCAGCACGCAGGAGCGGGATCGCGGCATTCGTCTGTTTCAGCGTGCCGGGCTGCCGGTCGTGCCACCGCAGGACATGACGGAAGACAATTTCCTCGAACACATGGCGATCGACAAGAAAGTCATCGACGGTCGCCTGCGTCTGGTGCTGTTGCGCCGGATGGGTGAAGCGGTCATCACGGACGATTATCCAAAAGAAGTATTACAGGCCACCCTGGTTGCGGATTATCGCGCCCTGGTGGATCAGCTCAGAGGTTAACGGAAACCCCATGACTAGTTTGCATGCCGACGAGGCCTTCCTCGGCCATTATCAGTTGAGTCATGACCCCTTTGCTGCGCGGGTACCTGGCTTCAAATTCTTTCCTGCCCAACGCAAGCCTGTGCTGGGTCAGCTTCATCATCTGGCGCGCTACAGCCAGCTGCTGCTGGCGGTCACCGGGCCTCAGGGCAGCGGCAAGACCCTACTGCGCCAGGCGCTGGTGGCGAGCACCAACAAGCAGTCGGTGCAAAGTGTCGTGATTTCTGCGCGCGGTGCAGGTGATGCGGCAGGCGTGCTGCAGCAGGTCGCGCAGGCGCTGAGCGTCGCGCAGGCTGAAATGCAGTCGATCCTGTCGCAGGTCGTGCAGCTTGGGCTGACCGGCCAGGAAGTCTACCTGCTGGTTGACGATGCGGAACAACTTGGCGATTCGGCGCTCGAAGCGTTGCTGGGTCTTGCTGTGGGAACGCCTGAAGGGCGTCCGCATGTATTCCTGTTCGGAGAGCCATCGCTGCTCGATCGTCTCGATCAGATGTGTGCCGACCTGCAGGGTGATGTCGAAGGCGAACGCTTTCACGTCATCGAGCTGCAACCCTATACGGAAGAGGAAACCCGGGAGTATCTGGCTCAGCGTCTGGAGGGTGCAGGGCAGGGAATCGCGTTGTTCACCGCCGACCAGATCACCGATATTCATGAACAGTCCGATGGCTGGCCTGGCGCAATCAACCAGGTAGCCCGCGATTCAATGATCGAGGCGATGATCGCGAGTCGTTCCGCGGTCAAGCGTCCAAGTGTGGGGTTCAAAATGCCGAAAAAACACGTATTGGCCTTGGGTGCCGTTGTCATAGTGGCCGTGGCAGCAGCCGTGCTGATCCCGGGTCGCGGCGACAAGACGGGTACACCCGCCAATGCCCCGGCTTCCGCTCAGGCGCAACTGCCGCTGGGTGAAGGCAAGCCAACTGCTCAACAATCGAATAACGGCAGCCCGGCCATCGAATTCGCTGGTAACTCGCAGCCGATGCCGCTACCGATGAATGGCTCTCAGCCGGTGATGCGCGGTCCTCTGGCCGAGGCTGCCGGGTCCAGTGATTCCGACGAAGACGCAGTGCCGACAGGTTCGCCTGCACAGCCGCCGACCGTCACCACTACGGCGCCGCCAGCGGGTGTACCGGCAGGTCAGGCCGCAGCACAGACGCCTCGCTCGTCCATCCCTGCACCGACCCCGGCACCTGCGCCAGCCGCCAAGCCGGCCCCTGCGCAGACTCAGGTCGCAACAGCCAAGCCTGCCCCGACTCCGGCTCCGGCTGCCAAGCCTGCTGAAAAACCGGCAGCGGCGGCGGCCAAACCGGCTGCCGGCGGTAGCTGGTACAGCAGCCAGGCACCCGGTCACTACGTGGTCCAGATCCTCGGCACCAGCTCCGAAGCGACGGCTCAGGCCTACGTTGCAGAGCAGGGTGGCGAGTATCGTTATTTCAAGAAAACCCTGCAGGGCAAGCCGCTGTACGTCGTGACGTACGGCAACTTTCCTGACCGTGCTGCCGCCCTGGCAGCCATCAAGGTATTGCCAGCCAAGGTTCAGGCTGGTAAACCTTGGCCTCGTACTGTCGCCAGCGTCCAACAAGAGCTCGGCGCCACTCGTTGAAGTCGCAGCGGCTCTACCCGGGCCGCCCGCCGACCTACCTGACTTAACCCGCCTGAGCGCGCCGCATGTCGGCGCGCCTTGCGGCGTCTGCGTTACAAGCGCCTTACAGTCTCCCGTCGCGTCAGTCAGATTCACGAAGAAATACTTTGACTAGCACAGCGACCCGTTTTAAAACTTTCATAATTGCGACATTGATTATCAGCCAGTCGTCGTTAAATTTGTTAGCCCTTGTGTCGCTGTGTACAATGACCTCCGTTTTGCCTGTCCGAAGCTGGCGCACGTTCGGCGTGACAGGTAATTGGTTGAATTAAAAGGAAATTTGCCTCGAATAGAGGCAGCCTGGTGAGAAAGTGTCTATGAAAGCAGGTCTGTACCAACCAGATGAATTCAAGGATAACTGCGGCTTCGGCCTGATCGCTCATATGCAGGGCGAGCCCAGTCATCACCTGTTGCAGACGGCCGTTCAGGCCCTGACCTGCATGACCCACCGTGGCGGTATCAACGCCGACGGCAAGACCGGCGACGGTTGCGGTCTGTTGATTCAGAAGCCCGACGGCTTCCTGCGTGCGATCGCCAAGGAACACTTCGCCGTCGATCTGCCCCGCCAATACGCTGTGGGCATGGTGTTCCTCAATCAGGACGACGCCAAGGCCGACGCTGCACGCGAAAACATGAACCGTGAAATCCTCGCCGAGGGCCTTGATCTGGTGGGCTGGCGTCAGGTGCCGATCGATACCAGCGTTCTGGGTCGTCTGGCGCTGGAGCGCCTGCCGAAAATCGAGCAGGTATTCATTGGCGGTGAAGGCCTGAGCGATCAGGAATTCGCCATTAAGCTGTTCAGTGCGCGTCGCCGCTCGTCGGTGTCCAACGCCGCAGATACCGATCACTACATCTGCAGCTTTTCGCACAAGACCATCATTTATAAAGGCCTGATGATGCCGGCCGACCTCACGGCCTTCTTCCCGGACCTGAGCGACGAGCGTCTGCAGACCGCTATCTGCGTGTTCCACCAGCGTTTTTCCACCAATACCCTGCCGAAATGGCCGCTGGCGCAGCCGTTCCGCTTCCTCGCCCACAACGGCGAGATCAACACCATTACCGGCAACCGCAACTGGGCGCAGGCGCGACGCACCAAGTTCACCAACGATCTGATGGACCTGGACGAGCTGGGCCCGCTGGTCAACCGCGTGGGTTCTGACTCGTCGAGCATGGACAACATGCTTGAGCTGATGGTCACCGGCGGCATCGACCTGTTCCGTGGCGTGCGCATGATCATTCCGCCTGCGTGGCAGAACGTCGAGACCATGGATCCGGACCTGCGGGCGTTCTATGAGTACAACTCCATGCACATGGAGCCGTGGGACGGCCCTGCGGGCGTGGTCATGACCGAAGGTCGTCATGCGGTCTGCCTGCTCGACCGCAACGGCCTGCGCCCGGCGCGCTGGGTCACCACCAAGAACGGCTACATCACCCTGGCGTCGGAAATCGGCGTATGGGACTACAAGCCTGAAGACGTCATCGCCAAGGGCCGCGTCGGCCCTGGGCAGATCTTTGCCGTGGACACCGAAACCGGTCAGATCCTCGACACCGACGCCATCGACAACCGCCTCAAGTCGCGTCATCCGTACAAGCAATGGCTGCGCAAGAATGCCCTGCGCATTCAGGCCACCATGGAAGACAACGACCACGGTTCGGCTTTTTACGACAGCGAGCAGCTCAAGCAGTACATGAAGATGTATCAGGTCACGTTCGAAGAGCGTGATCAGGTGCTGCGCCCGCTGGGTGAGCAGGGTCAGGAAGCCGTAGGCTCGATGGGTGATGACACGCCAATGGCTGTGTTGTCGCGTCGTGTGCGTTCGCCTTACGACTACTTCCGCCAGCAGTTCGCGCAGGTGACCAACCCGCCGATCGACCCGCTGCGCGAAGCCATCGTCATGTCGCTGGAAATCTGCCTCGGTGCCGAGCGCAACATCTTCCAGGAATCGCCGGAGCACGCCTCGCGCGTGATCCTCAGTTCGCCGGTCATTTCGCCAGCCAAGTGGCGGTCGCTGATGAACCTGGAGCGTCCGGGCTTCGAGCGCCATATCATTGACCTGAACTACGATGAAAGCCTGGGTCTTGAAGCCGCTGTGCGCAGCGTTGCCGACCAGGCCGAAGAGGCCGTGCGTTCCGGTCATACGCTGATCGTGTTGAGCGACCGACACATCGCACCGGGCAAACTGCCGGTGCACGCTTCACTGGCGGTCGGCGCGGTTCACCACCGTCTGACCGAACAGGGCCTGCGCTGCGACAGTAACATTCTGGTCGAAACCGCGACGGCGCGTGACCCGCACCATTTCGCCGTGCTGATCGGCTTCGGCGCCTCGGCGGTCTATCCGTTCCTGGCTTACGAAGTGCTGGGCGACCTGATCCGTACCGGCGAAGTGCTGGGCGATCTGTACGAAGTCTTCAAGAACTATCGCAAAGGCATCACCAAGGGCCTGCTCAAGATCCTCTCGAAGATGGGCATCTCGACCGTTGCGTCCTACCGTGGCGCGCAGTTGTTTGAAGCCATCGGCCTGTCCGAGGAAGTCTGCGATGTCAGCTTCCGCGGTGTGCCGAGCCGCCTGAAGGGCGCGCGCTTCGTCGACATCGAAGCCGAACAGAAGGCGCTGGCTGCCGAAGCCTGGAGTCCGCGCAAGCCGATCCAGCAAGGCGGCCTGCTCAAGTTCGTGTTTGGTGGCGAGTACCACGCCTACAACCCGGACGTGGTCAGCACCCTGCAGGCTGCCGTGCAGCAAGGCGACTACAGCAAGTTCAAGGAATACACCTCGCTGGTGGACCAGCGTCCGGTGTCGATGATTCGCGACCTGCTGCAGGTCAAGACACTCGATCAGCCCTTGAACATCGACGAAATCGAGCCGCTGAGCGAAATCCTCAAGCGCTTCGACTCGGCCGGTATTTCGCTGGGTGCCTTGTCGCCCGAGGCCCACGAAGCGCTGGCCGAGGCGATGAACCGTCTGGGCGCGCGCTCCAACTCCGGTGAGGGTGGCGAAGACCCGGCTCGTTACGGCACGGTCCGCAGCTCCAAGATCAAGCAGATCGCGACGGGCCGCTTTGGCGTGACGCCCGAGTACCTGGTCAATGCCGATGTGCTACAGATCAAGGTTGCGCAGGGCGCCAAGCCGGGCGAGGGCGGGCAATTGCCGGGCGGCAAGGTCAATGGGCTGATCGCCAAGCTGCGTTATGCGGTGCCGGGTGTGACGCTGATTTCGCCGCCACCGCACCACGACATCTATTCCATCGAAGACTTGTCGCAGCTGATTTTTGACCTGAAACAGGTCAACCCGGCGGCGCTGGTGTCGGTCAAGCTGGTGGCAGAAGCGGGCGTCGGCACCATTGCCGCCGGTGTCGCCAAGGCCTACGCCGACCTGATCACCATTTCCGGTTACGACGGTGGCACCGGTGCATCGCCACTGACCTCGATCAAATACGCCGGCGCACCGTGGGAGCTCGGGCTGGCCGAAACTCACCAGACCCTGCGCGGCAACGACCTGCGCGGCAAGGTTCGGGTACAAACGGACGGTGGTCTGAAAACCGGCCTGGACGTGATCAAGGCTGCCATCCTCGGGGCCGAAAGCTTCGGCTTCGGCACCGCGCCGATGATCGCGCTGGGCTGCAAATACCTGCGTATCTGCCACCTGAACAACTGCGCCACCGGCGTAGCGACCCAGAACGAAAAGCTGCGCAAGGACCACTACATCGGCACCGTCGACATGGTGATCAACTTCTTCACCTACGTGGCAGAAGAAACCCGCGAATGGCTGGCCAGGCTGGGTGTTCGCTCGCTGGAAGAGCTGATCGGCCGTACCGACCTGCTGAACATCCTGCCGGGCGAAACCGAGAAGCAGCAGCATCTGGACCTGACACCCTTGCTGGGCAGCGACCATATTCCGGCCGACAAGCCTCAGTTCAGCCTGGTGGATCGCAACCCGCCGTTCGACAAGGGCCTGCTGGCCGAGAAGATGGTGGAGATGGCCAGGCCGGCCATCGAGTCGCTCAGCGGCGGCGACTACGAACTGGAGATCTGCAACTGCGACCGTTCGATCGGCGCGCGCATCTCCGGCGAAATCGCCAGACTGCATGGCAACCAGGGCATGAACAAGGCACCTGTCACCTTCCGCTTCAAGGGCACTGCCGGCCAGAGCTTCGGGGTGTGGAACGCCGGTGGCCTGAACATGTATCTGGAAGGCGATGCCAACGACTACGTCGGCAAGGGCATGACCGCTGGCAAGCTGGTGATCGTGCCGCCCAAGGGCAGCCCGTTCAAGACCAATGAAAGCGCGATTATCGGTAACACCTGCCTGTACGGCGCAACTGGCGGCAAGCTGTTTGCAGCGGGCACGGCTGGCGAGCGTTTCGCTGTGCGTAACTCCGGTGCCCACACTGTCGTTGAAGGCACTGGCGATCATTGCTGCGAATACATGACGGGTGGTTTCGTCTGCGTACTGGGCAAGACCGGCTACAACTTCGGTTCCGGCATGACCGGTGGTTTCGCCTACGTGCTCGACCTGGACAACACCTTCGTTGACCTCGTCAACCATGAACTGGTCGAGATCCAGCGTATCAGCGGCGAATCGATGGAGGCTTACCGCACTCACCTGCAAAGCGTCCTGAATGAGTACGTCGCGGAAACCGACAGCGAATGGGGCCGTAATATCGCGGAAAACCTGGACGATTACCTGCGTCGTTTCTGGCTGGTCAAGCCCAAGGCTGCCAACCTGAAATCGCTGCTCTCCAGCACTCGGGCCAACCCGCAATAACAGCAGCTGCGAGCGGCGAGCTTCACGCCGCACGTTAACAGCAGTGCGCCAATTGCCTGCGATCATGATTCCCGCAGCTTCAGGCTTGTAACCTGAAGCTGCTGCAAAGAGGCTCCAGAGAATGGCTGAACGTCTCAGTAACGACTTCCAGTTCATCGACGTCGGACGTAAAGACCCGAAGAAGAAACTGCTGCGTCAACGCAAGAAAGAGTTCGTGGAAATCTACGAGCCTTTCAAGCCCCAGCAGTCTGCCGATCAGGCGCACCGCTGCCTGGGCTGCGGCAACCCGTACTGCGAATGGAAGTGCCCGGTGCACAACTTCATTCCCAACTGGCTCAAGCTGGTCGCCGAGGGCAATATCCTCGCGGCTGCGGAATTGTCGCACCAGACCAACACCCTGCCGGAAGTCTGCGGCCGCGTGTGCCCGCAGGATCGCCTGTGTGAAGGTGCCTGCACACTGAACGACGGTTTCGGTGCGGTGACCATCGGTTCGGTCGAGAAGTACATCACCGACACTGCTTTCGCCATGGGCTGGCGTCCGGACATGTCCAAAGTCGTGCCCACCGGCAAGCGCGTCGCGATCATCGGCGCAGGGCCTGCGGGCCTGGGCTGTGCCGACGTGCTGGTGCGTGGCGGCGTGACCCCGGTGGTGTTCGACAAGAACCCGGAAATCGGCGGTCTGCTGACCTTCGGCATCCCGGAATTCAAGCTGGAGAAATCCGTGCTGAGCCATCGCCGTGAAGTGTTCACCGGCATGGGCATCGAATTCCGGCTAAATACCGAAGTCGGCAAGGATGTCACCATCGATCAACTGCTCGAAGAATACGATGCGGTGTTCATGGGTATGGGCACCTACACCTATATGAAAGGCGGCTTCCCCGGTGAGGATCTGCCGGGTGTGCACGATGCGCTCGACTTCCTGATTGCCAACGTCAACCGCAACCTGGGCTTCGAAAAGGCGCCGGAAGACTTCGTCGACATGAAGGGCAAGCGGGTCGTGGTTCTGGGCGGTGGTGACACGGCGATGGACTGCAACCGCACCTCGATCCGCCAGGGCGCCAAGTCAGTGACCTGCGCCTACCGCCGCGACGAAGAAAACATGCCTGGCTCGCGCAAGGAGGTGAAAAACGCCAAGGAAGAAGGCGTGAAGTTCCTCTACAACCGTCAGCCTATCGCCATCATCGGCGAGGGCAAGGTTGAAGGCGTGAAGGTGGTCGAGACGCGCCTGGGCGAACCGGATGCCCGTGGTCGTCGCAGTCCCGAGCCGATTCCGGGCTCCGAAGAGATCATCCCGGCAGAAGCCGTGGTCATCGCCTTCGGCTTCCGCCCAAGCCCGGCGCCATGGTTCGAGCAGTTCACCATCAGCACCGACAGCCAGGGCCGTGTCGTGGCCCCGGAACAGGCGCAGTACAAGCACCAGACCAGCAACCCGAAGATATTCGCCGGTGGCGACATGGTGCGCGGCTCCGACCTGGTGGTGACCGCTATCTTCGAAGGCCGTAATGCGGCTGAAGGGATTCTGGATTACCTGGGCGTCTGAGTCTGGTGTTGCCGGGGTGTGCCGTTGCTGACGCGCACCCCGACAACAAGCGTCTACCCTTCGCATGCACTGTGCCAATGTCTCTGACATCCCGCCCGGCACTTACTCTCTGGACTCGGTGTAACTCGCTCAGGAAGAGCGTTTCCACCGGGGAAGGCAGTGATGAATAGTCGTTTTTGCCTGTTTCCTGCGCTTTTGAATGCGTCAGGCGCGTGTGCGCTCGACGTGGCGGGTTTGAGATCTTCTGAAACAACCCCGATTCTCCGATCACGACCTGTTCGTAAGGGGCGCGATACTCGATTGTTAACGCCTTGTTTCTGCCCTCGGTTTCTGCTTCCGGAAGGCGTTACGCTGTTGCGCTTTCATCGGGATGCCAATTGCCGTGCAGGCACTCCCGCCATCCATGTCGCTATAAGGAAATAGCCATGTTGAAAGCCGCCCCCATGGGCAAACTTGCTCTATCCAAAGAACAGAAACTTCTCGGTCCGGACAGGTTCACGCCCAGTACGGTTGCCGTACGCGAACACCGGGCTCGAGAACGCGCGGACCGGATAATCGACCAATTCATCGGGCGCTTTACAGAGAAGAACTTTTTCCCTGAAGGCGGTGAAGATGCGTTATTCGCCTTGCTGGTTCAGTTGCCTGACTGGCCTGCCGACCTGTCTATCAGGATTCACAACGAAAACGACGAAGTGCTCGCGGTCTTTTTGAAAGGCAGCGATGAAAGCGCCGTTCAAGGCAGCATCGTCCTGATGCAAAACGCCGATGCCTATATCGTTCCGGATGATGTTCCGGTCTCCAATGATGAGCCGTTGCTGCACTGGGTGTTCAGTCAGTTGCCGGCAGGTTCCAGTCTCGGCATGGGTGGCAACTTTCCCGGCAGTCACAGTGATGACGGACGAATCGTTACCCTGCGCGAACAAATAGCGGGTCTGGCAAATGACCAAAGGCCGCTGTTATTCGATGCACTGGTGGCGGCCGATGAGGGCGCCTCGAAGGGGCAACTGGATACCCGCACACGTAATCCTTTCCTGCCACTGTGGGTTCGTCAGCAGACTCTGCTTTCTCCGGTCCTGAGCGAGCTATGCGCTTTATACCCGGATGTTCCGGCCGGTCGTCTTGAAGGACTGTTGGAGCAGATGCCGCTGACAGAGCAGGAAGAAGCTGACTTTCTGGATAATGTTGTTCTGCCGGAGTCTTTCGAGGAGGCGATGAGCATTTCTCTGGATGAGTGGAGCAGCAGTCTGGCTATCGACGGCCTGTCGCGAACGCGGAGCTTCAATACCTACACGGATGAGCTGGCCCGCGAGATCATCAGAGAGTTGCTGACTGCCGAATCGGGGCGAGAGCTGGTGATCTTCGAGCCCGGCGAGAGCGAGTATTTTCCGGAAGACCCTGACGATACCCGTATCGTTCTGCTGCATGACGGCTACGGCAACTACAGTGCTCGGGACACCGAAAGCGGCGGGTTTTTCTCATTCAAGCCGGGTACCGACAGCTTCTATCTTGCGATCAGTTCGCAACTGAAAGCCGAAGAGCGTTTTGCGCTGGGCATGCAGTTCGAGCAGGATGTGAAAGGCATTCGCGACGTTCTGACCCGGCGTGCCATTGAGAAAAATCGCGGCTGGTTC
The DNA here is from genome assembly GCF_977070315.1 of Plantibacter cousiniae (nom. nud.). Classification (NCBI taxonomy): domain Bacteria; kingdom Bacillati; phylum Actinomycetota; class Actinomycetes; order Micrococcales; family Microbacteriaceae; genus Plantibacter; species Plantibacter cousiniae (nom. nud.). The sequence goes on along the minus strand of NZ_CDRVEU010000006.1, from coordinate 209,725 downwards.
GACCCTGAGCAACCCACTGAAATCGAAAACGATTGTCTGCCTGACTGGTTCGCGAACGCGACCGATGTCGAAAAACAAAGCTGGAAAGTGGCGGTGCAGGACTACAGCCAGGCGTTGCTCGAAGCCCAGGCACCTGACCTGCCGGATCCTTCCGTTTACGGACAGCCTGACCGGTTGCGTAACTACGCGCGGGGAAAACTGCAAGAGCGAATTTTGCTCGACCACGGCATTACAGTGGATCCTGACCGCATCAGCGTTCATACCACCAGCGTCGAGATTGATCCGGGCATCGGCATTGATATCGATTATGAATATGTCGGCCCTTCCGAGCTGGAGCCGCATTACGAAACGCAAGAGCGCAGCCTTACAGATCTGTCGCTGGAGAACATTGCACTCACCAATATCAACTTTCTACTCACCGGTCGCGCGTTTGACGATCAGGGGCAACTGCTCAGTTTCCTCAACGCCGGTTATCTGTTCGGCCTGATTCGTGAGCTGAACATTGGTGAAGATTACTCAAGGTACCTCAGCATAGTCTTGTCCACGTCGGCGGCAGGACAATGGCACCGTGAGCGTTATGCACGCGTCATGCGCGCACAAATGCGCCTCGACGCGATCGAGGCGAAAATGGCGGGAGACTTTCTGGGCGATGGCGGGCTTCCTCCCGAGCTGGCGAACAGAGGCTACAAATGGGTTGCCGCTGTGCTCGATCACCCAGTTGACAGTGATGATCGCGCGACGGTGGAGGGGCATCGCATTCAGGTCAGCCAGTTATCCATCAATGGCGTGTCATTGAGCGGTGTATTGGTGATCGGCACCGAGTCGCGCTCCAGCGTCGCCAACGTGGTGGTTTTTACCCCGCAGGCTCCTGACGGCATGTGCTTCCGGGAAATGAGCGATACGCAGGAGTTCCGGCAGCGGATATTGCTTGAGCCCGAATTGCTGAACTACCTGGTGAGCAGGGCACCTTTGGCCTCACAGGCCGATGTCAGGCAGGTACTGACCGCTGGCCGTGACACGCTGTTCATGGAACTGCAGCCGTGTACCGGGAGTTTTCTTGAGGTGGTCTATGAGTCTGAAGTCGCGCGGGTCATTTCTGCTGTCGATGAACAGACCAATACCAACTGGGAAACCTATTGGGAAAGTGCCTGGGAAATCACCAAAATCGTTGGCGACATCCTCCTCACCTTCACACCTTTTAAAGTGCAACTGCCGATCGCTGCCCTTCGCAGTTTTTACGCTATCTGGCAGGGCGTTGGAAAGAAGTCCAGCGAACAGGGGAGTGCCCCGTTGTATTTGGTTCAGGCGGCATTGTTGCTGGCCGATGGGCTGACGCTGTCAAAAGGGCGGCGGGTCAGAACATCTTCTACGGCAACGGTTGGCCGCTCTGTGCTCGATCCGAAAACAGCGGTATCCAAAACGCCTGTCGGGCTGAAAGCGCGCAGTGACGGGATTTACCGGGGCATCCATGAGAAAGCTCAAGAAGGTGTACCGAGCCGCTTTTACGCCGTGCAACAGGAAAAAGTCTATGCCGTCAGATACGACTCAGATTGTGCGGCATGGCGGGTTATTGATTCGCGGCGACCGGATGCGTATTACCAAATGCCGATCCAGCTCGACGATCAAGGTGTCTGGGTACACGCGTCGGCCGGTTTGCGCGGTGGCGGCAGACACCGGATAACCAAGCTGCCCACGGAAACAGGGAACGGTACGGATACACCGGGCAAGAGTGCTGGAAAACTCAGGTACAAAATACACATGAGTGATTTTTTCAACGCTGCCGAATTCAAAAGAGCGGATAAGGAGATACAGGCCAAAGACCTGGAAGCCTCAGTCAGGAATGCTGTTGAGAAGTACGTTCTTGATGGCGCTGCTCACCTGCATAGATGGAAACCCACTGCAAAAAATAAACTGGATAAAAACGCAAAGTTTTTTTTCCTGGACTTGCCCTCCATTGGCGATAGCACCGGGAGAGGGGATTGGCGTCTGGTGCTCAAGCGTGTGGAAAAAGGCCTGCTCGAGCCTTTCGATATCCTCAACCATAAGCAAATGTGACGGAAATCAGCCGGTTCTGAAGGCGCATGCCCGTGCATAACGACAGCAAATCGGCACGATAGACAAAAGGCACGGCTCTCGCCGTGCCTTTTGCGTCGAGCTCTGAGAAAATGCCGGCACTTTTATTGCGGATGCCGACATGACTGCCCTGAAGAACGACCGTTTCCTTCGCGCTTTGCTCAAGCAACCCGTAGACGTCACGCCGGTATGGATGATGCGTCAGGCAGGTCGCTACCTGCCGGAATACCGCGCCAGCCGCGCCAGTGCCGGGGACTTCATGAGCCTGTGCAAGAACCCGCAGTTCGCCTGTGAAGTCACTTTGCAGCCGCTGGATCGCTACCCGCTGGACGCGGCGATTCTGTTCTCCGACATCCTGACCATTCCCGATGCGATGGGTCAGGGGCTGTACTTCGAAACCGGCGAAGGCCCGCGCTTCAGGAAAACCGTCAGCACGCTGGCCGACATCGAAGCGTTGCCGATCCCCGATGCGCAGCAGGACCTGGGCTACGTGATGGATGCGGTCAGCACCATTCGCCGCGAACTCAACGGTCGTGTACCGCTGATCGGTTTCGCCGGCAGCCCGTGGACGCTGGCGACCTACATGGTCGAGGGCGGTTCGTCAAAAGACTTCCGCAAATCCAAGGCCATGCTCTACGACAACCCGCAAGCGATGCACCTGCTGCTCGACAAGCTGGCGCAGTCAGTGACCTCCTACCTCAATGGCCAGATTCTGGCCGGTGCGCAAGCCGTGCAGATCTTCGACAGCTGGGGCGGCAGCCTGTCTTCGGCGGCGTATCAGGAGTTCTCGCTGGCCTACATGCGCAAGATCGTCAACGGCCTGATTCGCGAAAACGACGGGCGCAAGGTGCCAGTGATCGTGTTCACCAAAGGTGGCGGTCTGTGGCTGGAAAGCATTGCCGACATCGGTGCGGACACCCTCGGGCTGGACTGGACCTGTGACATCGGTGAAGCGCGTCAGCGTGTCGGCAGCAAGGTTTCGCTGCAAGGCAACATGGACCCGACCGTGCTGTACGCCCGCCCGGAAGCCATCCGCCAGGAAGTCGCACGCATCCTTGCCAGCTACGGCAGCGGCACCGGGCACGTCTTCAACCTCGGCCACGGCATCACCCCTGAAGTCGACCCGGCCAATGCCGGCGCGTTCATCAATGCGGTGCACGAGTTGTCGGCGCAGTATCACCAGTAATTGCCGAGCCAACGAGGCGTCGATGCCTCAAGACGCATCGATTGATTTAAGCGCCGACGACTACGTCGGCGCTTTTGCATCCGCAAAGCCCTGCCGCAGCGAACCGCTGCGTGGCAGGAATCTGCCCTGTCGCTCGCCTTGCGCCTTGCCTTCTGCGTAGCTCAGGCGACCGTTGACCCAGACACCGTCGATGCCCTGCGCCGCTCGCTGAGGGTCTTTGAAATCCGCCACGTCGCGCACGGTTTGCGGGTTGAACAACACCAGATCCGCCCAGTAACCCTCGCGAATAAGGCCGCGTTCGTGCAAGGCGAAGCGCGCGGCTGACAGCCCGGTCATTTTGTGTACGGCGGTGTGCAACGCAAACAGCCCCTTGTCCCGGCTGAAATGCCCAAGCACTCTCGGGAACGCGCCCCACAGGCGCGGATGAGGAAACGGGTCTTCCGGAAGGCCATCGGAGCCGATCATCGCCAGCGGGTGAGACATGATGCGTTCGACGTCGCCCTCATCCATGCCGTAGTACACCGCACCCGCAGGCTGTAACTTGCGTGCGGCGTCCAGCAATGACAGCCCCCAGTCGGCGGCAATGTCCTGCAGATCCCTGCCGCCCTGATCCGGGTGTGGCGTAGACCAGGTGATGGTAATGCGAAATGCGTCAGTCACCTGTTTAAGGTCCAGCGTTGAAGAACTGGCCGCATAGGGATAGCAGTCGCAGCCTACCGGATGGTCCTGCGCGGCCTCTTCCAGGGCCGCCAGCAGTTGCGGGCTGCGTCCCCAGTTGCCGGCACCGGCGCATTTCATGTGCGAGATGATGACCGGTGAGCGCGCATGGCGACCTATATCGAATGCTTCTGCCATGGCCTCAAGCACCGGCTCGAATTCGCTGCGCAGGTGGGTGGTGTAAATCGCGCCGAACGCGCTGAGCTCCTCAGCCAGTTGTTTGACCTCGCTGGTTTCGGCCGAGAACGCCGAAGCGTAGGCAAGGCCGGTCGACAACCCCAGCGCGCCCGCTTCCAGGCTGTCGCGCAACTGCTCGCGCATCGCGGCGATTTCTTCCGGGCTGGCGCTGCGCAACAAGTCATCCATGTGGTTGCTGCGCAAGGCGGTATGGCCGATCAGGGCCGCCACGTTAACGGCGGGCCGGGCGTTTTCAACCGCCGCGCGGTAGTCGGTGAAACGTGGATAGACGAACGCCGCGGCGTCGCCCAGCAGGTTCATCGGGTCGGGCGGATTGCCGCTCAGCGAGACCGGCGCCGCGCTGATCCCGCAGTTGCCGACGATGACGGTCGTCACGCCCTGGCTGATTTTCGGCAGCATCTCGGGTTTGCGGATGACCACCGTATCGTCGTGGGTGTGCACATCGATAAATCCGGGGGCCAGCACGCGACCGGCCGCATCGATTTCTTCCCGGGCACTGGCACCGGTCAGACTGCCGATGCGCTGGATGCGCCCTTCGCTGATCGCCACATCGGCGCGTACCCCCGGCGTGTCACTGCCGTCGATGACCAGTGCGTTGCGAATGATCAGGTCATAAAGCATGGTTCAGTCTCCCAGCGGCAGGCCATCTTCACCACCACGGTATTCATCCAGCGCAAGCTTGATCCGGCGCAGCCGCTCCTGATTGTCTTCAGGGCTCGCCAGCGCCAGTTCAGTGGCCAGCACATCGATGGTCAGCAGCATGCCGTAGCGCGCTGCGGTAGGTTTATAGATGAAATTGGTTTCAGCAATTTGCAGCGGCAGCACGACCTCGGCCAGTTGTGCCAACGGTGAGTCAGGCAGCGTAATGGCCAACACGCGGGCACCGTAGCTGCGGGCCAGGGTCACCGCGTCGAGCAGTTCCGGTGTGCGCCCGCCGAGCGAGCAGACAATCAGGCTGTGTTGCGGGCCAAGCGTAGCGGCGACCATGCGCATCATCACCGGGTCGCGGCAGGCGGCCACCGGGTAACCCAGGCGCACCAGCCGGGTTTGCAGTTCTTCGCTGCACAGGCTGGAGCAACCGCCCATGCCGAATGTGTGAATCATGCGTGCGTCGGCGACACAGGCGATGGCGGCGGCAAAGCGTGTTGCATCGAAGCCCGCCAGGTGCTGGCGCAGGGTCGCTTCGATGTCGTCGACGATCCGGGTGAAAAACGCCGACTGCTCCGGCGCCGGTTCAGGATGAAGGAAGCGGCTGCCGACGCCGCTGGCCTGGGCCAGTTGCAGGCGCAAATCGCGCAGATCCCGACAACCGATGCTGCGTGCGAAGCGTGACAGCGTCGCACTGCTGACCTCGGCGCGGCTGGCCAGCTCATCCAGACTGGCACTGGCCGCGAAGGCGATATCGCTGAGCAACAGCCTGGCGATTCGTCCCTCTCCCGCGCTGAGGGAATCCTGACGGGCACGTATCTGGTACAGAATGTCCACTCAAAGCACCTGCGCCAGGCCCAGCGTCAGGGCAAAAGCGACGACAGAAATCAGCGTCTCCAAGACCGTCCAGGTCTTGAACGTTTGCGCGACGGTCATATTGAAATACTCCTTGATAAGCCAGAAACCACCGTCGTTGACGTGGGAAAAGATCACCGAGCCTGCGCCCGTCGCCAGCACCAGCAATTCGGGGTGCGGGTAACCCAGCCCCAGCGCGACAGGCGCAACAATGCCCGACGCCGTGGTCATCGCCACCGTCGCCGAGCCTGTCGCTACACGCATCAGTGCAGCGAAAAGCCAGCCCATCAGCAGGGGTGAGAGATGAAAGTCCTGCGCCAGACCAACGATCTGGTTGGTGACACCGCTGTCGACCAGAATACGGTTCAAACCGCCACCGGCACCGACCAGCAACGTGATGCTGGCGGTCGGTGCCAGGCACTCATTGGTGAATTTCAGGATCGAGTCGCGGTTGAAACCCTGAGCGATGCCCAGCGTCCAGAAACTCAACAGGGTGGCCAGCAGCAGGGCGATCACCGAGTTGCCGATGAACAGCAAAAAGCCATTGAACGCACTGCCCGGTGTGCTGATCAGGTTGGCCCAGCCACCCAGCAGCATCAGCACCACCGGCAGCAGAATCGTGGCCATGGTCAGGCCGAAGCTGGGCAGCTTCTGGCGTGGTTCGCGGTCGAGAAACTGCTTGGCCAGCGGGTTTTCAGCTGGCAAGTGGATGCGCGGCACAATGAATTTGGCATACACCGGACCGGCGATGATCGCCGTGGGGATGCCGATCAGGATGGCGTAGAAGAGCGTTTGCCCCACCGACGCCTGATACGCCTGCACCGCGAGCATCGCAGCAGGGTGTGGCGGCACTAGCGCATGCACCACCGAGAGACCGGCGACCATCGGCAGGCCGACCATCAGAATCGACACCCCGACACGCCGGGCCACGGTAAAGGCAATCGGCACCAGCAGAACGAAGCCGACTTCGAAGAACAGTGGCAAGCCCACCAGAAACGCGATGCAGACCATGGCCCAGTGCGCGTTACGTTCGCCAAAGCGGTCGATCAGAGTGCGCGCCACCTGCTCGGCGCCGCCAGACTCGGCCATCATCTTGCCAAGCATGGTGCCCAGCGCCACGACCAGCGCGATATGCCCCAGCGTCTTGCCAACCCCCGCTTCATAGGAGGCGACCACGCCACTGGCCGGCATTCCCGCGACCAGGGCCAGACCGACCGAAACAAGCGTAATGACGATAAACGGATTGAGGCGGTAACGCGCGATCAGCACGATCAAGGCGATGATGGCGACAGCGGCGTAGACCAACAGCGAAATACCGGGAGACGGCGACATAGCGGCGGTTCCTTGCAGAATGGGTAGGCGAGAGCGCAATACCGACGGCTGAAGCCGTCAGCCTGAAGGCGACTCGGGGGTACTCGGCAGGGATAACGCAATAAGGTGGAGCAGGGGCGTTTCAGGGCGATCACAGGTATTCATTGTTTTTATCTCTGCTTTCGTGATGAAAATAAATTACACGAAAACGAAATATAAACAAATATATGAAAATAAATTTCTTGGAAGGGGTTAGGTGGCTGATGGGAGTGCCATTGCGTCCCCCCATCCGCCTGCGTCTGCCGGGTGACTAAACCTTCGCCCCCAGCGGCTGCAACCTTGCCAGCCGCAGCGCTACCCCAAGTGCGATCAGCAGCAACACGCCGATAAACAGCCCGATGCCGTTCCATCCCGCGTAGTGCCAGAACACGCCGCCGCCGGTTCCGGCTACGCTCGAGCCTGCGTAGTAACAGAACAGGTACAGGGACGCGGCCTGGCCTCTGGCGGTGGTGGCCCTGCGTCCGACCCAGCTGCTGGCCACCGAATGTGCGCCGAAGAAGCCGAAAGTGAAGATCAGTACGCCGACGATCACCAGCGGCAGCGGGGTGAACAGGGTCAGCAGCAGGCCGGCCAGCATCATCACGATCACGGCCCAGAGCACCTGTCGGCGGCCAAGGCGGTCAGCCAGCGAGCCGATCTTTGCCGAGCTGTAGATGCCCGACAGGTACACCACGGAAAACACCCCGACCACGGCCTGGCTCAGGTTGTAGGGTGCGCTCAGAAAGCGGTAGGCGATGTAGTTGAACAGCGTGACGAATGCGCCCATCAGCAGAAAGCCGGTCAGAAACAGCAGCGGCAAGCCTGCATCGCGAAACTGCACCACAAACCCGTCGAGCAGACTGCGAGGGTGCAGCGAGCGCGGGCGGAAGTTGCGTGACGCCGGCAGGATCCTCCAGAACACCGCTGCGGCGATCAGCGCCAGCCCGCCAACTACCAGCATTGCCGCGTGCCAGCTGACATAGTCGATCATCACCCCGACGATCAGCCTTCCGCTCATACCACCGACGGCGCTGCCGCCGATATACAGCCCCATCGCCAGACCCAGATGGGTGGGGTGGATCTCCTCGCTCAGGTAGGTCATGGCCACCGCCGCGAGGCCGCTCAGTGACAGGCCTACCAGGGCGCGGGTAATCAGTACGCCCTCCCAGCTGGGCATCAAGGCGCTGGCGATGGTGAACAGCGACGCACAGAACAGCGCCATGACCATCACCGGCTTGCGCCCCAGCCGATCGGATATCGGCCCGGTGATCAGCAGGCCGATGGCGAGCATTGCCGTGGCTACGGACAGGATCAGGCTGCTTTGTGCCGCCGTCAGGGAGAACTCGCTGGACAGCGTCGGCATCATCGGCTGAACGCAGTACAGCAGGGTAAAGGTCGAAAACCCGCCAGCGAACAGCGCCAGAGCAGTGCGTTTGAAAAGCGGCGTGTTCTTTTCGATGTAGGTATCGTCGGGCAGTGTCGACGACTGTACGGACGGGGTGTTCAGGTCTGGGGTGGGCGGGGCGACGGCAGGGTTCACAAAGACCTCAGGGCATGATTGAGCAGGCGATGAAAAAATCATATAGCTCGCTAATCATTCCATCCAATATATTGTTCGACCTGTTTGATAGGTAAAACGACTTAATGGAGGCCGCATGGAATTGCGTCATCTGCGTTACTTCATCGCGGTTGCCGAAGAGCTGCATTTTGGCCGCGCCGCGCAGGCGCTGGGTATTTCGCAACCGCCGCTCAGCCAGCAGATTCAGACGCTGGAGCAGGAACTGGGCACGCGCTTGTTCGAGCGCACCAACCGGCGCGTCGAGTTGAGCGAATCCGGGCGGCTGTTTCTCGACGAAGCACGGCTGGTGCTGGCGCAGGTCGACAAGGCCACTGACGTGGCGCGGCGTGCGCAACTGGGTGAGATCGGCGAGCTGAAAATCGGCTTTACCTCATCTGCGCCGTTTACGTCGAGCATTCCGCAGGCGATTTTTGCTTTCCGCCAGGCCTACCCTGACGTCCATCTCACCCTGACCGAGATCACCAGTCAGGAAGTGGCGGCAGGTCTTGAGGACAAAACCATTCAGGTCGGCATCATGCGCCCGCTGGCATTGCCCGATTCACTGGTGGTGTTCGAATTGCTCAGTGAACCGTTGGTGGCGATCATGCGTGCCGACCATCCTCTGGCGGCAGAAAGCGAGGAGGGAATCTACATGGCAGCGTTGGCCGCCGAGCCGTTCGTGTTCTTCCCGCGCACCTACGGCAGCGGCATCTACGCGCAAGTCCTGAGCCTGGCGCGCGCCGCAGGGTTCAGCCCGCTGATCACCCAGGAAGCGGGCGAAGTGATGACCATCATCGGCCTGGTTGCAGCAGGATTGGGCGTCACCGTACTGCCTGCGTCCTACCGGCGAATGCGCATCGACGGCGTGGTCTACCGCAACGTCCTCGACCCCGGCGCAACCAGCGCGGTGTGGCTGGTGCAACGCAAGGACGAACAATCGCCCATGGCCAAGGCGTTCACCGAGCTGTTAACGCGCAATGTGGGGTGATTCAAAGGTACTGATGATAGGACGCAGAGTGTCCAGAACGGCATGCGACGCAGAGCGCCGCACGATGGTTGAGATTCTGGCCGCAGGCCGTGGGAGCGACCTGCCGGGAAACGGCAGCAAGACCGGTGCATGCGGTGGGCCGGGCCGCTGAGCGTCCAGAACGGCATGCGACGCAGAGCGCCGCACGATGGTTGAGATTCTGGCCGCAGGCCGTGGGAGCGAGCTTGCTCGCGATCTGCCGGGAACCGGCAGCAGGACCGGTGTATGCGGTGCATCAGGCATGGCCGGGCCGCTTCTCAGCCGGTCGTAACCTCCCGAACGTCCTGCGGGCAGCAGCCCTCTCTTGTAGGCATGTTGATACCTAAAGATCGGACGCAAAGCGACCAGAGCTGCATTCCCACGCCGGAGAGTGGGACGACAAGTGTGTGGACTGGAGCATGAGGAACGGCAGGCGTCCCAGATAACACCCTTAGCGCCAACGCCTGAAGATCAGCGAGGTGTTCACGCCGCCAAATGCGAAGTTGTTGTTCATCACGTATTCGTTGCTCATGTGCCTTGGTTCGCCGACGATGTAGTCCAGTTCACCGCACTGTGGGTCGATGTCGACCAGGTTGAGCGTATGGATATAGCGATCGCTGTTGAGCATTTCGATGCTGAACCATGACTCCAGCGCGCCGCACGCTCCCAGCGTGTGGCCGAGGAAGCTTTTCTGCGAGCTGAGCGGCATGCGCGGGCCGAACAGGCTGCTGGTGGCCAGGGTCTCGGCGATGTCGCCCTGTTCGGTGGCGGTGCCGTGACCGTTGACGTAACCGATGGCGTCGGGCGGCAGGGCGGCGTCTTCGAGGGCCAGCTCCATCGCGCGGCGCATGGTGGCCTGCTCGGGGCGAGTGCTGTGCGCGCCGTCGGCGTTGCTGCCGAAGCCGACGATCTCGGCGTAGATGTGCGCGCCACGTGCCTGGGCATGCTCAAGCTCTTCAAGCACCAGCATGCCGCCGCCTTCGCCGATCACCAGGCCGTCGCGTCCGCTGTCGTAGGGGCGTGGCGTGCTGTGGGGCGCATCATTCTTGAGGCTGGTGGCGTACAGCGCGTCGAACACCATGGCCTCGGTCGGGCACAGCTCTTCAGCCCCGCCCGCCAGCATCAGCGGCAGACGGCCGAACTTGATCGCCTCGTAGGCATAGCCGATGCCCTGGCTGCCACTGGTACAGGCGCTGGAAGTCGGAATCAGGCGTCCGGTCAGGCCGAAGAAAATGCTGATGTTGGCAGCGGTGGTGTGCGGCATCATGCGCACGTAGGAGTTGGCGTTCAGGCCCACAGCCACCGAGTTGATCAACATGTTGCCGAAAGCCTTGATCTCGTCGGTGCTGCCAGTGGACGAGCCGCAGGCCGTACCCATACGGCCATCGCGAATGATCGGGTCATTCAGCAGCCCGGCGTCGATCAGGGCCTGCTCCGCAGCCGCCACGGCCAGACGGGACACGCGGCCCATGCTGCGCAGTTGCTTGCGCGTCCAGTGCCCCGGCACGACGAAATCGTCGATGGGGCCAGCCAGGCGGGTATTGAGCTCGGCAAAACGGTTCCACTCGTCCATCCGGCGAATGCCGCTGCGATTGGCCGTGAAGCTGGCATCGATAGTCGGCCAGTCGCTGCCCACCGAAGTGATGCCGGACATGCCGGTCACTACCACACGCTTCATCAACACAGTCCCCCATTGACGGCCAGAACCTGACGAGTGATGTAGCTCGCTTCGGCCGACATCAGAAAATTCACGGCCCCCGCCACTTCCTCGGGCGTGCCCATGCGTTGTGCCGGAATCATTTTCATCAGTTCGTCAACGGGCACGTTCTCGTCGAGCATAGCCGTATCGATCAGCCCCGGCGCGACGCAGTTGACGGTGATCTTGCGTTTGCCCAGTTCGATGGCCAGCGCCTTGGCGGCACCGATAAGCCCTGCCTTGGATGCGCTGTAATTGACCTGGCCGCGATTGCCGATCAGCCCTGAAACCGAGGTGATGCAGACGATGCGCCCTGCTGCACGACGGCGAATCATCGGCATCGTCAACGGGTGCAGGACATTATAGAAACCGTCCAGGTTAGTACGCAGCACCTGATCCCAGTCATCGTCGCTCAGCGCCGGAAACGCGCCGTCGCGGGTCAGCCCGGCGTTGAGTACCACGCCGTAATAGGCGCCATGCGTCTCCACATCCTGTTCCAGAATTGCCTTGCAGGCGGCACGGTCCGAGACATCGAATTGCAGCACGCGTGCCTGACGGCCCAGCGCAACGACTTCGGCCTGCACGGCTTCGGCTTCGCTGCGGCCGGTGCGGCAATGCAGGATCAGGTCGTATCCGGCCTGCGCCAGACGCAGGGCGATGGCGCGGCCGATGCCACGGCTGGAGCCGGTGACCAGTATCGATTCAGTCATGCCGGGGCTCCTTCAGCCAGGTAGTCAGCAGTGTTGGGCGGGCAATATACATTGAGTCGGGCAAAAGCCTCGATACCCGGGCCGGTGAGGGTGCACTCGAACATGCCCATGCCGTTGTCGTCCTGCAGGGAGCGCACGGCATGGATGTGCAGTTCACTGCCCAGTGGGAAGCGTGTCACGTTGCAATCGAACTTGCGGCTGCCAAGCAGAAAACCCAGCTTGACCGCTTCGCCGTTGTTGCGCGCCTTGCAACCGGCATAGGCCGCGACGCTCTGCGCCATCAGCTCTATGCCCAGCCATGCGGGCAGGCTGCCGTCCGCTTGATTGAACAGGCCGTCGGCGCGTACGGTCAGGCAGGTTCGAATCTGTTCTTCGTCAAAGCTCAGCACCTGATCGATAAGGATCATGTCGCCGGCATGGGGGATGAGTTCGGCGAGCGGCCACTCGGTCATGGGGCATCTCCGATAATCAGGCTGATGTTGTTGCCACCGAAGGCAAACGAATTGCTCATCATGTAACGAGCGCTTTCAGGTGTCAGGCGCGAGCCTGCGTGTGTCCATTGCAGCGCAGGCAGCAGTGGATCGGCCTCGCTGTCCCACAGGTGCGGGGGCAGGGCCCGTTCGGCATTCTGCGGTGCCAGGCTCAGCCAGCAAAACGCCGCTTCCAGCGCGCCCGCTGCGCCCAGGGTGTGGCCGCTGAGCGGTTTGGTCGACGAGCAGGGCACGCCGTTCGGAAATACGCCCTGCACGGCCAGGCTCTCCATCGCGTCGTTGTGCGGCGTGGCGGTGCCATGCAGGTTCAGATAACCGATCTGCTCCGCCTCGAGTCGCGCATTGCGCAACGCTTGCAGCATGGCATCGCGCGCACCACGCCCGGTGGGTTCGGGGGCCGAGATGTGGTGAGCGTCGCAGCTGGCACCTGCACCCAGCAGGGCAATCGAGTGCCTGCTGTCAGCTTCGCGAGTCATCAGGAACAGGGCGGCCGCCTCGCCGATATTGATCCCGTTGCGGTTGCTGGAGAACGGATTGCAGAGCTGCGGCGACATGGCCTCGAGTGCCGAGAACCCCTGCAGGGTCAGCCTGCACAGGCTGTCGACGCCGCCGCACAGCACGGCATCGCACAGGCCCATGTCCAGCGCCCGCCGCGCACTGAGCAATGCCCGCGAACTGGAGGTGCAGGCTGTCGAGATGACGTAGGCCGGGCCGCTCAATTGCAGCCAGGCGGCGAGAAAATTTGCCGGTGCGCCCAGTTCCTGCTGCCGATAATCGTAATCGTCGGGGAAGGTCCGTTCACGCAGCCAGACGGCCATGCTCTCGCTCGCTTCATCAATGCCCGAGGTGCTGGTGCCGATGATCACGCCAATCCGCCCGGCGCCGAAGCGGGTGATGGCCTGGCTGATGTCCTCCTCGATCTGCAGGGCGGCGGCCAGCAGCAGCTGGTTATTGCGGCTGCGATGCAAATGCACGGCCGGCGGAATGGGCGGCAGTGCGGATTTGACCGCGCCGACCGGCAACGCACGTTCCGGTACCCAGCCGCTTTCGAAAACCATGCCCGAGCTGTCACCTGCGAACAGCCTGCGCGACACCTCTTCACGGCTGTCGCCCAGCGAGCAGATCACGCCCAGCGCGTTGAGATAGGCGGTCATGGCAGGCTCTCGTTGTTCAGCGGTGTGACCTTGTAGCTCAGCCTGTCCTTGAGGCGAATAGTGAATGCGTTGGCCGACTGATATTCGACCAGCCAGCGATCATCCAGGCGGCGCTGCATGCCCTGGCGGTAAGCCGTCGGGTAGCGGCCATGCATTTCCAGGTCCGGGGTCATGGCGAACATCAGCGCAGCGAACAGCTCGCGGGCTTCGGGATTGGGCGGCAGCAAGCCATCGGCCTGCCATTTTCCGTCGATCAGCAACTGGCGCGCTTGGGGAATGCCCAGCGGGTCCATCATCGACCAGCGCAATCCGCCGTTTTCGCGCTGGATGATCAGCAGCCAGTCCTGATGCTGATCGGCCTGGCGACGCTCGATGTGCAGCTGCATCGGCAATTGCATGGTCGGTGCGCTGGTCGGCAGCGGGGCGTGTGCCGCACAGCCGCCGAGCATCAGGAAGGCTAAAAACAGTATGCGAATCATGATGCTTCCACTTCCAGGGGTTTGCGGGCCACGACATTGACCAGCGTTTCCTCACGTTGCCCGAACGGCCTGGGCTTTTGCAGTTTCAAGACTTCGAGCAGGCCGAAGTCCCTGGCGCGGCTCCACCACAGGTAAGGGTACGAAACATTCGGTGCATCGAACTCGAAACCCTGGTCGCGGATCATCTGCAGATACTGCGCCGCGCTTTTCTGAACGTGCATCGGATGGCGGAACAGCCAGCGAATCACCCAAGTGTCGATGTACGCTTCGGTCGACTCGGCGAACAGCAGGTAGCCGCCCGGTTTGAGTACCCGGTAAAACTCGGCCAGCGCTTGTTCCTGCTCCACCAGATGATGGAAAGTCTGGTGGCAGAACAGCAAATCGACGCTGGCGTCGGGTACTGGCAGGGCTGCGCAGTCGCTGCCGATCAGCTCGACCTCTAAGCCTCTGGCCCGCGCCTCTTCGCGACTCATCTCGAGGCTGTGCGGATCGGCGTCGACACCGATGAGCCTGGACGGCTGAAAAACCTTGTTCAGATGCTGGAACGAGCGGCCTTGCCCGCACCCGGCGTCGAGCAACACCGGCGCAACCGGCGGCGGGCTGGCGAACAGGCTGCGCAAGTCGTCTATCGCCACGCGCAGCACGCGGTACTGCCAGATGTTGCTGCGCAGAAACCACAGGCCGAAGCGGGTTTCCTCGACATAACTGTCACTCAGGAACGGTCGACTCATGAACCACCGTCCGCGCAGATTTCCGAAAGTGTGCGCAGGCGGCGCTTGGGCTCGCTGACAAACGGATTGCGTTCGTCCCAGGCATAACCGGCCAGAATCGAGCTGATCATGCGGCGGATGTCCGGAGCGCTGCCGGGGTAGAAAATCACGCTCTGGAACGTACCGTCATACCAGCCCTCGACATAGGCACGAAAGGTGTCGACGCCACGTTTCAATGGCACCGCGAACTCGCTTTCCCAATCCACGTTTTCGCCCTGCAACTGGCGGCTCAGCACGCCAGCCGCCATGCTCGCCGAACGCATGGCGATGGTCACACCTGACGAAAACACCGGGTCGAGGAATTCCGCCGCATTGCCCAGCAGCGCAAAGCCTTTGCCGTGCAGGGTCTTGACGTTGGCCGAGTAGCCACCGATGGTTCTCGCTGGCGTATCCCAGACTGCGTTTTTCAGCACGCTGGCCAGTTGCGGTGTCTCATCGATAAAGGCGCGCAGGCAGGCATCCAGATCCTCGGGCTTGTCCTTGAAGCGTTCAGCCGAGGCGACCACGCCTATCGAACAGCGGCCTTCGCTGAACGGGATCGACCAGAACCACACATCGCTGTGCTGCGGATGGATGCTGACGAGAATCTTGCGGCGGTCGAAGGGCGGGCTTTCGATGCGGTCTTCGATATGGGTGAACACCGCCTGGCGCACCGGAAAACCCGACGGCGCTTCCAGATCCAGCAAGCGCGGCAGCACACGGCCATATCCGCTGGCGTCGAGTACGAAGCTGGCCTGCACGCTGTATTCGCTGCCGTCCTCACGCCTCACACGCAAAACCGGCTGCGGGCCATCGAAGTCGGCGCTGACGATCTCTTCCTGATAGCGGATGTCCACGCCTTGCAGCGCAGCCTGATCGGCGAGCAGTTTGTCGAACTCGCTGCGCTGCACCTGAAAGGTCGTCGGCTTGCCGTTGCTGAACGTATCGCTGAAGTCGAAATCGCTGTATTGCTCGCCACGCGCGAAGGCTGCGCCATTTTTGGGCTGGAAACCGGCGGCCTGCACGGCCTCCAGCATCCCGGCTTCTTCGACGAAGTCCAGGCAGTGGCACAGCAGGCTTTCACCGATGGAGAAGCGCGGAAACAGCTGGCGCTCGATGATCAGCACGTCATGGCCCTGGCGTTTGAGCAGGGCAGCCGCTATTGAACCGGCCGGGCCGGCACCGATGATGACGACCTGACGAATTTCCCTATCAGTGATGGGCACAGGTATTCCTTTTCGGTTGGGCGGTGGCTGGGAGTGACGACAACGCTGCAAGACTCATGCGTGTGGCCCTTCAGCATTGGCTGGCGAATGAAGCGCTTTACGCGGGCTGGCCCAGGGCGCCAGCAGGAAGCTGAACGCCAGCCCCAGACTGACCGACAGGCCGAAGTTGCTGATCGCCGGGGTGCTGGAAACGGCCAGCAGGCCGAACGACAGCCAGGTGGTGACCGCTGCCAGCAGCGTGCCCAGCAGGCTGACTGCCGCGCCGCCTATCTGCTCGCGCATCAGGATGGCGTAATCGACGCTGATCGCCGTGACCAGCAACAGGCCGAACAGGCTGAACAGAGTCAGCGGCTGACCGAGCCAGCCCAGGCTGGCGAGGCTGCACAGGGCCGCCAGCAGGGGCAGGGCGACGATGCGCAACGCACCGCCGAAGCCAAACGGAGCGATCAGCAGCAGGACGATCAGTACGCACGATGCCAGCTTCAATTCCGCTGCGCTGATCTGCGTGTGGGCAAACACCTCGTTGAGCTCACCCAGACGGTCGACCAGTTGCACGCCCTCCAGCCCGATGGCCTGCACGCGCAGCAACGCCATGCTGTTCATGCCACGCAGGCTGACGATGCTGGCTACCTGAGCGTCGCCTTCGGCATCTTCGCTGGCGCCCAGCCAGAGCGTGCGCCACGGTTCGCTGAGCGGGCCTTGAAGCGCCTGATCAATGTCTTGCGTTGGCAGTGCCTGCAATTGCGCGAGTTCGGTTTTCAGTGCGTTGGCCGGAACGCCAAGCTGTACCAGTGGCTCCCAGTGTTGCGGCAATTTGCCCAGTGCATCACGGGTCAGTTGCTGCTCGGCAGGCGAATCCAGCAACTGGTTGAGCGCCATGTAGCCTTGCAGCTTGTCCATGCTGACCAGCTGGTCGAGCCGTTGGGTCAGTTCGGACTGCCGATCCAGCAACTGCTGTTGGTCCTTGCCGCGCACTAGAAAAAACTGGCTGGTGGGCTGATAACCGGTGATCCGTGCGATGGCCTGGGCTTCATCGGTCAACGCCTGAGGTGCTGCCACCCATTGGCGGATATCGTTCTTGGTGGTCAGGTGCCAGAGTCCGCCGCCACAGAAGACCAACAGCAGCACCAGCAGGATCGGTGTGCTGATGCGCAGCAGCAAGGCGGCGCGGCAATCGAGCATCAATTGCGCCAGTTTCAGCGGCCACTGGGCAGGGCTGATCTCGACTTTTGCGAGCAGCGCGGGCAGCAGGCACACCGCCGTCAGGTAGGCGCCGATCAGGCCGGCCGCCGAGAACACCGCAATTTGCGTGAGTGCCGGGAACGGCGTCCAGGCCAGCGCCAGGTAGCCGATGCAACTGGTGATCAGGCTCAGGCTCAGGCCCGGCAGGGTCAGGCGCAAGGCGGGCCAGCTGCGCCAGGGTTTGAGGCTCCAGCTCTTGGACAGGTAATGCAGCGGGTAATCCACCGCCACCCCGATCAGGCTCGAGCCCAGCACCAGCGTCATGACGTGCATGCTGCCGAATATCGCAACGCAGGCCACCGCGCCGAAGAGCATGCCGATTACCACCGGCACGAATGCCAGCAGCACGCTCCAGCGGCGGAAGGCGAGTAACAGCAACAACAGGATACCGACCGTTGCGCCACCGCCGACCCAGGTGATTTCCCGGCTGGCCTGCTTCTGCCCGTCGGCAGCGTAAAGCAGCCCGCTGGCCGCGAGCAATTGACCACCCGCCTGACTGGCCTGCACCCGCGCTTGCGCCAGCAGGTCCGCGACCTGGCCGGGCAGGTGCATGTCGAAGGCATCGGTTCGGGTTCGCGAACGCAGCAGTACCCAGCTTTTGCCCTCGGCGCTGGCCACCAGCGCGCCACTGGCCAGGTCCGCCTCGACCGAGCCCTGCTTCGGCAGGCCGTTCTGGATACGTCCGGTCAGCCCCAGCCAGTCATCCTGGCCAGGCACCAGGCTGAACCCGGCAAACGGGTCGAACAGCGTCTGTACGCGCTGTTCGATGAAGGTTTTCGGGTCGTCGATCAGCAGTGTGCGGTCCGCTGTCGGCAGCATGGCGATGCGCCCTTGCAGCAACTGGGTGCGCAACGCGGGCAGATCGGCCTGCAGCGACCACTGAACCTTCTCGAACAGGCCGGTCGACTGCCATTGTTCAGCCAGATTGCGTGCCAGTTCGACAGCCTTCTGCCGATCGCTGTGGCCCACCAGCACCAGCATTTCGCGGTTGAGCGGTTCCTGCATGCGCTTTTCGGCGCTCACGACCAGTTCGTCGTTATCGGTGCCCGGCACCAGCTCCATCAGGTTGGCCGACAGCGGCGAGCGGTCGTGCCACTGCCAGCCCGCGAGCGCCAGTACGCCCGCCAGAATCAGCAGGAACAGTCGCGGCAACAGCCGCTCAGTCTTTGAAGTCATTACGCTGCGCATCGGTCAGGGTCGGGGCACTGCTGCTGTCGATCATTTTCAGGACCGTGCTGTCGCCCTGGGTTTCCAGCAGCTCGATACGCTGCACCAGTTCGCCACCGTCGATGTTGATCTGTTTGAACACTTGTTGCAGCAGCATCGAACGCGGCGTCAGGGTGAGGTGCCAGGCATTCGCCTCGCCCTTGAGCTGCAAGTCGAAATCCCGCTGCAGACCGCTGCTGTCGCCTTGCAGGACCGCCAGGAACAGACGGTTCTGCTCGGCGCCGGCGTTCTTGTTCGGCACCGGCTTCCAGGTGCTGACATTGCCATCGGCTTCACGACGGGCAATACCGTCGGCATTGATGCGGTAATCCTGTTTGAGCGGTGTTTCCAGCAGCCAGAGCAGCCCGAAATCCCTGGCGAGCACGAAGCGGCCCTTGCTGAGCAGCGGTTGTGGCAGGGCACGCAGGTGTTTTTCCTGAACGAAACGACCCTGCACCACGGCAGGCTTGGCGAGCTGATCGCTCAGTTGTTGCAGATCGAACGCCTGCGCCAGAGAAGAAAGGCACAGCAGACCCAGCAGAATCAAGGTACGAAGCGGGCGGTTCATGGCGAGGCGCTCTCTATTGTGCTCTCAAGGGCAGTTTTGACGGCATCGATGAACACCTGCGGCGAGGCCAGTTGCATTTCCCGGCTCTGGCTGTCGACGGCGACCTGCACAGTGCTGGCGCGGGTCAGGCGCTCACCGGTGTGTGCATCGGTGATCAGGTAATTGATCTTCAGACGGTTCTCCCACTCCACCAGACTGGCGCGCACGTTCAGTGTCTGACCGAACACGGCGCTGCGCACATAGCGCAATTGCAGATCGATCACCGGCCAACCATAACCGGATTCGAGCATCTGCATGTAGTTATGGCCGATATGATCGAGCAGCGCGCAGCGCGCCACTTCGAGGTACTTCACGTAGTGCCCGTGCCAGACGATGTTCATCATGTCGACGTCGAAAAACGGCACGACGATTTCAGTGTCGATGTGCAGGAAACCCTTACTGCGCATGTAACCTCCTGTGGCGATCCGCGCTGATTTTACAACGCAGCACATGACCGCCGAGCGCGATCAGCTCATGAGCCTGATTCATCGGCAGACTTCCAGAATGGGTAGAAATTGAACCACTGCTGCGGCGCTTCCAGGCAATAGTGCCCAAGGCGCTCGGCATAACGCGTGGCCCACTGCTCGATGACCTGGGCACGGTCGCTGCGCCGCCACTCGATGGCGTCGGCGAACGGTTCGAGAATCACCCGATAGCCCTTCGCACCCTTAAGGCAGAAGAACAGGTTGACCGGGCACTTGAGCAGCCCGGCCAGCAGCCAGGGGCCTTGCGGGAAGTTGGCCGGCTGACCGAGAAAGTCGACCTGCACATTGCGCCCGCCATGCAGCGCGACGCGGTCACCGGCGATGGCCAGCCACTCGCCTTCGTCCAGACGCTGGCTTAATTGCAGCATGATGGCCGGGTCCAGCTCGCTGACCTGAATCAGGCGCAGATGGGTCGCGCCGGCTTCACCGAGCAGGCGATTGAAGCGTTCGGCATGTTTGGTGTGCACCAGCACGTTCATGGTGACCTTTTCGCCGAGTTCGGCCAGCGCTCGGCACACCTCAAGGTTGCCCAGGTGCGCACCGACCAGCATCTGTCCGCGTTGGCCACGCAGGTTCTGGCGCAGCAAGGCCTGGTCGACGATCTCGATCTGATCGATACCCAGCCTGCCGTTCCACACGTCGAGCTTGTCGAGCAAGGCATCGGCGAATGCCATGAACTGCCCGAACACCCGGCGCTGGCTGGGCCGCAGTTCGGGTTTGCCGCTCCAGTCCGCCAGGTGCTGCTGGTATTGCCAGATGCTGTGCCGGGCACGTCGCCCGAAGACAAAGAAATAGAGGACGATGCCATACAGCACCGGGCTGAGCAGGCGCCGACCGAGCACCCGCATGCCCCAGGCGGTGAGTTTCATGAGCATGAAGCTGCCGCGCTCCTGATGACTGGCCCAATGCTCCTTGGGCGACTTGTCGATGCTCATGGCCGCCACCGTCGCCACAGGAGCATTGGCAGGCGTAGCAGCATGCCGAAGAACAGCTTGGCGTGCATTTTCGAAATCAGGGCGTTGTCATGAAACAGGCGGAAATGCGACAGGCCGTCCTGCGGGTAATGAACGCGGGTCGGCAGCCAGCGCATCGGCTGGCCGCGCCAGGACAGGCGCACGAGCATTTCCGAGTCGAAATCCATGCGTCTGCCGATCTGCACGCTGTCGATCAGCGCCAGGACCGGGGCCAGTGGATAGAGGCGGAAGCCGCACATGGAATCGCGAATGTGCAACGACAAGGTATTGATCCACACCCAGACGTGGGTCAGGTAGCGTGCATACAGACGGCCTTTGGGCACGCTCTCGTCAAACTGCGGATAACCGCAGATCAGCGCATCCGGGTGCTGGCGCGACTGCTCCAGAAACACCGGAATATCACTCAGATCATGCTGGCCATCGGCATCGACCTGCAACGCATGGCTGAAACCCAGCCGGATCGCCTCGCGAAAGCCCGCCATTACCGCGCCGCCCTTGCCCTGATTGACCGGCAGGCGCAGCAGGTGGATAGCCTCACCCTGCGCCAACTGCTGTAACACGGCTTCGCAGGCCGGACTGCTGGCATCGTCCACCAGAATGCACGGCAACCCGGCGTTGCGCACGGCCTTGACCACGTTGGGCACGGCCAGCTCGTGGTCAAACACCGGAATGATCACGCAAGGCTTATGCATGGTCGTCCTCCAGGAGGATGCGGCCACTGGAGCAGGGCGCGTTGTCGGCGTTGCGAAAGGCGAAGTGCAGCTTGGAGCGTGTCGCATCGAAGCGCAGTGTCAGCGTGAGGCGATCACCGGGACGCACCAGTTGCTGAAATTTGAGCACCTCCATACCGGCAAATCCGCATGGCAGGTCGAGCAGTCGCTGGCCCAGGCTGATCGCCCAGTCGACTTGCACCACGCCCGGCAAAATCGGCGCCTTGGGAAAGTGGCCGCTGAAAAACGCCAGATCGGGCGGGACGCTCAATTGCAGGTGCAGCTCGCCTTCGACGTTCTGTTGCTCAAGCACTTCCGGCTGTTTCGAGCGTGGCGCCAGCAGCAGCGCCTCGACCTCTGCCTGAGGCAGTTTGCCCTGGGCGTTGAGCGGCATCTGCCGCAGCAGACGCCAGCGACGCGGCAGGGCGATGGTTTCGCAGTGCGGTTGCAGATACTGCCGCAAGGCTTCGGTGAGCGCCCGACGGCCCTGATTGCGCAGGACCAGCAAGCCCGCGTCGCTCAGCACCAGCAGCGCGCCCAGCGAGGCACGGTTTGCCTGCACCACGCCAAGGCGCGCTTCACTCACCCACGGGTGAGCCGCGAGGGCCTGCTCGATCAGCGGCAAGGACACGCGCTTCTCTTCGAGTTTGACGATGCGGTCGAGCCTGCCCAGCAGTTCGAAGCGCCCGTCTGCACCGATCAGCGCCGCATCGGCGGTCTGCTCGACATGGCCGGGCGGCAGATAGGGCGAGCTGATGCGCAGCGCACCTTGCGCATCCTGACTCAGCTCTACGCCGTCGAAGGCCTGCCAGCGTTGCCCGCCCTGACGCCAGGCGATGCCGCCGGTTTCCGAGCTGCCGAGAATTTCCGTCGGCCACTGACCGAGGCGTTGCTGCAGGCTCTGTGCGGCTTCGGCCGGCAATGCGCCGCCGGAAGAGAACACCCGGCGCACGGCGGCAAGACCCGGCCAGTCGAGATTGTCGCCCATGCGCTTGAGCAGCGCAGGGCTGGCGACCCAGGCGAATGACGGGTATTCACGGCTGGCGCGTTGCAGGTCTTCGGCGAACGGCAACTGACGGCGCACGAACGGGCGTGCCGCGCACAGCGGCCAGAGCAAACGAAACAGCAGCCCGTAAATATGTTGCGTCGCCACGCTGCCGATCATGCATGCCGCGCCGAGCTCCGCGCCCCACAGCTGTTCCAGCCCGCAGACTTCGTTGGCCAGTTGCCGCAGGTGTTTTTCGATCAGTTTGGGCTCTCCGCTGGAGCCGGAGGTGCACAGGCTCAGCCGGCACTGGTCGAGGTCCAGCGCTGCCGCGGGGAGAGGCGCGGCATGCAGGTCGCTCAGGTGGGTGTCACCCGGCAGGTCAGTCAGCCACAGGTCGACCTGATTCGCCCAGCGCTCGCGGGTCTGGCCCTGCAAGTCGGCGGGCAGCAACACGTGCACACCTGCGCGCCAGGCCGCGAACAACGCAATGGCCAGGTCGGCGGCATCCTCGAGGTGCACTGCAAGGCGTGTGATGCCGCGCGCGTTCAGCCCCGCAGCCACGCCGAGCGCCTGATCACGAAACTGCGCGTGGCCCAGGGTCGGGGCCAGCGTCAGCAGCCGGTCGGGCAGCGCATCGAGCAGCAGGTGTTCCAGATTCAACCAGTTCATGCGATCCATTTCATTTGCCGCCCGCTGAGGGTGGGCGGACGATCCATTCAACAGCGAATAACACGCCCATCAGGCCGTAGGAAATCAGGCCGGTGTACAGCGTCCACCATGACAACGGTGCCCACAGTGTCAGGATGGCTGACGTGAGGCCGTTGACGAGAAAGAACAGGCACCAAATCTGCGTGACTTTACGTGTATAGCGGATACCCGCCTCAGGCAGATCGGGACGGTTCAGGCGCGCCATCTTTTCCACGATCGGCGGGCCGTAGACCAGGCTTGAGCCGAACAGGCCGAGCATGAAGGTGCTGACCAGTACTGGGTACCAGCGCAGCATGATGTGACTGTCGAGGGCGCCGAGCACCGCGCAAAAGATCAGCGCTACAATCGCCATCGCCAGGCTGCCTTGCCTGCGCTCTCCGGTCAGGGCGCGCGCCAGCCACAGGCTGCCCAGCAGCAGCGCGAACTGCCAAGGGGCGAAATGCTCGGTCCCCCAATAGACGGCGAATGGATAGAGCACGCCGGCCAGCACCAGAATCAGGCCAATCAGCCGCTTCATTCGGCGGTGTTGACCAGTTTGTAGACGGCCTCTACCACGTCATTCACGGTCCTCACCGACTTGAACTCTTCAGCCGCAATCTTTTTGCCGGTCTTGCGTTTGATGTGATCGATCAGGTCCACGGCATCGATGCTGTCGATTTCCAGGTCCTGATACAGGTTGGCTTCAAGCGTGACTCGCTCAGGCTCCAGTTCGAACAGTTCCACCATTGCGGTGCGCAGGATTTCGAAGATGTCTTCACGGGTTTGCATGTTCAATTCTCAGGCCGGTTGTCTGGCGCTGACGAAGGCCGCAAGGCTGTCGACGCTGGCGAAATGGTTACGGGTGTCCTTTGCATCGGCATCGATCCTGATGCCATAACGCTTCTGGATGGCCAGGCCCAATTCGAGCGCATCCACCGAGTCCAGTCCCAGTCCTTCGCCAAACAGCGTCATATCGTTGCCGATATCTTCCGGGGTGATGTCTTCGAGGCCCAGGGCATCGATGATCAACAATTTAATGTCCTGGTGCAGATCGCTCATCTGAGGCGAGCTCCTTGGTGAAATAGTCATGCAGGTAATCGTTGAGCTTGCGGGACGCCAGGGGCGGTGGGCCTAGCGCACTGAAGGCGGTTGGTTCTATATCGGCACCGACGCGCAAAGTGAAGTGCACGCGGCGTTGCGGAATGCGATACCAGGGCTCGGCCTTGGTCAGGGTGGTCGGCTGGACCTTGATCGTCACCGGGGTGATGACGCTTGCGCCACGCAGCGCAATGGCGGCCGCGCCGCGGTGAAAGACAGGCGGCTGGCCTGGCTGGGTGCGCGTGCCTTCCGGGAAAATGATCAGTGTCTGGCCGCTTTGCAGGCGCTCTACGGCGGCGTCGAGCATGTCCATGCTGCCGTCGTTGCTGATGTAACCGGTGGAGCGCACAGGGCCGCGGGTGAACGGGTTCTCCCACAGGCTGCGTTTGACCACGCAGTTGGCGTCACGCACCAGCCCGATCAGAAACACGACATCGATCAGTGACGGGTGGTTGGCGATGATCATCTGCCCTGGGCGACCAAGCTTTTCGGCGCCTTGCACGTCATAGGTCAGCACCCGCATGCGCGCCATGATGCGGATGAACAGCCAGAACAGGCGGCTTATGGTCCGCCGCGCGCGGCGCTGATGGCTGGCCACACTGCCAGGCAGGCAACTCAATACTGGAAAAACGAACAACCGCAGGCATAAACCGCTCAACCCGAACAGGGCAAAGCTGATGCCTGTTGCCAGCAGACGCCAGTAATAGGCGTCCCGACCTTTTTTCAGTGACTGCGTTGCCAGTTCCATAACCGGTTATTCCAAGGGTGCAGGCAGACGGATTGATCAGTGTGCAAGGCCCGCAGCAGGTTCAGGGCATGGGGCCACTGAGTGCGCTTGGTGCCTTGCGTATCGGTGTTCAGAGACAGTTGCCACTCATTCCCCGGCGTCAGCAGCAAGCCGACCGCGTAGGGAAAGGGCACGTCATCAATCCATTGGGCATAGGCTTGCGGCGGCTGTTCTTCAGTCACCACAAGCAATACTGCTTCTGCTCCCTCGGCCAGCAACGCTGCGGCCTCGAATGCTCCATACTCCAGCCCGTCGCCTGTGGCGGCCAGGGCTGTCATCTCACTTGTTTCACCGCGCATGATCGACCACAGACCAATGATGGCGTTATGCACTGAAAGGCTGAACTGGGTCGGTGAAAGCGGCTCGTTGGCGGCCAGATCACGCAGGATTTCAAAGGTCCTCGGGGTTTCTCCGTGGCGCGAGACAAACACCAGCGGGACGCGCTCCAGCCCTTCAGTCAATGGCCAGCCGACGGCAAACGCCATTCTCGCCATGCGGCCCAGGCGGCGGCGTTGCATCGCAGGAAGAAAAGACACGTCTGGCGCTGCATCACTGGTTTCCAGCAGCGTCGGATCGAGGCTCCATCGCTGCCAGTCTTCCGCGCTCGCCAGGCCCGGCGCCCAGGCTTGCCATCGTGCAATGTTGAAGGTGATCAAGGCTTCTCTTCCCGCCCCTGCGGGCTTGTTTCTCGCTACATCGATATCAGGTCGATATCAGCCTGGGTGCGGTAATTGACCGAGTGCGCGCATTATCCTGATGGGGCTCATTACTAGCAAATTTGTTACATAAAAACCGTTTACAGGCGTGTATTTTAAGGTTGAAGTCGTTTTTCTGTATGACAACCGGCCAGCAACTGTTTTGCGTTAAGCTCACCGTTGTCACATGCACTGTCTAGACTCGATTTCCTCTTACGGTCGTTATCGGCCACTCCTGCTGTTTCTTCATCTTTCAAGGAATCCAAAGCATGCGTCGCGTGGTATTCAATCAGAAGGGCGGTGTCGGCAAATCGAGCATCGCCTGCAATCTGGCTGCAGTCAGCGCTCACGAAGGCTATCGGACGTTATTGATCGATCTCGATGCCCAGGCCAACTCGACTCAGTACCTCACCGGCCTGACCGGTCAGGACATTCCGATGGGGATTGCCGAGTTCTTCAAGAACACGCTGTCCGGCTCACCGGTCGCCAAAAAGAACCATGTCGATATCTACGAAACACCGTTCGACAACCTGCACGTGATCACGGCGACTGCAGAGCTTGCTGACCTGCAGCCCAAGCTCGAGGCCAAGCACAAGATCAACAAGCTGCGCAAACTGCTCGACGAATTGAGCGAAGATTACGAGCGTATCTATCTGGATACGCCGCCAGCACTGAATTTTTATGCGGTTTCGGCGTTGATCGCCTCTGATCGGGTGCTGATCCCTTTCGACTGCGACAGCTTCTCGCGACAGGCGCTGTATGGGCTGATGCGCGAGATCGAGGAGTTGAAAGAGGACCACAACGAAGATCTCCAGGTTGAAGGCATCATCGTCAACCAGTTCCAGCCCAGAGCCAGCCTGCCGCAGCAGATGCTCGACGAACTGATTGCCGAAGGCCTGCCGGTGCTGCCGGTCTATCTCAACGCCTCGGTAAAAATGCGCGAGTCGCATCAGGCCAACCTGCCGCTGATCCACCTCGACCCACGGCACAAACTGACGCAGCAGTTCATGGAACTGCATCACTTGCTCGAGACCAACGCCCATCCGTGATGGGCATACCTATACGGAGCCTTGGCGCTATAGTTGAAACGCAAGTCATGTGGGAGCGGGCGTGCTCGCGAAGGGGCCGGTACAGACCCCGAAAGCAGGGCGTTTAAACCAGCGCATTCGTGAGCAAGCTCACTCCCACAAAGCATGTGTATGCTGAATACGGAGCATGGGCACGAGATTCGCAACTCAACATGGCTGCGAAAGAGGCCTGAGTACTTCGGGCGTATAGCTGCCGTCTCTCAATGAGCGCGCCAGATGTTCGGCATAGAGTCGCGCTGTCGAGGCCAGTTCTTCGGGGATGGCGATGGTCGCGTCCATGTCGGCCCGGACGTGCTCCTGCGAGGTGGTCAGCGTGTTGCTGCCGGGTGCGCAGCCACACTGCACCTCATGACCCTGAGTAGCGACCGCCACAAGTTCGTCGATGTAGGTGGGGTTTCCCTGGGCGATGAAGCCAATCTGCCTGCAGGCCGGGCACCACACCGGGTCACCCATGCGCGCCACACGACGCAGTTCGATGACTTCGCTTGCCGATGCGGCCAGCACGAAGCCGCCGGTGGTAGTGAGATCGCCTTCCCTGACTATAAATGACATCGCGCTACTGCCTCTGGGTTACGGAAAACCTCAAGGCTAGGCGCAAACACGGATTCCGATAGCACCCCGAGCCCTTTAAAGACCGGTCCTACGCAATTACCAGCCGGGCGTTTCGAGCATGTTGCATGCGCGACGACGCACCCGGCGAAACGTCCGTTTCCCTATCGTTACTCCAGCCGTAATGATTCGACGCGCTGCTTGATTGATGCCCAACCGCTATCGCTCCTAAGGTGGCCGACGACAGCAAAATCGTGGAGCGATCATGACAACAACAACTTCCCCCGACGCACGCTGGACACGTCGTCGCAGCGAGAAGCAGCGGCGTCTGGAGCAAGTGCGGGCGTTGGCCGATGGTGTGGTGTTGCCGACCGGCAATATCGTCGCCGCGCTGGAGGCCCTGCTGGTTTCCGGCGACCGCGTGGTGCTTGAAGGCAACAATCAGAAGCAGGCGGACTTCCTCTCCCGCGCGCTGGCCAAAGTCGATCCGGGCAAGGTGCATGACCTGCACATGATCATGCCGAGCGTCGGCCGCGCCGAGCACCTTGACCTGTTCGAACAAGGCATCGCGCGCAAGCTGGACTTCTCGTTTGCCGGCACGCAAAGCCTGCGCATCAGTCAGTTGCTTGAAGACGGCCTGCTGGAAATCGGCGCGATCCACACCTACATCGAACTCTATTCACGGCTGGTGGTGGACCTCATCCCCAACGTGGTGCTGGCGGCAGGCTTCATGGCCGACCGCGCCGGCAACATCTACACCGGGCCCAGTACCGAAGACACCCCCGCACTCATCGAACCGGCGGCATTCAGCGACGGCATCGTTATCGTCCAGGTCAATCAGCTGGTCGATGACGTCAGCGAGCTGCCACGGGTGGATATCCCGGCCTCGTGGGTCGATTTTGTGGTGGTGGCCGACAAGCCGTTCTACATCGAGCCGCTGTTCACCCGCGATCCGCGCCACATCAAGCCGGTGCATGTGCTGATGGCAATGATGGCGATTCGCGGCATCTACGAGAAACACAATGTCCAGTCGCTGAACCACGGCATCGGTTTCAATACCGCCGCCATTGAGCTGATTCTGCCGACCTACGGCGAGTCGCTGGGCCTGAAGGGCAAGATCTGCCGCAACTGGACACTCAATCCGCACCCGACGCTGATCCCGGCCATCGAAAGCGGCTGGGTCGAGAGCGTGCATTGTTTCGGCACCGAGCTTGGCATGGAGAACTACATTGCTGCCCGCCCGGATGTGTTCTTCACCGGACGCGATGGCTCGCTGCGTTCCAACCGCCAGCTCTGCCAGCTGGCCGGGCAATACGCCGTGGACCTGTTCATCGGCGCAACCCTGCAGGTCGATGGCGACGGGCACTCCTCGACAGTCACCCGTGGTCGTCTGGCCGGCTTTGGTGGCGCGCCGAACATGGGCCATGACCCACGCGGCCGGCGTCACGCCACGCCCGCCTGGCTCGATATGCGTCAGCAGCACGATGACGGCCCGGCTGCCTACCTGGAGCGCGGCAAGAAGTTGGTGGTGCAGATGGTCGAAACGTTTCAGGAAGGCGGCAAACCGACCTTCGTCGAAACCCTGGACGCGGTCGAAGTGGCGAAGAAAAGCGGCATGCCGCTGGCGCCGATCATGATCTACGGCGACGACGTGACCCACCTGCTGACCGAAGAAGGCATCGCCTATCTCTACAAGGCGCGCAGCCTTGAGGAACGCCAGGCGATGATCGCGGCAGTGGCGGGCGTGACTGTGATCGGTTTGCGCCACAACCCCAAGGACACCGCGCGCATGCGCCGTGAAGGGCTGATCGCGCTGCCCGAAGACCTCGGCATTCGCCGCACCGACGCCAGTCGTGAACTGCTCGCCGCCAAGAGCATTGCCGACCTGGTTCAGTGGTCCGGTGGCCTCTACAACCCGCCTGCCAAATTCAGGAGCTGGTAATGAGTGCACTTCAATTGGCACCGCAATCGGCCTCGCTGGCAGTACGACTGGCCGATCTGGCCGTCGACGCCTTGATCGACGAAGCCGACCTGTCGCCTAAACCGGCCCTGGTGGACCGGCGTGGCAGCGGCGCGCACAGCGATTTGCACCTGGGGCTGATGCATTCCTCGGCGCTGTCATTGTGGCCGACTTTCAAGTTGATGGCTGACGCCGCCACGCAGTTCGCTGTTGTGGACCGGCCATTGCGTGAGGCACTGGGCAGGCTTGGCCGTGAAGGCGAAGCCACCATGCTACGCACCACCAGCGGGGTGAATACGCATCGCGGCGCGATCTGGGCGCTGGGTCTGCTGGTGACCGCTGCCGCGCTGGAGGCTCGGGATTGTGCGCCCGATGCCATCTGCGCGCGCGCTGCCGCTTTGGCCCAGATCAAGGACCGCCAGGTGCTCACGCAGAATAGCCACGGTGATCAGGTAGTTCGTCGTTACGGCGTCATGGGCGCCAGAGAGCAGGCGCAGCAAGGGTTCCCGGCGGTCAGGCTGTTCGCCTTGCCACAACTGCAACGCAGCCGTGCGGCAGGCAGCGGCGAGCAGAACGCTCGGTTGGATGCGCTGTTGGCGATCATGACTACGCTGGACGACACCTGTGTGCTGCATCGCGCCGGCATCGAAGGGCTGAATGCCATGCAGCACGGGGCACAGCGCGTGCTCGACGCCGGAGGCAGCGCCAGTCTGGCGGGCCGCCGCGCACTGAACGAGCTTGATCAGCACTTGCTGGCCCTCAATGCTTCGCCCGGTGGCGCGGCGGATCTGCTGGCTGCCTGCCTGTTCATCGATGGCCTTGAGCCTGCGCTCGGCCCTGTTTCGAGGAGTGCCTGAAATGGAAACCCTGTCTTTTGAATTTCCTGCCGGACAGCCGCCCAAGGGCCGTGCGCTGGTGGGTGTGGTGGGCTCCGGTGATCTGGAGGTGCTGCTGGAACCCGGTAAACCGGGCACCTTGTCGATTCAGGTGGTGACGTCGGTCAACGGTGCCTCGCTCCGCTGGCAACACCTGTTCGAGCGCATGTTCGAGGGGCAGACCCCGCCTGCGCTGAGCATCGATATTCATGACTTCGGCGCGACGCCCGGCGTCGTGCGTTTGCGCCTGGAGCAAGGCTTCGAGGAGATCGGTCATGACTGATAGCGCACGTTTGCTGAATCAGCACAGTTTCATCGAATTGGGTGCCCGACAGCGCGCCCGCGCCTTGCTGGATGCAGGCAGCTTCCGCGAACTGCTGGGGCCGTTCGATCGGGTCATGTCGCCGTGGCTGGCCATGCAGGGCGTGGTGCCTCAGGCGGATGACGGCGTGGTGGTCGCCAAAGGCACTGTCGATGGTCGGCCAGTGGTCATCGCCGCCATCGAAGGCTCGTTTCAGGGCGGCAGCATGGGCGAAGTCGGCGGCGCGAAAATGGCCGGCGCGCTGGAACTGGCTGCCGAAGACAACCGCAACGGCATTCCCACCGCTGCTATCTTGCTGCTGGAAACCGGTGGTGTGCGTTTGCAGGAAGCCAATCTGGGCCTGGCCGCGATTGCCGAGATTCATGCCGCGATAGTCGATCTGCGTCAGTACCAGCCGGTGATCGGTGTGGTGGCAGGCAGCGTCGGCTGCTTTGGCGGGATGTCCATCGCCGCAGGGCTGTGCAGTTACCTGCTGGTGACTCAGGAAGCACGTCTGGGCCTGAACGGTCCGCAGGTGATCGAGCAGGAAGCCGGCATCGAAGAATACGACTCCCGCGACCGTCCGTTCATCTGGAGCCTGACCGGTGGCGAGCAACGCTTTGCCAGCGCTCTGGTGGATGGTTTTGCTGCCGATGATGTCGCCGATGTCCGCCAGCAGGTCAGCGGCTGGCTCAAACAGGGCGTGCCCGACATGCATCGCAGCAGTCAGTACCCACTGTTCCTGCAGCGACTGGCAAGCCTCGACACTGAGCCGCAAATTGATCCGCAAAGCGTGCGTACCCTCTATCAAGGAGCCCGGTCATGAGTCATTCACAGCGGGGTTTGAACTGGTTCAACGCCTTGAGCGCAGGCGCCCGTGAAGTCACTGGCCTGCCTGCCTCACTCAAGGTCGCCGACGGTTTTCTCGGCGAGCAGGCGGTGCGTTTTGTTGCAGTGATTGCCGATACCGACAACCGCTTTCCCCGGGCGCGTCAGGGCGAAGTCGGCCTGCTGGAAGGCTGGGGCCTGGCCAAGGCGGTGGAAGAGGCCATCGAGCAGGATCGCGACCGCGCCGAAAAACGTGCATTGATTGCCATCGTCGACGTGCCGAGCCAGGCCTACGGGCGTCGCGAGGAGGCGCTCGGTATCCATCAGGCATTGGCCGGAGCTGTGGACAGTTACGCGCGAGCGCGTCTGGCGGGACATCCGGTGATCGGTCTATTGGTGGGCAAAGCCATGTCCGGCGCATTCCTGGCCCACGGCTATCAGGCCAATCGATTGATCGCGCTGCGTGATCCCGGCGTGATGGTGCATGCGATGGGCAAAGCCTCGGCAGCCCGCGTAACCCTGCGCAGCGTCGAGGACCTGGAAAAGCTCGCCGCCAGCATCCCGCCGATGGCTTACGACATCGACAGTTACGCCAGTCTCGGTCTGCTGTGGGAAACCCTGGCGGTCAGCCAGATCGAACAGCCCGCTGCAGATGACCTGATTCAGGTGCGCAACGTGCTGAGCAGTGCGATCAAGGACGTGCAGGCCCGCGGCGTCGATCTGAGCAGCCGTCTGGGTGCGAGCAACCGTGCGGCGTCGGCCAATGTGCGTCAGTTGCTGCGGGCGCAATGGTGATCAGCAACACTGGCGCAGTGCTGCCCCATGATTTGTTGTGGGGCATGCCGCTGTCTGCGTTGCCTGACGACGCGCCCAAATGGGCGGTCGAGGCCGTGCTGGCCGGGCAACCGGTGGTGGTCCGGCGTCAGGCAATGCCCGCCGGGCAGGTGGCGGTGGGCTTGCGCGGTCGCGGTCGGGAGCAACGCTATGCCGCAAGCATGTCGTTGGCCGACGTCTGCCGAAGGGTCATGCCCGAGCAGTTGATCGAAGCCCCGACCGAGAGCCTTCAGCAATGGCCGGCGTTGCAGGCGTTGCGCCAGATCCGTCCGGTCATGGAGGCGCTGGAGCTGGACTGGGGCGTCGGCGGCAGTGCCGGATTCGAGCTGGCCAGCGGTATTGCGGCGTTGCATCAGGACAGCGATCTGGACCTGATTCTGCGCACCCCGGGGCGCCTGAGTCGCCGCTGCGCCGCCGAGCTGGTCGAGGCGTTGGAAACCTCGGTCTGCCGGGTCGACGTCCAGCTGCAACTCGAGCAGGGTGCCGTGGCGCTGCGTGAGTGGGCGCGGCCAACGGGGCGGGTGCTGCTCAAGACCGCCAGCGGCGCGCGGCTGGTTGCAGACCCATGGCACCTGGGGCAGGTGTGCGCATGAGCAGCCTGTGGGTATTTCCCGGCCAGGGCGCGCAGCAAGCCGGCATGCTGCATCAGTTGCCGGACGATGCTGCGGTGCGCGACTGCCTGCAGGAGGCGGCCGATGCACTGGGCGAAGACGTGCTTGCGCTGGACACCGCCGATGCACTGCAAGCCAGCCGTGCCGTTCAGCTTTGCTTGCTGATCGCTGGCGTCGCATGCGCGCGCGTGCTGCAGGCGCGTGAGTGTGTGCCGGACTACCTGGCAGGGCTGTCCATCGGCGCTTATCCGGCAGCAGTGATTTCGGGAGCGCTGGCTTTTGACGACGCCGTGCGCCTGGTCGCGCTGCGTGGCGAGCTGATGCAAAGCGCCTGGCCGCAGGGTTACGGCATGACCGCGCTCGTCGGTCTGGACCAGACGCAGGTAGAAGCGCTGATCGCGCAGGTACACAGCGCGAAGGCACCGGTATTTCTCGCCAATATCAACGCCGACAACCAGATGGTGATCTCCGGCAGCGCCGAGGCGATGCATCAGGTCGGTCAACTGGCCAAGGCTGCCGGAGCAGCAGCGGTCAAGCGTCTTGCGGTCAGCGTGCCGTCACATTGCGCCTTGCTGGACGCCCCCGCGCAACAACTGGCCGAGGCCTTTTCAAGGGTCGCGCTAACGGCACCCACGATACGTTACCTGAGCGGCAGCACGGCGCGACCTGTGCGCAATGCCGAGAAGCTGCGTGACGACCTGGCGTTCAACATGTGTCGGATCATCGACTGGCGCAGCACCGTGGAAACCGCCTGGGAGCGGGGTGTGCGCCTGCACATCGAATTGCCGCCCGGCAGCGTGCTGACCGGGTTGGCGCGCAAAGTATTCCAGCAGGGCACCGCGCTGGCTTTTCAGGCTGCGCGCCTGGACAGCCTGGTTGCGCTGTCGCGCGAGGAGGGTCGCCGCACCCCATAGAGCCGCCGTGCAGCTGCTACGAAGGACAAAAACAACAACTTCAGCAATGCAAACAGAGGAATAACAACAATGATTATCTATGGTGTTGCACTACTGGCCATCTGCACGCTTGCGGGCGTGATTCTCGGCGATATGCTCGGCGTTCTGCTGGGCGTGAAATCCAATGTGGGCGGGGTCGGGATCGCCATGATCCTGTTGATCTGCGCGCGCCTGTGGATGGAAAAACACGGCGGCATGAGCAAGGACTGCGAAATGGGCGTGGGTTTCTGGGGCGCGCTGTACATCCCGGTGGTGGTGGCGATGGCCGCACAACAAAACGTTGTAACCGCACTCAAGGGCGGGCCGGTGGCGGTGTTGGCCGCTGTGGGTTCGGTGGTGCTGTGTGCCTGCACCATCGCAGTGATCAGTCGTACCAATCGCGGCGAGCCGTTACCCAAGGAAGAGCCGCTGCTGACGCCTGAAATCGCCCCGGCTGGAGGTCGCTGATATGTGGGATCTCATCGAGAAGGGACTTGAACACAACGGCCTGATCACCGCATTCGCCTTCGTCGGCATCATCATGTGGGTGTCTGTGGTGCTGTCCAAACGCCTGACGTTCGGCCGGGTGCATGGTTCGGCCATTGCGATCGTCATCGGGCTGATTCTGGCCTGGGTCGGCGGCACCTTGACCGGCGGCCAGAAAGGGCTGGCGGATATCACGCTGTTTTCCGGTATCGGCCTGATGGGCGGGGCGATGCTGCGTGACTTCGCTATCGTGGCGACGGCTTTTGAAGTGCAGGCCACCGAAGCGCGCAAGGCCGGGCTGATCGGCGCCATCGCCTTGCTGCTGGGCACGATTCTGCCGTTTATCGTCGGCGCGAGCATTGCCTGGCTGTTCGGTTATCGGGACGCGATCAGCATGACCACTATCGGTGCCGGGGCGGTGACCTACATTGTCGGCCCGGTGACCGGTGCTGCGCTGGGTGCCACCTCCGATGTGATGGCGCTGTCGATTGCCACCGGCCTGATCAAGGCGATTCTGGTGATGGTCGGCACGCCCATGGCGGCGCGCTGGATGGGGCTGGACAATCCGCGCTCAGCGATGGTTTTCGGTGGTCTGGCGGGTACTGTCAGCGGCGTTACCGCAGGGCTGGCGGCAACCGACCGGCGTCTGGTGCCTTATGGCGCGCTGACCGCTACGTTCCACACCGGTCTGGGCTGCCTGCTCGGGCCATCGGTGCTGTACTTCATCGTGCGCGCCATCGTCGGCTAGGCGCTGTACTAAAAGTGGCTGCGCTCGGTGATGCTTCGTTCGCCGACTTTTCGTACAGAGCCTAGGTCAGGTCATCTGTTCCAGCAGCCGGTTGGTGTACATCCGGCACTCGGCCAACAGCGCGAGCAGGTTGGGATCGCGCTGTTTGGACTTGAGAAAAACAATGCCGATGTGCTGCTGCATCCGGTAGCGGCTCTGCAACGGGATCAGGCGCACGCGGTTTTCATAGACCGCGGCGATTCTTCCCGGCAGCAGTGCATAGCCGACGCCGGAGCTGACCATGCTCAGCAGGGTGAAGATGTCATTGACCTGCATCGCCACCTTGGGCTCGAAACCGGCCTGCCGGAACACGCGGATCCCGTCGCGGTGTGTGGCAAAGCCTTGGGTCAGGGTGATGAACGTCGCTTCGCGCAGATCGCCCAGGTCCACTTCAGGGTGTTCGGCGAACGGCGAGTCGGTGGGGACGGCGAGAAAGATGTCGTCGGAAAACAGCGCCAGATGCTCGCAGTCCGGGTCGTTGGTGCTCTCATCCAGTGACACCAGCATCGCATCGACTTCCATGTTCTTGAGCTTGTAGAGCAGGTCCATGTTCGAGCCCAGAATCAGGTCGATATTCAGCTCGCTGCGGCGGATCTTCAGGCCCATGATCAACTGCGGCACGGTCTTGACGGTCAGCGAATACAACGCCCCCAAGCGAAACCGCGCCGCTGAGAAGCCTGCCGCCTGACGGGTCAGTTCCACCGTGGCGAGCACGTCCTGGACCAGCTTCTGCGCACGCTCTTCAAGTACATAAGCGCTTTCCAGCGGCGTCAGGTTGCGGCCCTCATGCTTGAACAGCGGGCAACGCAACGCACTTTCCAGCGAATGAATGGCGCGGTGCACGCTGACGTTACTGGTCTGCAGCTCCTCCGCTGCACGTGCCAGATTGCCGGTGCGCATGAAGGCCAGGAATATTTCCAGTTTCTTGAGCGTCAGTTCGTCATCGATCTGCATGTCGTGGCGCTTATGGTTGAGGTGCGCTGATTGTGCACAACTCATGCGTCGATAGCTGCTTAAAATATCCGTCACTGACACGGGTGTTGCGGTTTGTTTCAATAACCCGGAGTCTCTGTTTCCAGTGTTTTCGCCACAAGAGGGTATCGAGCGGATGTACTACGGAGAAAAATTCAATGCCTGGTCGCACTTGGTCGGCGCTGTGCTGGCAGCCGTCGGTGCGATCTGGCTATTGGTCATGGCCAGCCTGCATGGCGATGTCTGGAAAGTGGTCAGCATGGCCATCTATGGTGCGTGTCTGGTGACGCTGTACAGCGTCTCGACGGTCTACCACAGCGTCAAGGGACGCTCGAAATCGATCATGCAGAAGGTCGACCACTTTTCGATCTACCTGATGATTGCCGGCAGCTACACCCCGTTCTGTCTGGTGACATTGCGCGGCGCATGGGGCTGGACCCTGTTCGGAATTGTCTGGGGGCTGGCGCTGATCGGCATCCTGCAAGAGATAAAACCGCGCTCCGAAGCGCGAATCATGTCCATCGTGATCTACGCCGTGATGGGCTGGATCGTGCTGGTGGCCGTCAAGCCACTGCTGGCTGCACTCGGGGTGTCGGGGTTCATCTGGCTGGCCGGAGGCGGCGTGCTGTATACCGTCGGCATCCTGTTCTTCGCCTACGACCAGATCCGCCACTTTCACGGTATCTGGCACCTGTTCGTCATCGGCGGCAGTTTGATGCACTTCGTGGCGATTTGTTTTTATGTGCTGTGAAAGTGGCCAGGTTCAGGCCTCAATGGCTGGGTAAATGCAAATCCTTGTGGGGAGCGAGCCGGTGTCTGATTCTGAGCGTGCAGCGCGTTTGAGGACGCATCAAATGATCAAAAATCGCCCCACAGCTGTTGTGCCACGCTGAGCGCGACCACGGGAGCGGTTTCCGTGCGCAGCACGCGCGGGCCGAGGCGTGCGGCGTGGAAGCCGGCGTCTTGCGCCTGATCGACTTCCGCATCGTTCAGACCGCCTTCCGGACCAATCAGAAAGGCCAGGCTGGCGGGCTTGTCATGACTGGTCAGAGGTTCAGCCACCGGATGCAGGACCAGTTTCAGGTCGGCCTCGGTGTGCTTGATCCACTCGGCCAGCGGCATCGGCGCATGAATCACCGGCACCACGGAGCGGCCACATTGCTCGCAGGCGCTGATTGCGATCTGCTGCCAATGCGCCTGACGCTTCTCGGCACGTTCGTCCTTCAGGCGCACTTCGCAGCGTTCGCTGACAATCGGCGTAATTTCGCTGACGCCCAGTTCGGTGGCCTTTTGAATGGCCCAGTCCATCCGCTCGCCGCGCGACAGGCCCTGACCGAGGTGAATGCGCAGGCCTGACTCTTGCTGCCCGGCAAAGCTCTCGGTGAGCTGTACATGCACGCGCTTCTTGCCGACTTCCAGCAAGGTGCCGCGAAACTCCTGGCCCGAACCGTCGAACAGTTGCAGCGCGTCACCTTCGGTCATGCGCAGCACGCGGCTGATGTAATGCGCCTGGGCCTCAGGCAGTTCATGCTCGCCCAGACTCAGCGGCGTTTCAGTAAAAAAGCGGGACAGTCTCATGGTGTGTCTCGGTTCTGGTGTTCGTTTTGTGATGACGCATTCGCGAGCAAATGAAGGTCGCCCGGACAGGCCCCCGCCAGTGGGAGCGAGCTTGCTCGCGAAGGCGCCAGTCCGGCTGCATTTAATTCCAGCCTTTAACCCGGATCCCTGAAGTCCGGATGAAAGTTCTCGCGCACGGCAACGCTGACGCAGCTACGTGTCGCGATATCAATGCCTTCGCTGGCCACTTCGGCGAGGAAGTCGATTTGCTCCGGCGTAATCACATACGGCGGCAGGAAATACACCACGCTGCCCAGTGGCCGCAGCAGTGCGCCACGCTCCAGCGCATGCTGGAAGACTTTCATGCCGCGGCGTTCCTGCCACGGGTAGGCGGTTTTGCTCGCCTTGTCCTGGACCATTTCGATGGCGATGGCCATGCCGGTCTGACGCACTTCCGCGACATGCGGATGATCGGCCAGGTGCGCGGTGGCCGTCGCCATGCGTTGCGCCAGGGCCTTGTTGTTTTCGATGACGTTGTCCTCCTCGAAGATATCCAGGGTCGCCAGCGCCGCCGCACAGGCCAGCGGGTTGCCGGTGTAGCTGTGCGAGTGCAGGAACGCACGCAGGGTCGGATAGTCGTCGTAGAACGCGTCGTACACATCATCGGTGGTCAGGCAGGCCGCCAGCGGCAGGTAGCCACCGGTCAGTGCCTTGGACAGGCACAGGAAATCTGGACGGATGCCGGCCTGTTCGCAGGCGAACATGGTCCCGGTACGGCCGAAACCGACAGCGATTTCATCGTGGATCAGGTGCACGCCATAGCGGTCGCAGGCGTCGCGCAGCAGCTTGAGGTAGATCGGGTGATACATGCGCATACCGCCCGCGCCTTGGATCAGCGGTTCGACGATCACCGCCGCAACGCTGGCGTGGTGTTCGGCAAGGGTCTGCTCCATGGCGACGAACATGTTGCGCGAATGCTCTTCCCAGCTCATGCCGTCCGGGCGGTGGTAGCAATCGGGGCTCGGCACTTTGATGGTATCGAGCAGCAACGCCTTGTAGGTTTCGGTGAACAGCGGTACGTCACCGACCGACATCGCCGCCATGGTCTCGCCGTGGTAGCTGTTGGTCAGGGTGACGAAGCGTTTCTTGTCCGGCTGGCCGCGATTGAGCCAGTAATGAAAGCTCATTTTCAGCGCGACTTCGATGCAAGACGAGCCGTTATCGGCGTAGAAGCAGCGGGTCAGGCCCTCGGGCGTGAGTTTGACCAGCCGTTCGGACAGTTCGATCACTGGCTGATGGCTGAAACCGGCGAGGATCACATGCTCCAGCTGGTCGACCTGATCCTTGATGCGCTGATTGATGCGCGGGTTGGCGTGTCCGAAAACGTTGACCCACCAAGAGCTGACAGCGTCCAGATAACGCTTGCCCTCGAAGTCTTCAAGCCATACGCCTTCACCACGCTTGATCGGTATCAACGGCAGATTTTCGTGGTCTTTCATCTGGGTGCAGGGGTGCCACAGGACCTTCAGGTCACGCTGCATCCACTGGTCATTGAGGCCCATTTTCAATCTCCGGGTAGCGACTCGCCTGATGCGAGGACGAACAATCGCGCAAGCCTATGCAATGCCCGGCTGCGGAACAACCTTTGATGCAGTTTTAACGGGCGATGGACATTGCTGGCGGCTATTTGATGGCTCGCGTATCCTGCGCAGCGAGTCGATGTGTCGGGCTGACTTGCCCTATCTTCCCTATGTTTTCTGGAGTTCGCCGAATGCTTTCTGGTTGGCTGCGCGCCTGTGCGCTGATAGTGGCAGGGTTGGTCAGCGTTTCGACGCTCGCCGATGAAAAACAACGAACCGCCATTGTCGTCGGTGGTGGTCTGGCAGGTTTGACTGCCGCCTATGAACTGCAGGCCAAAGGCTGGCAGGTGACGGTGCTGGAAGCCAAGCCGAGTCTGGGTGGACGCTCCGGTCTGGCGACCAGCGAGTGGATCGGCAACACCAAGGCTCAGCCTGTGCTGAACCGCTACCTGGACAGCTTCAAGCTGACGACCGTGCCCGCGCCTGAATTCGTGCGCACGCCCAGCTACCTGATCGACGGCGTGTACTTCACCCAGGCTGACCTGGCCGTCAAACAGCCGGCGACCGCCGAAGCCATCAAGCGCTACAACGACACGCTGGACAACCTCGCGCGTTCGGTTGACGACCCGGAAAACCCGGCGTCCAACAGCACGCTGTTTGCGCTGGACCAGATCAACGTCGCCAACTGGCTGGACCGTCTGAACCTGCCTGCTACGGCGCGTCAGTTGATCAATCAGCAGATCCGTACCCGCTACGACGAGCCTTCGCGCCTGTCGTTGCTGTACCTCGCCCAGCAATCGCGGGTTTATCGCTCGGTCGACGAGCGTGACTTGCGTGCTGCGCGCCTGCCCGGAGGCAGTGCGGTGCTGACCCAGGCGTTCGTCAAGCAACTCAAGACCGTCAAGACCAACTCGCCGGTGACGGCAGTCGTCCAGGAGAAGGACAAGGTCACCGTCAAGGCTGGCGCGACCAGCTACACGGCGGATTACGTGGTCATGGCCGTGCCGTTGCGTTCGCTGGGCAAGATCCAGATGACGCCTGCGCTGGACGCTCAGCACATGGGCGCGATCAAGAGCACCAACTACGGCTGGCGCGACCAGATCATGCTCAAGTTCAAGACCCCGGTCTGGGACAGCAAGGCGCGCATGTCCGGTGAAGTGTTCAGTAACACCGGTCTGGGCATGTTGTGGGTAGAGCCGGCGCTTAAAGGTGGCGCCAACGTGGTGATCAACCTGTCGGGCGACAACGCGCGCATCATGCAGGCCTTCGGCGACAAGCAGATGGTCGATCAGGTGCTGATCCGTCTGCATGCGTTCTACCCTGAAGCACGCGGTGCGTACACCGGCTATGAAATCCGCCGCTACAGCGTCGATCCGTCCACTGGCGGTTCTTACCTGGCGTTCGGCCCCGGTCAGATCAGCAAATACTGGCGTCTGTGGGAACGGCCGATTCTGCGTGTAGCTTTTGCTGGCGAGCACACCGACACCTTGTACCCCGGCACTCTGGAAGGCGCCCTGCGCAGTGGTCAGCGTGCCGCCGGTCAGGTGCAGGATCTGGCCGCTGGCAAGTCGTTCGAACCGGTCAAGGTTGCACCGCCGAAAGCACCGGCCCCGGCTTCGCAGAAGTCCGAAGGCAATTTCTTCAGCAATCTGTTCGGTGGTTCCTCTGACAAGCCGGCCGAACCTGCCAAGCCGCAGGCTGACAAGCCAGGCTTCTTCTCGCGCCTGTTCGGTGGTGATGAAGCACCGGCCCCGGCCCCTGCTCCGGTAGAGAAGGCTGTAGAGCCTGCTCCAGCGCCTGCACCGGCTGCTGCTCCGGCACCCGTGGTTGCGCCGGTTGTCCAGCCTGCCAAGCCACCGGTAAAAGCCGAGCCAGCGAAGAAGCCGGCGACCAAGGCCGAGCCTGCGAAGAAAGTGCAGAGCAAGGAAGCGGCCAGGAAAGAAGCGGCTAAAAAAGAGGCTGCGAAGAAGGAAGCGGCCAAAAAAGAGGCCGCGAAAAAGGCTCAGAGCAAACCGGCTCCCGCCAAGACCCCTGCTGAAGCAGCGCCTGCAGACGCCAATAACTGACCGTCCGATGGCTGACTGAAAGGGATGCGGTTCATACCGCATCCCTTTTTTTATGCGTGCTCGATTCGTTATATCCCTGTGCTCAAGCCTGATCGTGCCGTTCATCGGCATCGAAAGGCCGATGGTCATTGCAAAGTGTTACTGACGGCAAATTATCGGGATGCTGCTGCAGCGCGGACAGCCTGACACTGCTGAACAGTGGTTCAGGTGTTGAGGGAAGCAACAGAATCGAGGTACGAACTGCCCACCAGACCTATCGTATTGTTCGATACGTCCGAGCGAAATTTTGCGCTTTCATTCGATAGATAAAAAGCTAGTCTGGTAACACTTCTGACAAGGTACTGGTAATGCAGCTACGTAATTCATCCTCTCGCTACGGTCTGGTCAGCATGGTGCTGCACTGGGGTGTGGCTGCTGTCGTGTTTGGAATGTTTGCGCTGGGGCTGTGGATGGTCGGGCTGGATTACTACGATACGTGGCGCAAGGCGGGCCCTGATCTGCACAAGAGCATCGGCATCACGCTGTTTGCGATCATGCTGATCCGCGTGGTCTGGCGTCTGCTCAGTCCGCCACCGCCGCCGTTGACCAGCTACAGTAAGTTGACGCGCATCGGTGCTGCATTCGGCCATCTATTTTTGTACGTCGCACTGTTTGCCGTGATGTTCGCCGGGTATCTCATTTCCACCGCCGACGGCGTGGGAATTCCGGTATTCGGCCTGTTCGATGTGCCCGCGCTGGTGTCGGGCCTTCCTGATCAGGCAGAAACGGCGGGCTGGATTCACCTGTATCTGGCCTGGGTCATCGTGATATTCGCGGGGCTCCATGGTCTTGCTGCATTGAAACACCACTTCATCGATCGCGATGTGACCCTCAAGCGCATGCTGGGTCGTAATTGATTGTTCAACCAAAACGGGAATAAAAGCATGTTGAAGAAGTCTCTCGCCGCTCTGGCTCTGGGTACCGCACTGTTGTCTGCTGGCCAGGCCATGGCCGCCGACTACGTTATCGACAAGGAAGGTCAACACGCATTCGTTGACTTCAAGATCAGCCACCTGGGCTACAGCTTCATTCACGGTACCTTCAAGGACTGGGACGGCACGTTCAGCTTCGACGCTGCCAAGCCTGAAGCCAGCAAAATCAATGTCGAGCTGAAAACCGCCAGCCTGTTCACCAACCACGCCGAGCGCGACAAGCACATCTCCAGCAAGGATTTCCTGGACGTTGCCAAATACCCGGAAGCCAAATTC
This sequence comes from Plantibacter cousiniae (nom. nud.), assembly GCF_977070315.1. Lineage (NCBI taxonomy): Bacteria > Bacillati > Actinomycetota > Actinomycetes > Micrococcales > Microbacteriaceae > Plantibacter > Plantibacter cousiniae (nom. nud.). The sequence continues at coordinate 167,477 of NZ_CDRVEU010000006.1, read as the reverse complement.
GTTTCCACCGCAGTCAAATCGACTGGCGAGAAAACGGCTGACGTCACTGGCGACCTGACCCTGCACGGCGTGACCAAGCCAATCGTCATCAAGGCAACCTTCAACGGCGAAGGCAAGGATCCGTGGGGCGGCTACCGTGCCGGCTTCAACGGTACTTCGACGCTGAACCTGAACGACTTCGGCATCAAGGGCCCAGGCCCGACGTCGCAGACGCTGGATCTGGACATCAGCTTCGAAGGCGTACAGAAGAAGTAATTGCACGCTTGATCGACAGAACGCCGACCCTTGGGTCGGCGTTTTTGTGGGTGCGATGAAACTTCCTGAGATGACTATCGTGCCAATGCTCCGCGTTGGCATGCATTTCGTGACGCTCTGCGTCACAGATCGGCGCTGCGCCACCCGCTTAAGATGGGACGCGGAGCGTCCAGGGCTGCGCTACCACGCGGAGCGTGGGAGCGATGATCAACATCCTCCGGGCCCACAAACAAAAACGCCCCGAACAGGTCGGGGCGTTTTTAGTATTGCGTGGCTGTCAGCTGTCGCGGTTGCGGGTCAGCAGGGCCGGTTTTTCACCGCGTGGGCGGCTAGGCAACTGGTCCAGTTGCTCGGCAGACGGGAAACGGTCGATCTTGGATTCCTTGTGCACGATCTTCGGCTGAGGCTGGCCGTCGCGTGGTGCGCGTGCGGCTGGCTCCTGACCTTCACGTGGCAAAGGCTGGTCTTCACGTGCCGGACGACGGCCACGTGGCTGACCATCACGCGAGCGTGGTGCCGATGAACCCGAGCCGTTGCGCTTTGGTGCGCCGCTGCCGGAGCCGTTACGAGCGCCTCCGGCAGGACGACCCTGGTTGGCCGGGCGAGCTGCGCCGCCAGCGGCCGGTGCGGCTGCACCAGGCGCGGCAGCAGGGCGACGACCACGGTTCTGACCTTTGCCCTGATAAGGACTGACGTAGTCAGCGCGATTGCCGAAGTTGTCTACTTCGTCGTCGCGAAACTCGTCTGGCGCACGATCGGCTGCCGGACGCGGTATGGCGGGTTGCGATGCACGCTGTTCGCTGCGAGGCGTGCCCTCACGAGGTTTTTTTTCGCGTGGCTGCCTTGCAGGGCGTTCGCCAGTAGCGGATGCAGCGGCAGGTTTTTCCTTGCCTTTATCCTTGCCCTTGTCGCGACGACCACCGTTGTTCTTGTCACCATCGCCACGTGCAGGGCGTGCGCCACGCGAGTTTCGAACATCCGGACGCTCACGCACTTCCGGCTTCTCAGCCTCGACTGCTGTGATGTCGAAGCCCATCAGGTCGCCGTCGGCGATCTTCTGCTTGGTCATGCGCTCGATGCTTTTGAGCAGCTTCTCTTCGTCCGGCGCAACCAGCGAAATGGCTTCACCGGAGCGACCGGCACGGCCGGTACGACCGATACGGTGAACGTAGTCTTCGTCGACGTTGGGCAGCTCGAAGTTGACGACATGCGGCAACTGATCGATATCCAGGCCGCGTGCGGCGATATCGGTCGCGACCATGATGCGTACATCACCCGCCTTGAAGTCGGCCAGTGCCTTGGTACGGGCGTTCTGGCTCTTGTTGCCGTGGATCGCGACAGCCGCGAGGCCGTGCTTGTCCAGGTACTCGGCCAGACGGTTGGCACCGTGCTTGGTGCGGGTGAAGACCAGCACCTGTTCCCAGGCGCCGACAGTGATCAAATGCGCGAGCAGCGAACGCTTGTGGTTGGCTGCCAGGCGGAAAACCCGTTGCTCGATACGCTCGACCGTGGTGTTCGGCGGCGTGACTTCGATGCGCTCTGGGTTGTGCAGCAGCTTGCCGGCCAACGACGTGATGTCATTGGAGAAGGTAGCCGAGAACAGCAGGTTCTGGCGCTTGGCCGGCAGCCGCGCGAGGACCTTCTTGACGTCATGCACGAAGCCCATGTCGAGCATCCGGTCTGCTTCATCGAGCACCAGGATTTCGACGTGGGACAGGTCGACACTGCCTTGACCGGCCAGGTCGAGCAGGCGGCCAGGACAGGCCACCAGGACGTCCACACCACGGGACATGGCCTGAACCTGAGGGTTCATGCCGACGCCGCCGAAGATGCAGGCGCTGACGAATTTCAGGTCGCGGGCATAGAGCTTGAAGCTCTCGTGCACCTGTGCGGCCAGTTCGCGGGTCGGGGTCAGGACCAGAACTCGTGGTTGACGCGGGCCGTGACGCTGGGATTTGTCCGGAACACCATTGGGAAACAGCCGCTCCAGAATAGGGAGGGCGAAACCACCGGTTTTACCAGTACCGGTCTGTGCCGCAACCATCAGGTCGCGACCTTGCAACACGGCGGGAATGGCCCGCTGTTGCACGGGGGTAGGCTGGGTATAGCCCGCTGCCTCGATGGCGCGGACTAAAGCCTCGGAGAGACCGAGGGAAGCAAAGGACATGAGTAATCCTGTTCTGTTGGAGCTTAAGCTCAAGGGATGTCTTGCCTGGCGCGAATGGCGTGTAAAGACAACGCGATCCCGTCCGGTCCTGCCGGGTCTTCAGTGCATTCCGTGACGTCTGCGCTTGATGAAAATTGCGCTGTTGGCGTGAACGGATGACGATTGCAAGACCGGGCGTCCGGGCGTAAGCCTGGCGGGAAGGCTGGAGTATAACAGAGCGAGCGCAATACGCCGCTTTCCTGCTGCCCAACGGTGTATGAGGCCGCGATCCCCCGGAAATCACCGGTCGGACCGCGGTGCCGCAGCCGTTTTCAGCGTGGCAGTTGCAGGTTGTTCCACACCGCCAGGCTCGGCTCTGCCTGGTTCAGCGTGTAGAAATGCAGGCCGGGGGCGCCGCCTTGCAGCAGTCGTTCGCACATCTGCGTGATGACTTCTTCGCCAAACGCCTGGATGCTTTGCACGTCATCGCCGTAGGCTTCCAGCTGTTTGCGGATCCAGCGCGGGATTTCCGCACCGCAGGCATCCGAGAAACGCGCCAGCTTGCTGTAGTTGGTGATCGGCATGATGCCCGGCACGATCGGAATGCTGACGCCCATCTTCTCGACCCGCTCGACGAAGTTGAAATAGCTGTCGGCGTTGAAGAAGTACTGCGTGATCGCACTGTCGGCGCCGGCGTTGGCCTTGTTGATGAAGTGCTTGAGGTCGTCTTCGAAATTGCGCGCCTGTGGATGCATTTCCGGGTAGGCGGCGACTTCGATGTGGAAATGGCTGCCGCTTTCCTGGCGAATGAAGCTCACCAGGTCATTGGCGTGACGCAGCTCACCGCTGGCCATGCCCATGCCGGAAGGCAGGTCGCCGCGCAGTGCCACGATGCGTTTGATGCCCGCATCCTTGTACTGCGCCAACAGGTTGCGCAGGTCGTCCTTGCTGTCGCCCACGCAGGACAAATGCGGTGCAGCAGGGACTTTGATCTCGTTTTCCAGCTGCAGCACGGTATTGAGCGTGCGGTCGCGGGTCGAGCCACCGGCACCATAGGTGCAGGAGAAAAAATCGGGGTTGTACGTAGCGAGCTGACGAGCAACGGTCAGCAGCTTTTCATGTCCAGCGTCGGTCTTGGTAGGAAAGAACTCGAAGCTGAAGCGGCGTTCTTGAGACATGGAGCCGATCTCGTCGTAGGAGCGAACTTGTTCGCGAAAAGGCCGGAACGGCCTTCAGATACTGAGCGTCACCGGGGTAGCGAGTGCTGCCGGTGATGGCTGATCACGCTCGATCCGCTTCTGCGTAAGAAGCGGACCGAGCCTGCTCAATCAGTAGCGATACGCGTGCGGCTTGAACGGACCTTCGACGGTCACGCCGATGTAATCGGCCTGTGTCTTGGTCAGCTTGGTCACAACGCCGCCGAAGCCGCGGACCATTTCCAGGGCCACTTCTTCGTCGAGTTTCTTCGGCAGCACTTCAACGGTCAGGCGCTCGGCTTTCTTGGCCGGTGCCAGGTCGGCGTACTTCTGCTCGAAGAGGAAGATCTGCGCCAGAACCTGGTTGGCGAACGAGCCATCCATGATGCGGCTTGGGTGGCCAGTGGCGTTACCCAGGTTTACCAGACGGCCTTCGGCCAGCAGGATCAGGTAGTCGTCGTTCTGTGCGTCGAACGAGCCTGGGCCGGTACGATGGATCTTGTGAACCTGTGGCTTCACTTCTTCCCATGCCCAGTTCTTGCGCATGAAAGCGGTGTCGATTTCGTTGTCGAAGTGACCGATGTTGCACACCACAGCGCGCTTTTTCAGCGCCTTGAGCATGTTGGAGTCGCAAACGTTGACGTTACCGGTGGTGGTCACGATCAGGTCGATCTTGCCCAACAGTGCCTTGTCGATGCTCGCTTCGGTGCCGTCGTTCTCACCGTCGATGAACGGCGAAACCAGCTCGAAACCGTCCATGCAGGCCTGCATGGCGCAGATCGGGTCGACTTCGGTCACTTTGACGATCATGCCTTCCTGACGCAGGGACTGGGCCGAGCCCTTGCCCACGTCACCGTAGCCGATCACCAGCGCCTGCTTGCCGGACAGCAAGTGGTCGGTGCCGCGCTTGATGGCGTCGTTCAGGCTGTGACGGCAGCCGTACTTGTTGTCGTTCTTGCTCTTGGTCACCGAGTCATTGACGTTGATGGCCGGGATTTTCAACTCGCCCTTGGCCAGCATGTCCAGCAGGCGGTGAACGCCAGTGGTGGTTTCTTCGGTGACGCCGTGGATCTTGTCCAGCATCGCCGGGTATTTCTTGTGGATGATCTCGGTCAGGTCGCCGCCGTCGTCGAGGATCATGTTGGCGTCCCATGGCTGGCCATCCTTGAGGATGGTCTGCTCGATGCACCACTCGTATTCTTCTTCGGTTTCGCCTTTCCAGGCGAACACAGGAATGCCGGCAGCAGCGATGGCCGCAGCAGCCTGGTCCTGAGTGGAGAAAATGTTGCACGACGACCAGCGAACTTCGGCACCCAGGGCAACCAGGGTTTCGATCAGTACGGCGGTCTGAATGGTCATGTGGATGCAGCCGAGAATCTTCGCGCCTTTGAGCGGCTGATCACCAGCGTATTTGCGACGCAGACCCATCAGGGCAGGCATTTCGGATTCGGCGATGATGGTTTCGCGGCGACCCCAGGCGGCCAGTGAAATATCGGCAACCTTGTAGTCATTGAATTCTGCGGGCGTCATTACAGCACTCATTGAGAGTCTCCATTCCATAAAAATGCGAATGGGCGCCGTTGTGCGTTTAAGGTTTGCCGGTCGAGGATCGTCCTGGCAAACAACGCCCCATCCGAGCCTGACAGGGAAAACCTGCTGCAGCGCCCCTCGGACAGGTGGCGGGAACGGTATCAAGCGTAGATGACCGTTTTGAAACGTTTGGCAGTATAGCGGTGCTCGCGATTCTACCCAAGGCTTTCTGTCGGTTTAAAGGCCATCCAATTGCCATCTGTCTGTAATAGGGTCGATGCACAGTCGCTATCACGCAGGCATGGGCGCGGGTCGCCGGCTCTGCCATCATGCAGCTATCCATCGGCCAGACGCTCAGGAGTGACCATGAATTTCCACACCCGCAAGTGGGTAAAGCCCGAAGACCTCAACCCCAACGGCACGTTGTTCGGCGGCAGCCTGCTGCGCTGGATCGATGAAGAGGCGGCGATCTACGCGATCGTTCAACTGGGTAATCAGCGGGTGGTCACCAAGTACATCTCTGAAATCAACTTCGTCAGTGCCTCGCGTCAGGGCGACATCATCGAACTGGGCATCACCGCCACGGATTTCGGTCGCACCTCGATCACCCTCAAATGCCAGGTGCGCAACAAGATCACCCGCAAGAGCATTCTGACCGTCGACAAGATTGTCTTCGTCAACCTCGACGAAGACGGTCAGCCTGCGCCGCATGGGCGGACTGAAATCCGCTACATCAAGGACCAGTTCGACGTAGAGGACTGAGGCTAAGGTCGCTGAACACGCGGAGCATCGGCACGATAGTTACAGAATGATCGCTCCTCACGCTCTGCGTGGGAATGCCGTTCATGACGCTCCGCGTCGTCCATCCCGCTGGTTTCAGCCCTTGGCCTGCAACTCGCGCAACCACGCCAGACCCACGCTGGTGTCGCCTTTCGGACGGTATTCGCAGCCGATCCAGCCGCTGTAGCCCAGTTCGTCGATGACGTTGAACAGGTGCTCGTAGTTCAGTTCGCCCAGGTCCGGCTCATGGCGATCCGGTACCCCGGCGATCTGAATATGACCAATGCCTGCAAAGTCGCGACGCAGCTTGCTGGTCAGGTCACCTTCGACGATCTGGCAGTGGTAGCAGTCGAACTGCACCTTCAGGTTGTCGGCACCCACCAGCTTGCAGATGTCCTGTGCCTGATCCTGACGGTTGAGGAAGAAGCCCGGCATGTCGCGGGTGTTGATCGGCTCGATCAGAATCGTGACCCCTGCGCCCTTGGCTTGCTCAGCCGCGAACGCGAGGTTTTCCAGATAGACCGCCTGATGACGCTCACGCAAGCTTTCATCGGCCAGCAAGCCAGCCATGACATGCACTCGGTCATTGCCCAGCACCTGCGCATATTCCAAGGCCTGCTCGATACCGCTGCGAAATTCCGCTTCACGGCCCGGCAGCGTTGCAATGCCTCGCTCGCCTGCCTCCCAGTCGCCCGGCGGAGCGTTGAACAGCGCCTGCACCAGACCGTTGTCGCTCAGGCGCTGCTTGAGTTCCTGAGTGCCGTAGGCGTAAGGGAACAGGTACTCGACCGCGCCGAAACCATCGGCAGCGGCTGCGGCGAAGCGCTCAAGAAAATCATGCTGCGGGTACAGCATGCTGAGGTTGGCGGCAAAACGAGGCATGTTAACTCCAGTCTTCAAAGGGTCAGACGAATGGCCAAAGCAGCAGGGTGATCACGAAGCCCAGTGTGCCGAGCAGCGTGACCAGTACGGTCCAGGTGCGCAAGCCGTCGGCGACGTTGAGGCCCGCCAGCTTGGTGAACATCCAGTAACCGGCATCGTTGATGTGCGACATGGCCAGACCGCCACCGCCCATGGCCAGACACAGCAGGGCCAGGTGGTTGGCGCTCAAGTCCAGCGTGGCGATCAGCGGGCTGAGAATGCCTGCAGTAGTGACCAGTGCAACGGTGGTCGAGCCCTGGACGGCGCGCAGCAGGAGGGTCAGCAGGAAGCCCAGCGCGAGTACCGGCAGACCGGTGTTGCGCAGCGCCTCGGAGACCACGGCACCAATGCCGGTGTCGACCAGCACCTTGCCGAACACGCCACCGGCGCCGGCAATCAGGATCACCATCGCCACACCCGGCAAGGCCGAGCCGATCACATCGGACACCTGAGTACGGCTCCAGCCGCGACGCGAGCCCAGCAGCCAGGCGCACAGCAGGGTATCGATCAGCAGCGCAACCAAGGGGGCACCCAGTACGGTCAGCACTGCGCGCAGCGTGGACGTGGCTGGCAGCATGGTGGTGGCCAGTGTGCCCATCAGAATCAGCACGATCGGCAGCAGGATCAGCGCGATGATCAGTCCGAAACCCGGTGCGGGCGCAGGCGGCAGCTTGCTTGCCAGGCTGCTGGCGCTTTCTTCGATGCCCATTGTTCGGGTTTCGGTCGCTTCGCGCGCAGCGGAATAATCGTTACGGGCCCAGGCTTCCAGGTCTTCGTTGGTGACGTGCGGGCCATAGACTTCGGCGCGGATGTCATCGGTCATCGGGTAGGTCTTGCGGGTCATGCGGCCCGCGACGAAGTAGCCGATCATGCACAGCACGGCAACGATCGGAATACCCAGCATCAGCACCCGGCCCAGGTCAGCGCCCAACTGGCTGGCGGCGGCAACAGCGCCAGGGTGCGGCGGCAGAAACGCATGCACGGCGAGCAGTGCGGCGCACATCGGCAGCGCGAAAATCAGCAGCGGCTTGCGTGCCGCACGCGCCACACCGTAAGCCAGCGGCATGAGGATGATCACGCCGACCTCGAAGAACACCGGAATACCGACCATGAAACCCGCAACGGTCAGCGCCAGAGGCGTGCGCTTGTTGCCGAAGCGGTTGATCAGGGTCTTGGCCAGTGCTTCGGCCCCGCCGGACAGCTCGATGATGCGCCCGATCATCGCGCCCAGCGCGATGATGATCGCGATATGGCCGAGCGTCTTGCCCATGCCGCCTTCGATGGTGGCAACCAGATCGGCCGGTTTAACACCGGCGACCAGCGCCACGATAATGCTGACCAGCATCAGGGCGACGAAGGGCTGGAATTTGTACTTGAGCACCAGAAACAACAGCAGTGCGATGCCCGCACCGGCCACGACCATCAACATGAGCGGCGTCATGCCCGTGCACTCCGGTCAATGGTGGTAAAGACTGACAACGAAACAGCGGGGTAGGGGTGAGTCATGCTCTCGATTCCTGTTGTTATTGTTTTTCGACCGGGAGGCGCAATGCGCTCCCCGATCACCGTGTGCTCGTTACCACCTGGCGCCGAACACCTGACGCAGCTCTTCAAGCGCCGCCGGGTCCAGCGGCGCAGGTTTGGGGTTGCTCATCAGCCACAGACGGGCAGTCTCTTCCAGCTCCTCCAGGGCATAGCAGGCCTTGGCCACCGAGCTTTCCCAGACCACTGGACCGAGGCGCTCCAGCATCACGCCGCGCACGCTGTTGGCCAGTTCCGCCACGCGCTCGGCGACTTTCGGTGAGCCGGGACGTTCGTAAGGGATCAAGGGGATATGCCCGACCTTCATGACCTGATACGGCGTCAGCGGCGGCAGAATGTCGTCCTCCTGCCACACTCCGGCCAGGGTCAGGGCGACCAGATGCGTCGAGTGCGTATGCACCACGCCGCCGACCTGCGGGTTGCGGTCGTAGACTTCGCGGTGCAGGGCCAGGGTCTTGGACGGCTTACTGCCGGACACCCATTCACCGGCCAGATTGACCTTGGCGATATCGGCCGGGTCCATGCGGCCCAGGCAGGCGTCGGTCGGGGTAATCAGCCAGCCGTCGTCGAGTCGTGCGCTGATGTTGCCGGCGCTGCCCACCGTATAGCCACGGCCATACAGCAGACGGCCGACGTCGCAGATTTCCTGACGCAGTGCGTTTTCGTCGATCATCAGGCCGCCCCCGCCAGTTGCTTGAGCGCCTTGGCGAAGAAGTCGCGCGCACCGAAATTGCCGGATTTGAGGGCCAGAGCCAGCGGTTGTGCGCCGCTGCTCACCGTGGCCGGAACGCCCGGATCGATCTGTGCGCCGATCTGCAGCAACTGCACGCCCAGTGCCTGAACCACGGCACCGGAAGTTTCGCCACCGGCAACCACGAAACGCCGTACGCCTGCGTCCAGCAGCCCTTTGGCGATTTCGCCGAGTGCGGCTTCGACCATGGCTCCGGAGCGTTCGACGCCCAGTTCTTTCTGCACGGCTTTGACTTCATCCGGTGTGCTGGTGGCGTAGATCAATACGGTCTGCCCGGCATCTCTGGCAAAGGCCAGCGCCTGCTCGACCACTGGCTTGCCAGCGGCCAGATCCAGCGGATTGATGCGCAGCGCAGGGCGATCGGCTTCCAGCCAGGCCGCAACCTGACCGTTGGTAGCGACCGATGCGCTACCCGCCAGTACCACTTCGCCGCCACTGATGGCGACCTGCTTGGCGGCATCGATATCGCGCAGCTTGCCTGCCTTGCGGAAGTTACCCGGCAGGCCCAGCGCCAGACCCGAGCCACCGGTCAGCAGCGGCAAGTCGGCGCAGGCTTCGCCCAAGGTGTACAAATCGGCATCCGACACGGCATCGGCGATCGCCATGCTCACACCTTCGGCGCGCAGCTCGGCAATTCTGTTGCGCACGCCTTCGACGCCCTGGGCAATGCTGTCATAGCGCAACAGGCCGACCTTGTGGCGGGTCTGCGCTTGCAGCACACGCACCAGATTGGCGTCGGTCATGGGCGTCAGCGGGTGGTTCTGCATGCCCGATTCACTGAGTAACAGGTCCTGTACGAACAGATGACCACGGAAAATCGTGCGGCCGTTTTCCGGGAAGGCCGGGCAGGCGAGGGTGAAATCGCTGCCCAGTTGCTCCAGCAGTGCTTCGCTGACCTGGCCGATGTTACCCGCGGCGGTGGAATCGAAGGTCGAGCAGTATTTGAAGAAGATCTGCTCGCAGCCGCGCTCGCGCAGCCACTCCAGAGCCGCCAGGGATTCAGCCACCGCGTCGGCGCTGGGCGTGGTACGCGATTTCAGCGCGATGACAATCGCGTCGGCGTCGAGACCGGCAGCCATCTCGGCGCTGGGGATGCCAATGCTCTGCACGGTGCGCATGCCGCCCCGCACCAGCATGTTGGCCAGGTCGGTGGCGCCGGTGAAGTCATCGGCAATGCAGCCCAGCAGCGGGCGAGCGTTATTCAGGCTCATCAGTCGCTCCTCAGGCTTTTTCTGGCTTGGCTTTCGGCAACTCGATGCCCGGGAAAATCTTGATCACGGCCGAGTCATCCTCGCGACCGAAGCCGGCGCTGGATGCCTGCATGAACATCTGGTGCGCGGTGGCCGAGAGCGGCAGCGGGAATTTGCTGCTGCGTGCGGTATCCAGCACCAGACCCAGGTCCTTGACGAAGATGTCCACGGCCGACAGCGGCGTGTAATCGGCATTGAGGATGTGCGGCACGCGGTTTTCGAACATCCACGAGTTACCGGCACTGTTGGTGATCACTTCATACAGCGCATCAGCATCGACACCTTCGCGCAGGCCGAGGGCCATGGCTTCGGCACTGGCGGCGATGTGTACACCCGCGAGCAACTGATTGATGATTTTGACTTTCGAACCCAGACCGTGGACGTCGCCCAGGCGATAGACCTTGCCGGCCATGCCGTTGAGGATGGCTTCTGCCTTGGCGTAGGACTCGGCAGGGCCGGAGGTCATCATGGTCATCTGACCTGCGGCAGCCTTGGCGGCACCGCCGGAGATAGGCGCATCGAGGTACAGCAGGTTCTGTGCGGCCAGACGCTCGCCCAGTTCGAAGGCGAAGGTGGGCGCGACGGTGGCGCAACCGATGACCAGGCAGCCTGGGCGCAGGGCGGCAATGGCGCCGTTTTCGCCAAACAACACGGTTTCGGTCTGCTCGGCGTTGACTACGACTGTGATGATCACATCGCAGGCAGCGGCCATGCTGGCCGGAGAATCACAGGCAACCCCGCCTTCCTGGGCGAATGCTTCGGTCACGCTGGTGCGCACATCACAGGCATGCACAGTGAAGCCGCTACGCAGTAACGAGCGGGCAATGCCCAGACCCATCGCACCCAGGCCGATAACGCCAACGTTTTTGCCAGTCATGCAGTAATCCTCGAAGTCAGTGCCGATGCCTGTGAAGCCGACATTCGGACGTTATTGTTCTGATCTGTGAATCTGATAGTGAATCAATGAGTAAATAATGTGAAGTATTTTTATTTTTCACAAAAATTAACATCGATAGGCTTTTTCCATCGCGCACAAAAAAGCCCCTGTGCGGGGCTTGATTGATAACGATGATGTCCGGCGTGCTGCGCCGCCTTTCACGAATCAGAATTTTGGCACTGGCGCGCTGGTGGCGTTTCTCAGTGAGCCGCTTTCCTGACGCACGACTTCTTTGGGCTTGTACGCGCAATAACCGGGACGCGGCCCGACTTTCGGGTGGTTGCGGCAGGTGTCCGGGCGCTTGTCATAGATGGTGCACAGGCGGCTTTTGCGGTCCAGGTACAGGCAGTCGTTGTTGCTCATGCGCTGCAAGGTGAAGATCTCGGACTTCTGGTTGTAGCGCTCGACGATGCCTTCTTTCTGCAGACGCTTGGCGATGTTCTTGGCCGGGTCGCCGCGTTCGAACTCATCGACGATGCCGATGCGGATCAGGTCCTTGATCTTCACTTCTACCGGCAACGTGCAGCAACTGGACACGCAGCCCCCGCACATGTGGCTGGAGTATTTGGCCCAGGTGTTGATGCGATCGAGTTCTGCGGCGGCGATCAAGGTGGGTTTCATTTCAGGTCAGGCTTCCGGGTGTATCGGGGCGCGCGATCATACCGGTCTGCGGCGATTTGCAGAAATCAAAAATTGCCGAGGCGACTGTCGGTCAGGTGTGGAGAGACGGTTGGTTGCAGCGTCCACGCCTGCCGAGCGCAGTCGGTCAGCAGGCGCGGTGTCTCAGAAGGAACTCAGGACTTGAGCTTGTCGTCGGCCCTGAACATGCTGCGGATGCCACGAACGGCCTGGCGGATGCGGTCCTGGTTCTCGATCAGGGCGAAGCGCACATGATCGTCGCCGTACTCACCGAAACCGATGCCCGGCGAGACACACACCTTGGCCTCGGCCAGCAGCTTCTTGGCGAACTCCAGCGAACCCAGGTGCGCATAAGCCTGTGGAATCTTCGCCCAGACGTACATAGAGGCCTTGGGGTTCTCGACCATCCAGCCCAGCTCGTGCAAGCCCTTGACCAGCACGTTGCGGCGCTGGCGATATTGCTCGGCAATGTCGAGCACGCACTGCTGATCGCCTTCCAGCGCGGCAATCGCCGCCACCTGCAGTGGCGTGAAGGTACCGTAGTCGTGGTAACTCTTGATCCGCGCCAGTGCATTCACCAGTTCGGGGTTGCCGACCATGAAGCCAATCCGCCAGCCTGCCATGTTGTAGCTCTTGGACAAGGTGAAGAACTCCACGGCAATGTCCTTGGCGCCCGGCACCTGCATGATCGACGGGGCTTTCCAGCCATCGTAGACGATGTCGGCGTACGCCAGGTCATGCACCACCAGAACGTCGTACTGTTTGGCCAGGGCCACCACGCGCTCGAAGAAATCCAGCTCCACACATTGCGCAGTCGGGTTGGACGGAAAGCCCAGAATCATCATCTTCGGCTTGGGAATCGAGCCGCGAATGGCTTTTTCCAGCTCGTCGAAGAAGTCCACGCCTGGCACCAGCGGCACCGATCGCACCTGGGCGCCGGCAATCACGGCACCGTAGATGTGGATCGGGTAACTGGGGTTGGGCACCAGCACCGTGTCGCCCTGATCCAGCGTGGCGAGCATCAGGTGGGCCAGGCCTTCCTTGGAACCAATGGTCACGATCGCTTCGCTTTCAGGGTCGATGTCGACCTCGTAGCGCTTCTTGTACCAGTTGGAAATCGCCCGACGCAGGCGTGGAATGCCGCGCGAGGTGGAGTAGCCGTGGGTGTCTTCGCGCTGGGCGACGGTGATCAGTTTTTCGACAATGTGCGGTGGTGTGGCCCCGTCGGGGTTGCCCATGCTCAGGTCGATAATGTCCTCACCGCGACGACGAGCAGCCATTTTCAGCTCGGCGGTGATGTTGAACACGTAAGGGGGGAGTCGATCGATGCGCGCAAAGCGGCGCGGCGAACCTTGGTCTGCCATGAGTATCTCGCGTACGTAAGCGCCCGGAACCGTCCGAGCGACGTGGCCACATGAGGCGGCCTGCGGAGGAAGATAGATGGGCTGACAGCCTTTTGTCCATCGGGATTTGCAACGCCGTGCCAAGACCGATATTCGGACCCCACCAAACCACCCGGCGGTGTAGAATCGGCGCTATTCATCGCCAGTCATCCCCGGCGGGTTTATGAGCTCAGGCCGAATACACGGTGATCCCGTGGTGTTCGGTTTCTTCGCTGCCTGCGGTCACTGCCGCTCGTTCGCGACGTCAATAGAAGCTCACTCCCTTCCTGATCAGCCTTATTTTTGCCGGAGTGTTTCAATGCCTGATTACCGCTCGAAAACGTCCACCCACGGCCGTAACATGGCCGGCGCCCGTGCCCTGTGGCGCGCCACGGGCATGAAGGACGAAGACTTCAAGAAACCGATCATTGCCATCGCCAACTCCTTCACCCAGTTCGTACCCGGCCACGTCCACCTCAAGGACATGGGCCAGCTGGTCGCGCGTGAAGTCGAGCGCGCCGGTGGCGTGGCCAAGGAATTCAACACCATTGCGGTCGACGATGGCATCGCCATGGGCCACGACGGCATGCTCTATTCGCTGCCGAGCCGCGAGATCATTGCCGATTCGGTCGAGTACATGGTCAATGCGCATTGCGCCGACGCCATCGTGTGCATTTCCAACTGCGACAAGATCACCCCGGGCATGCTGATGGCGTCGTTGCGCCTGAACATTCCGGTGATCTTCGTCTCCGGCGGGCCAATGGAAGCGGGCAAGACCAAACTGGCCAGCCATGGCCTGGATCTGGTCGATGCGATGGTCATCGCCGCCGACTCGACAGCCAGTGACGAAAAAGTCGCCGAGTACGAGCGCAGCGCCTGTCCGACCTGCGGGTCGTGTTCCGGCATGTTCACCGCCAACTCGATGAACTGCCTGACCGAAGCACTGGGTCTGGCCCTGCCGGGCAACGGTTCCGCACTCGCCACCCACAGCGACCGCGAGCAGCTCTTCCTGCAGGCCGGCCGCACCATCGTTGACCTGTGCCGTCAGTACTACAAGGAAAACGATGACTCGGTGTTGCCGCGCAACATCGCCAACTTCAAGGCGTTCGAGAACGCCATGACGCTGGACATCGCCATGGGCGGTTCGACCAACACCATCCTGCACTTGCTGGCCGCTGCTCAGGAAGCCGAGATCGACTTCGACCTGCGCCACATCGACCGCCTGTCGCGCAAGGTTCCGCAGCTGTGCAAGGTCGCGCCGAACATCCAGAAGTACCACATGGAAGACGTGCACCGCGCGGGCGGGATCTTCAGCATCCTCGGCGAGCTGGCTCGTGGCGGCCTGCTGCACACCGACCTACCGACCGTACACAGCAAGACCCTGGCTGAAGGCATCGCCAAATGGGACATCACCCAGACTGACGACGAGGCCGTGCACACCTTCTTCAAGGCAGGCCCGGCGGGCATCCCGACGCAGACCGCGTTCAGCCAGTCGACCCGCTGGGACAGCCTGGATGCTGACCGTGAAAACGGCTGCATCCGTAGCGTCCAGCACGCCTATTCGCAAGAAGGTGGCCTGGCCGTGCTGTACGGCAACATCGCACTGGACGGCTGCGTGGTGAAAACCGCTGGCGTCGACGAGTCGATCCACGTCTTCGAAGGCAACGCGAAGATCTTCGAAAGCCAGGACAGCGCGGTGCGCGGGATTCTCGCTGACGAAGTCAAAGCGGGCGACATTGTCATCATCCGCTACGAAGGCCCGAAAGGCGGCCCGGGCATGCAGGAAATGCTCTACCCGACGTCCTACCTGAAGTCCAAGGGGCTGGGCAAGGATTGCGCACTGCTGACTGATGGTCGCTTCTCGGGCGGTACGTCCGGCCTGTCCATCGGCCACGCCTCACCGGAAGCTGCGGCAGGCGGAGCGATCGGTCTGGTGCGCGACGGTGACAAGGTGCTGATCGACATCCCCAATCGCTCGATCAACCTGCTGATCGACGATGCTGAGATGGCCGAGCGTCGCACCGAACAGGACAAGAAAGGCTGGAAACCTGTCGAGTCGCGTCCACGCAAAGTGACCACCGCCCTCAAGGCCTACGCCCTGCTGGCGACCAGCGCTGACAAGGGCGCGGTGCGTGACAAGGCGTTGCTGGACAAACTGGTGCCTTGATCTGCATCGGCAACACTAAAAAGCCCGGCAGAGATGCCGGGCTTTTTGCTGCGTTTGAAAAAGCAGCGCTTACTTCCTGTCCGCAATTACCCCGATCAGCACCAGCACCACCAACAGCACCGGCGCCAGGCTGTAGTTGTTGAACTGGCTGAGGCCGCGCACTACCCAAGGCGTGGCATAGATCAGCGCCGCGCCGCTGCCCACGGCGCACAGCAGGGCGATGAGCGGGATGCGCAGAGCACCTGTGATGCCGCTGATTCGCTGTTCCAGCCAGCCTTTGATGTCCGAGCCAAACAGCACCAGCAGACAGCCCACCAGCGCGAGCGCGATTTCCGAGAGATTGCTGCGGCTCCAGCGCGAGACGGTGGCGAGCAAATCGAGTACGAAATCCATGCAGGGTCCTTAGATCAGAAAGTATTGCAGCAGGTCGTTGAGGAACAGCTGGCCTTGTGGCGTGGCGATCAGGCGTGTCGGGTCCTGGTGCAGCAACCCCTTTTGTTCAGCCTGTCGACGCGCCTCGGCCAGCGAATCGAGGCTTAGACCGGTTCTTTCGCGAAATAACGCAGCGTCCACACCATTTGTCAGTCGCAGTGCGTTCATCAGGAATTCGAATGGCAATTCATCCAGCGGCAACAGCTTGGAACCGGCCTGAAACGGCTTGTCCGGGTTCAGGTAATCCTTGGGCAGCCGGGTTTTCCAGGTGCGCATGATGCGCCCGTCCGGGTGGCTCAGCTTGCCGTGTGCGCCTGCGCCGATGCCGATGAAATCACCGAACGCCCAATAGTTGAGGTTATGCCGCGCCGGTTTTCCGGGCTGTGCATAAGCCGACACTTCGTATTGCGCGTAGCCATGAGTGGCCAGCAACTGCTGTCCGGTTTCCTGAATGTCCCAAAGAATGTCGTCTTCGGGCAGCACCGGTGGCTGATTCCAGAACACCGTGTTGGGCTCCAGGGTCAGTTGATACCAGGACAGGTGGGTCGGCGCGAGGGCAATGGCCTGGCGCAGATCGGCCAGCGCCTCGTCCTGGGACTGATCCGGCAGGCCGTGCATCAGGTCCAGGTTGAAGTTGTCGAAACCGGCCTGACGCGCCATATCGGCGGCACGAATTGCTTCGTCGCCGTTGTGAATGCGGCCCAGCGCCTTGAGTTTGGATTCCTGAAAGCTCTGAATGCCGATCGACAGTCGATTGATGCCCAGGCCGCGATAGGCGCTGAACTTGACCTGCTCGAAGGTGCCCGGGTTGGCTTCCAGCGTGATCTCGATATCGCTGGCAAAGCGGATGCGCTGTTCGACGCCTTGCAGCAGGCGCCCCAGCGCATCGGCGCTGAACAGGCTCGGCGTACCGCCACCAAAGAAGATCGATTGCAGCTCGCGGCCGTAGACGTACGGCAGGTCCAGGTCCAGGTCGGCGAGCAGGGCGTCGACGTATTCCTGTTCCGGCAGCACCGGGCTGGCAGTGTGCGAGTTGAAGTCGCAGTACGGGCATTTGCGCACGCACCACGGAATATGGATGTACAGCGACAACGGCGGCAGGTGCGGCAGTGCAGGGCGCGGGCTCTCTGACGAGAAGCCGCTCTCGCCGAGAAACAGCGGCTGCGCAGGCGAATCGTGGGTCATTGCAGACCCAGGCGTTGCCGCAACAGGACCATCGCGCGGGCGCGGTGGCTGAGTTGGTTCTTCTCGGTCGGGCCCAGTTCGGCACTCGAGCAGTTGCGCTCCGGCACCCAGAACAGCGGGTCATAGCCGAAGCCGTGTTCACCGCTGGCGGCGTGCAGGATGCGCCCGTGCCACAGCCCTTCACAGAGGATCGGCAATGGATCGTCGGCGTGGCGTACCAGCGCCAATACGCAGACGAACTGTGCACCACGCTGGTCGTCCGGCACGTCTTTGAGCGCTTCCAGCAGCTTGGCGTTGTTGGCGGCATCGCCCTGGCCATCGGCGTAGCGTGCGGAATAGATACCCGGCGCACCGCCGAGAAAGTCCACCGCCAGCCCCGAGTCGTCGGCCAGCGCAGGCAGGCCGGACAGACGCGCGGCGTTGCGTGCCTTGAGGATTGCATTCTCGACGAATGACAGGCCGGTTTCTTCCGGCTCCACCAGACTGAACTCGCTGACCGAGCGCAGCGTTACACTGCCGCCGAGCATGGCTTGGAGTTCCTTGAGTTTGCCGCCATTGTGGCTGGCCAGTACGAGTTGTGTGAGGTTCATGGTTGGCCTGTCGTGGTGCTTGGAAACGGTCGGTTAAACGGCAATCCTGTGGTCCGTCAGCCCAGGGCTGGTGACGCGGTAGATGCCGATCTCGCCGAGCAGATTGGGCCAGAGTTTGCTGGCCCAGCCATGACGATGCTGCTGATCGACCGCCAGCCTGTCGAGCACCTGCGCATCGCGCTCGCGGCACAGCTCTTCGAAGTCGCCGAAGGTGCAGAAGTGAATGTTCGGCGTGTTGTACCAGGTATACGGCAGGAATTCGGACACCGGCATGCGGCCCTTGCTCGCCAGGTACCAGCGGCAGCGCCAGTGACCGAAGTTCGGGAAGGTGATGATGCACTGGCGACCGACGCGCAGCATCTCGTCGAGGATTCGGTCCGGGTAATGTACCGCTTGCAGGGCCTGGGTCATGACCACGACGTCAAAGCTGTTGCTGGCAAAGTTGCCCAGCCCCTTGTCGAGGTCCTGCTCGATGACGTTGATGCCCTTGGCGACACACTCGGCAATGTTGGCGGCGTCGTTTTCCAGCCCGTAGCCGGTGACCTGCTTGTGGTCACGCAGCCAGGTCAGCAATTCGCCGTCGCCACAACCCAGGTCGAGCACGCGGCTGCCCGCGGGAATCCATTCCTGAATGATTTCCAGATCGGCTCTCATGGCGTCCTCACAACGAAATTCGGTTCATGTAATTACCGAAAGCCTGCAAGTAGCGCGGAATCGGGATCAGAAAGGCGTCGTGGCCTTGAGGTGCGTCGATTTCCAGGTAGCAGACGTCCTTGCGCGCGGCCATCAGCGCGTCCACCAGTTCCCGCGAGCGGGCTGGCGAGAAGCGCCAGTCGGTGGTGAACGACATCACGCAGAATTTGGCGGTGGCGTTGGCGAAGGTCTTGGCCAGGTCGTCGTTGAAGTTCGCCGCAGGATCGAAGTAATCCAGTGCCTTGGTCATCAACAGGTAGGTATTGGCGTCGAAACGCCCGGAAAATTCTTCACCCTGATAACGCAGGTAGCTCTCGACCTGAAACTCGACGCTGTGGAAGTCGTAGTTGAGTTTTTCGCTCTTCAGACCACGGCCGAATTTCTCGCCCATCGAGTCATCCGACAGATAAGTGATGTGCCCGACCATCCGCGCCAGCATCAGGCCGCGTTTGGGAATCACTCCGCGTTCCTGGAACGAACCACCGTGGAATTCGGGGTCGGTGAGAATAGCCTGACGCGCCACCTCGTTGAACGCGATGTTCTGTGCCGACAGCTTGGGGGCAGAGGCGATCGCCAGGCAATGGCGCACGCGATCCGGGTAGCTGATGGTCCATTGCAGCGCCTGCATGCCGCCCAGGCTGCCGCCAATCACCGCAGCCCAGGTGTCGATACCGAGCAGATCGGCCAGTCGGGCCTGGCTGTTGACCCAGTCTTCCACGGTCACCACCGGGAAATTGGCACCGAACGGCTTGCCGGTGTCCGGGTCAATGCTGCTCGGCCCGGTGGAGCCATTGCAGCCGCCCAGATTGTTAAGGCTGACGACGAAGAACTTGTTGGTGTCGATAGGCTTGCCGGGACCGATACAGCTGTCCCACCAACCGGGTTTGCGGTCATCGGCACTGTGGAAGCCTGCGGCATGGTGGTGCCCGGACAGCGCATGACAGATCAGCACGGCATTGCTGCGTGCGGCGTTGAGTTGACCGTAGGTTTCGTAAATCAGGTCATAGGCTGGCAACGAACGACCACAGGCCAGCGCCAGAGGCTCGCTGAAATGCGCCGTTTGCGGTGTGACCAGTCCGACAGAATCGTGAGGGAATACCGTGGGCATCGACCCTGCTCTCGCATAAATGAGGCGTAAGTCTAAAGACCGCGGGGTGCAGCGGCAATAAGGGATATTGTGAGACGTAAATCAACGGCACGATAGTTACGAGGTGATCGTTCCTCACGCTCCAGCGCGGGAATGCCTAGGGTGACGCTCCGCGTCACAGATCTGCGCCGCGCCGCATGCTCCGGATAGGACGCGGAGCGTCCAGAACGGCATGCCCACGCGGAGCATGGGCACGATAGGCGTTCTTTCGAACGTCACGCTCCAGCGCGGGAACCTCCAGCGCGGGAACAAGGTGGCTTACATCAACAGCCGCAGCACATCCGGCATGTCGCTCATGGCGGCGAGGTTGTTGATGACCAGCATGTCCAGCAGCTTGAGCACCAGGAATGCGAGGATCGGCGAGATGTCCAGGCCGCCCAGGTTCGGGACGATCCTGCGAAACGGTGCCAGTGCCGGTTCGCAGATCTGGTTGACCAGTTCCGCGCCAGGGTTGTGGCTGCCCGGTGCGACCCACGACAGAATCACGCTGATGATCAGAGCAAAGAAGAAGATCTTCAGGAACAGCGCGGTCACGCCGATGATCGACCACAGCAGCAGGTGCAGCGGGTCGCCCGTGGTGCCGAACATCAGCAGCAGGGTCAGGGCCATCAGGATCATCTGCACGATGATCGCCAGCACCAGCGACGACATGTCCAGCCCGAACAGGCTGGGGATGATGCGTCGCAGCGGCTTGAGCAGCGGCTGGGTGGCGCGCACGATGAACTGGCACAGCGGGTTGTAGAAGTTGGCCCGTACCAGTTGCAGGACGAAGCGCAACAGCACGATCAGCAGGTAAAGACTGCCAAGCGTCTGCAGGACGTAAATTGCAGCGGTGTTCAATCCGATCATCGATCTGCTCCAGAAAACCCGAAAATTATTTGCCCAGTTGTTCAGCCAGCTCGGCTGCACGATGGTCTGCGGCGGTCAGTGCCGTTGCCACCAGTGCCTCAAAGCCGCCCGCCTGAAATGCCTTGATGGCCGCCTCGGTGGTCCCGCCCGGCGATGTAACGCGACGACGCAGCTCGCCAGCGCCTGCATCACTGCCAGTCGCGATCAAGGCCGAGCCCAGCGCTGTCTGCAGGGTCAGCTTTTTAGCGATGTCCTCTGGCAGACCCAGTTTCACGCCTGCTGCGGTCATCGCTTCCATCATCAGAAAGAAATACGCCGGGCCACTGCCGGACACTGCCGTGACAGCGTCCATGTGTTTTTCCTGCTCGACCCAGACCGCGATGCCGACCGCGGCCAGCAACGCCTCGGCCTGCTCACGCTGCTCTGGCGTGACGTTGTCGGTCGCGTACAACCCGCTGGCACCCTGACGCAGCAGTGAGGGCGTATTGGGCATGCAGCGCACCACCGGCTGCTCGCCCAGCCATTGCGTCAGGCTGGCGCAGGTGATGCCGGCCGCGACCGAAACAATCAGCTGGTGAGGCTGGAGACTGGGCTTCAAGGCCTGGCAGACGTTTTTCATCATCTGCGGCTTGACCGCCAGTACCACCACGTCGGCGCCATTGATCGCGTCGGCGTTGTCGGCGAACACCTGGATGCCGTGATCGTTGGCGATGCGCTCGCGGGTTTCGGCACCCGGCGCACTGGCACTGATCAGTGCCGCCTCCACGCCCTGGGCGCGCAGGCCGCCGATCAGGCTGGCGGCCATGTTTCCGGCACCAACGAAGGCAATACGGGTCTTGCTCATGAAGGGGTCCTTGTGAAGAGGTTATGGCTGGCCATAGTCGCGGGCGCCAAAAAGAGCGGTGCCGATGCGCACCCAGGTCGCGCCTTGTGCAACGGCGGCTTCCAGGTCGTGGCTCATGCCCATGGAAAGTGTGTCGAGCGGCAGGTGCAATTGCTCCTGCAGCGTGCGCACTGCGGCGAAGGATGCGTTCTGCGCCGCAGGATCGTCCGTGGGCTCGGGGATGGCCATCAGGCCGCGCAACCTGAGTCGCGGCAGGGCGCTGATGGCAGCGGCCAGCGCAGGCAGGTCCTGAGGCGTACAGCCCGATTTGCTGGCTTCGCCACTGACGTTCACCTGAATGCAGATGTTCAGCGGTTCAAGCGCTTCGGGGCGTTGCTCGGACAGGCGTTGAGCGATTTTCAGGCGGTCCACGGAATGTACCCAGTCGAAGTTCTCGGCGATAGCTCGCGTCTTGTTCGATTGAATGGGGCCAATGAAGTGCCAGCACAAGGGCAGGTCGCTCAGTTCGAGCTGTTTGCCCAGTGCTTCCTGTAAATAATTTTCGCCAAAATCGCGCAAACCTGCGGTGTAAGCTTCACGCAGGTCACTGGCGGGCTTGGTTTTACTCACCGCCAGCAGGCCGACGGACGCTGGATCGCGCTCAGCAGCAAGCGCTGCGTCGCGAATTCGCTGTTCGAGCGTTGAAATGTTCGCTGCTATCATGGACATTGATTTGCGCCAGCAGGACTAAAGTCTGCGGCATTCTATGTGATTGAGGAGCTGTATGGATATTACCGAGCTGCTGGCCTTCAGTGCCAAACAGGGCGCGTCGGACTTGCACCTCTCTGCAGGTCTGCCGCCGATGATCCGCGTCGACGGCGATGTACGGCGTATCAACCTGCCTCCGCTGGACGCGAAGGAGGTCAAGGCGCTGATCTACGACATCATGAACGACAAGCAACGGCAGGACTTCGAAGAACGGCTGGAAACCGACTTTTCCTTCGAAGTGCCGGGCGTGGCGCGGTTTCGGGTCAACGCTTTCAACCAGAACCGCGGTGCTGGCGCGGTCTTCCGGACCATCCCTTCGAAAATCCTGAGCATGGAAGACTTGGGCATGGGCAGTGTGTTTCGGAAGATTACCGACGTGGCGCGTGGCCTGATTCTGGTCACCGGTCCGACCGGCTCAGGCAAGTCGACCACCCTGGCGGCGATGATCGACTACCTGAATAACAACAAGCATCACCACATTCTGACCATCGAGGACCCGATCGAATTCGTCCACGAGTCGAAGAAGTGCCTGGTCAACCAGCGCGAGGTGCACCGCGACACACTGGGCTTCTCGGAGGCGCTGCGCTCGGCGTTGCGTGAAGACCCGGACGTGATTCTGGTCGGTGAGATGCGTGACCTGGAGACCATCCGCCTGGCGCTGACCGCGGCTGAAACCGGCCACCTGGTATTCGGTACGCTGCACACCACGTCAGCAGCCAAGACCATCGACCGGATCGTCGATGTGTTTCCGGCTCAGGAAAAATCGATGATTCGCTCGATGCTCTCCGAATCGCTGCACGCCGTGGTTTCGCAGGCGTTGCTCAAGAAGGTCGGCGGCGGACGCGTGGCGGCGCACGAAATCATGATGGGCACCCCGGCGATCCGTAACCTGATCCGCGAGGACAAGGTGGCGCAGATGTATTCGTCGATCCAGACGGGCGGCTCGATGGGCATGCAGACGCTGGACATGTGCCTGGCCGATCTGGTGAAGAAGGGGCTGATCACCCGCGAAAGCGCGCGCGAACGTGCCAAGGTGCCGGATAACTTCTGATCGCAGGGAGGCTGCAGGAACGAAAAAGGGGTCTTGAACGCGTTCAAGACCCCTTTTTTCAGATGCGGCTTGCGGACCGCGGATTCACACCAGGATCAGCGCTGAACCACACGCATCTGTCCGGGTTGCTTGGGCAGCACGCGCTTGGCGATCTTGTAGTGACTGTTCCAATACGGTTTGTTCAGCGTATCGACAGTTACGGCCTTGCCACGGCGCGGCGCATGAACGAACTTGTTGTCGCCCAGGTAGATGGCGACGTGGTTGATGTTGCGGCTCTTGATATTGAAGAACAGCAGGTCACCGGGTTTCAGATCCTTGCGATCCACCGTCTGACCATGACCCTGGGCCATGGCATTGGAGGTGCGTGGCAGGTCGACCTCACGGACATCCGTGTAGGCGTATTTGACCAGTCCGCTGCAGTCCAGGCCTTTGCCGGGCGTGGTGCCGCCCCAGCGATAAGGCGTGCCCACAGCCTGCAAGGCGCGTTTTACAACGGCGCTGCCTTGCTTGGCAGGGGCAGAAGCCTGCAAGGCCGCGATTTTTTTGGCGTTCTTGCGTGAAAGCGGCTTCTGGACGGCGCTGGTAGCGCCGTACTGAGTTCGGGTGGTGGTGGCTTCCTTGGGTGCATTGCGAGTCGCGAGTGCCGGTGAAGAGTGGCTTTTGGCGGTGTAGCCCGTGAAGCTCGCAGGAAGTTGTTGCTCACGATTGGTGGCGTGGGCGGCCAGTGGCATAAATAGGCAAATGGTTAGCCATGTCTTGAAAAAAGGACGCATTCGGCAGGGCTCATGGTGGTCAGCGCGCAACTTTATAACAGCTTTTTCAAAAAAACTGACCCCATTTGTCGAGCGCATCACAGTGGCATCATTGCGTTTTATGCGACAGACTCTTTCTTTTTTCGGGCTAATCCCTTTAGCGACAAGGGCTTGGCGGCATTAAACCGCCTCATGTGCCATACGTCGGAATAGGGAAACCAAGTCACAATTTTGTTATGTATTTTTTTCTATCAGCGCAAAGAGGGCAAAAATGAACGCCTATCGTTCAGACACACATAGCAAGGTCATGGGTTACCTGATGTGGATTTTCGGCTTCCTGGGAGCGCATCGCTTCTACTACGGCAAACCGGTCACCGGGACCATCTGGTTCTTCACGTTCGGTCTGTTTGGCATTGGCTGGCTGATCGACCTGTTCCTGATCCCGTCGATGGACCGTGACGCCGACCTGCGCTTTACCCCCGGCTCCACCGACTACAGCGTGGCGTGGGTGCTGCTGACCTTCCTCGGCCTGTTCGGTGTGCACCGCATGTACCAGGGCAAGTGGATTACCGGGATTATCTACCTGTTTACCGGCGGGCTGTTTCTGGTGGGCGTCCTCTATGACTTCTGGACATTGAATGACCAGATCTCGATGAAGAACGCCCGACGCGGGTAAAGCTTGGGCAGAGGGGCTGACGCAGAGCGTCGCCCGGCTCGCTCCCACAGTGATGCAACGAGGAACGTGGGAGCGAGAGCCCGGAGCGGGCTCAACGGCTGTAGCTGATCCGTCCATCCACCAGTGTGTAGCGTACCGAGCCCGGCAGACAGTGGCCGATGAAGGGGCAGTTTTCGCCTTTTGACAGCCAGGTCTCGCCGGCAACCGTCGAGGCGGCAGGATCGAACAGGACGATGTCGGCCGGCGCTCCTGCGCTCAGCTTGCCGGCCGGCAGGCGCAGCGCGGCGGCAGGGCCGCTGCTCAGGCGGGCAATCAGGGTCGGCAGGTCCAGCAGGCCGTCATCCACCAGCGTCATGGCCAGCGGCAGCAGCAGTTCGACGCTGCTGATGCCTGGCTCCGTAGCGCCAAACGGTGCCAGCTTGGCATCGCGTTCGTGCGGCTGGTGATGGCTGGAAATCGCCTGAATGACACCGCTCTTCACCGCTTCACGCAGGCCATCGCGGTCAGCGCGGGTGCGCAGCGGCGGCTGGACGTGATAGAGGCTGGAGAAGTCGATCAGCGCCTCGTCAGTCAGAATCAACTGATACAACGCCACATCCGCCGTCACCGGCAGACCGCGCGCCTGTGCCTGGGCGATCAGCGCCGCGCCACGGGCACTGGTCAGCTGGCTGAAGTGCGCACGTACACCGCTCTGTTCGACCAGCAACAGGTCGCGAGCCAGCGCCACGGTTTCGGCCGTCTCGGGAATGCCCGCCAGACCCAGGAAACTGGCCGTCGGACCATCGTGTGCCAGACCGCCTTCGGCCAGATCACGATCCTGCGAGTTGAAAATCACCGTCAGGTCGAAGGTCGCCGCATATTCCAGTGCCCGGCACAGCGTGCGGGTGTTGCTGAAGCTGCTCAGACCATTGCCGAAGGCCACGCAACCTGCGTCGCGCAGGGCGATCAGTTCTGCCAGCTGTTCGCCTTCCAGGCCCTTGCTCAGCGCCCCGATGGGGAACACCTTGCTGAACCCGGCCTCACGGGCGCGGTCGAGGATCAGCTCGGCCACTGCCGAGGTGTCGAGCACCGGTTTGGTACGTGGCGGGCAGCACAGGCTGGTCACGCCGCCTGCCACCGCTGCGCGGGTTTCGCTGGCGATGCTGCCCTTGCGACTGTAGCCAGGTTCGCGCAAGGACACATTGAGGTCGACCAGGCCCGGTGCTGCGACCAGCCCGGTAGCGTCGATGGTCTGAGTGGGCTCGAAACCCGCCGGGGCCGAACCGATGGCGCTGAGTTTGCCTGCTTCAAGGTGCAGGTCAGTGATTTGATCCAGCCCGCTGACCGGGTCGATGACGCGAGCGCCGAGGATGCTGAGCTTCACTGGGCGTTCTCCTGTTCGAATTGGCGTTGTGCGTTTTGTCCGCTCATGGCCATGGACAGCACCGCCATGCGGATCGCGATACCGTAAGTCACTTGATTGAGAATCACCGAATGCGCGCCGTCGGCCACTGCCGATTCGATTTCCACGCCGCGGTTGATCGGGCCGGGGTGCATGACAATCGCATCCGGCTTCGCAGCCGCCAGGCGCGCGGTGGTCAGGCCGAACAGGCGGTAGAACTCGCCTTCGCTGGGCAGCAGGCCGCCGGTCATGCGTTCACGCTGCAGGCGCAGCATGATGACCACGTCCACGTCCTTCAAACCTTCGTTGAGGTCGGTGTAGACCTTGACCCCGTATTGCTCGACGCCTACCGGCAGCAGGGTTTTCGGCCCGATCACGCGGATATCCGGGCAGCCCAGCGCCTTGAGCGCAAGCATATTGGAGCGTGCGACCCGTGAATGCAGGATGTCACCGACGATGGCCACCGACAGGTTCTCGAAACCGCCCTTGTGACGGCGGATGGTCAGCATGTCGAGCATGCCCTGGGTCGGGTGGGCATGGCGTCCGTCGCCGCCGTTGATGATCGCGACGTCCGGGCATACGTGCTCGGCAATGAAGTGCGCCGCACCCGAGTCGGCGTGGCGCACGACGAACATGTCGGCGGCCATCGCTTCGAGGTTGCGCAAGGTGTCGAACAGCGTTTCCCCCTTGCTGGTAGACGAGGTCGAGACGTTCAGCGTGATCACGTCGGCTGACAGGCGCTGGGCTGCCAGCTCAAAGGTGGTGCGGGTGCGCGTGGAGTTCTCGAAGAACACGTTGCACACCGTCTTGCCGCGCAACAACGGGACTTTCTTGACCGCCCGGGCGCCGACTTCAAGGAACGAGTCGGCCGTGTCGAGAATTTCGGTAAGCAGCTCGCGGGGCAAGCCGTCCAGAGACAGGAAATGGCGCAGCTGGCCCAAGTGGTTGAGCTGCAGCGGGCGCTTGGCGTCGAGAGGCGTCATCGCAATGGACTCTTAAAGGGCGGTGGAGAGGTCTTGAAGTTCGAGCGCCAGCGGCTCGGGGCCGGACAGCTTGATGCGTTCATTCGGTGCCAGCGACAGGGTGGCGCCGACCACGTTCGGACGCACCGGCAGTTCACCGGCGTCCAGGTCCAGCAGGCAGACCAGCGTGACACTGGCCGGGCGGCCGTAATCGAACAGTTCGTTGAGCGCGGCGCGGACGGTGCGGCCGCTCATCAGCACGTCATCGATCAGCACCAGGTGCTGGCCTTCGATCTCGAACGGCAGTTCAGAAGGGCGCACCTGAGGGTGCAGGCCGTTCTGGCTGAAATCATCGCGATAGAACGAAACGTCCAGCGTGCCCAGCGGAGCGGGGTTGTTCAGTGCCTTGAGCAGCGCCTGGGCAACCCAGACACCGCCAGTGCGGATGCCGATGAAACGAGGGTCGCTGATGCCGCGCTTGCTCAGGTGAGCGTTCAGGTCAGTGGCCATCTGACGAATCAGTTCGGCGGGGTCGGGCAGGCTCATGGTTGCTCCTTTGAGGCTCGGGCAGCGTCCTTTCCTGACTGTGTAAAAACTACTGCGCTTGGCAATACTGCGTTAAAAACAGGCGAAAAATGCTCATTTAGAACACCTAAGGTCGGTCGCGACCCCGGCCGTTTTCGCCTGTTTTTGCCTAGTCTTGCCTTCGCTCGTAACGTTTTTACACAGTCTGGTCCGTGGCGCGATGCTCAAGCGATAACGTGGAATCCGGGTATCTCGAAGCGATAAAGGCAGAAAAAGTCACACATTCAACAGTTCGGGGTGCTCGTCCAGCCAGCCTTGCAGCAATAGCGCAGCGGCAATGGCATCCACCGGATTGTCGCGATAGCTGCCCTTCTGGCCGCCGCGCGCCATGCGCTCGCCCTTGGCTTCGAAGGTGGTCAGGCGTTCATCATGGGTGTAGACCGTTACACCAAAGCGTCCGTTGAGCTTGCGCGAGAATTTTTCCGCGCGCGCGCTCATGTCGCTGGGCGTGCCGTCCATGTTCAACGGCAGACCCACCACGATCGCATCAGGTTTCCACTCGTTGATCAGCGCCTGGACCTTGTCCCAGTCCGGCACGCCATTCTGCGCCTTGAGCGTGCAGAGTTCACGTGCCTGGCCGGTAATCGCCTGGCCGACCGCAACGCCGATCTGTTTAGTGCCGTAATCAATGCCCAGCAGCAGCCGTAAGGCGGCCATCAAGCGTGCCCTGCCTGGGTCGAGATCAGGTTGAGATTGATGCCCAGACGTCTGGCGGCGGCGTCCAGACGCTGCTCGCTGTCCACATCGAACAGGATGGCCGGGTCGAACGAACAGGTCAGCCAGGCATTGTCGGCCATTTCAGCATCCAGTTGACCGGCATCCCATCCCGCATAACCCAGGGTGATCACATTTTGATCAGGTCCGTAGCCATCGGCGATGGAGAACAGCACATCCTGAGAAGTCGACAAGGAAATTCCGCCCGGAAGATTGACCGTCGCCTGAAAGGTCTGGCCGCTGGGATGCAGGACAAAGCCGCGATCGGTCTGCACCGGCCCGCCGGTATGAATGACGATGTCCTGGCAGTGTCTCGGTGCCGGAAGCTCCGGTCGCAGTTGTTCGAGTACATCGGCCAAGGTCAGGCTTTGCGGGCGGTTGATCACCAGCCCCATGGCGCCATTGGCGTTGTGCTCGACAATGTAGGTCAAGGTCTGAGCAAAGTTCTCATCGTGCATGTGAGGCATGGCGATGAGGAACTGATGCTTGAGATAACTCGGAGAGACTTTTTTCATGAGCCCTAGTTTGGCGTTGCCTTGCGCGGCTGACAACTGACACGTGTGGGTGTCGAGCGTCAGCTGGCAAAAAGTTCAGTTGCTTGACAGCTTGTCTCCGCGTGCAAATTTCCAGGTGCGGATGATCTCCAGTCGATCGATATCCGCCAGATCGCCGGTGAACGGCGCAAAAGGCGCCGCCAGACGCACGATTCGTTGTGCGGCCTGATCCAGCAAAGGCTGCCCTGAAGATTCAAGCACCAGCACTTCATACAACGAGCCGTCCCGATTGATTGACACAAGAAGTCGCAAATTACCGTAGATCTGCTTGCGTCGTGCTTCCTCAGGATAGTTCAGGTTTCCGACCCGCTCGACCTTCTTGCGCCAGTCATCCTTGTACCAGGCGCCTTTGTCGCGCATGGTCGACGCCGCATTGAGGCGGTGGATCTTCGGGCGCTTGGCGTAAAGCTGCTGTTCGGTCGACAGTTCGGCTTCCAGGCTGGCGATTTCGTTGCTCAGTTCCGAGCTGTCGAAGGTCGGTGCAGCCTTGGTGGCGGGCTCGGGCTTGACCTCATCGCGTTTGGCAACGGTTTTCTGCTGGCTGGGCGCGGTAGTCGCGACGGCGGTCTTCGGCGCTTCCTGTTTGACCACCGGCTTGCTGGCCGGGGGCGGCGTGACCTTGTTGACCTTGGTGTCCTGATAGGGCGCCAGTTCAGTGGTCTTGAGCGTTTCGGCCTTGTCCAGGGTGCCGCTGCCCTGCTGATCGTCTTGCGCCAGAAAGTCAGCCTGCTTGGGCTTTTCTTCGCTTTTGAAGGTGGCCAGGGTGATTTCCAGCGTCTGCGAGATCTGCTCCGGCTTTACATAGGTGAACCCCACGCCAAGGATCACCGCGAGGTGAATCAGCGCCGCGATCATCATGGTAAAGCCCAGGCGATCGGCAGGACGCACACCGGCGTTGGCGAGTTCCAGGGGGAGGTCGTTTTTGGCCATGGATGTCATTGGCGGTTCAGCATCTCGTCAGCCTGCATGTCAAAATCCGTGTCGTGTTACAGGTGGCGCATGATAACGCAATGTGCCGCGCCGCTCTGCTGCGGATCGGACGAAGGGAATCGATCTGACGCCGTGGCGCACGGTGTTGACCGTGGCCGGCGGCGTCAGTGGCTGATCAGCCCTTGCGTGCTTGCAGCTTCTTCTCGATCGCGTCCATCAGCAGGCCACCAATGTTGGTGCCGAAGGCGTTGTCGATCTCGCGGATGCAGGTCGGGCTGGTGACGTTGATTTCGGTCAGGTGCTCACCGATCACGTCGAGGCCGACGAACAGCAGGCCTTTTTCACGCAGGGTCGGGCCGATCTGTTCGGCGATCCAGCGGTCCTTGTCGCTCAACGGACGGGCCTCGCCACGCCCGCCTGCCGCCAGGTTGCCACGCGTTTCGCCGGCTGCCGGGATGCGTGCCAGGCAATACGGGACCGGTTCGCCATCGACCATCAGAATGCGTTTGTCGCCGTCCTTGATGGCGGGCAGGTAGCCCTGCGCCATGATTTGCTGCGTGCCGTGGGCGGTCAGGGTTTCGAGGATCACTGACAGGTTCGGATCGCCCGCACGATGGCGGAAGATCGACGCACCGCCCATGCCGTCCAGCGGCTTGAGGATCACGTCGCCGTGCTGTTCGGCGAATTCACGGATGATGTCCGCGCGGCGGCTGACCAGTGTCGGCGGTGTGCACTGCGGGAACAGCGTGGCGAACAGCTTCTCGTTGCAGTCACGCAGACTCTGCGGCTTGTTGACCACCAGGACGCCGGCACGCTCGGCCTGCTCCAGCAGGTAGGTGGCGTAGACGAACTCCATGTCGAACGGCGGATCCTTGCGCATCAGGATCACGTCCAGATCGTCAAGACCTGCGTCGACTTCGGCTTCGAACTCGAACCACTTGGCCGGATCGGCAAACACCTTGAGCGGCTTCATGCGTGCGCGGGCCTGGCCGGCGTTCTGATACAGGTCTTTCTGTTCCATATAGAACAGTGACCAGCCGCGTTCCTGGGCGGCAAGCAGCATGGCCAGCGAGCTGTCCTTTTTATAGGAAATGCGCTCAATGGGGTCCATGACAATCCCTAGGCGAACGCTCATGGGCAATATCCTCTGATCGGTAAGGGCCGCAACGGCCGTAAAATTGGCATCAGGGTGGCGCTCCGATTGCTCCCGGTCAAGGGGCAGGCCTGCCGCGATGCGCCAAGGTGCACTTTATGGATTGCGTCTGGAGAGTGTGCTAAAAAGGCTCGGCATCCGGTCTTCGGTCCCAGTGGATCAACGAAGCGATACCGTCAGGCTCCCAGTGCCTCGCAGAATGCGCAAAAATTCGCTGCGGCGATGGAAGAGCAGCTATGGAACAACACGCCTCCGCCCTGAAAGTCATGGTCATCGATGATTCGAAGACCATCCGCCGCACCGCCGAAACACTGCTCAAGAACGCAGGCTGTGAAGTCATCACTGCGATAGACGGTTTCGACGCGCTGGCCAAGATTGCCGATAACCACCCGCGAATCATATTCGTCGATATCATGATGCCGCGTCTGGACGGTTATCAGACCTGCGCGCTGATCAAGAACAACCGGGCATTCAAGTCGACGCCGGTCATCATGCTGTCCTCCAAGGACGGCCTGTTCGACAAGGCCAAGGGGCGGATTGTCGGTTCCGATCAGTTTTTGACCAAGCCTTTCAGCAAGGAAGAACTGCTCAGCGCGATCAAGGCTCATGTGCCGGGCTTCGTTGCAGCAGAACAACACATACCATGACGCCCGCGCCTGATGTAGCGCGCTCGTAATCTGACGGGGAACACCCATGGCTCGAATATTGATCGTCGATGACTCGCCGACTGAAATGTACAAACTCACCGGCATGCTGGAAAAGCACGGTCATGAAGTGCTCAAGGCCGAAAACGGCGCTGATGGCGTGGCCCTGGCCCGTCAGGAAAAGCCCGATGCCGTGCTGATGGACATCGTCATGCCGGGGCTCAACGGCTTTCAGGCCACGCGTCAGCTGACCAAGGATGCCGACACCAGCATGATCCCGGTGATCATGATTACCACCAAGGATCAGGAGACCGACAAGGTCTGGGGCAAACGTCAGGGCGCACGCGATTACCTGACCAAGCCGGTGGACGAAGAAACCCTGATGAAAACCCTGAATGCGGTGCTGGCCGGCTGATTGCCGGAATCGCCATGGCCGAGCCGCGCACCGCTTTTGAACTGCTTCTGGATATGGATCGACGCTGTCGTTCGCTGGCGGCGGGCCTGCCGCTGCAGGAAGCCCATCAGCAGGACTGGGTCGGTATCGGCTTTCGCATGGGCGAGCAACGGTTTGTAGCGCCGATCGGCGAGATCGCCGAAATCCTTCACGAACCCCATCATGCGGTAATGCCCGGTGTGAAGTTCTGGGTGGCGGGTATCGCCAACCTGCGCGGTCGCTTGTTGCCACTCATGGATCTGTGCGGGTTTTTCGGCCACGAACTGGTGCCGGTGCGCAAACAGCGACGGGTGCTGGTGGTCGAGCACCATGATGTATTTGCCGGTCTGCTGGTCGATGAAGTGTTCGGCATGCAACGTTTCAGTCAGTTGAGCCTCATACCCCAGACCCCGCATGACATGGATCAGCGTATGGTGCCGTTCCTGCGCGGGCAGTTTATCCGCGAACAGGCGTGGCAGATCTTCAGCCCGTGGGCGCTGGTGCAGTCTGCGGAGTTCATGGACCTGGCTTCCTAGCATGTCGGGCCTGGTGTGTTTCACAATTGATCCAGGCGGGGGCCTGATTAATGAGTAGTACAGACCGGTCAAGGGAAGGCGCAAGAAGCCGGACGCAGATTATTCTGCTGTTCGTGGCGCTTATCGTTTTCATCATGTTGCTGTTCGCCAACTTCGCTTACCTCAACACTCAGTCCAACTACGACAAACAGTACATCGGGCATGCCGGTGAGCTGCGCGTCCTGTCGCAACGCATCGCGAAAAACGCCACCGAAGCGGCTGCCGGCAAAACCCAGGCGTTCAAGTTGCTGGCCGATGCGCGCAATGATTTCGACGTGCGCTGGGGCTATCTGAGAAAAGGCGACCCGGCCACCGGCCTGCCTGCGGCCCCCGACCTGATACGCGACGAATTGCGCACCGTGCAACGTGACTGGGAAGGGCTGCGCAAGAGCACCGACGTGATTCTGGCCAGCGAACAGACCGTTCTGTCGCTGCATCAGGTGGCGGCAACGCTGGCCGAAACCATTCCGCAATTGCAGGCCGAATACGAGAAAGTCGTCGAGAGTCTGCTGCAAAGCCGTGCGCCCGCCGCACAGGTGGTGGTTGCGCAACGCCAGGCGCTGCTCGCAGAACGAATTCTCGGCTCGGTCAACACCGTGCTGGCCGGTGATGAAACGGCTGTGCAGGCCGCCGACGCCTTTGGCCGCGATGCCAGCCAGTTTGGTCGTGTGCTCAACGGCATGCTGGAGGGCAACGCCACGCTGCGCATATCCCAGGTCGAGGACCGCGATGCGCGCGCGCGGCTGGCGGAGATCGCCGAGCTGTTCGAATTCGTCTCCGGCTCGGTGGACGAGATTCTCGAAACCTCGCCCGAGCTGTATCAGGTGCGCGAGGCCTCGGGCAACATCTTTAACACATCACAGACCTTGCTGGATGAAACCTCGGTACTCGCCAACAGCCTGGAAAACCTTGCCAAGCGCCGCACTATGAACACCGTCGGCGGCTATGTGCTGGGCTTGCTGGCGCTGGCGTCGATCATCCTCATCGGTCTGGTCATGGTGCGCGAGACCAATCGCCAGTTGCGCGAAACTGCGCAGAAGAGCGAACGCAACCAGACGGCGATCATGCGTCTGCTGGACGAGATCGAGAACCTCGCCGATGGCGACCTGACGGTCACGGCCTCGGTGACCGAGGACTTCACCGGGGCGATTGCCGACTCCATCAATTACTCCATCGACCAGTTGCGCGAGCTGGTGGTGACCATCAACCTGACTGCCGAGCAGGTAGCGGCTGCGGTGACCGAAACCCAGGCGACGGCCATGCAATTGTCGGCTGCTTCAGAGCACCAGGCGTTGCAGATCAGTGCGGCGTCGACAGCGATCAACGACATGGCGGCGTCCATCGATCAGGTTTCGACCAACGCCTCGGAGTCCTCGGCCGTGGCGGAGCGCTCCGTGACGATAGCCAATAAAGGCAACGAGGTGGTGCAAAACACCATTCATGGCATGGACAACATTCGCGAGCAGATTCAGGACACCTCCAAGCGCATCAAGCGTCTGGGCGAGTCGTCACAGGAGATTGGCGACATCGTCAGCCTGATTGACGACATTGCCGACCAGACCAATATTCTGGCCCTCAATGCCGCCATTCAGGCGTCGATGGCCGGTGATGCCGGACGAGGGTTTGCTGTGGTAGCCGACGAAGTACAACGGCTGGCCGAGCGTTCGTCGTCTGCGACCAAGCAGATCGAAACGCTGGTCCGGGCCATCCAGAACGACACCAACGAGGCGGTTATCTCCATGGAGCAGACCACCAGCGAAGTGGTGCGCGGTGCCCGGCTGGCGCAGGACGCCGGGGTGGCGCTGGGCGAAATCGAAGGGGTGTCCAGAGTGCTGGCCGAGCTGATCGAAAGTATCACCGATGCCGCCCACCAACAGGCCGAGTCTGCCGGGCAGATTTCGCAGATCATGACCGTCATTCAGCAGACCACTTCGCAGACCACCTCGGGCACATCGGCCACCGCCGAAAGCATCGGCAACCTGGCGAAAATGGCCAGCGAAATGCGGCGCTCGGTATCGGGCTTTGCCCTGCCGTCATCGAAGAAAGCCGGATGATGTACCGCACATGAACAACCTTGATTGGGTAACGGACGGTACTCGTCATGGCTGATCGTCACGATTACGTAGCTCTTGAGTGGCTGAAGGGCGAGATCGCCGAAACGCTGCGCCAGGCCCGACAGGCGCTGGACCCGTTCATCGAAGACCCGACCAACGCTGCAGCGATGGCCGAGTGCCTGAACCTGGTGCATCAGGTTCACGGCAGCCTGCAGATGATCGAGTTCTACGGCGCCGCGTTGCTGGCCGAGGAAATCGAGCAACTGGCGCTGGCGGTCCAGCAGAACCGCGTCAGCCATCCGATCGAGTCCGAGCAACTGTTGATCCAGGCCATGAGTCAGTTGCCGGTTTACCTGGAACGCATTCATTCCGCGCGCCGCGACCTGCCGCTGGTGGTCTTGCCATTGCTCAATGACCTGCGCAGTGCGCGGGGCGAAAGTCTGCTCTCGGAAACCAGCCTGTTCGCCCCGCAACTGGTCGTCGTGCCGCCGCTTGATGAAGAGGAGCTGGCGCGGCGCAATACCCCGGAATTGCCCAACCTGCTGCGCAAGCTGCGCCAGACCCTGCAGGCGGCGCTGGCCGGCCTGATGCGTGAGCAGGGCGTGCAGACCCAGCTCGGCTACATGGCCAAGGTGTTTGCCCGGCTTGAACAGTTGTGCGAAGACGCGCCGCTCGGTGCGCTCTGGCGGATCGCCTCGGCACTGGTCGAAACCATGCTCAACGGCAACTTCACCAACAGCCCGGCGCTGCGCAGTCTGCTGAAGGACGCCGACAAGGAACTCAAGCGTCTGGCCGAGCAGGGCGTCACCGGCATCAACCAGCCCGCCCCCGAAGAGCTGTTGAAAAGCCTGCTGTTCTATATCGCCAAGTCCGACAGCCTGGCGCCGAAGATGCTCGACCTCAAGGACCAGTACGCGCTGGCCGATGCCTTGCCCGGCAACGATGTGGTCAATGAAGAGCGCGCCCGCATGGCCGGTCCGGACCGTGACGCCATGCGTTCGGTGATCGTGGCCTTGTGTGAAGGGCTGGTCAGGGTCAAGGAGCGGCTCGACGTGTTCGTGCGCGGCGACCGTCAGCATGTCAGCGAGCTCAACGCGTTGCTGCCGCCGTTGCGGCAGATTGCCGATACCCTGGCGGTGCTGGGTTTCGGCCAGCCGCGCAAGGTGATCATCGATCAGTTGTCTGTGGTGCTCGGTCTGGCGCAGGGGCAGCGCGAGCCCAGCGACGCTGCGCTGATGGATGTCGCGGGTGCCTTGCTCTACGTCGAATCGACCCTTGCCGGCATGGCCGGCAGTCACGAGCAGGTCAGCCGCGAGGAAAGCCGCCTGCCGACTACCGACCTGACGCAGATTCATCAACTGGTGATTCGCGAAGCCCGCACGGTGTTGCAGCAGGCCAAGGACGTGATCCTCGATTACATCGACGGCGAGTGGGACCGGCAGCGGCTCGATCCGCTGTGCGCGCTGATCGTGCAGGTACGGGGTGCGCTGGCGATGATCCCGCTGGCCCGTGCTGCCAGCCTGCTGGCCGCTTGTAACGAATACATTCAGGAACACCTGCTGGTGGACGAAACCCGTCCCACCTGGGTTCAGCTCGATTGCCTGGCCGACACCATCACCGGCATCGAGTATTACCTGGAGCGCATGCTCGAAGACCATCAGGCGCCTGGCGACCAGGTGCTCGACATGGCCCAGCAAAGCCTGGCACGGCTGGGCTATACGCCCGCTGCGGACACTCTCGAAGTACCGTTGCTCGAAGAGATCATCACTCAGGACGAGTTGCTGGAGCTGGATGACCGCAAGGCGCTGGTCAGCCCCACGCAGACCATTGCCCAGGTCCTCGCCAGCCCGGTCTCGGCCGTCAACCCTCCCGCCCGTAACGTACCCACCAGCCTGTTGCCGCCCGCGGCCGGAGAAGAGGCGGTGGACGACGAGTTGCGCGATGTGTTTCTCGAAGAGGCCGACGAGGTGCTCGACGCGCTGCGCGAGTACCTGCCGCGCTGGTTCACCTCGCTTGGCAGCGACGGCCGTTGGGACAGCACGGCGCTGACCGAGGTACGCCGTGCGTTTCATACGCTCAAGGGCAGCGGCCGGATGGTGCGTGCACTGATCCTCAGCGAACTGGCCTGGGCGGTGGAAAACCTGCTCAACCGGGTGCTGGAAGGCGACGTACTGCCGGGCCTCGAAGTGCAGCAATTGATGAGCGAAGTGCAGGCGCTGCTGCCGTCGGTCATCCGCGACTTTGCCGAAGATGCACAGTGCCAGCGTAACGATGTCGACCTGTTGGCGGCCCGTGCCCATGCGTTGGCCAATGGGCTGGAGCTGCCGACGCTGCCGGTCGCGGATGATCCTGAGGCAGGCGAGCCTGTTGCCGCCGAAGCGCTCGATCCACAGTTGCTGGAGATTTTCCGTCAGGAAGCGCTCGGCCATCTGAACACCCTCGGTCGCTTCCTCGACAACGCCGAACAATCAGCGTCGCCGGCGATCAGCGACGCGGTGCTGCGTGCGCTGCATACGCTCAAGGGCAGCGCGCACATGGCCGGAGTGCTGCCGATTGCCGAACTGGCCAGCCCGCTCGATCAACTGGTGCGTGAATACAAGGCCAACCTCATCGATATCGGCTCACCGGAACTCGTCCTGCTGCGCCGCGCCGAGCCGTTGCTGCACAAGGGCCTCGAACAACTCGACAGCACGCCGCTGGCCGATATTCCGGGTGCCGCGCCGCTGATCGAGGCCGCCCTGGCAATGCTCAACGAGCGCCTCACCGTGGTGCTGCGCGAGTCGGACAGCGGCCTGCGGATCAAGCGCAACCCCACGCTGCTCGCCAGTTTTCTGGCCGAAGGCATGGACATCGTGCTGGATGCGGAAAACCTCCTGCGGCGCTGGCGGCAGCACCCCGGCGAACGTCAGGAACTGAGCGCGCTGCTCGATGAGCTGACCACCCTCGGTCACGGCGCGCATCTGGCCGACCTGCCGCAGGTCGATGAACTGTGCGAAGCCTTACTCGACCTCTACGGAGCGGTCGAGGAAAGCAGTCTGGCGGTCAGCGAACGGTTTTTCGATGTGGCAGAAAATGCTCACGAAGCGCTGATCAACATGCTTGATCAGGTGGCTGCCGGCCAGGATGTCGAGCCGCGTCCCGAATGCGTGCGTGCCTTGAACCAGTTGCTGGATCAGGCGCTTGACCCGTCGGCGACCGGGCTGGTCAAGAGCGACGGCCATCGCACGTTGAGCATCACCGAGCTCAACGCCGCCACCGAGCAACTGGCAAACGAGGCCGGGCACACTGACACTGACGTTGCCGGTCCGGACGACGAAATCGTCGAGATATTTCTGGAGGAAGCCGTCGATATCCTCGACAGTGCCGGTCAAGCGTTGCAGCGCTGGCTGGCCGATCCAGAAAACCCTGCGCCGCTGGCCTCGTTGCAGCGTGACCTGCACACCCTCAAGGGCGGTGCGCGGATGGCTGAGGTGGGCGAGGTGGGCGATCTGGCCCACGAACTGGAAAACCTCTACGAAGGCTTGATCGACCGGCGCTTCAACCATTCGCCGACGCTGGCCGAGCTGCTGCACGAGAGCCACGACCATCTGGCGATTCTGCTCGAGCAACTGTATCGGCAGGAAGCGCTCAGCGACCCTTCGGCCTTGATCGAAGCACTGCGCAGCTGCCGCACGCTCGAGAGCACCGGGCCCGAGGTGCAGGCCTCGCCGGTGGCCAATGAAGATCTTCCCGAACATGACACCGAGCTGCGTGAAGTCTTCCTTGAGGAAGGCTTCGACATCATGGAAAGCTCCGGCGCGGCATTGGCCCGCTGGCAGGCCGATCCGCATAACATGCTGGAAGTCGAAAACCTGCTGCGCGACCTGCACACCCTCAAGGGCGGCGCGCGGATGGTGGAAATCGCTCCGATAGGCGACCTCGCTCACGAACTGGAGACGCTTTACGAGGGGCTTTCCACCGGAAGTCTGCAGCCCGCGCCGTTGATGATCGGCCTGTTGCAGAGCGGTCAGGATGTGCTGGCCGACATGCTCGATGCCGTGCGCAATGAAAAACCGTTGCCTGATGCCACCTTGCTGATTGAGAGCATTCGCAGGCTGGCCACCGATGAGCCGGTGGGCGCACCGCTGGCTGCGCAGGACCCGGAAGTCAGTCCGGAGTCAGTCGTCGCCGTGGCCCCGGTGGCCGAAGGGGAGGCCGAGCGCAGCGGCCCGGAAATGGTCAAGGTGCCTGCCGAGCAACTGGAAGACCTGGTCAACCTGGCCGGCGAAACATCCATCTTCCGTGGACGCATCGAACAGCAGATCATTGATTCGCAGATCGCTCTGGTCGAGATGGAAACCACCATCGAGCGGATGCGCGACCAATTGCGTCGTCTCGATATGGAAACCCAGGGGCGCATCCTTAGCCGGGAGCAGGTCCAGGCCGAGCGGCTGGGTTACGAAGAGTTCGACCCGCTGGAAATGGACCGTCATTCGCAGTTACAGCAACTGTCGCGCGCCTTGTTCGAATCGGCGTCCGACCTGATGGACCTCAAGGAAACCCTCGGTGCGCGCGCCCGCGACGCAGAAACGCTGCTGTCGCAACAGGCCAGGGTCAACACCCAGCTCCAGGAAGGCCTGATGCGTACGCGCATGGTGCCGTTCGAGCGATTGGTGCCACGCCTGCGTCGTGTGGTACGCCAAGTGGCGTCGGAACTGCACAAGAAAGTCCATTTCGAAGTGGGCAATGCCGACGGTGAAATGGACCGCAACGTGCTGGAGCGAATGGTCGCGCCACTGGAGCACATGCTGCGCAACGCCGTCGATCACGGGCTTGAAAGCACCGAAAAACGCATCGCCGCCGGCAAGCCGGAGCAGGGCCATATCAGTCTGGAACTGATGTACGAAGGCGGCGATATGGTCATCGAACTGAGCGATGATGGCTCTGGCGTTGACCTCGCTGCAGTACGTCGCAAGGCCATCAAGCGCGGCATGATCCACCCGGATGCCGATCTGTCCGACCATGAAGTGTTGCCGTTCATTCTGCAGGCGGGGTTTTCCACCAGCGAGATCATCACCCAGATTTCCGGCCGTGGTGTGGGCATGGATGTGGTGCACGCCGAGGTCAAGCAACTGGGCGGTTCCATGGTCATCGACTCGGTGCCGGGCAAGGGCACGCGCTTCCGTATCCGGCTGCCGATTTCGGTGTCGGTCAACCGGGCGTTGATGGTGACGTGCGGCGAAGAACAGTATGCAGTACCGCTCAATACCGTCGATGGCATCGTGCGTGTCATGGCCAATGAGCTGGACGGCTATTACCAGACCACCCCGCCGCGCTATCAATATGGCGGACGCAGTTACGAGTTGCGCTATCTGGGCGAATTGCTGGGTAGCAGCCCGCCCAGACTGGCCGGGCAATTGCAGCCGCTGCCGGTGTTGCTGGTGCATCTGCAGGATCAGTGGGTGGCGGTGCAGGTCGATGCGCTGGCAGGCTCGCGCGAGATCGTGGTCAAGAGCCTTGGTACGCAGTTCTCAAGGGTGCAGGGCATTTCCGGTGCGACCATTCTGGGTGACGGCCGCGTGGTGCTGATTCTCGATCTGATGGCGCAGATCCGTACCTTGCAGGGCTTGCCTTTCAGAGGGTTGGCGCCTGCCTACCACGAAGCCGAGCACGCCAGACCGTTGCTGGTGATGGTGGTCGACGATTCGGTGACGGTGCGCAAAGTCACCAGCCGCTTGCTGGAGCGCCACGGCATGCACGTACTGACTGCCAAGGACGGTGTCGATGCCATGACCCTGTTGCAGGAGCACACGCCTGACATCATGCTGCTCGATATCGAAATGCCGCGTATGGACGGCTTTGAAGTGGCCAGCCAGATCCGCCAGGACGAACAGCTCAAGGAACTGCCTATCATCATGATCACCTCTCGCTCGGGCCAGAAGCATCGCGATCGGGCGATGGCGGTGGGCGTCAACGAGTACCTGAGCAAGCCCTATCAGGAAACCGTGTTGCTGGAGAGCATCGCTTACTGGAGCCAGGCGCATGTCTGAAGGCACGTTCCAGACCAGCCGGCTGACCAGTCTGACCGGCCTGCTGCTGCCGTTGAGTGACCGGCATCTGCTGCTGCCTAACGTCGCGGTCGCCGAGTTGATCGATTACCAGGATTGCAGCGCAGAGCCGGGCGCCCCCGAGTGGTACCTGGGACCGATCAGCTGGCGCGAACTGACCTTGCCACTGCTCAGCTTCGAAGCCGCCTGCGGAGGCCGCACCCGTGTCGGCGGTCGAGCCCGGATCGTGGTGCTCAATGCGTTGGGCGGACGCAACGATGTCAGGTTCATCGCCCTGCTGACCCAGGGCATCCCGCGCTCGTGCAAGGTCGACAGCCAGTTGAGCTACGTCGACGTTCCGCTGGCCGAACTGGAGCTGGCCGCCGTACAGATCGGCGAAACCGTAGCCCGCATTCCCGACCTCGAAGGCCTGGAGCAATGGCTGGTGGATGCAGGGCTGTCATAGGTAAAGAGGACGCGGAGCGTCCAGAACGGCATGCGACGCGGAGCGCCGCACGATAGTGTGATGATCGTTCCTCACGCTCCAGCATGGGCACGATAGAGGACAAACGCCTCACGACGAACAGCTGATTTCCAGGTGCTTGCCCCAGTCCGGCGGGCGTTGGGCGTAGCCTTGCATGCCGGGCTGTTCGGTGAAGGGTGTGCAGAGCACCTGATGCAGGCGGCGGACTTCTTCGTAGTCGCCTTTTTCCGCTGCGGCGATGGCGTTCTGCGCCAGGTAGTTGCGCAGGATGTAAAGCGGATTGACCGCATGCATGCGGGTTTGACGCTCCTGCTCGGTGCCGTTGTCTTCGACGGCAATACGCGTCTGATACGCTTCTGCCCAGGCATCGAAGCCCTTGATATCGACAAAGTCGTCACGCAACGTGCGCAACGCCTCGGCGGCTGGCTGGTCACCCAGGCGGCGGAAGAACAGGGTGTAATCCACGCCACTGTTCTGCATCAGCTTCAGCAACTGACTGACCAGTTGTTCGTCCTGCTCCTTGGCAACGGTCAGGCCCAGTCGGCGGCGCATCAGGTCCAGGTAGTGCGCCTGATACAGCGGCAGGAACAAACCGATGGCCTCGCGCAACGCTTCCACGCTGATGAACGGGGTCAGCGCCTGTGCCAGCGCGCTGAGGTTCCATTGCGCGATAGGCACCTGATTGCTGAAGGAGTAGCGGCCTTCGTGATCGGAATGGTTGCAGATGAAGTGCTCATCGAAATCGTCCAGAAACGCGAACGGTCCGAAATCGAAGGTAATGCCCAGAATCGACATGTTGTCGGTGTTCATCACGCCATGACAGAAGCCGTAGGCCTGCCACTTGGCAATCAGCTCGGCGTTGCGCTCGACGATTTCCCGGAACATCGCCAGATACGGCTCAGGCTGCTCCTGGCAGTGCGGGTAATGCATCGTCAGCACATGCTCGGCGAGGGTCTTCAACTGCTCTGGCTGTTTGGTGTAGAAAAAGTATTCCAGACTGCCGAAGCGCACATGGCTCTGCGCCAGACGCAGCACCATGGCTGCATGTTCCTGGGTTTCGCGCCACACCGGCGTGCTGGAGCTGACCACACACCCCGCGCGGCTGCTGGGGATGCCCAGCGCGTGCAGGGCTTCGGAGGCCAGAAACTCGCGGATCGACGAGCGCAGTACGGCGCGCCCGTCACCCATCCGTGAATACGGTGTGCGGCCTGCGCCCTTGAGGTGCAGGTCCCAGTGCTCGCCGGCGTCGTTGTACACCTCGCCTAGCAACAGCCCGCGACCGTCGCCCAGGCGCGGGTTGTAGGAGCCAAACTGATGCCCGGAATACACCATTGCCCGCGGCTCTGCCTCGGACCACAGCTTGTGGCCGCTGAAGATTTCCGCGAACAGCGGCAGATCGGCCTGTTCAGGCGCCAGGTCCAGCAGTGCCAGCGCTGACTGGCTGGCAACCACAAGCTGCGGCGCATCGATGGGTTCAGGCAGCACGGAAGTGGAGAACGCATCGCCCAGACGGGCAAAGCGGTTGTCGAAAGTGAGTTCGTCGAGTGCTTTCAAAGCGTATCGCCTCCAGAGGGGAATTTCAGGCTTTCAACGAAGCGGCGGCCTGCCTGGCTCGTCGGGCGTGTTGCAACGGTCAGAACCCGTAGACCGGGTCCCTGGGTGGTAGTTCTGGTGATCGGGCCTGCGCCCGGACTACCGGTTCCGGCTTCGCTCGAAGGCGGCCAGAATCGTTCGTTCCGATTGCACCAGATAATCCTCGAGCATGCGCGTCGCCTCATCGGTCTTGCCCGCGTCAAGGCGCCCGAGTACCGCTGCATTCATGTCCAGATAGGGCGAATGCAGAAGCTCCGGGTCGTTGAGCAGCCCGAAGGCCAGGCGCAACTCTGCTGATATCTGCGCATAAAACGCCGCCAGTCGCGGGCTGTCGGACAGCTCGACGATGGCCTTGTGAAACATCATGTTGGCGGTGCCCACGGCAATCCAGTCCTTGGCCTCACGCGCCTGCACGCCGGCCTCGACCGCATTGCGCATGTGCAGCACACCGGGATGCTGTGGATAAGCCTGGGCAATCGCCCCGCATTCGATGAAGCGCCGAATTCGGTAGATATCGATGATTGAAGCCATATCAGGCTTGGCCACGGTGACCCCTCGATTGGGTTCGTGGGTCAGCAGTCCTTCGCGAGTCAGCACTCTGAAAGCTTCTCTGAGGGTGTTACGGGAAATATCCAGACTCTCGGCCAGCGCGGCTTCCGAGAGGCGCTGACCGGGTACCAGCTCGCCCTCGACCAGCATTCTGCGAAGCTCAGTGGTGATCGATTCTCCGAGGGTGCGAGGGAGGGCAGAAGCAGCGTCGTTCATAAAGGGTCCAGAGAAAGAAAAGCCAGGTCGATATTCCACGACAGCTCATTTGCTGGCAAGGACGAAGGTCAGCAGATGCTTCATCAGGTAGCACATCTGAGTCCCCGCGTAACAACATGGTGCACATGGTTGATCCATATCGCCTACATTGTTCAACAATATTATCTTTATGGATCTACAACTTGGCGCGTTTGAATGACCTTTGGCATGGTCATTGCTCTGGCAGAATACCCCTCATCTCAGGAATGCCGCCGTGACACAGACTGCCAATGAGTTCACCAAGGCGCGCCGCGCCTCTTTGATCGCCGCGATCTTCATGATGGCGACGTCTGCCATCGGTCCTGGTTTTCTGACCCA
Source organism: Plantibacter cousiniae (nom. nud.) (assembly GCF_977070315.1). Classification (NCBI taxonomy): domain Bacteria; kingdom Bacillati; phylum Actinomycetota; class Actinomycetes; order Micrococcales; family Microbacteriaceae; genus Plantibacter; species Plantibacter cousiniae (nom. nud.). Next base: position 123,805 of record NZ_CDRVEU010000006.1, on the reverse strand, counting down.
GACAGCCACGTTCACCGCGACTCTGGGAGCGGCGTTCGCCTTCGGCATTCTGGCCTCGATCCTGATCGACTTCGTGGTGCAGTTGAATGTCTGGCGCATCGTGACGCTGACCAGAATGCGCGCGGCCGATCTGGCCAATGCAGCGATTCCGGGCAGCGGTTATCTGCTCGCGGTACTGGTCATCTTCGGCGGCCTGGTGTTCAGTCTGGGCAACATCGCCGGTGCGGGCCTGGGCTTGAATGCGTTGACCGGTCTTGACCCCAAATGGGGGGGCGCCTTGAGCGCGCTGATCGCCATCGCGATTTTCTCATCGCACCGCGCCGGCATTGCCATGGACCGTATCATGATGGTGCTGGGCACCCTGAAGGTCTGCCTGATCCTCTTCGCCGCCTTTGCCTCGCATCCGCCGCTGGGCGAGGCTCTGCGCCAGACGATCCTGCCGGACATGGTCGATTTCGCGGCCATCACCACCATTGTCGGCGGCACGGTCGGTGGCTATATCACTTACGCCGGTGCTCACCGCTTGCTGGATCGCGGCACCGTCGGGGTCGAGAACATCGATGTCGTGTCCAAGGCGGCGCTGACCGGTATTCTGGTCACCGGGGTTGTCCGTTACATACTGTTTCTGGCGATCCTCGGCGTGGTCGCCAGCGGCGTCGTCATCGATGTATCCGGCCAGGGCGCAAACCCTGCGGCCCAGGCGTTCACCGCTGCCGCTGGCAACTTCGGCCTGATCATGTTCGGCCTGGTGCTCTGGGCGGCCGGCATCAGCAGCGTGATCGGCGCGTCCTATACTTCGATGTCGTTCATCACGGTATTTTCCAAACGCATCACCGAGCGCGTGCGCAACCTGGCAACTGTCGGCTTTATCCTGATCACCGTGGTCGTATACGTCATGTGGGGCAAACCACCGGCCGCGCTGCTGGTCTTTGCCGGGGGCTTCAACGGTTTGATCCTGCCACTGGGCCTGAGCATTTTCATGTACGTCGGCTGGCGCCGGTCCGACATGATGGACGGCTACCACTACCCGCGCTGGCTATTGGTGCTGGGCGTGCTGACCTGTCTGCTGTCGTGGTACATGGCGTTCAAATCGGCGGGAGCCATCTTTGCCTTCATCAATGCAGCCTGATTTCGGAGAATAAAAATGCCTGCAATAGACCTCAATAGTGATCTCGGTGAAAGCTTCGGCGCCTGGAGCATGGGCGACGACGAGGCGATTCTCGATGTGGTCAGCAGCGCCAATGTGGCCTGCGGCTTCCATGCCGGTGACCCGGCCGGGATCCTGCGCACCCTCGAGGCCGCTGCGGCCCGGGGCGTTGCCATCGGCGCACATGTGGCCTACCCGGACCTGGTAGGGTTTGGCCGCCGCAACATGGACATCCCGAGCGACCAACTGACCGCCGACGTCATTTATCAGATCGGCGCGCTTCAGGGCCTGGCCCGCAGCGCCGGGACCCGCGTGAGCTACGTCAAGCCTCACGGCGCGCTGTACAACACCATTGCCGGTGATCAGCGTCAGGCCGCGGCAGTCATTCAGGCGCTGCTGCGCATTGACCCCGCGTTGAAGCTGGTGTGCCTGGCTAATTCCCCGCTGCTCGACTGGGCACGCGACGCCGGGCTTTCCTGCGTCGCCGAAGCGTTCGCCGACCGCGCCTATACCGCTGAAGGCACGCTGGTCTCGCGCTCGCGGCCCGGTGCCGTGCTGCACGACGCCGAACTGATCGCCGAACGCATGCTGCGCCTGGTGCGCGAAGGCATCATCGAGGCTGAAGACGGCCGCGAAATCAGCCTGCAGGCCGATTCGATCTGCGTGCATGGCGACAGCCCGGGCGCGGTGAACATCGCCCGCATCCTGAAAAACCGTTTGCACGATGCAGGCGTCACTGTCCGCGCATTCAATCGAGGTTGATCATGAATTCACTGCAACTCGCCCGCGAGGCAGCCAGCGCCGCCCGTGCCCGTTATCGCCAGGGATTCGTCGCGCCGACCGCTGGCGAAGCGCCCGGTCTGACCCAGTGCAACATGATCACGCTGCCGCGTGAATGGGCGTATGACTTTCTGCTGTTCGCGCAGCGCAACCCGCAAGCCTGCCCGGTGCTGGATGTGACCGAGCCCGGCAGCCACACCACGCTGTTGGCTGAACAGGCTGATCTGCGCACCGACCTGCCACTGTACCGGGTCTGGCGCGATGGGCAACTGGCCGAAGAGCTGAGTGATGTGAGCCACATCTGGGCGCAGCACACTGATCTGGTCAGCTTTCTGATCGGCTGCAGTTTCACCTTCGAAACCGACCTGATGCACGCCGGCATCGATGTGCGCCACATCAGCGAAGGCTGCAATGTGCCGATGTACCGCAGCAACCGGATCTGCCGCCCGGCCGGCCGCTTGCAGGGCAACATGGTGGTGTCGATGCGCCCGATCGCGGCGGACCGGGTGGCCGAAGCGGCGCGCATCACCGGGCGCTATCCCGGTGTGCACGGCGCGCCGGTACACGTCGGCGAGCCTGGACTGCTCGGCATCGACGACCTGGCGAACCCTGATTTTGGTGATGCGGTGACGATCAGGCCCGGCGAGATTCCGGTGTTCTGGGCCTGCGGTGTGACCCCGCAGGCGGTGGTCATGGCGTCCCGTGTGCCGTTTGCGATTTCTCATGCTCCGGGCCACATGTTCATTACCGATATTCCGGACAGCTACTACTACGTATAGGAGAGGCTCATGCGTTTCTACCCGGCCAACCTGGATGCACTCCTGGTTGAACTGTCGAATCTGGACGAGACCCTGGCCCTGTTCGAATCGTTACAGCAGATGCCCATCGCTGGCGTGGAGGAAATCGTTCCGGCTGCCCGGACGTTGCTGGTGCATTTTCGACCAGCCGCCATCGGCTTCGAAGCCCTCGCCACACAGATCGCCTCGCGCGACATTCGTGGCAAGGCACGCGAGGCGGGCAAACTGATCGAAATACCTGTGCATTACAACGGCGAAGACCTGGCCGATGTCGCCCGCGAGCTGGGCATCAGCATCGAGGAAGTGATCAAGCGCCACACCGGCAGCGACTACAACGTTGCGTTCTGCGGCTTTGCGCCCGGTTTTGCCTACCTCAGCGGCGGCGCCGGCTTCGTGGTGCCACGACGCAGCACGCCGCGCACGCGTATTCCGGCTGGCGCAGTGGCGCTGGCCGGTGGTTTCAGTGGCATTTATCCACAGGCCAGCCCCGGCGGCTGGCAGATCATCGGGGTGACCCCCTCAACCATGTGGGATCTGGGCCGCGACGAACCCGCCTTGCTCCAGCCCGGCTATCGCGTGCGTTTCCAGGATGCCGGTCCGCTCCCGGAGACCCGTGTGCAGGTTGCCGCACCTGTCCGGCCGCAGGCGACGACGGTCAACGAGGACTATCTGCAGATCGTAACGCCAGGTCTGCAGACCCTGTTTCAGGACCTGGGGCGTCCAGGTCGGGCAGGGCAGGGTGTGTCCGCATCGGGCGCGCTGGATCGCGGCGCCTCGCGTGCTGCCAACCGCGCGGTGGGCAACGATCCGGCGACGGCGTGCCTGGAAATTCTCATGGGCGGGCTGACCTTCACCTGTCAGGGGCAGACTGTTGTGGCGATTACCGGGGCCCAGGTCAGCGTCGAGGTGCTGACCGCCGGAGGACAAAAGCTGCAGGCGCCGTTGTATGCACCGCTGGCCTTGCAGAGCGGCGATCAGGTGAGCATCGGTTCGCCCAGCGCCGGTCTGCGCAATTATCTGGCGGTTCGTGGCGGTTTCATTCATGAGCCGGTGCTTGGCAGCCTGTCCACTGATACGCTGGCCCAGGTTGGGCCCGCCGCGCTGGCAGCGGGTGACCGGCTGGGCTTCACGCGCAGAACTGGCGGCCTTTCAGTATCGACTGCCGAACAACCGGCCTTCGAGATGCCGCGTAGCGATGAGGTCATCACCCTGGATGTGGTCATGGGCCCGCGCAGTGACTGGTTCAGCGCCGAAGCCCAGCAACTGCTGGCGCAACAGACCTGGCGGGTCACGCCGCAATCCAACCGTATCGGTATTCGCCTGGCGGGCGAGCAATCGCTGCAACGTGCCGTCGATGGCGAGTTGCCCAGTGAGGGCACCACGGTCGGCGCCATTCAGGTGCCGCCCAGTGGCCAGCCGGTGCTGTTTCTGGCCGATCACCCGTTGACCGGCGGTTACCCGGTCATCGGCGCAGTCGCCACTTACCACCTCGACAAGGCCGGGCAGATTCCGGTCAATGCCCGCATTCGCTTCAATCCGCTGAGCGCCTTCGAGCCAGTGCGCCCCGCCACTTCAGACGAGACCAAGAACATATGAAAAAGGTTCTGATTGCCAATCGTGGCGAAATTGCCGTTCGTATTGCCCGTGCCTGCCGTGACTATGGAGTCGCCTCGGTGGCGGTGTACGCCGATGCCGATATCGACGCGCTGCACGTGCGTCAGGCCGATGAAGCCTATGGGTTGCAGGGCGAGCGCCCGACCGACACCTACCTGAATATCGAAAAGCTGCTGGCGGTTGCCGCTCGTGCCGGTGCCGACGCGGTTCACCCCGGCTACGGCTTTCTCTCGGAGCGCGCCGAATTCGCCCGCGCTGTGATCGATGCCGGTCTGATCTGGATCGGCCCCGATCCTGCGACCATCGACGCACTGGGTGACAAGGTCCAGGCCCGGCGTATAGCCCTGAAAGTCGGCGCACCGCTGGTGGCCGGTACTGAAGACCCGGTGAACGATGCCTCCGAGGTGGTCGCGTTTGCCGAGCAGCACGGCCTGCCGATTGCCATCAAGGCAGCCTTTGGCGGCGGTGGTCGCGGCCTGAAAGTCGCCTGGAAGCTCGATGAAGTCAGCGAGCTGTACGAGTCTGCGGTGCGTGAAGCGGTGACCGCGTTCGGTCGTGGCGAGTGCTTCGTCGAACGCTTTCTGGATCGCCCGAGGCACATTGAAGCGCAGATCATCGCCGACCGGCATGGCCGGGTGGTTGTGGTCGGCACCCGGGATTGCTCGTTGCAGCGTCGCAACCAGAAGCTGATCGAGGAAGCCCCGGCCCCTTACCTGACCGACGAGCTGCGCCAGCGCATTCACGAGTCGGCCCGCGCGGTCTGCGCCGAAGCGGGCTATGTCGGTGCCGGTACAGTGGAGTTCCTGCTCAGCGGTGATGGAACCCTGTCGTTCCTGGAGGTCAACACGCGCTTGCAGGTCGAACACCCGGTGACGGAAGAAACCAGCGGTGTGGATCTGGTCATCGAACAACTTCGCGTCGCTGACGGCCTGCCGCTGTCGTTCGACGGTACACCTGTGCCGCGCGGCCACAGCTTTGAATTCCGCATCAATGCCGAAGACGCGGGCAACGGCTTTCTGCCGACACCGGGGTCTATCGCGGTATTCCAGCCGCCATCCGGCCCGGGCGTGCGCCTGGACACCGGCGTGACGGAAGGCTCACGGGTCTCACCGAACTTCGACTCGATGATCGCCAAGCTGATCGTCACCGGCGCAACCCGCGAACAGGCCATCAGCCGCGCCCGCCGTGCGTTGGCCGAGTTCAAGGTGGAAGGCGTGGCTACCGTGTTGCCGTTCCATCGGGCGGTCATGGACCATGACGACTTCACGGCGGCCAATACCTTTGCCGTCCACACCCGCTGGATCGAAACCGACTTCGCCGAGCACGTCACCATCGCCCTGCGCAACGCAGAACCGGCCGACCCGGGCGTGCTGCGTACCTTCGTTGAAATCGACGGCAAACGCCACGAACTGGGCCTGCCTGCTGCGCTGCTGGCCGGCATGAGCCTGAACACTGCCGCACCGGCTGACGCCAGCCAGCCAGCTGCCGACGCCCCGGACCCGCACGCAGTACTGACGCCGGTCGCGGGCAACCTGCATGCCTGGGCGGTTGAAGACGGTGCGACGGTAGAAAAGGGACAGGTGATCGCCATCATGGAGGCGATGAAGATGGAAACATCGATACTGGCACCGTGTGCCGGAACTGTGCAGATCAGCAAGGAGCCTGGGGGGTATCTGGAGGCGAAGGTGGTGATTGGGCGGGTTGAGGCCTGATTTGATTGCTGGTGGGTGTCTTCTCAATCCAGCCGCAACTCCGGCGGCTCGGGCGCATCCTTGGTCGCCGGGGTTACGGTAGTGTTCACCGGCTGCAGGGTGGTTTTTCCGGTCGGCGCATTGCCCTTGTCGCTTGGCTCTGCGGGCACCAGTTTGTATTCCAGGCCTTGAGTGTTCTTGAGGTAGATCTCCATCTGGCGGAACGAGATGTTGATGTGCTGCTTCTTGAACTCGCGATTGATGAAGCGGTTGATCTCGTCGAGTACCGGGTTGCGGTCGCCCAGGTCGCGTACGTGCATGCGCAGTTCGTGGTCGAGGGTACTTTCGCCGAAGTTCAGGAAGTAGACGATCGGCTCTGGTTCCTTGAGCACCCGAGGGTTTTCCCGGGCGGCTTGCAGCAGCAGGGAGCGTACCAGGTCCAGGTCCGAGCCGTAATCCACGCCCAGCTTGAGGGTTACGCGGGTAACGGTGTCGGTCAGCGACCAGTTGATGAGCTGGCCGGTGATGAAAGTCTTGTTCGGGACGATGATGTCCTTGCGGTCGAAGTCGGTGATGGTCGTGGCACGGATGCGGATCTTGCTGACCGTCCCCGACAGGGCGCCAATGGTGATGGTGTCGCCGATCCGCACCGGACGTTCGAAGAGGATCATGATGCCGGAGATGAAGTTGGCGAAGATTTCCTGCATGCCGAAACCCAGACCCACCGACAGCGCTGCGACCAGCCACTGCAATTTGTCCCAGCTCACGCCCAGCGTCGACAGCGTGGTGACGAAGCCGACACCGGCGATGGTGTACGACAGCAGCGTGGTCGTCGCGTAGGCACTGCCCTGCGCGAGGTTCATGCGTGACAGCACCAGCACTTCCAGCAGGCCGGGCAGGTTGCCGGCGAGCACGAAGGTGATGACGATGATCACCCCAGCGCCGAGGAAGTCGCTCAGGCTGATCGGCACCATGCTCATGTTGGCACCGGTGCCGCTGGTGTATTCGTAGAGAATGATGTTATCGAGATAGGCGAACACAGTGATCAGCTCGGCCCAGACCAGGTAAAGCGCGCCGACGAATCCGGCCAGCAGGGCCAGGCGAATCAGGCGCAGCGACTGCTGGTTGACCTGTTCGATGTCCAGCTTGGGTTCTTCGACCGGAATGTCGCTGTCGCCGTTTTCTCTGGCTGCCTGACGCTTGGCCAGCGCGCGCTGATAGGCCAGACGCCGGGCGGCCACGCTCAGGCCGCGGACGAACGTCGCCTCGACCATCAGCCAGATCATCATCAGGTACAGAGTGTCGATCAGACGGTCGCTGAGCTTGAGCGCGGTGTAGTAGTAGCCAAAGCAAACCGCCAGGAAGAGCGCGACCGGCAATGCTGTGAACACCACGCCGACGGTTTTGCGGAACAGTGAGGCATTGTGATGCGTGGGGCTTGAGATCAGCAGGCGACCGAGCAGCCAGGTCATCAGGGCGTAACAGGTCAGCACCACGCCGATCCCCAGCACGTCGTCAGCCAGTGCGGCAGGCTGGTGTTCAGCAACGGCCACCACCGCCACCAGGGCCAGAACGACCAGCCCCAGGCGTCGCACCCAGCCACGCAGGAATTCGACCTGCGCCGTTTCCCAGCGGAAGTGCAGTTGTGCAACGCCAGATGGGGCGAGTACGCGGTAGGCGGTGTAGAACACCAGCCAGGCGAGGGCGATCTGTAGCAAGGCCTCGCCGAGGTTGGCGTTTTGACCGCGGGCGTCGATCTGCAGCGCGTAGCCGCACAGCGCCAGCCCCAGCGCGACGGGCATCGCCAGCAGCACGTTGATCAGCAGCGCCAGTGGCGTCTTCCATTGGCTGTCACGTTTGAAGTGGCCGATGTCGGCATGCAGGCGATTAAGCTTCTGGTACAGCGCCTTGCGCCTCCAGGTCAGTATGCCGATCAACAGCAGCAAGGGGAGGAACAGCAGCGGCCGCTGGGTCAAGCCGTCTGACAGTTCGCTGAGGCTGGACGTCCACGGCAGGGTGGCGACCTGCTTTTGCAGGCGCGGCCAGATATTCTGAAACCATTCCACGTCCAGCGGCTTGTTGCTGGGGATCCAGAACATCTGCTCGTCGAGTGTGGCGCGCAGCCCCTGAGCGGTACTGGTCAGCTGCTTCTGGTTCAGCTGTAGCGTGATGGACTCGTTGAGCAACGCGCTCAGCTCGCGATTGAGGCGCTCAAGCAAGTCACTGCGAGTGATGGCCAGGTCCAGCAGCGTCCGGCGCAGTTGCGGGGTGACGTTTTCAGGCGGCTGGGTAGCGAGGAGCTTTTCGACGTAGGCGGTCGGCGTGCTCATCTGTTCGCGTTGCTGGTTGATGTCGAACTGATACAGACGAATGTTGGCGATTTCGTCGGCCAGCCCCTTGTCCAGCTCCAGATGCGGCAACGCCTGCTTCTGCTTGTAGAGAATCTTGGACAGCAGCAGGCTGCCGCTCAGCACGTTGATCTGCTCGCTGAGGGCTTGATCGGTCTGGGTCAGGTTGTCCAGTTGCTGCTTGGTCTTGAGGTTCTGCTGGGTCAGCTCGTTGAGGCGATCGGTGCCGCGCAACAGGTAGTCCGACAGCTTGAGGTTGGCGGCGCTTTCGGTCGCCAGCAGGCTGCTGCCACCGGACTTTTGCGCTTCCAGAGACAGATCGGCGACCGTTTTTTGCGACTGGGCACGACGCTTGTCGTTGATCAGGGTCTGCAGGTCCTGAATTTCCTGCTCCTGACGCGCCACCTTCTCGGTCAGCAAGTCGTGCTGGCTGTTGCCCAGGTCCTGCAACTGGCTGTTGCCGGCCAGTTCCTGACGGCGCAGCAGGTTGAGGGCGTTGATCGAGGCCAGTTCTGCATTGAGCAGGTTGCGCTGGTCGGCGCTCAGGGTCTTGCCGTTGTCCTTGCCATTCTTGAGGATGGCGTTGATCTGCTGAATGCGCGTCTGATTGGCGCTGATTTCAGTCTGGGCGCGCTCAGGCCGGGTCTGCGCGGTAATGGCCAGACTGTTGGCGTCGTTGAGTTCGCTCTGCAGATCACTCTGCTGGGTGCTGCGCTGACTGAGCAGTTGCTCCAGCTGCGGCACGTCGAGGCCGCCATAGCGCTGGGCCACGGGCACCACTTTGCTTTCTTTCAGGCGGGCCAGTTCACGCTGGTTTTCCGAAGTCTGTTTTGGCGCCTGGGCGAGCTGCTGTTTGAGCGCTTCGAGCTTCTGCTCGCTGTCCTGCTTGCTGTTCAGAAACGCCAGTGTCTGCTCGAGGACCTGCTGCAGTGCCTTTTGCTCGGCGTCAGGCAGCTTGCGGTCGGCAATCTTGTCGAGGCTTTGCTGAACAGCGTCGCTGCTGGGCGGGTCGGCGGCGAGCGCCGGGAAAGAAGACAGGCAGAGCGCAAACAGTGCGGCAGCACAAAAGGAACGCAGGGAAAACATAGACACCGGTCGCATGATGATACGTGTGGGTTGGCAGTTTAAAGGAACAGTCCGGGGCCCGGGCGGGTTCCTTCGGGGAATTTGACGCCCACTTTCTGGATCTTGTTCCCGTCCATGACGGCAACGGTCCAAATAGTTCCATTCCATTCAACCTGGTCGCCCACCACCGGCTCGCCACGGTTCTTCTGCACGATGAACTGGCTCAGCGGCATTCCTGGGTCGATGCCGTCGAGTTTCAGGCCATAAAGGGCCGCCACTTCACCCAACCTTGCGTCGCCTTCGAGCACGAAGTCGCCGAAGAAACGCAGGTCCAGCCCACGCTGCGGTGCCTGGCTGAACAATTTGCCCAGCGCCGGAAGGTCGTGTTCGTGGCCGATCACACACAGCAGATCACCCACTTCCAGTGTCGTACTGCCGGACGGATGGAGCAGTTGCTGGCCGCGGAACAGTGCCGCGATACGCGTGCCTTCCGGCATCTTCAGTTCGCGCAGTGCTGCACCGATGCACCACTTTTCGGCGCCCAGGCGGTAGACGAACAGCTCCCATTCGCTGGTGACGTGTACCTCCAGCGCGGCCCGGGAAATCGGTGCGGGATCAGGCGGAACCGTCACTTTCAGCAATTTGGCCATCCACGGCAGGCTGGTGCCTTGCAGCAACAGCGAAACCAGTACGATAAAGAACGCCAGGTTGAAGTACAGCTGCGCATTGGGCAGGCCGGCCATCAGCGGGAACACCGCGAGGATGATCGGTACCGCGCCGCGCAGGCCGACCCAGGCGATAAAGGCTTTTTCGCGGCCATGGAAGGCCTTGAACGGCAGCAGGCCGACCATCACCGACAGCGGGCGTGCCACCAGAATCATCCACAGCGCCAGGCCCAGCGCCGGAATCGCAATCGGCAGCAGATCGTGTGGCGTGACCAGCAGGCCCAGCACCAGAAACATGCCGATCTGCGCCAGCCAGGCCATGCCGTCGAGCATATGCAGGATGCCGTGGCGGCTGCGAATCGGCCGGTTGCCGAGCACCAGACCGCACAGGTAGACCGCGAGAAAACCGCTGCCGTGGATGGCGTTGGTCAGGGCGAAGATCGCCAGGCCGCCGGCAATCACCAGAATCGGGTAGAGGCCGGCCGCCAGATTGATGCGGTTGACCAGTTGCAGCAGGATCCAGCCGCCGCCCAGGCCGATGAAGCTGCCGATACCGAATTCCTGGATCAGGTGCCCCAGCAGCCCCCAGTGCAACCCGGTCTGCCCGCTGGCGAGCATGCCGATCAGGGTAACGGTCAGGAACACCGCCATGGGGTCGTTGCTGCCCGACTCGATTTCGAGGCTGGCGGTAACACGCTCGTTCAAGCCTTTGCCGCCCAGCAGGGAGAACACCGCCGCGGCGTCTGTGGAGCCGACGATCGCGCCGATCAACAGGCCCTGAATGACGCTGAGATTGAAGAGCCAGGCAGCCACCATGCCGGTCAGTACGGTGGTGATCAGCACGCCCACCGTTGCCAGCGACAAGGCAGGCCACAGCGCAACCCGGAAACTGGCCACCCGCGTTCGCAGCCCGCCATCGAGCAGGATCACCGCCAGCGCAAGGTTGCCGACCAGGTAAGCGGTCGCGTAGTTGTCGAAGATGATCCCGCCGCCATCCACGCCTGCCACCATGCCCACGGCGAGGATGATGACCAGAATAGGAATGCCGAGGCGCGACGAAAGAGAACTGACCAGGATGCTTGCGGCTACCAGCAACGCGCCGATCAGGAACAGGCTGTTGATGGTGGTGGCGTCCAAGGGCGGTACTCCGTAGAAACTGAATTGAAGCGAGAGGGGCGAAAACTGACCATGCAGTCCGCGTGCCAAGGGATTTAACCTGTTGAATTGCTTGGCTGTCAAAGAGCAATTTCGAGCGATTGACCCAGACCGGCATTCCCGGGCTCACGATTGGTTGCAGTCCAGCGGCTGACATATACCTATATACCGCAGACCAGGCCTTCTTGCTCCCTACTGTAGGCGCTCCAACCATCAAGCAGGTTTTTCATCATGGACGATGAGTTTGCAGCACATTACGACTTCGACGATGACAATAGGGATGGCGGTGATGACCCTGACGCAGAGTTCTGGGCGCGGGTGCGCGATGACTATTCGGTCAGCGATTACTTCCGCCTCAACCCGATCGCCCTGCAGTCACCTGCCGCCCTTGCTGCGCGGGATGTGGCCCAGGAATGCCAGTCGAGATGGGGTGTCGAGATTGATCCGGACGACACCCTGATCGTCACGCTGTATATCGAAGACCCGAAGCTCTATCCCGCCCCTCATCGCGCCAATGTCGCTCACTCGATGACGCTGACCGAGGCGCTGCTGCGCAACTGGCAGCAAAAGGGCAATGGCGACTGGTTTGATCACCTCGGGCATTTGCAGCCCCATCATGATGACGGTCTCGACTGTCAGATAGTGGATAAAAAACTGCCGCCCTATGACTGCGTCGCTTATGAAGCGGTGTACCGCAAATCCGATCCGCAGCATTACGATTCGACGACGCAACTTCGCCTGACTGCCGAGGCGTTCAAGCAGTACATCTGGGATCACAACCTGCAAGCCGGTTATCTCGCCTACCTGAATCAGTTCTGGCAGGCGCATGCCAAAGACTACAACCTGATGCTCAAGGCCGGTCTGTTCAGGGCGGCCTGGCTGCAAGCTGAGGAAAACACGCTCAAGGCCGAGCACAAGGACATGGTGCTGGAGGCGCTCGGGCTGCCCGCCGATCAGGGTTGGAAAGAGCTGAGCTTCGACGCTTTTGTCGCCGCGCCGATTTCCACTCGCGTGACGATTTCCGAATTGCAGGTGCATGGCTACAGCGCCGTGAACATCATGGTCATCCGCAGTGCCGATTCGCCAACCGTGCTGCTCTACATCCCCGGCAACTCGTCACCCATTCATACCTTCGCCAACGCCGATGCGCTCAAGGACTGGGTCGCGCTGATGTGCAAGGATCCAGGCAAGCGCCGGTCTTTAGAGGGGCATTTCAGTGCCACGGATGACGTCGATGGCTTTTTCTACAGTGGTGTTGCCACCGCCCTCCGAGGCTTCGCTGTCTACCCGAAGCTGCTGGACGCCGCGACCGGTGCGTGGAACCCGCGCAGACTGGTGCAGTTTGGCGAACCGCTGCAGCCCTGGCCGTTCTCGCACTTCAAGGATCGGGTCAAGGCAAAGTCCGAAACCGATGCGCTGCAAAAAATCCGCAACCACGACGACTACTGGAAAGAGGAAGTCAGCAGTGGCTTGAGCGAGTGTGTGTCTGTTCTGGGCGGCGTCGCCATCGTCTTTCCCGAGCTTATGCCCGTGATTGCGGGACTGTCTCTCGCGCTGGTGGGGCTTGGCGTCGATGCGGCAGTCAATGGTCGCACGCTCGAAGAGCGCCAGGCCGGGCTTGGGCGGATTGCCTTTGGCGTTTTGAACGCGTTGCCGATCCTTGCCGAGGAGGGCACTGCGGTCGAGGCTGGCGCTGAAACCGGACTGATTGATGAGGCGCGAGGCGATTATGAGGTTTTCGACCCCTCAACAACCGACCCGGCTATAGAAGTCGGGCCGCTTCCGGTATTCAGGGAAGAGCCGCCTGCCTTGCGTTCGCTCAATGCCAAAATGCGCCGCCTGTTGCGCGCGCTGGAAGTGACTCAAGACCTGCCGGGACTGGCGTCGGGCGAAGTGACAGGTATCTATCCGCTGCAAGGCAAAAGTTACATCGAACTGCATGATCAGGCTTTTCGGGTCGAGTGGGTGCCACAGGAAAAACAGTACCGGATTCGCTCTGATTCTGATCCGCGTGTCTGGGGACCCTACGTGAAGACTATCGACACCGGCTATTGGGATCTTGACCTCAAGCTCGGGTTGCGTGGCGGGGAAAGCTTTGACGGCTCGCGATTGCCGCCGGCCAGTGAGGCAGAGAGCGCCGTGGTGGCGGTCGTGCCTGAAGAACCAGCCGTCGAGATTCAGCGCTGGGGCCCCAAGGTGCAGGTCGAGGTGCCACTGGATCAGATCATGGTCGAGGAAGTACTGAGCCAGGCAAAAGGGACGGTCGTAGAGAAGTACTTCATTCAGATCGGGGGGATCAGGAAGAACGTGTATTACGATGCCGATATTCCATGCTGGCGCACTGATCCGTCTTCAAACGGCCTGGTCTGGCTGGACCGCAACGGAGTCTGGAACAGCGGGTCGGAGGATGCATTCAGGAAGGTGGAGGCAAAACTGCCACAGAGCCGCCGCTTCGAGATCTTTTCTTTCCCCCGCGTGCCCAGGTTGCCTGCAGATGCCGAGCCCATCAGCCGTGTGATTCATCATATATGGCTGGGCGAACGCATGCCGGGCGATAACCTGCTGGAACGGATGCTCGACAACATGCGCACCAGCCCGGACTTGCGCTTCGAACTGCACATCGATATCAACCACCCGACGGCGCATCAGCAATTGCTGGATTACTTCAGCGCACATCCACAGATGCGGATTTCCAGGCTCAAGGAAGAAGCGTTCTTTCCCACGTTCCTGAGTGGTGAAAATGGCGAAGCCTTCAACTATTTCATGCACTCGGATAATCGTAATTATGCGGCCGCTTCGGACATTCTGCGTTATCGACTGATCAACGAATACGGCGGCATTTATCTTGATTGCGATGACACCATTGATGTCCCTTTTGCAGGCATTCCGTTGAAGGCCGGGCCCAATGATGTATTGCTGGGCAGGCGTCTGGATGCGCCGCAATTAAGTTACAACGGGCCGGGTAACAGCCATTTCGCCAGCCACCCGGACAACCCGGTCCTGAAGAGGATCCTGAAAGAAATAAATACGCGTTTCCAGAATGAAAAACAGACCAACAAGGCGTTTTTCAGTACACGCAGACCCTTCATCGACCACAGCAGCGAAGCCTTGCGTAGCGCCTCTAGAGACCGAATGACACCGTACATGACGCGCATTTCCGACCTGACCGGTCCCAAACTTATGTCAGACGTCTTGAGAAAGCTGCGACCTGACTATTTTGATCTGCTGGAGCGTTCCTATTTGCCGGTCGATGAGGTCTTGTCCGTGTTGTACATCGAACACCTGAACGAGGCCGTGGACTTTTATTTTCCATTCAAGGGCAGGGCGAAAATTTCCCCGGGCTCCGAGAGTGGTTGGTAAGGCTTCAGTGTTTGCAGCGTCAGGTGAGGGTGATAGATAGTTAGCGCCACCAACACGCTTATGAATGATTACGTGCATGACTTCTCTCTTACAGGAAGACGTCATGGCACCTAACCCCCTGGAAACATCCAAAACCGACCAGCAACTGCTGCGTGCACGTGCGCAGCAGTTCGTTCTCGATTATCCCGATCTTTACGATCTGGCCCATAGCGCCGCCAGCAGGATCATTCTCCAGCACACCCAGCGCGTGTTCGCCCCGGAGCAGGTGTATTGGCATCGTTTCAGCAGTGCCAGCAGCAGTCCGCGCACGTTTACCGGCTGGCAGCATTCCGGAACGCCGGAGCAGTCGATGACCTTTATCGAGCTGCTCATGCGGCACTTCAGCGCCCACGATCAGGAAGCCAGCGACGAGCTTTCCTTGTATGGCGGTTTCTATACCGATGGCCCGGATCACGGGGTTTTCGACGAGCGCAATGAGGTGCCCATGCTCCCTCAGGACGTGCTCAAAGACATGTGGACGCTTGATTTCAGCGCGCAGTACACCCGCCGTATGGAGCGTTTCTGGAGCCTGCACAGCGAGAACTTTTGCACCCTGGTCAAGGCACGCTATCTGGTTGCCGCCAGTCACTGTCTGCGCAAGGGCCATCTTTCAGCCGACGATTTCAAGCACGTTACGTGCGTTATCACCGCAGACCCTTTGCAGACCCCTACGCTTAAGGCGTTGCAGAGCCCGCTTCCCTCAACCCCCGGTGTCACGGTACACACGCTGGATATCGATGGCATCAAGGCCCATGACATGTTGCGTATTGTTACCGCCGCTGGCCGAGAGATCATCTACTGGCCTGATGCCGAGCAGCCTTTCATGGCGTTCGACAGTGAGCGTTCGGTGTACCGCTGGCTCAAGACCCGGTTTATGGACGAGCACGCAGACAAGGCGATAACCCGCCAGTTTCTGCGTGGGGAGGCGTCGCGGACAAAGGACGGTGAGCGGTTCTTTCGTGCGGTGAGCCAGTTGCTCACGCACGATTGGCGTGCCGACGTTCGACTCGTCAATCTGGTGCAGGCGCCTATTGCGGGCGACCCCTTCGTGTATCTGCGAGACGTCGCCCGTCAGGGAATGGCCGCCGATGCGCGTGAACTGCTGACCTCCAATGCTGATCTGCGCAAGCAGATGTGGATCGGCTACCTGGGTGCGTTCATGCAGGCGTTTGGCGGGCTCGCGCCGCTGGGTTGGCCGATCGCCTTGACGCTGGTTGGCGCAAGCCTCGCCAATACCGGTTTGAACATCGATCAGGCGCTCAATGGCAAAACCGTAGCACAGCGCAAGGCGGGCGTGCTGGGCGCGATCATCAACATCATTTATCTGCTGTTCAATCTGCCTCTTTTAATGTCCATACGTGCGGTCCCTCAGCCTGTGCCGGTGGCCGCAACCGAAGGCCAGCCGGTCTCCAGCGAGGTAATTGAAGGCGGCAGCGCGCCGGCCCATGCGCTGGACAATATGGAGGGTAACCTGCTGCTCGACAGCCTTACGCCTTCAGTCGCAGAGGGCCGGTTTCGTGGCATCTACACACTGGGTAATGGCGAAACCTGGATCAAGCTTGCACAACTGCCTTATCGCGTGATGTTCAACGAATTGCAGCAGTGCTGGTTTATCGTCAACCCGGACAATCCTTTTGCGTTCGCAGGCAGCAAGCCGGTGCGCCTGAGTACCAGCGGGGAGTGGACGTTACTTGACTCGCCTGGTCTGCAGGGCGGAGCCCCGATGGATGTGCAGGTGCCGTCAAGCAGTACATCCGCCGCGACGGGCAAACCTTATGTGACCGTGCACTCGGCGTTTTGGGACACGTACCTGCAAACGGACCTGTTCAATGAGCAACACTATGCCGAAATGGCCTTGGCCCGGCAGAAAGACGTGATGACGATTTGGGAGCCAGGCCCTGAAGATGCGGCCATGTCGGATTCTTCACCCGAAGGCGATGAGGTGTACAAGGACCCTTGGCATGGCAAACATCGGGTTTTCAAGCTTGGTGAGGACGACTACTGCGGCAGAAATATCATGCTTTATACCCAGGACGATTCTGAATTCAATCGGTTCCTGCGTACGGGCGAGAGCAATAAGGCCAATCAGGTGCGACTCATCGAACGACTGGCCGAGGACATTCAGGTGGTGGGGTACAACAATGATGTCGAGTTGTACCGAGGCGGCAGCGGTGCTCGCGGGACTTCGGGTGCCGTGTTCCGTAGCGGTCAGATCAAGGTCGGTGATGTGCTGGTGAATACTGATGTCACCTCGTTCAGCGAAAATCCCTACGTGGTCAGCGCCTTCGCCAGCAGTCGGGCCGGTGCACCCGCTAACGCCATGATCGGGCCTGTAACCTTCGATGACACCTCGGTGGTCTTCGTTTTGCCCAAGGGCCGATACCTGCGGGCGACACCGATTGCGCCGTTTTCAGCCTCTCCCGAAGAGGCCGAATCGATCTTTTTGCCCGGCTGCTACTTTCAGATCGACAGCATCGAAGAGGTGAGCGGCGAGTTTTACCGCATTATGAAAATCCAGATGCAGGAGGTCGATCGCCCTCATCCGGGGCGCGGGCTTTACGACATGCGCACGGGCGAGCCCTTCAGTCGGGAGCAGTACGCGCGCAAGCTGGGTGCAGACGCCAGGGTACTGGTCGATCGTTTTTTTCCGCAAAACCCGCTGACTGACCTGTTTAGCCTTCATTGATCAAGCGTGCGCCCGGGTTTATTTAAAACCAGTCGTCGCGCATTGCCAGGCAAGTGTCATCGCGGTTTTCCAGAATGGCCAATTCATGATGGCAGCCCGGTACTTCCCACGTCAGGAAGTATCGGGCGGCTTGCAGCTTGCCTCGGTAAAAGTCGTTGTCGGCCTGATTGCCGCTAATCAAGCCTTCTTCTGCACGGATCGCCTGTTCGAGCCATCGCCAACCTACTACCGTGTGGCCGAATGCCTTGAGGTACAGCGCCGAATTGGCCAGTGTGCTGGTGATTCTGCCCTGGGCCAGATCGGTCAACAGCCCGAGGGTGACGGCCTGCACGCGTGCGACCAGTTGCTGCAGGGGCTGGCGCAATTCGTCGAGTGCTTGATGGGTCTGGGCACGTTCGCAGGTCGCCGAGATCAGGCGCAGCAGTTGCTTGAGGCCGGTGCCGCCATTCTGCGCCAGCTTGCGGCCAAGCAGGTCGAGCGACTGGATGCCGTGAGTGCCTTCATGGATCGCATTGAGGCGGTTATCCCGGTAATACTGCTCGACCGGGTATTCGCGGGTGTAGCCGTGGCCGCCCAGGACTTGAATCGCCAGTTCGTTGGCCTTCAGACAGAACTCCGACGGCCACGACTTGACCACCGGGGTCAGCAGGTCCAGCAGTTCGTGCGCGTGCTTGCGATCGTCTTCGGTTTCGCCGGTCTGCGTGTCATCGAACAGTCGCGAGGCGTAGAGGCACAGGTCAAACGCGCCTTCCACGTAGGCTTTCTGGGTCAGCAGCATGCGCCGCACGTCTGCATGTTCAATGATGGATACCGGCTTGCTGTCCGGGCTTTTACTGTCCGGCAAGCGTCCTTGCGGCCGCTCGCGGGCATACTCCAGTGAGTACAGGTAGCCGGAATAACCCAGCATTGCCGCACCGAGCCCGACGCCAATACGCGCTTCGTTCATCATCTGGAACATGTAATTCAGGCCATGATGAGGTTTGCCCACCAGATAGCCGACACACTCACCGTTATCGCCGAAATTCAGCGCGGTTGAGGTAGTACCTTTCCAGCCCATCTTGTGAAACAGGCCCGCCAGCAGCACATCGTTGCGCTTGCCGAGGCTGCCGTCATCGTTGACCAGAAACTTGGGCACGATGAACAGCGAGATACCTTTGACCCCGCCCGGCGCGTCCGGCAGTTTCGCCAGGACCATGTGCACAATGTTCTCCGACAGCGAATGATCCCCGCAGGAAATGAATATCTTGTTGCCACGCAGCCGATAAGTGCCGTCGCCTGCCGGCTCGGCGCGTGTACGGATATCTGACAGCGACGAGCCGGCATGTGGCTCGGTGAGCGCCATGGTGCCGAAGAAGCGTCCTTCGATCATCGGTTGCAGAAAACGCTGCTTCTGCTCGTCGTCGGCAAAGCTCTCGATCAGATTGGCGGCGCCCATCGTCAGAAACGGATACGACGTGGTGCCGACATTGGCCGCCTGAAAGTGGGCAAAACAGGCTTGCGACAGCAGGGTAGGCAACTGCATGCCGCCTGCGTCGAAATCGCGTGATGCATTGAGAAAGCCGGCCTCGAGAAACGCGTTTATCGCGGGCTTGACCTCAGGAATCAGGATCGCTTCGCCATTTTCATAGCGCGGCTCGTTTTCGTCAGCCTTGCGGTTGTGCGGTGCAAAGTACTTTTCTGCAATGGCGCGCGCCGTTCCCAGCGCCGCATCAAAGGTTTCCCGCGAGTGCTCGGCAAAGCGCTCGCGACGCGTCAGACCTTCGGCGTCCAGCACTTCATACAGCTCGAAAGCCAGATTTCGGGAACTGAGCAGCGACTCGGACATGATGACGTACCTGTTCTTGGAATGGCTCAAGTCTAGGTCGGGTTGAGGGGGGAGGGTAGCAAGATTGATTCGGGTGATGGTCGAGCGTGTGCAGTGGGTATCGAGAGCGGACGCGGAGCGTCCAGAGCATGGGAACGGTCGGTGTCTTTCCGACACCTCTCGTTCCGCACGCTCCGGCATGGGAATGCCGTTCTTGACGCGCTGCGTCATCTGTTACCGAGCGGCATCAGCCGATCGTCATCAGGCTCGCATTGCCACCCGCCGCCGCGGTGTTGACGCTCAATGCCCGCTCGATCACCAGACGTTCCAGCGGCACGTTGGTTTCGCCGTGGGACAGGCCATTGACGCCGACGATGGCACCACTGCGTTGTGCGATCTGCTGGCAGACGGCACGTAGCTGGTCGGAGTCGCCGTGGTGCAGGACGGCGTCGAAGTTGACGTCGTCCTTGGCCCAGTCAGGTACCAGTTTGATGCGCGCCTGAACGTCCTTCGGCAGGCGAGCGCGTAGTGACTTGCTGATGTCGGTCTCCGGCCACACGGCAGAGCTGCCGACCGCCAGTACGGCCGCCAGTTGAATCATCAGGTCGTTCTCGTCGTCAGCCAGGCAAAGCACGTGCTCACGCGGCAGGATCGCGTAGCTGTTGCGTTCGCCGGTCGGGCCAGCCAACTGGCGGGTGATGCCGCTTTGTGATTGCTCGGCGTATTGACTGCACAGGGCATCCAGATCGCTTTGCTGGTTGCTGGCAGCCCAGGCTTTCAGTGCCTGCAACGGCTTGCCGAAGACTTCACGCAGACGGGTATCCGGTGCAGACAGCGCGTCGCTGCGGACGAACGATTTCTCGATAGCATCCTGCGGGCGCGTCGACAGCAGGCGATACAGGTACAACGGGCCACCTGCTTTGGGACCGGTGCCGGACAGACCTTCGCCGCCGAATGGCTGAACACCCACCACTGCGCCGACGATGTTGCGGTTGACATAGACGTTGCCGGCATTGACGTTGTCGATGACCTTGGCAATGGTTTCGTCGATACGGGTGTGCACGCCCAGGGTCAGGCCATAACCGGAGGCATTGATCTGATCGATCAGCAGGCCAAGCTCCTTGCGCTTGTAGCGCACCACGTGCAGCACCGGACCGAAGATTTCACGTTGCAGCTCATCGAAGCTTTCCAGCTCGATCAGGGTCGGCATCACATAAGTGCCGCGCTTGAGTTCGGCGCTGTCGGCGATGGCCACCTGGTAAACCGTGCGGCCCTTGTCGCGCATGGCCTGGATGTGTTTTTCGATACCTGCCTTGGCCTCTGCGTCGATGACCGGGCCGATGTCCACGGACAGGCGCTCCGGATTACCGAGGCGGTTCTCGGCCATCGCGCCCTTGAGCATTTCAATGACGCGGTCGGCAGAGTCTTCCTGCAGGCACAGCACGCGCAGTGCCGAGCAGCGTTGACCGGCGCTGTCGAATGCCGAAGACACCACGTCGATCACCACCTGTTCGGTCAGCGCCGAAGAGTCGACAATCATTGCGTTCTGGCCACCGGTTTCGGCGATCAGCGGAATGGGGCGACCCTGCGAGTCGAGGCGACCTGCCACGTTGCGCTGCAGCAGGCGGGCGACCTCGGTCGAGCCGGTGAACATGACACCTTTTACGCGTTCGTCGCCGACCAGCCCTGCGCCTACGGTTTCGCCACGACCGGGCAGCAATTGCACCACGCCTTCCGGGATGCCCGCTTCAAGCAGCAGACGTACGGCCTGCGCGGCGATCAGTGGTGTCTGCTCGGCAGGTTTGGCCAGCACCGGGTTACCTGCGGCCAATGCAGCCGCCACCTGACCACTGAAAATCGCCAGCGGGAAGTTCCACGGGCTGATACAGACCACCGGCCCCAGCGGACGGTGACCGTCGTTGGTGAAGTCGTTGCGCGCCTGCACGGCGTAGTAACGCAGGAAGTCCACGGCTTCGCGCACTTCGGCGATGGCGTTGGCGAAGGTCTTGCCCGCTTCACGGACCAACAGGCCCATCAACGGCTGGATTTCAGCCTCCATCAAGTCAGCGGCACGCTCCAGAATCGCGGCGCGCTCGACAGGCGGGGTGGCCTGCCAGATCGGACCGGCGCTCAAGGCGCACTGGATGGCGTTATCGACATCTTGCAGGGACGCTTCCTGCACATGACCGACCACGTCACGCAGATCCGATGGATTCAACGCAGCACTCAACGTGCCTGCGCTGGCCGGACAGCCCAGCATCGGGGCGGCTTTCCAGTCGTTGTGCGCGGTAGCCAGCAGGGCCGAAGACAGCGACGCCAGACGATGCTCGTTGGCCATGTCGATGCCGCTGGAATTGGCGCGTTCGGTTCCGTAGAGGTCTCGCGGCAGCGGAATGCGTGGATGCGGCAGGCCGAAACCGCCTTCCTGGGTGGCCATGCGTTCGATCTGGCTGACCGGATCGGCGACCAGTTCCTGTATGGAGATCGAGTGGTCGGCAATCCGGTTGACAAACGACGTATTGGCGCCGTTTTCCAGCAGACGACGCACCAGATAGGCCAGCAGCGTTTCATGAGTGCCAACCGGGGCGTACACGCGGCATGGTCGATTCAGTTTGCCGTCGGCGACTTTGCCTACAACCTGTTCATACAACGGCTCGCCCATGCCGTGCAGGCACTGGAATTCATACTGGCCGGGGTAATAATTCTGACCGGCGATCTGGTAGATGGCCGCCAGGGTATGGGCGTTGTGCGTGGCGAATTGCGGATAGATGACTTCCGGTGCCGCGAGCAGCTTGCGCGCGCAGGCGATGTAGGACACGTCGGTGTACACCTTGCGCGTGTACACCGGATAGCCTTCCAGGCCTTCGACCTGGGCGCGCTTGATCTCGCTGTCCCAGTAAGCGCCCTTGACCAGACGGATCATCAGGCGATGGCGGCTGCGGCGCGCCAGATCGATCACGTAATCGATCACATAAGGGCAGCGCTTCTGGTATGCCTGAATCACGAAACCGATACCGTTCCAGCCGGTGAGCTGTGGTTCGAAACACAGGCGCTCGAGCAGATCCAGCGACAGCTCCAGGCGATCCGCTTCTTCGGCGTCGATGTTCAGGCCGATGTCGTATTGCTTGGCCAGCAGGGTCAGCGACAGCAGGCGCGGGTACAGCTCATCCATCACTCGCTCGTACTGGGCGCGGCTATAGCGTGGATGCAGTGCCGACAGCTTGATGGAAATCCCCGGACCTTCGTAGATGCCGCGGCCGTGGGAGGCTTTGCCGATGGAGTGGATGGCCTGCTCGTAGGACGCGAGGTACTTCTGCGCGTCATGTTCGGTCAGCGCCGCTTCACCCAGCATGTCGTAGGAATAGCGGAAGCCCTTGGCTTCGAAGCGGCTGGCATTGGCGAGGGCTTCACCGATGGTTTCGCCGGTCACGAACTGCTCGCCCATCAGGCGCATGGCCATGTCGACGCCCTTGCGGATCATCGGTTCGCCACTTTTGCCGATAATGCGGCTCAACGAGGACGTGAGGCCCGCCTCATTGTGAGTGGCAACCAGCCTGCCGGTGAGCAGCAGGCCCCAGGTGGCGGCGTTGACGAACAGCGATGGGCTGTTGCCCAGGTGCGGCTGCCAGTTGCCGTTGCTGATCTTGTCGCGAATCAACGCATCGCGGGTGCCCTTATCAGGAATACGCAGCAGTGCTTCGGCCAGGCACATCAGCGCAACGCCCTCCTGAGAGGACAGTGAAAACTCCTGCAACAGGCCTTGAACGATGCCCGCGCGACCGCCAGCGCTTTTCTGGTTACGCAGTTTTTCCGCGATCGACGCGGCCATCTTGTTGGTGGCTTCGGCAACCGGGGCGCTCAGGCGGGCCTGCTCGAGCAGCATCGGCACCACTTCCTGCTCGGGGCGGCGGTAGGCGGAGGTGATGGCCGCTCGTAATACAGACTGCGGCTGGATGCTTTCGGCAAAATCCAGAAAGCATTGCAGCCCGGCATCTTCTGCCAGCTCACCGCGGTCTTCGTTGTCCTTTGCGCCGGCGGCACTGTTGAGTTCCAACAGGGTTGCACCACTCTCGAGCTTTTCCAGGTAATTGAAAATCGCCTGCTTGATCAACCAGTGCGGCGTGCGGTCGATGGAGTGGGCTGCGGCTTTCAATCGCTCGCGGGTAGGGTCGTCAAGTTTGACGCCAAGAGTGGTGGTGGCCATGTGTTGTCCTCTTTATAGCCACGCAGAAGTGGCATCGGCTTTGGCGCAGATTAGCGTCGGGACGGGGTGAGGTGCAACCGGGTGCAACCCGATTTGGAGAATATTTTGTGATGTGCCCGGCGAGCGGCTCATAAAAACAGCGCTATGCGCAATGCTGGTGCGCGTTTTTTTGTAAATAGTATTTAAAACGCCCTAAAATGGCGCGTAAATGCACCTGCGTCAGGTTTTTTGTAACAGGTGCAACTTGCGCGATGAAATGGGTTGCACCTTGTTTGGTTTGTTTAATAGGATTCGTTTCCGCGGTGCAACCGCCAGTCATTGATTGCCGATCCTTGCGGAGCGATCAGTCAACGCGGTGTCGGGTGCAAAAGCAGGGATGTGCCGAATATCGGGCGCTATTCCCTTTGGCATCGGGTGCCAACATAAAAACAATGCCAAGGCAGAACTCATGAGTGTCAGCAACCCTACCTTGATCACGTTCGTGATCTATATAGCGGCAATGGTATTGATTGGCCTGATGGCCTATCGCTCTACCAACAACCTTTCGGATTACATCCTCGGCGGACGCAGCCTGGGCAGCGTGGTGACCGCTCTTTCAGCGGGTGCCTCTGACATGAGCGGCTGGCTGTTGATGGGGTTGCCCGGTGCCATCTATATGTCCGGCCTGTCGGAAAGCTGGATCGCCATCGGTCTTATCATCGGTGCCTACCTGAACTGGCTGTTCGTGGCCGGCCGTCTGCGTGTGCAGACAGAGCACAATGGCGACGCACTGACCCTGCCGGATTACTTCAGCAGCCGTTTCGAAGACAACAGTGGCCTGCTGCGCATCATTTCGGCCATCGTGATTCTGGTGTTTTTCACCATCTATTGCGCCTCGGGCATCGTTGCGGGGGCGCGTCTGTTTGAAAGCACCTTCGGCATGTCCTACGAAACCGCCCTGTGGGCCGGTGCTGCGGCGACCATTGCCTACACTTTCGTCGGTGGTTTCCTCGCAGTGAGCTGGACAGACACCGTGCAGGCCACGCTGATGATTTTCGCGCTGATCCTCACGCCGATCATCGTCCTGCTGGCAACGGGCGGCGTCGACACCACCTTTCTGGCGATTGAAGCGAAAGATCCGACCAGCTTCGACATGTTCAAGAACACGACTTTCATCGGCATCATTTCCCTGCTCGGCTGGGGCCTGGGTTATTTCGGTCAGCCACACATCCTGGCGCGCTTCATGGCGGCCGACTCGGTCAAGTCGATTGCCAGCGCCCGACGCATCTCCATGGCCTGGATGATCCTGTGCCTGGGCGGCACCGTGGCGGTCGGGTTCTTCGGCATTGCCTATTTCTCGGCGCATCCGGATGTTGCCGGGCCGGTGACTGAAAACCCGGAGCGGGTGTTCATCGAGCTGGCCAAGCTGCTGTTCAACCCCTGGATTGCCGGTGTGCTGCTATCGGCCATTCTGGCTGCGGTCATGAGTACGCTGAGCTGCCAGTTGCTGGTGTGCTCCAGTGCGTTGACCGAGGACTTCTACAAGGCTTATCTGCGCAAGGGTGCTTCGCAGATCGAGCTGGTCTGGGTCGGTCGGGCAATGGTGCTGCTGATCGCGATCATTGCCATTCTGCTGGCGGCCAATCCTGAAAATCGCGTGCTGGGCCTGGTGAGTTACGCCTGGGCCGGTTTCGGCGCAGCCTTCGGCCCTGTGGTGCTGATTTCGGTGCTGTGGAAGGGCATGACTCGTAACGGCGCACTTGCCGGAGTCATTGTTGGTGCGGCCACCGTGGTGCTCTGGAAGCAATTCAGTACGATGGGGCTGTATGAAATCATCCCCGGGTTCATCTTCGCCAGCCTCGCCATCGTGGTGTTCAGCCTGATCGGCAAGCCTGCTTCTGCGTCCATGCAGACCCGTTTCCTGGCAGCCGAGCAGGACTTCAAAGCCAATCGCTGACAGTGTCTGACTGAAACAGAAACGGCCCGTTCTTCTTCGTGAAGCACGGGCCGTTTTGTATGTGGGCTTAAGGCGCGTGCCGCTCAGCTCTGGTTGTGATCGATATCCAGGTTGTAGAACGTCGCCTTGCCGCCCTCCGAGGTGTACCCGGTGTTGTCCTGGGTATACACCCCCGCCTTGAAGTACAGAGGCTTGTCCCGCCAGGTCTCACTGATGCGCGTGCTCCAGTCCTGATCCTTGGCGCTGACCGACAGTTTGCCGCCCTTGCTCAGGTGAATGACGTAATTGAATGTCTCATTCAGCTTCACACCTTCTACGATGGTGTAAACCTTGCTTTCATCGTCGTCATAGCGATTGCGGACTTTTGCAACGATATCGCCAGTTTTGGTGTCTTCCTTGTATTGAAACTCGACTTTCAGGAGCGGCTCCGTGCTCTCGTATGCGTGTATTTGTCCGATGACAACCTTGCCAGTGGAAGGTACTTGGTCGACTTCCAGTTTGGCATTCAGATAGTTGTCGGCATCCGGGTATACCCAATTATGCAACGAGCCATCGGACCACGTTTCTCGAAGTTCGCTGCGGGCATATTTTGCGTTCTCGGTTTTACTTCCGGTGACGGGCGACCAGAACACAATGGAGTCGGTTTTTGATTTGAAATATTTACCGTCATAGCCTTTTACTAACTGAGCGGTTTCGATGGTCTTGGGGGGCGACCCCACAGGGATGCTGAGATTCCACGATCCAAGATCTACCATTTTGTCTCCGTCCGTAAATGTCTTTATATCGCTCATAGAAAAAGCCTCTGGCGCGAGACTTCAGGCGGGTTTTATACGGCTCGTAGGACAATTTGTTAATAAAAAAATGTCGAACGGATGGCGTCAAAGTGCTGTCACTTCTTCTGCAGGGCAGAGTCTGTAAGGGGTGTAGCGAATGACCGTTAGTCGGGTAGATCGAACTTTGACAGTAGGGAACAGGCGCCTTGCTTCTGCTTTTGGCGAGACGAGGCTAGAGTTATTCCAAAGTATGACGGTCGTCCTGAGTCTCAGGCGTCATGCCCACATAGAGAAGCAGCATGGAACGCGTGCCAACCCAGCCAGATGATGGCTCTTCAGTTTTACTCGTTGTAGACGATTACCCGGAAAATCTGGTGACGATGTGTGCTGTTCTGCAAAGAACGGACTGGCACATTGTGACTGCAAGTTCCGGAATCGAAGCATTGACCGTACTGCTCGAGCAGGAAGTCGACCTGGTTTTGCTGGATGTGCAAATGCCGGGCATGGACGGCTTCGAGGTCGCGCGACTGATGCGCGGCAGTCAGCGTACCCGCCTTACGCCGATTATTTTTCTCACCGCCAATGAGCAGACTCAGGATGCGGTGCAGAAGGGTTATGCGAATGGTGCGACGGATTATCTGTTCAAACCGTTCGACCCGAATGTGCTCAAGCCCAAGGTACAGACTTTGCTCGAACAGCAGCGCAATCGCCGTGCGCTGCAACAGCTGTCGCTGGAGCTGGAATCGGCTCGTGCGTTCAATGCATCGGTGCTGGCCAATGTCGCCGAAGGCATTCTGGTCGTTGACGAAGCAGGCACCATCAGCTTTGCCAATCCGGCCATCTGTCAGTTGTTGAACACCTCCGTCGATCACCTTCGCGGCACTCAGGTGCTGGACTACATCATCGAGCCGAAGGAGGGGCACTGGCTGGACTCGGGCTTTTATCAGCACTATCGCAAGTCCGATACCTATCGGGTGCATGACGCCATTCTGCGCACTGCGCAAGGCACACAACTGCCCGTGGCGTTGTCCTGCGCGGCGCTGCCTGCCGAACAGAAGGCAATGGTACTGACGGTTCTCGATATGTCGGTGGTCCGTGATCTTTATCAGCAGCTTGAAAAACAGGCCGTCACCGATGCATTGACTGGCCTGCTCAATCGCCGCGGGCTTTATCAGGCGGTTGAAAGCATGCTGTTGCGTAACGAGCGGGCTGATAAATACCTGGTCGTGCTGTTCATGGATCTGGATGGCTTCAAGCAGATCAATGATGCGCTTGGCCATGAAGCAGGGGATCAGGTACTGCTCTGGGTCGCCGAGCAGTTCAAGGACAGCATGCGCCCCTATGATGTGCTGGCGCGCATCGGCGGCGACGAATTCACTGTGGTGATCAACGGGCTCGATTACCCCGAGCAGGCGGCCAAGATCGCCGAAAAGCTCATCGAGCGGGTATCCGGAAGACGTCAGGTCGACGGTGTCGAGATCACGCTGGGTGCCAGTGTCGGCATTGCAACCTTCCCGGACTGCGGCTCGAATCTGGACGGTCTGCTGCGCGCGGCAGATATTGCCATGTACGAGGCCAAGCGTGCCGGGCGGCAGCAATACCGGTTCTATGATCAGAACATGAACGGGCGCGCCCGCTCGCGACTGATGCTTGAGGAAAGCGTGCGCACGGCCATCGACGGCCGGGATTTTTCAGTGGTGTACCAGCCTCAGATTCACATGGCGGATGGTCGCTTGCGTGGTTTCGAGGCCTTGCTGCGCTGGCAGCATCCTGCGGTCGGAGAGGTCCCGCCTGCGCTGTTCATTCCGCTGCTGGAAGAGACCAGGCTGATCAATCGGCTCGGCGGCTGGATCTTTGATCAGGGCGCCGAGCAGCGTCAGGCATGGAGCCGTATCTTTGCGCCCGACATGGTACTGAGTGTCTGCGTCAGCCCCACGCAATTCTGTCTGCCCAATCTGGCTTCGGAATTGAAGCGCGCCATGGATCGATTCGAGCTGAAGCCGGGGCAGATCGAAGTGGAAATCACTGAAACCGCTCTGGTGAATAACCTCACGCACAGCCATAAACAGCTGAAGTTGTTGCATGACGTCGGTGTGCGCATTGCGCTCGACGACTTTGGTACGGGCGAATGCTCGCTGTCGCATCTGCGCAATCTTCAGCTCGACACTTTGAAGCTGGACAGGCGTTTTGTGGCCAGCATCGCAGGATCAAAGCGCGAAGCGGCAATGGCCAGCAGTATCATCGACCTGAGCCGCAACCTCGATATGCTGGTCATCGCCGAAGGCGTCGAGACGGCTGAGCAATATCAATGGCTGGCCGACAACGGTTGTCAGGTCATTCAGGGCTTTTTGATCGCTCACCCGATGGTCCCGGAAGAGGCGTTGCGCTTTCCCGGGCACTTTGACGTGGCAGGCTTGAGGCAGAAGAGATTGTTGTAGAATGGCGTTTTTCGATCTCATGCAAAGGCCCCATGACTGCATCCAGCCATGCTCCGCTCAAATACCTGCAGGCCTATCCGCAGGCCCTGCAGGACCAGGTGCAGCAGTTGATTGCCGACGATCGCCTGGCGGATTACCTGCAGCAGCGCTACCCCGCGCGGCATCAGATTCAGAGCGACAAGGCCCTCTACGCCTATGCGCTGGCGCTCAAGCAGGATCACCTGCGCAATGCGCCAGCCATCAAGAAGGTTCTGTTCGATAATCGCCTTGACCTGACTCATCGCGCACTGGGCCTGCACACCAAGATATCCAGAGTGCAGGGTGGCAAGCTCAAGGCCAGCAACGAGATTCGCGTAGCAGCGCTGTTCAAGGAAGCGCCGCCGGAGTTTCTGAAAATGATCGTGGTGCACGAGCTGGCCCACTTTCGTGAGTCGGACCATAACAAGGCGTTCTACCAGTTGTGCGAGCACATGTTGCCTGGTTATCACCAGCTGGAGTTCGATTTGCGCGTGTACCTGACGTACCGCGATCTGCAGGCCGCACATGCGCCATGCTGAACCCGGCACTGAAAAAGGATTCGACGATGCAGGTCAGCAAGACCAAAAGCAGTTTCTATCGCCGCCTGTACGTGGCGTATCTGATCGATTCACGGATCGCCAGCAGTGTCCCTGAGCTGATGACGGCAACCGGCATGCCTCGTCGTACCGCTCAGGACACCATCAGTGCGCTTGCCGATCTGGACATTGTGTGCGACTTCGAGCAGCTCGAAGGTGGCCGCAATCACGCCGGCAGCTACCGGATCCGTGACTGGGGCGCCGTTGACAAGGGCTGGATTGCCGACAATCTGCTACGCATCAAGGCTGTGCTGGAGTATCCCTGAGCGGTTTTCAGTCCAGATCGCGACGCATGCCGATATGCGGGATGTCGTCTTCCAGGTAGATCTCGCCCACCGGATTGAAGCCATAGCGGCTGTAATAGCCCTGCAAATGGGCCTGGGCCGATAGGTAGATGGGCTGGTCGGGCCATTTGCGTTCGGCGTTTTCCAGGGCCTGCTCCATCAGTTCATGGCCGATACCCCGACTGCGAATCGACGGCGCAGTCACCACCCGGCCGATGGTCACGTCGCCGCCTTGCTGGATGGGGTCGAGCAAACGCAGGTAGGCGACCAGCTTGTCTTCCTGCCAGGCCATCAGGTGGCAGGTGTCGCCCGTCAGGTCCTGTCCGTCGACGTCCAGATACACGCATTGCTGCTCGACCACAAACACCTCGGCACGCAGTTGCAGCACGGCATAGAGCTGCTGGATGCTCAGCTCGGTGTGATGTTTGCAGATCCATTTGATAGACATGTTGCAGACTCGCAGGGAAACCAGAAGCGAAGTCTAAACGTATCCGGCGACATTCCCAATAAACGCCGTCAACGATATGAATGCTGCGTCGTGTGAGCATGTTGCTCCCCCGGCTTGTCTACTGCCTGCTTCAGGTCTTCAATTAAAAACGGCAGGTGCTCTAGGCTCTGTACGAAAAGTGGAACAGGCTCGCCTGACCTTCGCTCGCCGACTTTTCGTACAGAGCCTAACGCGCGAGCGTTTTCCTGCCGATAGGATTAAATCGGGCACGCCGCCCCTTTCAGGAACCTGAGCATGTCGCAGTTGCTTCGAGCGGTGGGGTTGCTGGTCTTCATGCTGATGGCACCCGCCAATGCAGCTGAAAAGTTGCGTCTTGTCGCTGACCCCTGGCCGCCTTTTACCGACGCGCTGCTGCTCAACGGCGGGTTGGCAACCGACATCGTCAATACGGCGCTGCGCCGTGCCGGGTACACCACATTGTATGAGCAAGTGACCTGGGCGCGGGCGATGCTCGGCTTGAGCCAGGGGCGTCATGACGTGCTGATCAATGCCTGGTTCAGCGAGGAGCGCACGAAAATTGGCCAGTTTTCTGCGGAGTACCTGCTCAATCGGGTGCGTTTCATCAAGCGCAAGGAGTCGCCCATTGGCACCCTGACCCATGAGCAATTGCACAAGTACATGATCGCGGTGGTGCGCGGTTATGCTTATGCCCCTGCGTTTGACGACGACACCGAGTTGCAGAAAGTCCCTGTGCAAAACTTCTCCACCGCCATACGCATGCTTGCTGCCGAGCGTGTCGACCTGACCCTGGAAGACGAATACGTCGCTCGCTACAACCTGGCGATGGAACCGGACGAGGTGCGTGACCGGGTCGAGTTTCTACCGGGTTCGTTAAGCGATAACAGCCTGCATATTCTGGTCAGTCTGAAAAATCCGCATCACGAAAAGATCGTCGCTGACTTCGATCGCGAAATTGCCGCCATGAAAGCGGACGGCACCTACGATGAATTGCTCAGACTGCATGGGTTGCAGCAGTCTCCGGAGCTTTGATCAGGTGCGCGGCGAGGGTGCGCAGCGGTGCCAGTTGGCGGCAGATCAGTGCCAGTTGGGCCTGCACCAGCCGCTGGCTCTCGTCCATGTCCTCGGGCAGTTGCTCCAGTTGCGCGGCCAGCCCTTCCTCGACATCGCTCTGTACCGCAACCGGCCTCTTCTCGGCCAGCCCTGCGGCGATTTCGTCGATGCTGGCGGCCAGCGTGGCGCCGACGTTATCGATCAGGTGTTCGCGGACATCGCTCGGCAACTGCGTATCACGGTGCGCGCCGAGACCTGAAAGGTAGCTCAGCAGCGTGTGCGACAGCACCAGAAAGCGGAAGCCGACGTCGGCCTCCTTGCGGAAGTGGCCGGGCTCCATGAGCATGTTCGCCAGCGTGGTCGACAGCGCCGCGTCGGCGTTGTGGGCATTGCGCCGCGCCAGTCGGTAGGCCAGGTCGTCACTCTTGCCCTTGGCATACTGTTGCATGATCTGCCGCAGGTAGATGCTGTTGCAGGTCAGGGTATTGGCCAGCACCTTGTTCAGGCGCCGCCCCTGCCAGTCCGGCAGAAACAGGAACACTGCGAGGCCGGCGATAAGGCTGCCCAGCAGGGTATCGAACAGCCGGGGCAGGAACAGGCCGTAACCGTCGCCGACCTGATTGAAGCAGAACAGCACCATCACTGTGATGGCGGCGGTCGACAGGGTGTAGCGCGTGGTCCGGTTGACGAAGAACACCACCCCGGCCAGCACCGCGCACATCGATTGCAGAATCGGACTGGTAACCAGATCGAACAGCACCCAGCCGACAGTCAGGCCAATCGCGGTGCCGATGATCCGCTGGCCGAGCTTGAGCCGGGTGGCGCCGTAGCTGGGCTGGCAGACGAACACCGTGGTGAGGATGATCCAGTAGCCCTGTGACGGGTGAATCAGGTGCACCATCGCGTAACCGATGGTTAATGCCAGCGGCAGGCGCAGGGCGTGACGAAACAGCAGCGAGGTCGGGGTCATCTGCAGGCGCAGGCGTGTCCAGACATCCTTGAGGTTGCGCGGCGAGCGGTCCAGCAGGCTGCTGTCGGTGGCATCGGCTACGGCGTCCGGGTTGCTGGCGTCGCTGATCAGACGATCCAGGGTGCCGAGGTTGGCAGCCAGCGCGCGCAGCGAACGCAGCAGGCCGCGCCAGGCAGGGTTGCTCTGGATGCGCAGATGCTCAAGGGATGCGTGCAGGTCTTCCATGGCCTCGGCGAAGCTGGGGTCATACACGAACGGCTGCCGCAGCTGGATGGATTCTGACAGCGCCTGGCAGGCAACGCCCTGTTGACGCAGCAGGCGCTGACAGCGGAACAGCACGTCGCTGTGGAAAAACGCATCGGCCAGTGAGTTGTAGGGGTAATGCGACGAGCTGGCGCGCTCGTGGATGTCCTGGGCGATGAAGTACAGCTTCAGGTAGCGGCTGACTTTGGAGCCGGGCCGGCCGCTGCCGACGCGGTGCAGGATGATTTCCTTGGTGGAGTTCAGCGCAGCGACCACTTTGCCGTTCTGCTGCGCCAGTTCCAGACGACGTGCCTCCACGTTGAGCTTGCGAATCGGTTCAAACAGGGTCGACTTGAGTTTCAGGTACTGGCCCAGCTCACGAAACAGTCGCGCCAGCGCCTGTTGCACCGGCTGGTTGGAAAACAGCATCTGCCACAGCACTGACAGCAGTCCGTACCAGGCCGCGCCCGCCACCAGCAGCATCGGTTCATGCCAGAAGTCCAGCACTTCACCGCCACGTTGATCGACGCCGATCATGGTGTAGACCGAAAGGATCAACGTGCCGTAGGCGATTGCGCCATACCGCTCACCCAGCGCGCCCAGCATGGTCAGGCAGAAGCTGGCCAGCGCCAGCGAGCAGACAAACAGGATGGGGTAGGGGAAGAGCAATTCGACGGCGAGGGCGGCGATGCTGAAA
The DNA here is from genome assembly GCF_977070315.1 of Plantibacter cousiniae (nom. nud.). Classification (NCBI taxonomy): domain Bacteria; kingdom Bacillati; phylum Actinomycetota; class Actinomycetes; order Micrococcales; family Microbacteriaceae; genus Plantibacter; species Plantibacter cousiniae (nom. nud.). The sequence goes on along the minus strand of NZ_CDRVEU010000006.1, from coordinate 90,976 downwards.
CACACAAGTGTCACGGCCAGGGCATTGAGTCGGCCCTGCCAGCTGTCGTCAGTCTCGGCCAGGGCGCAGGCAATAATCCCCAGAAACAGCGGGATCAGTAATGCCATTTCGTTTTGATACCAGCACAGCGCCATGCTGCCGGTCAGTGCGATAAAGACTCGAACGCTATAGCTGAATTTATCCAGCGCCCACAATCGACGGAATGTATGACGGAGAGATTTCGATGCCATGGGTTAGCTTGACGGCCCTGTTCGCAATTGATCGATCGTGCAGGAGGATATGTACAGACCAAATGACTGGCTGTACATCCGCCTCGCAAAATTTATACCGGTTTGTCGTGTCGTGATGTTGCGTATCAGCGACTACGTCACACGTAGTGTGCGGCAGCATAGGCCGACGCCCAGGCCCACTGAAAGTTGAAACCGCCCAGATGACCGCTCACGTCCAGCACTTCGCCCACAAAATAAAGACCGGGGGATTTCAGCGATTCCATGGTCTTGGACGACACTTCGCGGGTGTCTATACCGCCCAGCGTCACTTCGGCCGTGCGATAACCCTCGGTGCCCGCCGGCACCACCTGCCAGCTCGCCAGCTTTTCGGCGATATCGGCCAGCTCGGCGTGGGTGTACTGCTTCATCGGTTTGGAAACGAACCAGTGTTCGGCGATCAGGTTGGCCATCTTCTTGGTGAACATCTCGCCCAGCAGGGTTTTCAGCTCACTGTTGGGGCGCTCGGCCTGCTGCTGGTTGAGCCAGGCGGGCACGTCGTGATCGGGCAGCAGGTTGATTTCCACCGTGTCACCGGGCTGCCAGAACGAGGAAATCTGCAGGATCGCCGGGCCACTGAGGCCGCGGTGGGTGAACAGCATGTTTTCGCGGAAGCTGGTGTCGTTGCAGCTCACCAGACAATCCACCGAGGTGCCTGACAACTCGGTGCACAGCTCCTTGAGCTGATCGGTGATGGTGAACGGCACCAGCCCGGCGCGGGTCGGCAGCAGCGTGTGGCCGAACTGCTTGCCAATCTGATAGCCAAAACCCGTAGCGCCCAGCGTCGGAATCGACAGCCCGCCTGTGGCAATCACCAGCGACTGGCAGTTCAGGGGGCCCAGCGTGGTCTGCAGGCTGTAGCCGGCGTCGGTCTTTTCGATCTGCTGCACGGAGGTGTCCATGTGCAGGCTGACACCGGCCTCGCGGCACTCTTCCAGAAGCATTTCCAGAATGTCGCTGGACTTGTTGTCGCAAAACAGCTGGCCGAGCTTCTTCTCGTGATAAGGCACGCCATGCTTGGCGACCATCGCGATGAAATCCCATTGGGTGTAGCGGGCCAGGGCCGATTTGCAGAAATGCGGGTTCTGCGACAGGAAGTTGGCCGGCTCGGTGTACATATTGGTGAAGTTGCACCGCCCGCCACCGGACATCAGGATCTTCTTGCCGGGTTTGTTGGCGTGGTCGATCAACATCACCTTGCGCCCGCGAGCGGCAGCGGTGAACGCACACATCAGACCGGCGGCGCCGGCGCCAATGATTACAACGTCAGTAACGGGCACAGCGTGGTTCCTCGATCTTCAGGTCACGATCGTTCCCATGCTCCGCGTGGGAATGCCTCTCGTGACGCTCTGCGTCACATACCTGCGCCGCAGTGCCTATTCAAAATCGGACGCAGAGCGTCCAGAACTGCGTTCCCACGCGGAGCGGGGGGACGATAATCCAGCCGACGACTATTTCAGAGAATCCGCACGCGCAGCGACTTGCCCTTGATCTTGCCGTTGTTCAAACGTTCCAGGGCCTGTTTGGCCATGCTGCGCTCGACGGCAACGTAGGCCTGGAAGTCGAAAATCGCGATCTTGCCGACCTGAGTGCCCGGAATGCCTGCCTCGCCGGTCAGTGCGCCGAGGATGTCGCCCGGACGCAGCTTGTCCTTGCGACCCGAGCCGATGCACAGGGTGGTCATGGCGGGCAGCAGCTTGCCGCCTTCCTTGATGCTCAGTCTGTCGTATTGCTGCCAGTTCAACGGCGCTTTCTGCAACTCTTCGATGGCACGCGCGCGTTGGCTTTCCGACGGAGCCACCAGGCTGACCGCGATGCCTTTCTCGCCTGCGCGACCGGTACGGCCGACGCGGTGAATGTGGATTTCCGAATCACGCGCCAGCTCGACGTTGATCACCATGTCCAGCGCGTCGATGTCCAGACCGCGCGCGGCCACGTCAGTGGCGACCAGTACCGAGGTGCTGCGGTTGGCAAACATCGCCAGTACCTGATCACGGTCACGCTGTTCGAGATCGCCATGCAGGCCGACGGCAGACATGCCCTTGGCGGTCAGGTGATCGACCACTTCCTGCACCTGCTGCTTGGTGAAGCAGAACGCCACGCAGGACGTCGGACGGAAATGGCCGAGTACCTTGACCACTGCTTCCAGGCGCTGCTCCGGAGAGATCTCGTAGAAAATCTGCTCGATCTGGCTGTCGGCGTGCAGTGCTTCGACTTTCACGGTCTGTGGATCACGCATGAATTTCGAGGACAACTGCTTGATACCGACCGGGTAGGTCGCCGAGAACAGCAACGTCTGGCGGCGCTGCGGGGTCTGCTCGATGATGTCGGCGATGGCGTCGTAGAAACCCATGTCCAGCATGCGGTCGGCTTCATCGAGAATCAGCGTGTTCAGGCCGTCCAGGACCAGCGAGCCCTTGCGCAAGTGCTGCTGTATGCGACCCGGAGTACCGACGATGATGTGCGCGCCATGCTCCAGCGAGCCGATCTGCGGGCCGAATGAAACGCCGCCACACAGGGTCAGGACCTTGATGTTGTCCTCGGAACGCGCCAGACGGCGGATTTCCTTGGCCACCTGATCCGCCAGTTCGCGGGTCGGGCACATGACCAATGCCTGGCAACCGAAGAAACGCGGGTTGATAGGGTTGAGCAGGCCGATGCCGAATGCAGCGGTCTTGCCGCTGCCGGTCTTGGCTTGCGCGATCAGGTCCATGCCCTTGAGGATCACCGGCAGGCTCTGCGCCTGAATCGGTGTCATTTCGGCATAACCAAGCGACTCCAGGTTAGCCAGCATGGCAGCAGACAGGGGCAGAGAATTGAAAGCGGTGTTAGTCACGACGGTGAACCTGCAAAACAAAAATGTCGCGTAGTGTATCACCCGCCAGTCAGACCTGGCACCGCGATAAAGGTCGTGGGAGCGAGCTTGCTCGCGAAGGGGCCCGTACAACCCCCGAAGATGGGTCGTGAGCAATGCGGGTCGCCGCCCCGGTCACTCCCACAGGATCCAGCAATCAGCGCGGAGCATGGGCGCGATAGCCAGACAAAAAAATCCCCGCTGGAGGGCGGGGTTGAGGTTCGAGCGTGGCAGCTCGCAAAGGTGTACAGCAAGGCCCGTCCGGGAACGGGCCTGCAGGGCTTACAGCAGAATTGTACGGATGTCCGCCAGCAATTCGCTCAAGCGCTTGGTGAAGCGGGCAGCAGCTGCGCCGTTGATCACGCGGTGATCGTAGGACAGCGACAGCGGCAGCATCAGTTTCGGCTGGAAGGCTTTACCGTCCCAGACGGGCTGGATGGTTGCCTTGGAAACACCGAGGATCGCCACTTCCGGCGCGTTGACGATCGGCGTGAAGCCGGTGCCGCCAATGTGGCCGAGGCTGGAGATGGTGAAGCACGCGCCCTGCATGTCGTTCGCAGTCAGTTTCTTGTTGCGCGCCTTTTCCGCCAGTGCGGCGGCTTCGGCAGCCAGTTGCAACAGGCTCTTCTGGTCGACGTCGCGGATGACCGGGACCAGCAGGCCGTCCGGGGTGTCCACGGCAAAGCCGATGTGCACGTACTTCTTGCGAATCACGGCCTTGCCGCTAGGTGCCAGCGAAGCGTTGAAGTCCGGCAGCTCCTTGAGCAGGTGGGCGCAGGATTTGAGCAGCAGTGGCAGAACGGTCAGCTTGACGCCAGCTTTCTCGGCAGCGCCTTTCTGCGCCACACGGAAAGCTTCCAGGTCGGTAATGTCGGCCTGGTCGAATTGCGTGACGTGCGGGATGTTCAGCCAACTGCGGTGCAGACCGGAAGCGCCGAGTTGCATCAGACGCGTCATCGGCACTTCTTCGATCTCGCCGAAACGGCTGAAATCGACTTCCGGAATTGGCGGGATGCCCGAGCCGCCGCTTGCGCCGCCAGCTGGCGCTTCCTTGGCCTTCTGCATCATGGTTTTGACGTAAGCCTGAACGTCTTCTTTCAGCACACGGCCGTGCGGGCCGGTGGAACTGACCGCGCTCAGCTCGACGCCGAATTCGCGGGCCAGCTGACGAACGGCCGGGCCTGCATGAACCTTGGCGCCGTCTTTGGCCGGAGCCGCTGGAGCAGCCGGCGCAGGTGCCGTCTCTGCCTTGGGAGCAGGGGCGGCAGGAGCCGCGGCTTCAGCCTTGGCAGGGGCAGCAGCGGGTGCGCTGGCGGCAGGCGCCGGAGCAGCGGCAGGCGCGGCACCTTCGACTTTCAGTTTCAGGATCAGGTCGCCGGTACCGACTTCCTGGTCCAGTTTGACTTCGATGCTATCGACAACGCCTGCGGCCGGAGAAGGGATCTCCATGCTGGCCTTGTCGGATTCCAGGGTAATCAGCGACTGATCGGCCTGGATGCTGTCACCGACCTTGACCATCAGTTCGATGATCTTGGCCTTGCCCGACGAACCGATGTCCGGCACGTGGATGTCCTGAACGCTGGCGCTGGCTGCCGGAGCAGGCGCAGCGGCTGCGGGTGCGGCTTCAGCCGGCTTTTCGGCGGCGGCCGGGGCCGCGGCAGGTTCGGCAGCAGGTGCCGGGGCCGCAGCCGCTTCGCCTTCCACTTCCAGTTCGAACAGCTCGTCGCCTTCTTTCAGGCGGTCGCCCAGCTTGACCTTCATGGTCTTGATGACGCCAGCCTTGGGAGCAGGGATTTCCATACTCGCCTTGTCCGACTCAAGCGTCAGAATGCTCTGGTCGGCCTCGATGCGATCACCGACCTTGACCATCAATTCAATGACTTCGCCTTCACCGTTGCCGATGTCGGGTACACGAATTAACTCACTCACTATGTCTCTCCTTAGGAGAACCTGTTCACTCACGAATACGCTGGTTCAGTTACAACGAAACAGCGTTGGATGCTCATTTACGGCAAGTAAATTCCGCATCCTCGGCTGTTCACGCTCTGATCAGCGCTCTTGAAGCAGACTCTTAGCAGTCCAGTGGATTGCGTTTTTCAGGATCGATGCCGAACTTGGCGATGGCTTCAGCCACGACCTTGGGTTCGATATCGCCACGATCAGCCAAGGCTTCCAGGGCCGCCAGCACCACGAAGTGACGATCGACTTCAAAGAAGTGACGCAGCTTCTTGCGGCTGTCGCTACGGCCGAAACCGTCGGTGCCCAGGACTTTGTATTCCTTGGTTGGAACCCACTGACGAATCTGATCAGCGAACAGCTTCATGTAATCCGTCGATGCGATGACCGGACCTTTGCGGCCGTTGAGGCACTCCTCGACATAGCTCAGCTGCGGCTTCTGGCCAGGGTGCAGGCGGTTGTTGCGCTCTGCAGCCAGACCGTCGCGACGCAGCTCGTTGAAGCTGGTGACACTCCAGACGTCGGCGCCGATATTGAACTCGTCACGGAGAATCTTCGCCGCTTCGCGAACTTCACGCAGGATGGTGCCCGAGCCCAGCAACTGGACGTGGTGCGCCGCTTCCTTGGTGTCTTCTTCGAGCAGGTACATGCCTTTGACGATGCCTTCTTCCACACCGGCCGGCATGGCTGGCTGGGTGTAGGACTCGTTCATCACGGTCAGGTAGTAGAAAACGTCCTGCTGCTCTTCGAACATCCGGCGCATGCCGTCCTGGATGATCACTGCCAGTTCGTAACCGTAAGTCGGGTCGAAGGTGCGGCAGTTCGGGATGGTCGACGCCAGGATGTGGCTGTGACCGTCTTCGTGCTGCAGGCCTTCGCCGTTCAGCGTGGTACGGCCGGCGGTGCCACCGATCAGGAAGCCACGGGTGCGGCTGTCGCCAGCGGCCCATGCCAGGTCGCCGATGCGCTGGAAACCGAACATCGAGTAGAAGATGTAGAACGGAATCATCGGCTGGTTGTGGCTGGAGTACGAAGTACCGGCAGCGATGAAGGAGGACATGGCGCCCGCTTCGTTGATGCCTTCTTCGAGGATCTGGCCTTTCTTGTCTTCGCGATAGAACATTACTTGTTCTTTATCGACTGGCTCGTAGAGCTGGCCGACCGACGAGTAGATGCCCAACTGGCGGAACATGCCTTCCATACCGAAGGTACGCGCTTCGTCCGGGATGATCGGCACGATGCGCTGACCGACTTCCTTGTCCTTGACCAGCTGCGCCAGGATGCGCACGAAAGCCATGGTGGTGGAAATTTCACGGTCGCCCGAACCGTCAAGGATGGCCTTGAGGGTGTCGAGTGGCGGCGTCGGCAGGTTGAAGCTCTGCGCGCGACGCTGAGGCACGAAGCCACCCAGCGCAGCACGACGCTCGCTCAGGTAACGGGCTTCGGCGCTGCCTTCTTCCGGCTTGTAGAACGGCAGGGCTTCGAGTTCGGAGTCCTTGACCGGGATGTCGAAACGGTCACGGAAGTGACGCAGGCTGTCGACATCGACCTTCTTGGTGTTGTGCGCAGTGTTTTTTGCTTCGCCAGCGCCGGTGCCATAACCCTTGATGGTCTTGGCCAGAACCACGGTCGGTTGACCCTTGTGGTTGACGGCTTCGTGGTAGGCCGCATAAACCTTGTACGGGTCGTGGCCGCCACGGTTGAGTTTCCAGATCTCGTCGTCGGACAGATCGGCAACCATCGCCTTGAGTTCAGGCGAGTTGAAGAAGTGCTCGCGGACGAAGGCGCCGTCCTTGGCCTTGTAGTTCTGGTATTCGCCGTCGATGACTTCGTCCATGCGACGTTGCAGGATACCGTCGACGTCCTTGGCCAGCAGTGGGTCCCAGAAACGGCCCCAGATGACTTTGGTGACGTTCCATTGGGCGCCGCGGAACACGCCTTCGAGTTCCTGGATGATCTTGGCGTTGCCGCGAACCGGGCCGTCGAGGCGCTGCAGGTTGCAGTTGACGACGAAAATCAGGTTGTCGAGCTTCTCGCGACCGGCCAGGGCGATGGCGCCCAGCGATTCCGGCTCGTCGGTCTCGCCGTCACCCAGGAAGCACCAGACTTTCTGCTTGCCTTCCGGAATGTAACCGCGGTGCTCCAGGTACTTCATGAAGCGCGCCTGGTAGATCGCCTGGATCGGGCCAAGGCCCATCGATACAGTCGGGAACTGCCAGAAATCCTTCATCAGCCACGGGTGTGGATAAGAGGACAGGCCATTGCCGTCGACTTCCTGACGGAAGTTGTTCATCTGGTCTTCGGTAATGCGGCCTTCGAGGAACGCACGGGCGTAGACGCCTGGCGATGCGTGACCCTGGAAGTAGATCAGGTCGCCGCCGTGTTCGTCGGTCGGGGCCTGGAAGAAATAGTTGAAGCCGATGTCGTACAGCGTGGCGCTGGAGGCGAAGCTGGAGATGTGGCCGCCCAGATCCGGGTCATTCAGGTTGGTTTTGACGACCATGGCCAACGCGTTCCAGCGCACCAGCGAGCGAATGCGGCGTTCCATGAACAGGTCGCCAGGCATGCGTGCTTCGTGGGTGACAGGAATGGTGTTGCGATATGGCGTGGTGATGGCGTACGGCAGCTGCGAACCACTACGGGTGGCCAGCTCGCCCAAACGGGTCATCAGGTAGTGAGCGCGGTCTTCGCCTTCTTTGTCGAGAACCGATTCCAGGGCGTCCAGCCATTCCTGGGTTTCGACGGGATCGAGGTCTTGCATGGCTTGCTCCAGGGCGGAAAGGCTTCCAGAATCGGTTGCCTGAGTTTGCGACTGGCCTTGTGGGCAGACGACATAAATTCTTGGATTACCGGAGGGTGGGATCCGGCGGCGTGTAGTTTTACTACAAATCGACGACGATTTCAGCCCTCCGAGTATCGGACCCAGTAGTAAAACTACAGAGAAGCGTCTTAATCGCTCCTGTTGTCGTGTAGCTTAAAACGTTACTGTTGATCGCTATTGAATATCTTGCAGGGAAAAAGCGGATTTTTATGCTTCTAATTTGATTTTTCCAGCAATTTATAACCTTTGTTCGACAAGCGGTGCTGGCAGACGCGTCTCGCCATAACGACGGACGGGCGTCTGCACGCCGATCAAGGATAGACCATGAGCCTGCCTTTACTGGCCGAATTTCCGGCCATTCTGCTGCCATCGATTACCCGCGCTCGCCAGATGTTTCAGGCCGCGCTCACTGTCCTGTCCGAGGACGCGCAGGCCTCATTCAAGGCCTGGCCCGAGGCGCGGCAGGCAGCATTCGACCGGGTCTGCGCTGCCAGTGATTTTGTAAACGAACAAGTCTGCCGTGATCCGCAGATGCTCCTGCAGCTGGCCGATTCGGGCGAGCTGGAGCGTAGCTTCTCTGCCGGCCAATTGCGCGGGCAGATTGCCGACGCGCTGTCGAGCGCTGCCAGCGATGATGAATTGGGGCGTAATCTACGTCGACAGCGCGCACGCCAGCAAGTACGGATTATCTGGCGCGACCTGACCCGTCAGGCAAACCTGATCGAAACCTGCCGTGACCTGTCGGACATGGCCGATGCGTCGATCGATCTGGCTTACCAGTGGTTGTACCCCCGGCACTGCCAGCAGTTCGGCACCCCGACCGGTCGTCATTCCGGGCAGCCGCAGCACATGGTCATTCTGGGCATGGGCAAGCTCGGTGCGGTCGAACTGAACCTGTCCTCGGACATTGACCTGATCTTCGGCTACCCCGAGGGCGGCGAGACCGTCGGCACCAAGCGTGCGCTGGACAATCAGGAGTTCTTTATTCGTCTGGGCCAGCGGCTGATCAAGGCGCTCGACCCGGTGACCGTCGACGGTTTCGTATTCCGGGTCGACATGCGTCTGCGCCCCTACGGTTCGTCCGGCGCCCTGGTGCTCAGCTTCAATGCGCTGGAACAGTATTACCAGGACCAGGGCCGGGATTGGGAACGTTACGCGATGATCAAGGCGCGCGTGGTCGGGGGCGATCAGGCTGCCGGTGCCGAATTGCTGGCGATGCTGCGTCCGTTCGTGTACCGCCGCTATCTGGATTTCTCGGCCATCGAAGCGCTGCGCACCATGAAGCAGCTCATTCAGCAGGAAGTGAAGCGCAAGGGCATGGCGGAAAACATCAAGCTGGGCGCCGGCGGTATTCGTGAGGTGGAGTTCATCGCCCAGGCCTTTCAACTGATTCACGGCGGCCGCGACCTGAGTCTGCAGCAGCGGCCGTTGTTCAAGGTGCTGAAAACTCTTGAGGGGCAGGGCTATCTGCCCTCGGCGGTGACCGAAGAGCTGCGCGAGGGCTACGAGTTTCTGCGTTATACCGAGCACGCCATTCAGGCGATTGCCGACCGTCAGACGCAGATGCTCCCGGACAACGAACAGGATCAGGCGCGCGTTGCGCTGATCATGGGCTTCGCTGACTGGGCTGCCTTTCACGAACGACTGATGCACTGGCGTGGCCGTGTGGCCTGGCACTTCCGCCAGGTCATTGCGGACCCCGACGCCGACCCGGATGATGAGCAGGAAGAAGATGGTGAAGTGGTGGTGGGAGGCGAATGGCTGCCGTTGTGGGAAGAGTCCCAGGACGAAGAGGCCGCAGGTCGCCAACTGTTGCAGGCCGGCTTTGTTGACGCCGAGAAGGCGCTGAAAAATCTGGCCAGCCTGCGCAGCAGCCCCAACCTGCGTTCGATGCAGCGTCTGAGCCGTGAGCGGCTGGACGCGTTCATCCCCCGTCTGCTGGCTCAGGCGGTGGAACATGAGAAGCCCGACCTGGTACTCGAGCGCGTGCTGCCCCTGGTAGAAGCGGTCGCCCGGCGCTCGGCGTACCTGGTGCTGCTCACGGAAAACCCCGACGCGCTGCGACAGCTGCTGACCCTGTGCGCCGCGAGCCCGTGGATTGCCGAGCAGATCGCGCGTTTCCCGTTGTTGCTCGATGAGTTGCTCAATGAGGGACGCCTGTTCAATCCGCCGCTGGCCCCGGAACTGGCGGCCGAGCTGCGCGAGCGGCTGATTCGTATCCCCGAGGACGACCTTGAGCAGCAGATGGAAGCCTTGCGGCATTTCAAGCTGGCGCACAGTCTGCGCGTTGCGGCCTCCGAGATATCCGGCAGCCTGCCGTTGATGAAAGTCAGTGATTACCTGACCTGGCTGGCCGAGGCGATTCTCGATCAGGTGCTCGCGCTGGCCTGGCGCTACAGCGTGGCCCGGCACGGTACGCCTTTACGTCCGGACGGCACGTTGTGCGATCCGGGTTTCGTGATCGTCGGCTACGGCAAGGTCGGCGGCATCGAGCTGGGGCATGGCTCCGATCTGGATCTGGTGTTCATTCATGATGGCGATCTGGAGGCCGAGACCGACGGTGCCAAGCCGATCGACACCGCGCAGTTCTTCACCCGGCTGGGGCAGCGGGTGATCCATTTGCTGACCACGCAAACCAACTCCGGTCAGCTGTATGACGTCGACATGCGCCTGCGGCCTTCGGGGGCATCCGGCCTGCTGGTCAGCTCTGTGGGGGCTTTCGCCCGTTATCAGGCCAATGAAGCCTGGACCTGGGAGCATCAGGCGCTGGTTCGTGCGCGGGTCATGACCGGCAGCCGGGATGTGGGCGAGCAATTCGAGAAAGTCCGTGCCGATGTGCTGGGGCGCGAACGTGATCTGGACAAGCTGCGCGCCGAAGTCAGCGAAATGCGCGCCAAGATGCGTGACAACCTCGGTACCCGCGTGACAGCGGCCGGCAGGGCGGCCAATGCCTTCGAGGCGGCGGTGCCATTCGACCTCAAGCAGGACGCCGGAGGTATCGTCGATATCGAATTTATGGTGCAATACGCCGCCTTGGCGTGGTCCAGAGAGCATCCCGCGCTGCTGCAATACACCGACAACATCCGGATTCTCGAAGGGCTTGAAGAAGCCGGACTGCTACCGGATACGGATGCCGGCCTGTTGCGCGAAGCCTATAAGGCGTATCGCTCGGCGGCACATCGCCAGGCCTTGCAGAAGCAGGCGGGCGTGGTCAGCGGCGATCAGTTTCACGCCCAGCGGCGTGAGGTGATGCGGATCTGGACGCAGATGGGGTTGAGCTGAGCCTCACGGCACGCCACATTCCACTGCAACACTCTATAAAGCTATGACAGGGAGGCGACAGGTTGTGTGGGAATGTCACGCAGTCTGATCGGCCTCCCTGATCGTTTCTGGTCGTTTTTGGATAGAACATGAAAATTCTGATCGTTGGGCCTAGCTGGGTCGGTGACATGGTGATGGCACAAACGCTGTTCCAGTGTCTGAAACAGCGTCATCCCGAGTGCGAAATCGACGTGCTGGCCCCTGAATGGAGCCGTCCGATACTGGAACGCATGCCGGAGGTTCGCGCTGCGCTGAGTTTTCCGCTGGGGCACGGTGCCCTGGAACTGGCGACCCGTCGCCGGATCGGCAAGTCTCTGGCCGGCCAATACGATCAGGCTATCCTGCTGCCCAATTCGCTGAAATCCGCGCTGGTGCCGTTTTTCGCCGGCATTCCGAAACGTACCGGTTGGCGCGGCGAGTTTCGCTACGGCCTGCTCAACGACGTGCGGACCCTCGACAAGCAGCGCTACCCGCTGATGATCGAACGTTTCATGGCCCTGGCCTTCGACAAGGGCACCGAGTTGCCGCGTCCTTACCCGCGGCCGAGCCTGCGTATCGACCCGACCACGCGTGATGCCGCACTGAGCAAATTCGGTCTGACCCTGGATCGCCCGGTATTGGCGCTATGCCCCGGCGCGGAGTTCGGTGAGTCCAAGCGCTGGCCCGCCGAGCATTACGCACAGGTCGCCGACGCGAGCATTCGCGAAGGCTGGCAGGTCTGGCTGTTCGGCTCGAAAAAAGATCACCCGGTCGGTGAGAGCATTCGTCAGGAGCTGATTCCCGGCCTGCGCGAGGAGTCCGTCAACCTCAGTGGCGAGACCTCGCTGGCCGAAGCCATTGACCTGCTGTCGTGCGCCGATGCCGTGGTGTCCAACGATTCCGGCCTGATGCACGTGGCCGCAGCGCTGAACCGTCCGCTGGTGGCTGTCTACGGTTCGACCTCGCCGGGCTTCACGCCGCCGCTGGCCGACGCAGTCGAGGTGGTGCGTCTGGGCATCGAGTGCAGCCCGTGCTTTGAGCGCACCTGCCGTTTCGGCCATTACAACTGCATGCGTCTGCTTGAGCCGGACGCCGTGACTCAGGCGCTGAGCCGCCTGAGTAGCACGCCGGTGGAGGTTGCCTGATTTTGCGGGTACTGCTGATCAAGACGTCTTCACTGGGTGATGTGATTCATGCCTTGCCCGCGCTGACCGATGCGGCGCGTGCGCTGCCCGGCATTCGCTTCGACTGGGTGGTCGAGGAGGGCTTCGCGGAGATTCCCGCCTGGCATCCGGCGGTCGACAGGGTGATCCCGGTGGCGATTCGCCGCTGGCGCAAGCACCTCTTGCAAACCTTCAGGTCCGGGGAATGGCGGCGCTTCAAACAGCAGGTGCGCGAACAGCGCTATGATCTGGTGATCGATGCGCAGGGCCTGTTCAAAAGTGCCTGGCTGACACGCTATGTCGATGCACCGGTGGCCGGTCTGGACCGCGATTCGGCACGCGAGCCGGTCGCCAGTCGCTTTTATGATCGCGCTTTTCCAGTGGCACGCGGGCAACATGCGGTCGAACGGTTGCGCCAGTTGTTCGCTCAGGCACTGGGTTATTCACAGCCGTCCGGCATGGGCGATTACGGTCTCAAGCCCCTGGCGACTCTGGACGACAATTTGCAGGCCCCGTTCGTGCTGTTCCTGCATGGCACGACCTGGGACACCAAGCACTGGCCTGAGCTGTACTGGCGACAGCTGGCCGAATTGATGGCAGCACGCGGCCTGCAAGTGCAGTTGCCGTGGGGCAACCCGGCAGAAAAGGCCCGCGCCGAGCGCATTGCCGAGGGTCTGAGCAGTGCTCACGTGCTGCCAAAGCTCAATCTGGCAGGCGTTGCGCGGGTGCTGGCCAGCGCGCAGGCGTGCGTCGCGGTAGACACCGGCATCGGGCACCTGGCCGCTGCACTGGATGTGCCGACCATTTCCCTGTTTGGCCCGACCAATCCGGGCCTGACCGGGGCCTACGGCAAGTCGCAGGTGCATCTGGCCAGCGATTATCCGGGCTGCACGCCGTGCCTGCAAAAGAAATGCACGTACCAACCGACCGCCGACGATCAGCGCCGGTTCGACCTTAAGCGCGAGTGGCCGATGTGCTTCACTCGCTTGAATCCCGAGCGAGTAGCGAGCCAATTGGGCGCGCTGTTGCTGGCAAAGGAACCTGGCTGATGCAACTGGCTTTTGTACTCTACAAATACTTCCCGTTCGGCGGCCTGCAACGCGACTTCATGCGCATCGCGCTGGAGTGCCAGCAGCGCGGCCATCAGATCCGTGTGTATACCCTGATCTGGGAAGGCGATGTGCCGCCCGGTTTCGAGGTGCTGGTGGCGCCGGTCAAGGCGTTCTTCAATCATCGGCGCAACGAAAAGCTCAGCGCCTGGATGGAAGCGGACCTGGCCAAACGCCCGGTGGACCGCCTGATCGGTTTCAACAAGATGCCCGGTCTGGATGTGTATTACGCCGCCGACGGCTGCTTCGAGGACAAGGCGCAGAACCTGCGCAGCCCGCTGTATCGCAAGTGGGGCCGTTATCGCCACTTTGCTGACTACGAGCGCGCGGTGTTCGGCAAAGACTCGAAAACTCAGGTGTTGATGATTTCCGAAGTGCAGCAGCCGCTGTTCATCAAGCATTACGACACCCCGCCGTCGCGCTTCCATTTGCTGCCGCCGGGGATTTCCCAGGATCGCCGCGCGCCGCCGGATGCCCCTGACATTCGTGCAGGCTTTCGCAAGGAATTCGGCCTGGCCGACGATGACCTGCTATTGGTGCAGATCGGCTCCGGTTTCAAGACCAAGGGCGTGGATCGCAGCCTGAAGGCACTCGCGGCTCTGCCCGCCGAACTCAAGAAACGCACGCGGCTATTTGTAATCGGTCAGGACGACCCCAAAGTATTCCAATTGCAGAGCGCGGCGCTCGGCCTGGGTGATCAGGTGACCTTCATGAAAGGGCGCAGCGACATTCCGCGTTTTCTGCTGGGCGCCGACCTGCTGATTCATCCGGCCTACAACGAAAACACCGGGACCGTGCTGCTCGAAGCGCTGGTTGCCGGTTTGCCGGTCCTGGTCAGCGCGGTCTGTGGTTACGCTCACTATATAGCCGAGGCCGATTGCGGGCGGGTGCTGGACGAGCCGTTCGAGCAGGCGCAGCTCAATCGCTACCTGTCGGACATGCTTGAGGACGATGCCGCACGCAGCGCGTGGTCGCGCAATGGCCTGACCTTTGCCGACACGGCGGACCTTTACAGCATGCCGCAACACGCTGCGGATGTGATTCTGGCGGAGCACTATTGATGAAGCTGTTCCTTGCTGAGCCGTTCAAGAGCCTGTGGGCGGGGCGCGATGCGTTCGTCGAGGTCGAAGGCCTGAGCGGCGAGGTCTACCGTGAACTGGAAGGGCGCCGCACGCTGCGCACCGAGGTCGACGGGCGCGGTTACTTCGTCAAGATCCACCGTGGCATTGGCTGGGGCGAGATCGCCAAGAACCTGGCAACCGCCAAGCTGCCGGTACTTGGCGCGGGCAAGGAGTGGGACGCCATCGAGCGTCTGCATGAAGTCGGCGTCCCGACCATGACGGCCGTGGCCTATGGTGAACGTGGCAGCAACCCCGCCGCGCAGCACTCGTTCATCGTCACCGAAGAACTGGCACCGACCACCAGCCTCGAAGATGTCAGCCTCAACTGGCGCAACGAGCCGCCCGAGCCGCGTCTGAAGAGAGCCTTCATTACCGAAGTCGCCCGCATGGTCGGCATGATGCACCGCGCAGGCGTCAATCATCGCGACTGCTACATCTGCCATTTTCTGTTGCACACCGACAAGCCGGTGACCGCTGACGATTTCAAACTGTCGGTCATCGACCTGCACCGTGCCCAGACCCGCCGTGCGATCACGCCGCGCTGGCGTAACAAGGACCTGGCCGCGCTGTACTTTTCGGCGCTGGACATTGGCCTCACCCGCCGCGACAAACTGCGTTTTCTCCAGGGCTATTTCCAGAAGCCGTTGCGCGAAATCCTGCTCAAGGAAGCGGCATTGCTGACCTGGCTGGATAAAAAAGCCGACAAGTTGTATCAGCGCAAAGTGCGCTACGGAGATGCACTCTGATGGCGGGCTGGAAGCTCGAGCCCGAGTACGCTTTCCTGGAGCCGGAATTCGGTAGCCTGGACGCCGTGTTTGCCCTGCAGGGCCAGCAGTTGACCCGCGACCCGCTGTCCGACGTCATCCGCGTCGAGCGCGCCGGTGTCTACTACTACGTCAAGCGCTACGTGGGTGCGGGCAAGGGTCTGCGCCGCTATATGGGCAGGCCGAGGGTCAAGTCCGAATGGCAGAACCTCAAGCGTTTCGCCAAATGGGGCATTCCGACCGCGGAGGTGGTGGCCTGGGGGCTGGAGCGCAACGGCGCGGCGTATGATCGCGGCGCACTGATCACGCGTGGCTTGCCGAACACCGAAGACTTGTCGGCACTGGCGCAACGCAAGGATCCGCGACTGACCGACCGCCATTGGGTCGACGCGATCAGCCGCCAGCTGGCTGCCTTCACCCGGATCATGCACGACAACCATTTCACACATAATGATTTGAAATGGCGCAACCTGTTGGTCGATAACGAAGGCAAGCTGTTTTTCATCGATTGCCCCAACGGCGCATTCTGGTGGAGCTTCATGCTGCGCTATCGGATCACCAAGGATCTGGCCTGCCTGGACAAGGTCGCCAAGTATCACTTGTCGGCCACCCAGCGCCTGCGCTTCTACCTGCAATACCGCCAGCGAACGCGTTTGAACGCCTCCGACAAAAAACGTATCCGACATATCGTCAGCTTTTTCGAGGGCCGTGAATGAGCGTTTTTATTGCCAGTGCCGACCAGCCTTTACTGGCGCGTCACAACCTGGCTGATTTTGAATCGCTTTGGAACATCAGACTCGATGCGGTCGATGAGCCCAATACCGGGCGCGGCGGCTGGAGCAGCGTGTTCCGCCTCGATCTGGACGGTCAGGGTTTTTACCTCAAGCGTCAGAGCAATTACCTGACTCACACGTTGCATCATCCGTTTGGCGAACCGTCGTTCTCGCGCGAGTTTCGTAACATCAGTCGCTATCGCAAGCTGGGGATTCCGGCACTGCAAGCGGTGTTCTATGGCGAGCGCAAGGTCGACGGCGAGCGCCGGGCGATCCTGATGACGCGTGCGCTGGACGGCTGGACCGATCTCGACGAACTGTTGCAGCAGTGGAACCAGATGGAGGCCGCTCAGCGTCTGGCAATACTGCACGCCTGCGGTCAGCTGGCGCGCACGCTGCACGGCGCCGGACAGGTGCATGGCTGCTTCTATCCCAAGCATATTTTTCTTCAGGCAGCCGGTACGGGGTATCAGGCGCAATTGATCGACCTGGAAAAAACCCGCCCGGTGATCTTCGGCAAGCGTGACCTTGCCCGCGACCTCGAACCGCTGATGCGCCGCGCGCCGATGTGGAATGAGGCGGATCGGCGTGAGCTGCTGGCGGCTTATCTGCAAGCTACGCCGAACAGCCTGCTGGTTGACGCCTGGAGTGCGCGTCTGGGCAAGCGCGGCGCTCACAAACGAGACATCCAACACCGCGATGATAAAGAGACCCGTTGATGCGTTTGTCTGAACTCAAGACCGCTGGACGTACCCCCGAGTTGCCGATGAGCCTGACGCTGGCCGATGCTGCCGGACCGGCTGAACTGCAATTGCTGACCCTGCTGCGCGTATTGCCGGGGCAGCGCTATGTCGGGGCCGGTGTCTGGCGAGGCCGAACGGTGCTGGCAAAATTGCTGGTGGGCGACAAGGCGGCCCGACACTTTCAGCGTGAGCTGGCCGGGGTACGGCTGCTTGCCGAACAGGGCCTGACCACACCACTGCTGCTGGCCGACGGTTTGCAGGACGGCGAGGGTGGCTGGCTGTTGTTCGAGTTTCTGGAACAGGCACCGAGCCTGGGCGATGCCTGGAACGCTGTTCAGCACCTGCCACCGCTGGCAGACGAGCAGCAAGCGGTGCTCGGCGACGCGCTGTCGGCCATTGCCCGGCAGCACGCTAAAGGCCTGTGGCAGGAAGACCTGCACCTGGACAACCTGCTGCGCCACAACGGGCAGCTGTATTTGATCGATGGCGCCGGGATTCGTGCTGAACAGGCTGGCACGCCGTTGTCCCGGCAAAAAGTGCTGGAAAATCTCGGTGTGTTCTTTGCCCAGCTGCCCAGGTCTTTCGAACCTTTCACCGAAGAGCTGCTGGTGCATTACCTGTTGAGCAATGCCGAGCATGGTTTGCCGATGGAAGCGCTGCAAAAGCAGATCGACAAGGTGCGCAGCTGGCGGCTCAAGGACTTCATGAGCAAGACCGTGCGCGACTGCAGTCTGTTCAGTGTCGAGGACAGCGCTTCGGTGTTCCGCGCCATTCGCCGCGAGGAAGAGCCTGCGATGCTACCGGTGCTGAGTCAGGCGGATGCCTTGCTCGACAAGGGGCATCTGTACAAGACCGGCGGCGCGGCGAGTGTCGGGCGGGTTGAGGTCAATGGTCGTCAACTGGTCATCAAACGCTACAACATCAAGAATTTCAGCCACTGGCTCAAGCGCTTCTGGCGCCCCAGCCGAGCCTGGCATTCATGGCGCGAAGGTAACCGGTTGATGTTCCTTGGCATTGCCACACCCAAACCGCTGGCAGTGCAGGAAAAGCGCTTTCTCGGCTTACGCAGCAAGGCCTGGCTGGTGACCGAGTTCATCGATGGGCCGGACATCATCGAACGCTTCGCTCCCTATGTGGAAAACGGGGATGCGCCAGAGGTCGAACTGTTGGCGCTGGACCGGCTTTTCGCGCAGCTTATCCAGGAGCGTATCAGCCATGGCGATTTCAAGGGGCATAACCTGTTCTGGCACATCGATCGCTGGGCGATGATTGATCTTGACGCCATGCAGCAGCACAGCTCGCAATCGTCATTCGCCGCGGCCTACGCCCGAGACCGGGCTCGCTTCATGCGCAACTGGCCGACGCAGAGCGCGCTGCACCAGTTGCTGGAACAGCGCTTGCCGAAGCTTGTGACAGACTGAGCCCAGCTGACTCTCGTGCCAGCGCAGAGCGCTCACCGGTAAGTGCAGATTATCGTGCCAATGCTCCGGCGTTGGCATGCAGTTCCGGACGCTCCGCGTCCTCTGTGTGACGCGGAGCATCGGCATCCTCAGGTGATGCGTGTGAGGTTCATTGCTTCGAGTGCTGCCACCAGTGCATCGATGTCGTCGAAGGGTTTGAGGTGGATGCGCGGCCAGCGCAGACGTTCGATGTACAGTTTGCCTTCGGCATTGCGCAGTACCGGTGTGTGGTGAATCCAGGTGTCGCGGGCGCGATGGACGATGGTTTGCAGATTGCCTTCACCCTCCTGTATCAGAAACATTCCAGGCCTGGAAAGGCGTTTCTCGATGCTTGGCAGCCTGACCGGCTGTGAGCGCAGTACTTCCATCTCCACCCGATAATCAGCTTTGATGTAGACCTTTTCATCCGCTATGCCACCCGAGACGAGCTCCCCCGGATCCAGCGTTATTCCCCTCGAATGCCCCGGAGCCACATCGACGACCCGCAGGCCGATCCCGCCTTCCAGTTCGGCAATGCCAGGCACGACGCCCTGATAGGTATTGGAGTGGCTGTTGCCCACCAGCGCGATCCATTTGTGCGAGCCCATCACGTCCTGATGCCTGCGGATCGTGCGCGAGGCAAAGTAATTCATCATTTGCTGGCGGGTAATGGACTCTTGATAGGCGATGCCTTTGAGGTGGTAACTGCTTGCGCAATCGATGGCGCGAATCTCCAGACCTTGCTGCCGTGCCCTGATGATCAGCCGTTCGAAGGTGTAGATCCCGGCCGGATCGGTGTGATACCCGCGGTCCAGGGTTTTCAGGTCATGCAGCAAGGTTTTACTCATCTGCCCCGTTTCAAGGAAATGATCCAGATCCGCCTGATGCAGATCGCTCAGCAGGTGCTCCATGTACAGCGTTTTGACGTTCTGCTGCGACAGCAGCGGCAGGTTGTCGATAATCAGCTTTTTGCTGGCGAGCGAAGAGTGTGACTCGCCAATAACCAGGCCTTCGGTATGGCGATACAGGGTTTCAAGCAGTCCGGCAGTGCTTGTCTGCGCTTCGATCGCCGGTAACGTCGGGCGAGGCGGCAGTTGAGCCGCGCTGATCCGGGCGGCGTCCTGTCGTAGCGTCGTGCGCCGCAGGTCGAATGTATTGCGCACAGTGTCGAGTTCGATGTCTTCAAAAAAATACTCCATATCAAGGCCCTTCTTTTCGAAGTTCGCCAGGCCATGCAGCGTTGTTCTGGTCTCCATCGGCATTTCGTAGGTGGCATCGGTCAGCGATTGCTGGATGGCGGTCATCGGCCTGTCAACGCTCCAGTCATCGGGCTCCACGCGTAGCCAGGTATCGTTTTCGTCCAGAACAAACCCGTAATCACCCGTCCAGCGCTCAACCCCGGCAATCGCGGCCGGGTCGCCCAGCTCGCGGATCAGCACGTCATCCAGCGCAGTGGCAGGCGGTAGCGGTTGGGCGGGCAGCGTCGGGTCGGCAAACGCTATGCTGAAGTCATAGTGAGTCGGCGTGTTTTCATGCATCAGGTCCGCGCTTTGCCTGATGCGTGTCGGTCGTCCGGCAGGGAGGTCCTGGACATGCACGCTGACGGCCCCTTGCATTTCAGCGATGCCGGGCACTTGATCGTGGGTCGTGGCAAGCTTCTGGTCGAGCAGTGCTACCCAGCGTCTGGCAGAGGCCGGCTCGATGTCGTGGCTGATAACCTTGTGGCCGAAGAAATTGCTCATTTTCATGGCGGCTGCCGGGTCATCGGAAGCGCTCAGCACCGTATGGCCGAGAAACGGATAGCTGATCGACGAACTGAATGGGCGCACCTCGATCCCGTAACGGTGGGCTGCCTTGATCAGGTGGTAGTAATCGAATTCGGTGCTTGTGTTGTTCAGGGCGCCGCGATTGGTCTCTTGCAGGTAATACTTGAGTTCATGAGAGCCGGAGCGACTCTTTTTACCCAGTTGGCGATACCTGGCCAGCTTGCGAAGGTGTTTGTCGATCAGCAGGTGCTCGATGTACAGCACCTCGACACGCTGCTCTGCGAGCAAGGGCATGTTGAGCAGGAGCAGACGCTTGCTGGCCACCGACTTCGGGGCTTCGCTGAACACCAGCCCGTTAGTGTGACTGAAGATGTGCTTGATGAGTGTGTCGACACTGCCGGGCAGTTCATAGGTGGGCAGGGTCGGCCTGGGTGGAGGCGTGAATCGGGCAAAAAAGGCCTGGGCGTCCTGATAGAGCTTTTCCCGGCGTGCCGCGAAGGTCTGGCGCACCTCGGTGAAATACGTTTCGAAATAGACTTCCAGGCCTGCGCCGGTCGGATCGAAGGCTTCCTTGCTGATGACGACATCCAGATGCGCGCGCATGCCGCCAGGCATCTGATAGTCGCTCAGGATATTCAGCGAGCTTGAGCTTGCGCTGGCGTCCTCAGGCAGCGGGCGATAAGTGCCCGGACCGTCCAGCCCGCCGCCGCCCAGGCGCTGCCGTTGGACGACTTGCCACAGGCCCTGGTCATTCAGACGAACCGGCTGTTTGCCGAAGAAGGCGAACGGATTGGCCGGGTCGATGATCTGCCAGTACCGCCCGTGTGCGTCGTATTGAACCTCAAAGGCCCGGTCTGACAGCTGGATATAGTGTTTTCCATTGATCGCATGCACGCCTTTTGCGTGACCATCAGCGATACGTGGCACGTTATCCAGCGAAATGTCGACGGCCAGGTCGAGGCGCAAACCGGATGGTGCGCGCTGCGCTGCTGGGGGCGGGGGGAGAAGTGGCTGCCAGGCGCCACCGAGTTCGCGTGCAGCGAACTGACCGGTTGCCCGCGGGGGTGCCGAGGCGACAGGGGACGCTTGGAAAACCGCAGCATGCCCGTGGACGTTGGGCGTGCCGAGCAGCAATACATGCTCTTGCAGCTCTACCGGGTACAGATCCTCGTAACGCGGCAGAGAAGGCTGGCGCTGGAACGAACGTAGCACCGGGGTCGAATGCTGACCGCTCTCAAGTTGATGCAACACACCGCCAAGTCCTTTCAGGCCCACCAGCAAATCGCTGCCTGCACCGAGGCCGTTGAGCAGTGCCGACAGCATGTAGCTCGTGGCGCGCTCCCGGTCGCCCGCGCTCAGCGCAACCAGCGCCTGCCCGCTGTCATGCAATGAAATCAGGCTGCCCACCGCAAAGCTTGCCGGCGGAAAGGGCAGGGTCAGGGCCGTGGCAATGATTTCGACACTGACCCAGATCAGCTTCGCCAGCATGTCGTTGCGACCCGTGGTGGTTTCTTCCACATCACGCAACCTGCGCTCCAGCGGCCGGTTGAAACAGGTATCGGCAACGTCTGAGATAAATGCCTTGGGGATGACCGGAGGCTTGTTGGCGTTGCCCTTCTGCATGTCCCGCAGGAAGAACGACAGGGTCCGGCGTGCCTTGATGCGGCAGCGATCCTTGTAGTAATCGATCATCCCTTCGCTATCCAGCGAGCTCACGAAGTCGCTGAACAGGCGGAATTCGATACCGTCAGGTGCCTGCGGCGTATAAAGCAGCGCGGCGTGTCGGATCTGCGTCGGCAAAATGACCAGGCAGCCCTGAACGGTTTCGATGTGGGTCAGCAGCGGGCCGGGGATAACCAGTTGATCGACATCGGTCAGGCCCGAGGCGATCAGCGGTTTATCCACATGTATTTGCAGGGGATACAGCGGGTATCGCTCGCGTGAAGCCGAGTCGCTCAGGTGCGCGTTATCCAGTGATTGCTTGAGCCAGACATACTGCGTGGGCTCGATATGACCTTTCAGAAGGCTGCGCAGTGCAGCGGCCTTCATCTGCAGTTGGGTGATCATCACGCTGCATTGGCGGCGGTAGGCGTAGCCATCGTTTTCGCTGTTCAGCAGGGTGTTTCTGATCAGCGCAATGTACTCGTCGGCCAGCCACTGGCCACGCACCGAGCCTGCGACCGCCGCAGGTGACAGTGCGCTCAGGTCGATACCCGGCGGGCCGCTGAACGTGGCGTCGGTGGCTGCTGACGTGCGTAAGGGGTCGATGCTGTCGTTGTAGCCGTTGAGCAGCATGTCGGTGTAGGTCAGCGTTTCGCGCTCGCTGGTGATCACGATCAGGTCAGGGTCTACCGTACCTGCAGGGACGCCCAGCAGTTTGCCGATCTGCTGGCTGGCTCGCTGGTGTACGTAATCCTGGAACGACTGAACCCTGGTGTGCGGCTGGGCCTGATAGTTGCCGAGCGCGCCATCGATGGCGTGTTCAAGGGCCAGTAATTCCCGGCGCTGGGCATGGCTGGCACGCAGGTACCAGTCCGGGGTATGGCGGGCCTGCTCTGAGAGCAATACGCGGGTCTGCTCGTCGGTAAAACTGCGCAGTGCGGTCTCGCAGTCGGGGTGCTCGATGAATTGCAGAAAGTCCTTTGCGGGCTGGGGTTTTTCGCTGAGGGCCGTCAGTTGCGCGGCCAGTTCCGGACGCGCTGCGACCGCTACCTGATCGAGCAGCCAGGCCATCATTGCGGGCGATGCGGTCCAGCCGACCACCTCATGCAACAGCTGGGTGTCGGTGTCGAAGGCCTTGAAATACTGCTGCCCGGGTGCCTCGCTGGCGAACATGATCAGCCGTTGCGTCTGGCCTTGGGCATCCTGCTTGCGGAACACCAGTAATCTGGCCATCACGTTACGGTCGTTCAGTTTGATCTGCTGCACGCGCACCGTGGGATCAGGCGCACTCGCCGCCGTGCTGGTCAGCGCTGCGACAATGGCAAAATCATCGGGCTGGATATGCCCCTGCATCTTCGCCGCCCAGCCGAGCGTGGTCATTCGGACCCGCGCCAGTGCGCGCAGCATCCGTTGGTTGTGTTCCTGCTGACAGGCCTCGCGCTGGAAATTGCCAAACACCGCGCGCAGGTCGAGTTCATCAATCACCCCGGCAAGGTAGGTCGGGCTCAATGTCGAGTACGCAGCGTCCAGCGGCTGGCCATCGAGGGTAATAACCGTCTGGTCGAGGAAGTCCGAGCCTGCTGTCTCGTCGCCCGGATGCAGGCCATAGAGCGCCAGTTCGGTCAGTGGCAGCGTCACGTGGTAGGTCTCGCTCGTCGCTGGCAGCGTGCGACGGGTGTCGATGATCAAGGCCCGAGGGTCCAGATCATGGCCCAGGTCATTGGCCAGGCGCGCGCGCAACTGCATTTCGGCAAACCGCTCCGGCGACGCTGCGCTGCCCAGCACACTCAGCATTGCGGCATGCGCCGCGTCGTAGCGTTGCAGGTGCCGGGCATAGGTCTGCAGGTCAGCCTCGCTGGCGATCTTCATCCATTCGGGCAAGTTGCGCTGGTACTGACGTTGTCTGTTGGTCAGTTCCCGCAGCTCGAGCATGGCGGCGGGGCCTAGCAGGCCTGGCATGTCGATGGCCTGCTGGATTTGCGACTGACGCGTGAGCCGATCCGCCGTGCCGTGCTGTTCGCATGCATAACGGATGTCGTTGCGCTGTTTGTTCAGCAGCCTGTCGAACGCGTGAAGGAACGGTGCCGTGGTAACGGGCTGCAATTGCACATCGGCAGCCGTGAACGGTTCCAGGTACAGGTCTGCGTCCTGAGCCATCTCGGCCAGCCGGTCCTGATGCTGTCGTTCCGCGTTGCTGAACAGCGCATCGCGCAGTGTTGGCGTGTTGAGCCACTGCGCAAGGGTTTCGGCCATCATGGCCGGCGTGGCAAAAGCGGTGATACCAAGCCCTGGCAGCATCAATAGTGTGCGCCCCTGACCTTGGGAAATCACCAGCACGCCGGCCATTTCAATCTGTTCGTCATCGTGCAGCTGCACCCACACGGTCGAACAGGAGAGCGCCGGGCCTTGCGCCTGCTCGGGCGCCTCGGGCAGGCAGGCCAGGTAGCCACTGTCGAAATCGCGCTCGTGAATCCTGACGTGGACTTCGTCATACACAGCCCTTTGCAGGGCTGGCAAGAGGCGATCACGGCGGCTTTCACCGGTTTCGCCCGGGGCCGTCCAGTAGTCGTCGATCTGCTGCAACAGGCTGACGATCTCCGGTTCGCGTTCGGACACGTCATCGTTGTCGAGGACGCTCGGCAAGGCCTCGCCGGCCCTGGGCAGCGCGTCCAGTTCCCTGGCCAGAAGGGTGCGCAGTTCGTCGAGCCTTTTCAGCGCTGCGGACGCTTCGGGCCAGGTATCGCCGGGCGTCGTCGGTACAGGGCTCGGCGTTGAAAGGTTGAAATCCAGAGAGGGTGGTGTTTGTGTCATGACAGGCTTTCCATTGCGCAAGGCGCTGAGGTTTGATCGGCGGCCTCGGGGGCTGCGACTAAAGGCCTCAATTAATCAGATGCAACGGGCAGCAACGTCGTAGATAAATATGCAGCGTGGCGAAAGAGACGTTTCGCACACCGTCTGGCGGGCCGCCTTCAGTGACATTTCAGCGCGTCGAGCCAATCGTTGGTCATTACGCTATAATCCCGCCCTTTAGCTGCCCTCAGCCCGCTGTGCGGGGGCACACCTTTTCTCGGGCGCCCTGCGCCTGCATGCAGACTAAAGAGGCTAGACACTAGTGGCATTGACGATCCTTGGCCTGTCCGGCGCCCTTAGCCATGATCCTTCCGCAGCGCTTTACATCGACGGCAAGCTGATAGCAGCGGCCGAAGAAGAGCGCTTCGTTCGTGACAAGCACGCAAAGAACCGCATGCCCTACGAGTCGGCGAAGTTCTGTCTGGAACAGGCAGGCATCAAGCCTTCGGATGTCGACGTGGTCGCGATTCCGTTCGCCCCGATCAGCCTGTTCGGCAAGGCCCGCTGGCACTACGCCAAGCGTTACTGGTACGCGCCGGATCGCGCCCTCGATGCGCTGCTGATGGGTAATCGCCGTTACAAGCGCTATCGCAACAAGATTGTCTGGTGCCTCGAGCAACTGGGCTTCGATCCGAAAAAGATCAAGATCGAGCCGGTCGAGCACCATCTGGCCCATGCTTCCAGTGCCTACCATTGTTCCGGTTTCACCGAGAAAACCGCGATCATGGGCATCGACGGCAAGGGCGAGTACGCCACGACCTTCTTCGGCTACGGTGAAAACGGCAAGATCCACAAGATCAAGGAATTCTTCGATCCGGACTCGCTGGGCGGCCTGTACGGCGCGATTACCGAGTTCCTCGGTTTCGAGATGCTCGACGGCGAATTCAAGGTCATGGGCATGGCACCGTACGGCGATGCCAGCAAGTATGATTTTTCGCGTCTGGCGACCTTCGAGAATGGCGAGCTGGTCATCAATACCGAGCTGGCCAACGTCATCGGCCTGCGTCGCTACAAAGAGAACGGCAAGGGCTTCTACTTCTCGCCGAAGCTGATCGAATGGCTCGGCCCGAAACGCGTGGGTGACGTGGCCGACGAACCTTACATTCACTACGCCGCGAGCATGCAGGCGCTGTTCGAAAAGCTCGCGCTGCAGATGATGGATCACTACCTGGGTGACATCCTCAAGGAAACCGGCAAGATCGCCTTCGCCGGTGGCTGTGCGCTGAACGTCAAATTGAACCAGCGCATCATCGCCCGCCCTGAAGTCAAAGAGCTGTTCGTGCAGCCTGCGTCCGGCGATGCCGGTACGGCGGTGGGCGCGGCGGCTTACGTATCGCACGCCCGCGGTGTGCCGGTCGAGAAGATGGAACACGTCTACCTCGGCCCTGCGTACAGCAACGAAGATGTAATCGCGGCCTGTGCCCGTCACCCGAGCAAGCCGGTCTGGCGCCAGATCGACAACACGCCGGAGCGGATTGCCGAGATCATGGTCAAGGGCAACCCGGTTGCCTGGTTCCAGGGGCGCATGGAGTTCGGTCCGCGCGCACTGGGCGGTCGTTCCATCATCGGTTGCCCGAGCGTCACCGGCGTGGCCGACCGCATCAACCATCAGATCAAGTTCCGTGAGCGCTGGAGGCCTTTCTGCCCGTCGATGCTCGACACCGTCGCCCCGCAGATGATCAAGATCGATCACCCGGCACCGTTCATGACCTTCACCTTCGAAGTGGCCGAAGAGTGGAAAACCCGCGTTCCGGAAGTCGTCCATGAAGACGGCACCTCCCGAGCCCAGGTGCTCAAGCGCGAATACAACCCGCGCTATTACGACATGATGAAAGCGCTGGAAAACCTGACCGGCAATGGCGTGTCCCTGAACACCTCGCTGAACCGCCGTGGCGAACCGATGATCTGCTCGCCGACCGATGCGCTGAACATGTTCTTCGGCTCGGACCTTGAGTACCTGATCATGGAAGACATCCTGGTGGTAAAAGAGGGCGTCGAGGCTTATGACACGCTCGGTTGAACGTCACGTACTGCAGTTCTGTCACGGCTATGACGGGCCGTTTCTGGACTGCGCGCGGCAATACGCCAGCCTGTTCGCCGGCAAGGGCTATCGGGTGACGACGGTGTTTCTGACCGGTGCCGCCGATCCGGATGTCGTCGCTGACTGCGGTTCGGACGAAGTGCTGTTCATGGAATACAGCTCCAGCGCCATTCGTGGCCTGAAGCTGGGCGCCATTCGGGACCTGCGCAAGATTGCCGCGACGCGCTCGTTCAGCTTTTGCATCGCGCACCGCTTCAAGCCGGTGTACATCGCACTGTTGGCGACGAAGTTGCCGGTGATCGGTGTACATCATGCGTTCGGCGATTACCACCGGCGCAGTCGCAAGCTGTTCGCCAACCTGTTTCGCAAGCGCCTGAGCCTGCTCGGTGTTTCCGATGCGGTCCGCGACGACATGCGCAGCAGCCTCCCCAAGTGGCCGGCCGAGCGCATTCAGACGTTGTACAACCGGATCGATGTCGAGCAACTGCAGGGCAGTCAGTTTTCCGCTGAAGATGCCCGCGCAGAGCTGGGTCTGTCGGCATCGGCCTGGATTGTCGCCAATGTCGGTCGCCTGCATCCCGACAAGGATCAGGCCACGCTGTTGCGCGGTTTTGCCGAGGCGCTGCCCGATCTTCCCGAGAACAGCCAACTGGTGATTCTCGGCAAGGGTCGCCTGGAAGAAAGCCTCAAGGCCCTGGCGCTGGAGCTGGGCATCGGCCCGCAGGTGCTTTTCCTCGGCCAAGTGCCTGATGCGCGCCGCTACTTCAAGGCATTCGACGTGTTCGCCCTGAGCTCGGACCACGAACCGTTCGGCATGGTCCTGCTGGAAGCGATGGTCGCCGGTGTCCCGCTGGTTGCAACCTCATGCGGCGGTGCCAGGGAAGTGGTCGAAGACGTCGGCCTGCTGTTCCCGCTGGGTGATGTACATAGCCTGGCAAACGGCCTGGTGCATATGGCCGGCCTCGACGCCGAACAACGTCAGGACTGTGCCGAGCGCATGCTGTTGCGCTTGCGCGAGCGGTTTTCCGACCATGCTGTGCGTAATGTTTTCTGGCGTCTGCCACAAGTCTCCAGCCTGACAGCGGGGGCCTGATGCTCAATCGATTCAAAGGCTGGCGCGAGCGTGGCTGGGTGCAGATCGATGCGGCTGCCTACGAGCAGGCCTGGCAGCGGTTTGGCGGAAGCGTCGCCACTCATCCGTTGGTGGTTGCGCGCCTGTCGGCCTTTTCCGGCATCGCTGTGCGTTATCTGGCCTGGGAGCAGGGCGGTGAAGTAAAGGCCGCGATCGCCACTTGGGATCGCTCGCTGGCGCTGTCCAAGGACGAACTCAAGCGCCATGGCAAAAAAGGGCTGTTCGACCTGGGGAATGCCGAGCTGATTCTGCCGGTGGCCGATGATATCCAGGTGCCGGTCCGCCATCGGGCCCGTTATGTGTCTTCGCTCAACGAAGGCCGCATCAGTACCTTCAAGCCACAGGCCGAATCCCTGGCGATGGCGCGCACGCCTGAAGAGCTGTCCAAGAAATTTCGTTACAACCAGCGTCGTGAGCTTCGCCTGCTCGAAGAAGCTGGCGGTACGGTAAGGCCTGTCAGCGAGTTCAGCAGCACCGAACTGGCGAGTATGTACTGCGATCTGTTTCAGCGTCGCTGGGGCTTCGAAGCGACCGGTGCCCGGCACAAGGCCGAGGTCATCGAGCTGTTGCGCGAACTGCTGATCGGTTCGGTGGTGTTTCTCAACGATGCGCCGATTGCCATTCAACTGGTGTATCGCGTCGAAGCGCCGCAGTGGGTCAGCATCGAGTACGTCAACGGCGGTGTCGATCCCGAAACCCGGGACTTCAGCCCGGGCAGCGTGCTGAGCTTCGTCAATACCCAGTCCGCCTGGGAGAACGCCCGCGCACTGGGCAAATCACTGCGTTTTTCCTTCGGTCGTGCCGACCGTGAGTACAAGGACCGATGGTGCAACCCCGTTCCGGTGTTCCAGATTTGAGTCGCAAGCAGCAACTACTCAAACGCCATCGCCGTAACAAGCGGCTGGCGTTGCTGGGTGGTCTGTTCCTGTTGATTGCGGTCGGCGTGCTGGTGGCCTGGTGGCTGGCGCCGCTGCTGGCTGTGTGTGCCTGGGTCGCTCATGAGGCCTGGTTTGCCGATCATCTGTTCTATTCGCCGTCTGACGACTATCAGTACACCTTTGCTGCCGACAGCGAAGTGCCGGGCGTCCGCCTGGACGGCGGCACGTTGCTGATGGAACCCGCCGTGCAACTGAATGGCGACGAGACGCTGGTACTGGCGCTGACGGTCAAAAGCACCTGGCTCGGACGTTTTCTCGATCCGGTGGTCGAGTTGCAAGGTCAGGGCCTGAGCGACCGGCAGGCGTTCGAGCGCGGCGTCAGTGGTGTGCGTTATCTGAACCTGACCGGGCTGGGCGAGCCGCTGGCCGCAGGTGTGCTGAAACTGCGCGGGCGTTGCTGCCGTCTGGCCGGCACGCCGCGACTCTGGCTGTTTCGCCAGCCGGATGCGCGAAAACAGCGTGTCATGGTCATCGCACCGCACGCCGATGATGCCGAACTGGCCGCGTTCGGACTGTACAGCCAGGCCGAGGAGGCGTGGATCATCACGCTGACCGCCGGTGAGATCGAGGCCGAGCATTACCGGCAGATGGGCATGGAGCGCGCCGAAGCTGCGCGCATGAAGGGCCGCTTGCGGGCCTGGGACAGTATCGCCGTGGCGCGCTGGGGCGGGGTGCCCGAGTCGCAGTGTGTGCAGTTGGGCTATTTCTGCCTGCAACTGCCCGCCATGCAGGCTTCGCCGGATATGCCGATTGGCTCGCGGGAGGCGGATCTGACCGATACCCGCCTGTTCCGTCAATTCAATACCCTGCCACTGCCCGGCGACGACGGCCAGCCGACCTGGAACAACCTGCTCGCCGACCTGCGCGCGCTGATTCTCAAGGCCCGGCCGCAGGTTGTGGTGATGCCGCATCCTGCCATCGACCCCCATCCCGATCACATCTGCGCCCAGGCTGCGGTGCGTGAAGCCCTGCTCGGGCTCGAATGGCAGCCGGACGTAGTGCTCGGTTATGCCAATCACCTGCACGACAACGACCGTTGGCCGATGGGCGATGCCTACAGCGGCATCAGCCTGCCACCGGTATTCGATGCCGCGCTGCCGCTGGTGCCGTACAGCCTGCAATTGTCGGTCGCCGCGCAACGCGACAAGGCCATGGCGTTGGGCATGATGCATGACCTGCTGCCGCCGATGCCGTTCAAGCGCCGTGTGCGCCGTCTGCTGCAGCGCGTTCTGGCCGGTCGCCACTGGCCGGCCGAGGGCGAAAACGAATTCTTCCGCAAGGCGGTGCGACGACACGAGTTGTTCTGGTGCAGCCGTGATCTCTGATTCAGCAGGCGCAGTACTGCAAGGAAAACCATGAAAGTTCTACTGCTGGTCCAGAAAGAGCAGCGTGCGATTCTGGACCGTCTCTATGACGGCATCGCCGCACACTGTGAATGCGAAGTGCGCTGGCTGAGCTCTGCGGAGCAACGCAACCTGCGTGGCTATTTCCGCCGTGAGGTGGACGTCAGCCGCTATGACCGGATCGTGTTTTTCCTGCGTTTCAAGCAGGAAGTGCGTCAGGTCGGGTTTATCCGCACGATTCCCAATCTAGTCATCCTCGAACACGATGCCTACCAGAACTACATTCCGTGCAAATACACCGGCAAGTTCAGCGCGCACTACCGCAAGCTGCCCTGGGCGCGGGTGATCTGTTCGGGGTTCATGGTCAGCGAGCGTCTGCGCCAGGAAGGCTTCGATGCGGTGTTCGTGCCCAAGGGCTATGACCAGAGCCTGCTGCAGTTGCAGGCACGCGAGCGTGACATTGAGCTGGCCTTCGTGGGCAGCACCAACAGTGTCGCTTACAGCGGCCGCAAGGCGTTGCTGGACGAATTGGGCCAGGTCGAGAACCTGCTCGTCACGCGGACCAAGTCCGGCGAAGAATATTGCGACACCCTGAACCGCATCCGTTTTTTCGTCAGTGCCGACGTGGGCATGGGCGAATACATGATCAAGAACTTCGAGGCCATGGCATGCGGCTGTGTGCTGCTTGCCTTCGATCAGGGCGCTGAAGAAAACCACGCGCTGGGCTTTGTCGACATGCACAACATCGTGCTCTATCGCGACATTCCCGAACTTCGCGAAAAGCTGGCGAAATTGCGCGATAACGTCACACTGGCCAGTGAAATATCCCGTAATGGGCAGACTTTGGTCGAGGAACGCTTTACATTCCATGCCCTTGGAAAAGCCATCGTGGACGCCATGCATGCGCCACTGCGCAGCATGCCGGCGGCGAATTGGGTCGATCGCCTGCGGTCACGATTGGGATGGTAGGGAATTATGAATATTCAATGATTGGGAACGAATGATGGTATTCAGCGAAAACAGCGACATTACGCTGGTTGTCACCAGTTGTGGTCGATTCGACCTGTTGAAGCGCACTCTGGAAACGTTCGACCATTTCAACGCTGCGCCCATACGCCATGTGCTGATTACCGAAGACTCCGGCGATGCCCGGGTCCAGGCGTGCATTCCCGAGCACTGGCACCCGCATACGCGCTTCATCATCAACAACCCCAAGCTGGGGCAGATGCGCTCTGTCGATGCGGCCTATTCGCTGATCGAAACGTCCTGGGTGTTCCATTGCGAAGACGACTGGGATTTCTACCGTCCGCACTTCATCGAAGAGTCGATGACGCTGCTGGAACACGACCCTCAGGCCTTGCAGGTCTGGTTGCGCAGCTACAATCATGATCTGCGTATCCACAGCCCTTACGTTTACCTGAACGAGCGTGAAGTGGTCGAGGGTATCCCGTTTTACAAACTGGGCTCGCACAAGCCGGAATGGCAGGGTTTTTCCTTCAATCCGGGGCTGCGCCGCCTGGCTGATTACCTGCAGCATGCGCCTTATGCCGAACACGGTGGCGAGAAGAAACTTTCACAATTATTCGCCGCGCAAAACCGTTACGCTCTGATTCTGGAAAATGATGCCGTGTTGCACACCGGGTTTGGTGAGCACGTGGAGGTGCCGCAGGAGCGGCTTGACAAACAGCGTCGCAAACTTCGGGATCGCATCAAGCTGATCGTCGCAGTGCTCGCTGGCCTAGTAGCAGGTTGGTTGCTTAATAATGTCAGTTGACCCGATAAGAGTACCCGGCAACAAAGTGCAGCAGTACTTTACGGCTGCCATCGTCATCTTCCTGCTGAGTTTCATCCTCAACCCCTCAGCCAAGATCACCAACAATCTGTTTTATGCATTCACGGCGCTGCCGGGCTTGTTCTTCCTGATCAAGTACCGCGGCGCTGGCGTGTTTGCCAAGCCCCTGGGCATCGCCTGGGCGGTGTTCATGGCCTGTTTTCTGGTCCCCGCGCTGCAGGCGCAGGAGTTCCAGTATTACAAGCACATCATTTACGTCAGCCTGTTTGTCTTCATCGTGGCCGGGATCACCGACAACGGTTTCTTCAGGCGCGGTGTATTCGTGCGCAGCATGTTCTGGGCGCTGTGCCTGTACATCCTGCTCAGCAGCATTCACAGCTGGGTGACCGGGCAGTTCGAGTTCGGCCAGCGTGTGGCGATTCTGCCGGGGCGAATGGAGAACGTGATCTACGCCAGTGCCTGGCTGGTCTGCAGCCTGGCGTTGGCCATGCCGCTGTGGGCAAGAGAGCGGCGCTGGGTCGAGGCCGTCTGCGCCGTTCTTGTCACGCTGGTGATAACCGCCTTTGTCGTGCAGACGCGCACTGCGCTGGTGGGTTGCGCGGTTCTGTTCGCCGTCTGCACCGCCTATGCGCTGTACCGTTTTCCACTGCGCACGATAGTCGCCTTGTTGGCGCTGGGCGTCGTGGCGGCGGCAGCCTTCTGGTTCGTCAAGGATGAACAGTGGGTCGCCCTGTTGATGGTCAGAGGGGATTCCTACCGCATCGAGCTGTTTGAAATCATGACCGGTGAATGGCGTCGCTGCGGCTGGGTGCTCGGCTGTGGTGTCGATTTCTACACGACCCAGACCCTGACGGGCGGCATACCGATCCAGCACCCGCACAATATTTTCGTGTCGCTGGGGCTGTATACCGGTGCCGCTTCGCTGGTGATGTTTCTGGTCGTGATGGCGATGACACTGTGGGACGCAGTGCGCAACGGCGATGCCTGGGGTCTCTACCTGGTGTGTGCGCTGGTCATGCTTAACTTCGATGGCGGCCAGTTGGTCGGCAACCCAGACGAGCTTTGGGTGCTGGTGCTGCTACCGGCGACCATGGTGCTCGGGCGAGTGGTGCAGACGCATCGGCTCAGGCAGCAGCAGTAGCATCAAAAAATGGCCGCTTCGAAAGCGGCCATTTTTCATGGGGCAGGTTTATTGAACAGCCTGGGCCAGTTCAGAGGTGTCGCACAGGGTCTGCGCGCTCATGTAGCCATCGAGGAAAGCCGGGTTGCCGTTGTCCAGCAGCCATTGGCGGTCTTCCTGATAACGCAGCATGTGTTTGAAGTTGCGCAAGCGAAGGCTTTTGCGCAAGGCGCGGCGATAGGTTTTCATGTCGGCAATGTCAATCAGGCCGAGGCTGCCTTCGGGCGTGAGGATAACGTTGCCAAGATGGGCCGAGCGAAAGTAGATACCCTTTTCATGCAGCCCGGCAATGAAGCTTCCCAGTTGCCTGCGCAGCTTGTCGTCGGCCACCGCACTGCCCAGCAGCTGACGCAGGGTGAAGCCAGCCAGCGGATCATAATGCACGGCATCGCGCTCGATCTCGGCGATGCGGCTGACCGAGCGTATGCGCGGGCAGGGAATGCCGCGTTTGATCAGCGTTTCACAGTTGTCTGCGAAGCGCTGCGCGTAGGGGTACCAGGCTGCGGAGCTGACAATGCGTTTGCGCCGAAACAACTTCAACATGGAGCCGTCACGCAGACGGAGTACTTTGTCGCCCGTGCCGTCGGCTTCAAGCACTTCGGCACCTTGAACCAGTTCAAGGTAATGGGCGTGGTCAAACGCTTGCATCGATACTCCGGTTTTTACGCCCCAGGGGTTCCTGGTCGTCATACAGAAGCCAGACGTGCAGGCTTCAGGCAGCGATCAGAACCCCCGGGGAATGGACGAGCCGCCTATGTTACCGCAGCAGGCAGCCGCGAAAACTGCTGTGATACAATTCGGCCTCTTTTTAACACGACGGATTCTCATGACAACCTCCGAATCGTCCACAACCTCCAGCGTGAAAATCTATTTCCGCCTGTTGTCTTATGTGCGTCCGTATGTGGGCATTTTCCTGCTCAGCATCATTGGTTTCGTGATCTTCGCCTCGACCCAGCCGATGCTCGCCGGCATCCTGAAATATTTCGTCGACGGCCTGACCAATCCCGAAGCGGTGCTGTTTCCCAATGTCCCTTATCTGCGCGAGTTGCAGCTGTTGCAGGCCGTGCCGCTGCTGATCGTGCTGATCGCCGCATGGCAGGGGCTGGGCTCGTTTCTGGGCAACTATTTCCTGGCCAAGGTTTCCCTCGGGCTGGTGCATGATTTGCGCGTAGAGCTGTTCAACAAGCTGCTGGTGCTGCCCAATCGCTACTTCGACACGACCAATTCCGGCCATCTGATCTCGCGCATCACCTTCAATGTCACGATGGTGACCGGCGCTGCCACCGATGCCATCAAGGTGGTGATTCGCGAAGGCCTGACCGTGGTGTTCCTGTTCATCTATCTGCTGATGATGAACTGGAAGCTGACGCTGGTGATGCTTGCAATTCTGCCGTTGATTGCCGTCATGGTCGGCACCGCGAGCAAGAAATTCCGCAAGCAGAGCAAGAAGATCCAGGTGGCGATGGGCGATGTCACGCATGTTGCCTCGGAAACCATTCAGGGCTATCGCGTAGTCCGCAGCTTCGGTGGCGAGTCCTACGAGCAGGCGCGCTTTGCCCAGGCCAGCAACAGCAACACCAAAAAGCAACTGCGCATGACCAAGACCGGCGCCATCTACACGCCGATGCTGCAACTGGTGATCTACAGCGCCATGGCGGTGCTGATGTTCCTGGTGCTGTTCCTGCGTGGCGACGCGACTGCAGGTGATCTGGTTGCCTATATCACCGCTGCGGGCCTGCTGCCCAAGCCGATTCGTCAGCTGTCGGAAGTCAGTTCGACGATCCAGAAAGGTGTCGCTGGTGCCGAGAGCATTTTCGAACAGCTGGATGTGGAAGAGGAAGTCGATACCGGCACCATCGAGCGTGATCGCGTGACCGGCCACCTCGAGGTGAAGAACCTCAGCTTCTTCTACCCGCAGACTGCGCGTCAGGTGTTGAACGACATCAGTTTCTCCGCTGCGCCGGGGCAGATGATTGCCCTGGTAGGGCGTTCCGGCAGCGGCAAGTCAACCCTGGCCAACCTGATCCCGCGTTTCTACGGGCACGACATGGGCAACATCCTGCTCGATGGCGTTGAAATCAACGATTATCGCTTGCGTAACCTGCGCAGGCACATTGCTCAGGTCAATCAGAATGTCACGCTGTTCAACGACACGATTGCCAACAACATTGCCTACGGCGATCTGGCTGGCGCGCCGCGTGCCGACATCGAAGCGGCTGCCGCTGATGCGTATGCCAAGGAATTCATCGACCAGTTGCCGCAGGGTTTCGATACCCAGGTGGGCGAAAACGGGGTGCTACTGTCCGGCGGTCAACGCCAGCGTCTGGCCATTGCCCGCGCGCTGCTCAAGAACGCTCCTTTGCTGATTCTCGACGAAGCCACCTCGGCGCTGGACACCGAGTCCGAACGGCACATTCAGGCGGCGCTGGATCACGTCATGAAGGGCCGTACCACGCTGGTCATCGCCCACCGCCTTTCGACCATCGAGAAGGCCGACCTGATTCTGGTCATGGATGCCGGGCAGATCGTCGAGCGCGGTACGCACTCTGAGCTGCTGGCGCAGAACGGCTATTACGCCCGCCTGCATGCCATGGGGCTGGACGAGCCTTCGCCTGTCGGCGCTGTCTGACCTGACGTTCACCGGGCGGACCCAGGCGGTCCGCCTGCCTTTTGGGTGGCGTGATTCAACAGCCTGTCGGTTGCAAACCCCTGTGCTAAGATTCCGCCCCTGTCCATTTTTCAAGTACGGGTTGTTCCATGAAGCTATCCATGCCGCGCTTTGATCAGGCCCCTGTCCTGGTGGTTGGCGATGTCATGCTCGACAGATACTGGCATGGTGGTACCTCGCGTATTTCCCCCGAAGCGCCAGTGCCTGTGGTCAAGGTCGATCAGATCGAGGACCGTCCGGGCGGTGCTGCCAACGTGGCCTTGAATATCGCTGCGCTGGGCGCCCCCGCTTCGCTGGTCGGTGTGACGGGGGATGACGAGGCGGCTGAAAGTCTGACCAACAGCCTGAAGGCTGCTGGTGTGCTGGCGCGCTTTCAGCGCATCGCCGATCAGCCGACCATCGTCAAACTGCGTGTCATGAGTCGCCACCAGCAATTGTTGCGCATCGATTTCGAAGAACCGTTCAGGACCGACCCGCTGGCCCTGAGCGCAGAGGTTTACAGCTTGCTGGACGGCATCAAGGTGCTGGTCCTGTCCGACTACGGCAAGGGCGCACTGAAAAACCATCAGGCGCTGATTCAGGCCGCCCGCAAGCGCGGCATTCCGGTGCTGGCCGATCCCAAGGGCAAGGATTTCGCGATCTATCGCGGCGCGAGCCTGATCACGCCGAACCTCAGCGAATTCGAGGCCATCGTCGGTCATTGTGTCGATGAGGCACAACTGGTCACCAAGGGTGCGCAGTTGATGCAAAAGCTCGATCTCGGCGCGCTGCTGGTGACCCGTGGCGAACATGGCATGACCCTGTTGCGTCCTGATCAGCACGCGCTGCACCTGCCGGCCCGTGCCCGCGAAGTGTTCGATGTGACCGGCGCTGGTGATACGGTGATCTCTACCCTGGCGGCAGCGATTGCTGCCGGCGAGGAGCTGCCACATGCGGTGGCGCTGGCCAATCTGGCGGCGGGCATCGTGGTCGGCAAGCTGGGCACTGCGGCCATCAGCGCCCCCGAGCTGCGCCGGGCGATTCAGCGCGAAGAGGGCTCCGAGCGCGGCGTGCTGGGGCTGGAGCAACTGCTGCTGGCGGTCGATGATGCGCGCGCGCACAAGGAAAAGATCGTCTTCACCAATGGCTGCTTCGACATTCTCCACGCAGGTCATGTGACCTACCTGGAGCAGGCGCGTGCCTTGGGTGATCGCCTGATCGTTGCGGTCAACGACGATGCGTCTGTCAGCCGCCTGAAAGGGCCGGGCCGACCGATCAACAGCGTTGACCGGCGCATGGCGGTGCTGGCAGGTCTGGGGGCCGTGGACTGGGTGATCAGCTTCC
The DNA here is from genome assembly GCF_977070315.1 of Plantibacter cousiniae (nom. nud.). Taxonomy (NCBI): domain Bacteria; kingdom Bacillati; phylum Actinomycetota; class Actinomycetes; order Micrococcales; family Microbacteriaceae; genus Plantibacter; species Plantibacter cousiniae (nom. nud.). The sequence continues at coordinate 53,972 of NZ_CDRVEU010000006.1, read as the reverse complement.
CGGAAGGAACCCCGGAAAACCTGCTGACCCACGTCAAGCCCGACGTGCTGGTCAAGGGCGGTGATTACGGTGTCGATCAGGTGGTCGGTGCCGATATCGTTCAGGCTTACGGCGGCGAGGTACGTGTGCTGGGGCTGGTGGAAAACAGCTCCACCACCGCGATTGTCGAGAAGATTCGCGCCCAGTAACCGCAACGTTGCCGTTTGAATGCCGGCGCGCTCAAGGTTTCAGTGCCTTGCAGCCGCTGGCCGACTTACTTGCTCAGGCTGCCACGCGCCATCTGCAGCAGCTCCCGGGCCTTGCCGGTCAGGCGTTTGAGCCCTGACTTCTTCGCCGGTGGGGCCATGCCCTGCTGACGCAGCCAGTCCTTCCAGCGAATCCGCTCTTCACGCACCACCCAGCCATCCTGCGCAGCGAAGCTCTCGGCCAGGTACAGCCCTCTCGTGCCGGCCGGACTCAGCTTGTCACGCTTGAGCGTGTACAGCTCGGGCAGAGGGGCGCCGTTCTCCAGCGGCATCAGGTACAAGTCAGGTTTGCTACGGTTGAGGCGGGCGACCAGTTGATCGTTTTCCAGAGCTTCGTCGACATGGAAAAGGCTGACCGGGCGCGCTTCCTTGGGGATTTCCAGGCGCATGTCGTAAATCAGCTGCAAGGACGCCGTGGGCAAATGCACATAGGCCCGTGGACGTTCCAGCAGGGTCAGGCTGCCGGTTCGCACCGGTCTCGCGGCGCCGGAGAGCGGGCTCAGGCGAAAGGGCATAGCCTCGCGATAATGCAGCGCGGCGGCGTAGGGCGCAGGCAGCCAGGTCTCCTTGAACAGCCCGCTGAGCCAGCCCTGCGGTGTTTCGATCAGGCACTCTTCGGCCACTTCCTGAATCGCGGTGTGCAGCGGCAGCGTCAGCTCATGGGCCGGGACATAACCCGAGATCAGCTTGAGCACGACGTCGCCGCGATCCTGACGACGCTGGCGGACCAGCACCCAGTAGTCGCGGTTCTGCCAACTGACGGTCAGGCGAACGGAGACCCCCAGATTGGCCAGCTCGGTGGCGAAATGTTCGGTGTCCGGCACGTCGATCTTGCGCCGCCGCTGCAAGGTCTGCGCGAAGTTCATCGGCATGCCGACGCTCTGGTAGCTCAGACTTTCCGCAGTGGCCTCGACAAACAGCGGCAGGGTCTTGAAGTTGCTGGGATTCTTCCGGATCAGTGTTCGCGGCATAACGGCTCCTTCTTGCGTTGGGGTCGGCCGCCTTAATCAGGCTTGACGGCAAATCACGGCAGCGGCAGTTGCAACGTTGTGTGCCAGGTGCAACGGGTTGATGGTGCCGACAATAGCACTGGCAACCGCCGGATGTTCAAACAGTAGCTGGAAACTGGCGTGGACCGGATCCATGCCGGGTGTCAGGCAGACATGACCACTGGCCAGTGCCTTCTTCACCAGAATGCCTTTGCCATGAGCCTGCGCGTAATCCAGTACCGGCTTTTCATCCTGTTCGTTGAGATTGTAAGTGACCATTGCGCAGTCACCCTCACGCAGCGCCAGCAGGCCGCCTTCGACGGTCTTGCCGGAAAAGCCGAAGCTGCGAATCTTGCCTTCGCGCTTGAGATCAGCGAGTGTCTGGTACACCTCGGCGTCGTTGAGAATCGCCAGATCGTTGCCGTCCGAATGCACCAAGACCAGATCGAGAAAGTCGGTTTCAAGACGTTTCAGGCTGCGCTCGACCGATGTGCGTGTATGGGTGGCGCTGAAGTCATGGCTCGACTGGCCGTTGACGAACTCCTCGCCAACCTTGCTGACGATCACCCAGTCCTGGCGCTGACCGCGCAGCAGCGGTCCCAGGCGCTCTTCGCTGTTGCCATAGGCAGGTGCCGTGTCGATCAGGTTGATGCCCATGTCGCGGGCCATGCGCAGCAGCATCTGCGCCTGCTGGTCATCGGGAATCTTGAAGCCGCTGGGGTATTTGACGCCCTGGTCGCGCCCCAGTTTGACGGTGCCCAGCCCCAGCGGCGATACGTTCAGGCCGGTACTGCCCAGCGGGCGATGCAGATCGTGCAGGGTTTTCAGGCTCATGGCAGCAGCTCATCCCAGACAGGTATGGCCATTGGAGGCCGTGGCACATCACTCAGCGGAGCTTGCGGGGTCGGGTGGATACCGTCTCTGGACAGCTGCGACAGGACTCGGTCGGCGAAGTCCGGAGCCAGGGCCAGCTTGGTCGGCCAGCCGATCATCAGACGTTGTTGGCTGTCGAGGAAGGCGTTGTCCGGGCGCACCAGTCCTGATTGAGCAGGCTCGGCACGATCAACACGCAGGGTCGCCCACTGCGCCTGACTCAGATCGACCCACGGCAGCAGCGCCTCGAGCTCTTTGCGCGCAACGGCGATCTGCTCGTCCGGTTGGCGCGCCACACCATCGGCTTCGGCCAGGTCGCCGCCCAGATACCACACCCACTGGCCATCTGCTGCCGGATGCGTGGTCACGGTGATGCGTGGCTTTGGCCCGCCGCCCAGGCAGTGAGCGAACAGCGGCTTCAGGGTCGGCCCCTTGACCAGCACCATGTGCAACGGGCGGCGCTGCATCTGCGGTTGCGATACGCCAAGCGCGTTCAGCAGGTCGGCATTACCGCCGCCGGCACTGAGTACGATGCGCTGCGCATGGATATCGCGACCGTCGACGCGCAGACCGATCAGTTCATCGCCCTCGAAGAGCGGCTCGATGTGCTGACCGGCCAGCAGGCTGTCACCGGCCAGTTCGGCGAGACGCCCGATCAGACTGGGTACATCGACCACCAGCTCGGCAAGTCGATAGACCTTGCCTTTGAATTTGGGGTTTTGCAGGGCTGGCGGCAGTTGCTCGCCCTTGACCTGATCCACGCGACCGCGCACGGCCTTGCTGGCGAAGAAACTGGTGAGATTGCCGGCGATGGTGCCTGGCGACCACAGGTAATGGGCCTCGGACAGCAGGCGTACACCGGAAAGATCCAGCTCGCCCTTGCCATCGAGGGCCTCACGCCAGCGACGCGGCATGTCGGCAATGGCTTCGGAGGCGCCGGACAGCGCGCCGTGCAGCGCGTACTTGGCGCCGCCGTGGATGATCCCCTGAGACTTGAGGCTTTGCCCGCCACCCAGGCTGGCGCTTTCTACCAGCACTGTCGAGAACCCTTGACGACGCAACCGGGCATTGAGCCAGAGACCGGCGACGCCAGCCCCGACAATCAGCACGTCAGTGGAAATAACCGATGGCATGAGCACCTCAGTGAGCGAAAAGTACGAGCATTATAAAGGATCGGGTTTTCAATGCCCGGCGGTTTTCGAGAACAGCTGAATGACCGCCACGCCTGCCACGATCATGCCCATGCCCAGCAGCGCGGGCAGGTCGAGTTTCTGGCCGTAGATGAAGAACGCGGCGATGCTGACCATGACGATGCCCATGCCCGACCAGATGGCGTAGGTGATGCCCACCGGGATCGTGCGCATTACCAGAATCAGCATCCAGAACGCGATCGCATAGCCGGTAATCAGTAGCAACAGGGGCAGCGGGGTACTGAATCCCTTCACGGCTTTCATGGACGTGGTAGCGATGACTTCCGCGCAAACGGCGATAGCCAGTAGGTAATAAGCGTTCATGGTGCATTCCTTTTCGTCAGGCTGCGCATTCTAGCGGCTTGTGATGGCGGGCTGATAAACTCCGCGCCCATGAATAGAACTCTTTATACCGTACTGTTTCATCTCGGCCTGCCGCTGGTTGCCCTGCGTCTGTGGTTGCGTGCGCGCAAGGCTCCGGCGTATCGCCAGCGCATCGGCGAGCGCTTCGCCCGCGGCTTGCCGGTCATGCAGCGGGGCGGTATCTGGGTGCATGCGGTGTCGGTGGGTGAAAGCATCGCCGCAGCGCCGATGATTCGGTCGCTGCTGGTGCAATATCCGCAGTTGCCGATCACTGTGACTTGCATGACGCCCACAGGTTCGGAGCGAATCAAGGCGCTGTTCGCCAGTGAGCCGCGAATTCAGCATTGCTACCTGCCCTACGACCTGCCGTGGGCGGCTGCTGGTTTTCTCGATCAGGTACAGCCACGGCTGGGGATCATCATGGAAACCGAGCTGTGGCCCAACCACATCCATCAGTGTTCCCTGCGCGGGATTCCTGTGGTGCTTGCCAACGCCCGGCTGTCGGAGCGTTCGGCGCGGGGTTACGCACGCTTTGCCGGGCTGACGCGACCGATGCTGGCGGAAATGGCCTGGTTTGCGGTGCAGACTGAAGCTGAGGCGCAGCGCTTTCGTGATCTGGGCGCACGTCCCGAGTGCGTGGCGGTGACCGGCTCGATCAAGTTCGACCTGAGCATCGACCCGCAGCTTCTGCAGCGTGCCGCCCACCAGCGCGAACAATGGCAGACCACGCAGCGGCCTGTCTGGATCGCGGCCAGCACACATGCGGGCGAGGATGAAAGCGTGCTGGCGGCTCATCGCACGTTACTGACCAGTCACCCCGATGCGCTGCTGATTCTGGTGCCGCGTCACCCCGAGCGTTTCGACAGTGTGCATGCGTTGTGTCAGCAGCAGGGCTTTGCGACGGTAAGGCGCTCATCCGCGCAGGCTGTCACGTCTGACGTCTCGGTGCTGATGGGCGATACCATGGGGGAATTGCTGTTTCTCTATGCACTGGCTGACATCGCTTTCGTTGGCGGCAGCCTGGTGCCCAATGGCGGACACAACCTGCTGGAGCCTGCGGCACTGGCCAAGCCGGTGCTCGGCGGCCCGCACCTGTTCAACTTCCTCGAGATCGCCGCCATGCTGCGCAAGGCTGGTGCGTTGCAAGAGGTCAACGATGCAGCAGCGCTGGCCACCGCCGTGCAGGGTCTTTTCGACCAGCCGCAGCAGGCACGCAACATGGCCGATGCCGGGCTTGAGGTGATGAAGGCCAATCAGGGCGCACTGCAACGCCTGCTCGACGGGATCGGGCGGTTGATGGGCAGGCGCTGAATCGGGGAGGACGCATAGCGTCCAGAACGGCATGCCGACGCAGAGCGTCGGCACGATAGTTGAGCTCGTCCAGACGCCTATCGTTCCTCACGCTCCAGCGTGGGAATGCCTTGGGTGACGCTCCGCGTCACAAATCTGCGTCGCGCTGCATGACTTGAAGTCGGGCGCAGAGCATCCAGATCGGTCAGCAATCTCAGCGCTTTGCAGGTCGCTCGAAGTTCTTCTGCGCGGCAGTCGCCAGGTCCGGCGGCAGGAAGTCCTTGTCCGGGTTGTAGTCGGCCTTCAGGTAGCGCGACAGGTCCTGCAGGTCGCCCGGGTTCAGGGTGCCTGCTGCCTGCTTGAGACGCAGGTTGTCGAGGATGTAGTCGTAACGCGTGTTGTTGTAGTCACGCACCGAGGCATATAGCTGGCGTTGCGCATCCAGCACGTCGACGATGTTGCGGGTGCCGACCTGATAACCGATTTCCGTGGCTTCCAGCGCGCTCTGGTTGGAGATGATCGACTGCTTGCGGGCCTGGACCTGCTCCACATCGGTATTCACCGCGCGATGCAGGTTGCGCGTGTTTTCCACCACCTGACGACGTAGGCTTTCACGGCGTTGCTCGCTCTGGCTCAGGCGCGCATAGGCTTCGCGTACCTGTGAACTGGTCAGGCCGCCGCTGTAGATCGGGATATTCAGCTGCACGCCGATGCTGCGCTGCTCGACGTCGCCGCCGTAGTTGCGGCCGGTGTAGTTGGGGTTGCTGAAACCCAGTGCATCGTTATCGCCACGCTGATAGGTCGCCACGGCATCGAGCGTCGGCGCGTGCCCGGCCTTGCGCTGACGCAGGGTTTCTTCGGCGGCACTGACTGCGTAGTTGCTGGCCAGCAGATTGAGGTTCTGCTGCGCGGCAGTATCGACCCAGGCCTTGGCGTCATTGGGCGTCGGCGCCAGCACCGGCAGGGTATGTACGATGCCTTCGATCGAGTTGTATTCGCGGTTGGTCAGCGTCACCAGCGCCTGAAAGGCGTCGTCGACCTGACGCTGGGCAATCAGTCGGCTGGCGCGTGACGTGTCATAGCTGGCCTGCGCCTGCAGCACATCGGTCTTGTCCGACAGGCCGACATCGAAGCGCTCGTTGGCCTGATCCAGCTGGCGCTTGAAGGCCGCTTCCTCGGCTTTGGTCGAGGCCAGATTGTCCTGTGCACGCAATACGCTGAAATAGCTTTGCGCCGATTGCAGGATCAGATTCTGCTCGGTAGCCGACAGTTCCAGTGCTGCCTGTTCGTTGCTCGCTTCGGCAGCCTGCAACTGGAACCAGCGGTCAGCGCGGAAGATCGGCTGGCTCAGCGTGGCCTGATAGAGGTTGCCGCTGCGGGTGGCCACGGCTCTGGGCTGATCGATGCTGGTGCGGGTGCTGCTGTTCTGGGCGCTGCCGGAAATATTCGGCAGCAAACCGGCGCGGGCCTGCGGCACGGCTTCCTTGCGCGCATCGTAATCGGCGCGCGAGGCTGCGAGGTCGGCGTTGTTGTCCACAGCCTGCTGATAAACGCTCAACAGCCCTGTCTGCGTTGGCATTGGCAATTCGGCTGCCCAGGTCAACCCGCTGGACGCAAACGAAACAGCCACGACCAACGAAAGTTTGCGCAACATGAGGCATTCCCTGTTCATGAAGAAAATAATTACAGTTCGGGTTGAAGAGAAACCGGGCTAGGGAGTGTAGAGCCAGACGCTTTTGGCAACAATCGTCGATTTGCGCCATTTATCGAACCCCGTGCAAATAGGCTGGCGTTGCGACGGCACCCCGTCATAGACTGGCGGCGTTCTTGTCGGGGTGCCTTGCTATGAGGCTGAGATCGGTTAAACCGGATCCCGTTGAACCTGATCAGGTTAGCGCCTGCGTAGGGAACAAGATTTCTCGTCTCCCGGCGAGTCCTCTTGAGTGCCGTCCGGGGTCGATTGTTCAAATAATGAACAGTTTCGCCTCCTTTCGATACTCAGCACCAGCACTGGTGCACCCGTCCGTCATGTCAGGTCACTCCGACAATAAATCCGCAACTGGATGTCTGGAGAGCCGTGATGAGTATAAAAGCAAAAAACGCAGCCCATTTGAGCGAGTCGGCGCAAGTCGATTCCGGATCGGTACAGCCGTTTACCCGTTCGCAGAAAATCTACGTTCAGGGTTCGCGCCCGGACATCCGCGTGCCCATGCGCGAAATCACCCTGGACGTCACCCCGACCGACTTTGGCGGCGAGATCAACGCCCCGGTCACGGTCTATGACACCTCCGGCCCCTACACCGACCCCAATGTGATCATCGACGTGCGCAAAGGCCTGGCTGACGTGCGTTCGCCATGGATCGACTCGCGCAATGACACCGAGCGTCTGCCGGGCCTGAGTTCCAGCTTCGGCCAGCAACGCCTGAGCGATGCCGAACTCACCGCGCTGCGTTTTGCCCATGTGCGCAACCCGCGCCGGGCCAAGGCCGGCGCCAACGTCAGCCAGATGCACTACGCGCGTCAGGGCATCATCACCGCCGAGATGGAATACGTCGCCATCCGCGAGAACATGAAGCTTCAGGAAGCCCGCGCCGCAGGTCTGCTGACCCAGCAACATGCCGGGCACAGCTTTGGCGCGAGCATCCCGAAGGAAATCACTGCCGAGTTCGTGCGGGAAGAGATTGCCCGGGGCCGCGCGATCATCCCGGCCAACATCAACCACGTCGAGCTTGAGCCGATGATCATTGGCCGCAACTTCCTGGTGAAGATCAACGGCAACATCGGCAACAGCGCATTGGGTTCTTCCATCGAAGAAGAAGTCGCCAAGCTGACCTGGGGTATCCGCTGGGGCTCGGACACGGTCATGGACCTGTCCACTGGCAAGCATATTCACGAAACCCGCGAGTGGATCATCCGCAATTCGCCGGTGCCGATCGGTACGGTGCCGATCTATCAGGCGCTGGAAAAGGTGGGCGGTGCAGCCGAGGACCTGACCTGGGAGCTGTTCCGCGACACGTTGATCGAGCAGGCCGAGCAGGGCGTCGATTACTTCACCATCCACGCCGGTGTGTTGCTGCGTTACGTGCCGCTGACCGCCAAGCGTGTCACCGGTATCGTCAGCCGTGGCGGTTCGATCATGGCCAAATGGTGCCTGGCGCACCACAAGGAAAACTTCCTTTACACCCATTTCGAAGAAATCTGCGAAATCATGAAGGCCTACGACGTCAGCTTCTCGCTGGGCGACGGCCTGCGTCCAGGCTCGATTGCCGATGCCAACGATGCGGCGCAGTTCGGTGAGCTGGAAACGCTGGGCGAACTGACCAAGATCGCCTGGAAGCATGATGTGCAGACCATGATCGAAGGCCCTGGCCATGTGCCGATGCAGTTGATCAAGGAGAACATGGACAAGCAACTGGAGTGCTGCGATGAAGCGCCGTTCTACACACTGGGCCCGCTGACCACCGACATCGCGCCGGGTTACGACCACATCACCTCGGGCATCGGTGCCGCCATGATCGGCTGGTTCGGCTGCGCCATGCTGTGTTACGTCACGCCCAAGGAGCATCTGGGGCTGCCGAACAAGGATGATGTCAAAACCGGGATCATCACCTACAAGATCGCGGCTCATGCGGCGGATCTTGCCAAAGGCCATCCGGGTGCGCAGATCCGCGACAACGCCTTGAGCAAAGCGCGTTTCGAGTTCCGCTGGGAAGACCAGTTCAACCTCGGCCTGGACCCGGACACCGCGCGTTCGTACCACGACGAAACCCTGCCCAAGGATTCGGCCAAGGTCGCGCATTTCTGCTCCATGTGCGGGCCTAAATTCTGCTCGATGAAGATCACTCAGGAAGTCCGCGAGTACGCCGCCAATCAGCGCATCGAGGCGGTAGACGTCGATGTTGCTAAAGGCCTGGCCGAGCAGGCCGAGCGCTTCAAGCAGGAAGGCAGCCAGTTGTACAAGAGGGTGTAGGGGGCGACAGGTGCACGACAGAGCACCGCTAGCGGTTATCGCTACGCTCCAGCATTGGGCTTTACGACTCGGAGCGTCGCACGATAGTTGAGATTATCGTTCCGCACGCGCCAGCGTGGGAATGAAGTTCTCGACGCTCTGCGTCGTCAAGAGGACGCGGAGCGTCCAGAACGGCATGCGACGCAGAGCGCCGCACGATAATTGCGATGATCCCACGCTCTGCGTGGTGGCGCTGTTCTGGAAGCTCCGCGTCCGATCCCGAATCACCGATCAACACCCCATACGAGACACAAACGTGAACACACCCGGCACCTATTCTCCTGACACCCCTGTACCCGCCAGCCAGCGGGTGTTCGGCGCGCGGGATCTGTTTTCCCTGTGGTTTTCCCTCGGCATCGGTCTGATGGTGTTGCAGACCGGGGCCTTGCTGGCGCCGGGGCTGGGCATGTCCGGCTCGATGCTGGCGATTTTCCTCGGCACGCTGGTGGGCGTCTTGCTGCTCGCCAGCGTTGGTGTGATCGGCAGCGATACCGGCCTGTCGTCCATGGCCGCGCTCAAGCTCAGCCTGGGCAGCAAGGGCGCGTCGCTGCCAGCGGTATTGAACCTGCTGCAACTGATCGGTTGGGGCTCGTTCGAGATCATCGTCATGCGCGACGCAGCCAGTCTGCTCGGCGCGCGGGCTTTTGCAGAGGGCAGCCCGTGGAGCAGTCCGCTGCTCTGGACGCTGTTGTTCGGCGCACTGGCCACGCTGCTGGCAGTCAGCGGGCCATTGACCTTCGTGCGCCGTTTTCTGCGCAAGTGGGGCCTGTGGATACTGCTGACGGCGTGTGCATGGCTGACCTGGAATCTGCTGGCCAAGGCTGATCTGACCGCGCTGTGGGCAACCTCCGGCGATGGTTCGTTGCCGTTTGCCTCGGGGTTCGACATTGCCATCGCCATGCCGCTGTCCTGGCTGCCGCTGATTGCCGACTACTCACGTTTCGGGCAACGCGCGAAAAGCGTCTTCGGCGGTACGGCTGCAGGCTTTTTCATCGGCAACTTCTGGTTGATGAGCCTGGGTGTCGCCTACACCCTGGCGTTCGCCCCGAGCGGTGAGGCCAATGCTTTGCTGCTGGCACTGGCCGGCGCAGGTCTGGGGATCCCGCTGCTGCTGATTCTGCTGGACGAAACGGAAAACGCGTTCGCCGATATTCACTCGGCTGCGGTCTCCACTGCTCTGCTGTCACGCATCAAGGTCGAGCATCTGGCGTTGGTGATTGGCGTGATCTGTACGCTGATTGCCTGTCTGGCACCGCTGGCGCAGTATCAGAACTTTCTGTTATTGATCGGCTCGGTATTCGCGCCACTGTTCGGCGTCGTGCTGGTTGACCATTTCATTCTGCGTGGTCGCAGTGGTCAGGCAACGGAGGGCGGTTTGCGCTGGATGAGCCTGCTGGCGTGGCTCGGCGGGCTCAGCACCTATCATCTGCTGGCCAATCTTTATCCCGAAGTGGGCGCAACACTGCCAGCGCTCATTGTCGCTGGCGTGTTGCAGCTGCTGATCGGCGGTGCGATCAGCCGCGGCCGGGGAACAGTTCCGGCTTGAGGATGCCATTGAGCTGAGGATAAGGAATCTTCAGCTCGATGTGGCCCATCGAATACGGCGCGATGGTGTCGACCGAGTACTTGAGGATCACTGCGCCGTAGGTCAGCGCAATATGCGGCGTGCGCTTGAACGGCCAGGTCTTCATGAACTCGCTGTCTTCATTCATCTTGGTCGATACCAGCCAGCCCTGGTGGGCCAGTTGGGCTTTCTGCCAGAACTCGCTTTCCTTGCCCGGGATGATCATGTCAGCCAGGGTCAGGACTTTCTGCTGCTGACGCGAATAGTTGATGAACGCCCGGCCAGGGTTGCCGTGGGCACCGCCGGTATCCAGATAGCTGGACAGTTCGACCACTACGATACCGTCATGCTGTTCGCGTACCTTGGCCTGCAGATAGCTGCTGTTGCGACCCTGGGCCTGGCTCAGGAACTGTTCCTGATAGGCTTTGATCGACGCAGGCGGCGATGCGCTGCTGTCGGCAACGGTCAGTTGCAGCAACGTCTTCTGAACGATGGCGTCCAGTCGCGGCTCATCGGGGAAGTGCACGGTATCGATGTTCACCAACGGGCAGTCGGCCGTGGTGCAGCCCGGCTTGATCAGCTCGGAAGCATCGCGCTGGACTTGCAGCGGTGTGCGCATGTTGGGCGTGAAGAGGCTTTGGCAGGCGCCGAGCAACAGGGCCAGGCAAGCCAGTGAAGTGATCCTCAATAACGACATGTTGATCCTTGGCAGTGTCAGTAAAGGCGGTTGCGTTGTACGTATGCAGGCTGGTTGGACTGTAAACAACGTCTTCGGTTCGATCATGGCAGATTAGAATTGTTTTAAGCCCCGGCCGTCTACCCTGCATGTTCAAGGGGGCTGCATCTGACTGCCGATGCGCGTTAGGATGGCCCGATGTCAAAAACGGCGGCAAGCGAGAAACCCATGACCCAGACCACACGATCTGCACCAAGCGCTTTTGAAACCATAAAGCGTGAAAACTGCTTCAAGGGCTTCTATAAGCTGGACAAGCTGCATGTGCGCCACGAATTGTTCGCGGGCGGGATGAGCAAGGAAATCAGCCGCGAACTGTTCGTTCGCCACGACGCCGTCTGCGTGCTGCCTTATGACGCCAAACGTGACGAAGTCGTGCTCATCGAGCAGTTCCGCGTAGGCGCCATGAAAAAGACCAACAACCCCTGGCTGATCGAGCTGGTCGCAGGTCTGATCGACAAGGATGAACAGCCGGAAGAAGTTGCTCATCGCGAGGCAGAAGAGGAAGCTGGGCTGAAGTTCGAGGCATTGTGGCCAATCACCAAATACTTTCCCTCGCCGGGTGGCAGCGACGAGTTCGTTCACCTGTTTCTGGGGCGTTGCAGCAGTGAAGGGGCGGGCGGATTGCACGGGCTTGAGGCCGAAGGTGAAGACATCCGGGTAACAGTCTGGTCATTCGATGACGCATTGCAGGCGATGAAAGACGGAACAATCAAGAACGCATCAACGATCATCGCCTTGCAATGGCTGGCGCTGAATCGTGCAGAGATAAGGGGTTTATGGTCGTGAATCCAGTGCGCGAACGCTACCGTGTCGATCTTGCCGGACTGCAGGCTGCGTGCGAGGCCAACTACGCGCGCCTGATGCGCCTGCTGCCCGACATGCGCAACGAACAGCGCTCCCGCCGCGTCGCCGTTACCCAGGGTGATCAGATGCTGGGCGTGCTGGCAGTCGAAGTGTTGCTTGACTGCCCGTACACCACCACCTTGCAGGTCTGCCAGGAGCACAGCCTGCCTTGGCTGCCGGTGCCCAAGCTCGAAGTACAGGTCTACCACGACGCCCGCATGGCCGAAGTCATCGGCGCCGAACATGCGCGGCGCTTCCGGGGCATCTATCCCTACCCCAACGCCGACATGCACCAACCAGACGAAAAGGCCCAGCTCAACCTGTTTCTCGGTGAATGGCTGAGCCACTGCCTGGCGTGTGGGCATGAGTTTGAAGCGGTGCGCTGATCGCCCCCCGATACACTGATGGTTCTTGCCACCCAGGACCGTGAATCAGCAAATGTGACCAAATGCTCGTCTGCACGCACTTTCCCGGTTTACCCGCCCGTTGCCACATCACATAATCGCGCTGAATCCTCTCTGGGAGACGGTCTTGCCGAGCGCAGCCCTTTCATCGTCAGTTTTGCTGGTGCAGATATCCGACAGTCACCTGTTCGCCGAGGCGGACGAGGCGTTGTTGGGCATGAGCACGCGGGACAGTCTGGAAAAAGTCGTTGATCAGGTGCTGGCCGAGCAGCCGCACATTGATCTTGTGGTCGCCAGCGGCGATATCTCGCAGGACGGCAGTGTCGAGTCTTACGAAGCGTTTCGTCGGATAAGCGGGCGGATCGACGCGCCTGCGCGCTGGTTCGCCGGTAATCACGACGAACTGCCGCAGATGGAGCAGGTTGCGCAGCCTAATGGGTTGCTCGACCCAGTGGTGGATATCGGCCAGTGGCGGGTGACGCTGCTGGATTCGGCAGTGCCCGGTTCGGTGCCTGGTTTTCTCGCGGCTACGCAATTGCAGTTGCTGGAGCAGTCGCTGAGCGAAGCGCCTGAGCGGCATCACCTGATCTGCCTGCACCATCACCCGGTGGCGATTGGTTGTGAGTGGATGGCGCCGATCGGCTTGCGCAATGCCGATGCGTTGTTTGACGTGCTCGATCGTTTTCCGCAGGTTCGCGCCATACTGTGGGGCCATGTGCATCAGGAATTCGATCAGATGCGTAACGGCGTGCGCCTGCTGGCGTCGCCTTCGACCTGCATTCAGTTCGCCCCGGGCAGCGTGGATTTCAAGGTCGACACCACGGCGCCGGGCTATCGCTGGCTACGACTGCATGACGACGGGCGGCTGGAAACGGCTGTTTCCCGAGTGGTCGGCCTGGAGTTCGAGGTCGATTACGGCGGCACCGGTTATTGATTGGTCTGGCGGATACGTTTCCGGTGAGGTGTTGTAGCGTAAGTCCCTGTAAACTACACGGCTTTGCCTTGCACTCGGGAGCGACAGCGTGACGAGCGACACACCTTCACTGCTATACATCCATGGCTTGAACAGCTCGGCCCTGTCGAGAAAGGCCTGTCAGTTGAGTGCGCTGATGAAGTCTCTGGGTCTGGCTGATCGTCTGCAAGTCCCTGAACTGCATCACCATCCGCGCCAGGCCATGCTCCAGCTTGAAGCGGCTATCACGGCGCTGGGACGGCCATTACTGGTCGGCAGCTCCCTCGGCGGCTACTATGCGACTCATTTGGCGCAGCGGCACGGCCTCAAGGCGGTGCTGATCAACCCGGCAGTCAATCCGCATCAGCTGTTCGACGGGTTTCTCGGCGTGCAACAGAACCTGTACACCGGCGAGCAGTGGCAGTTGACCGAAGACCATATTCGGGCGCTGGCCGAGCTGGAAGTACCCGCGCCGCAGGACCCGCAGCAGTTTCAGGTGTGGCTGCAGACCGGTGACGAGACGCTCGATTATCGTCGCGCCGAGAAGTTTTACCGGGCCTGTGCCTTGCGCATTCAGGCGGGCGGCGACCACAGTTTTCAGGGCTTTGCCGAGCGCATGCCGGCACTGCTGACGTTTGCCGGATTTGCTCCCGATCTGTTGCAGAAGATCGACCTGTCGGCGCTGTAAGTGCGGCAGGTGATGGATGCCCGGTCACATGAATGCAAGAACATTGAACCCCCGAAATTCCATGAAAGATTGATAACGAGAACCCATGGCCAATCCCAGCGCTAGCTCTTATAACGCAGACGCCATCGAAGTCCTCTCGGGCCTCGATCCGGTTCGCAAACGTCCGGGCATGTACACCGACACCTCGCGGCCCAACCACCTGGCTCAGGAAGTCATCGACAACAGCGTCGACGAAGCCTTGGCCGGTCACGCGCGTTCGGTACAGGTCATCCTTCATGCCGACAATTCGCTCGAAGTGTCGGACGACGGCCGCGGCATGCCGGTGGACATACACCCGGAAGAAGGCGTGTCCGGCGTCGAGCTGATCCTCACCAAGCTTCACGCAGGCGGCAAGTTCTCCAACAAGAACTATCAGTTCTCCGGCGGCCTGCACGGCGTGGGCATTTCCGTCGTCAACGCGCTGTCCACCCAGGTTCGGGTGCGGGTCAAGCGTGATGGCAACGAATATGAAATGACCTTCGCTGACGGCTACAAGGCCACCGAGCTGGCGGTCGTCGGCACTGTCGGCAAGCGCAACACCGGGACCAGCGTCTATTTCGCCCCCGATCCGAAGTATTTCGATACGCCGAAGTTTTCCGTCAGCCGTCTCAAGCATGTGCTCAAGGCCAAGGCGGTTCTGTGCCCGGGCCTGCTGGTCAGCTTCGAAGACAAATCCAGCGGCGAGAAAGTCGAGTGGCATTACGAAGATGGCCTGCGCTCCTACCTGCAGGACTCGGTCACCGAATTCCTGCGCCTGCCGGACGAGCCGTTCTGCGGCAGCTTCACCGGTAACAAGGAAGCGGTCGACTGGGCGCTGCTCTGGCTGCCCGAAGGGGGCGACAGCGTTCAGGAAAGTTACGTCAACCTGATCCCGACTGCGCAGGGCGGCACCCACGTGAACGGCTTGCGCCAGGGCCTGCTGGATGCCATGCGCGAGTTCTGCGAGTTCCGCAACCTGTTACCGCGTGGCGTGAAGCTGGCCCCGGAAGACGTCTGGGAACGCATTGCCTTCGTCCTGTCGATGAAAATGCAGGAGCCGCAGTTCTCCGGGCAGACCAAAGAACGTCTGTCGTCCCGTGAAGCGGCGGCCTTCGTCTCCGGTGTGGTCAAGGACGCATTCAGCCTGTGGCTCAACACGCACTCCGAACTGGGGTTGCAACTGGCCGATCTGGCGATCAACAACGCCGGTCGGCGCCTCAAGGCGAGCAAAAAGGTCGAGCGCAAGCGCATCACTCAAGGGCCGGCGTTGCCGGGCAAGCTGGCCGACTGTGCCGGGCAGGACCCGGCGCGCTCCGAACTGTTTCTGGTCGAGGGTGATTCTGCCGGCGGTTCCGCCAAACAGGCGCGCGACAAGGAATTCCAGGCGATCCTGCCGCTGCGCGGCAAAATCCTCAACACCTGGGAAGTGGACGGCGGCGAAGTGCTTGCCAGTCAGGAAGTCCACAACATTGCCGTGGCCATCGGGGTTGACCCGGGCGCAGCCGATATCAGCCAGTTGCGTTACGGCAAGATCTGCATCCTGGCGGACGCTGACTCGGACGGTCTGCACATTGCAACGCTGCTGTGTGCGTTGTTTGTGCAGCACTTCCGCCTGCTGGTCGACGCCGGGCATGTGTATGTCGCCATGCCGCCGCTGTACCGGATCGACCTGGGCAAGGAAATCTACTACGCGCTGGACGAAGCCGAGCGTGACGGGATTCTGGACCGTCTGGTCGCTGAAAAGAAACGTGGCAAGCCGCAGGTCACCCGATTCAAGGGCCTGGGTGAGATGAACCCGCCGCAGTTGCGCGAAACCACCATGGACCCGAACACGCGTCGTCTGGTGCAACTCACGCTGGATGATTTCGCGGCCACCTCGGAAATGATGGACATGCTGCTGGCGAAGAAGCGTGCAGGTGATCGCAAGTCCTGGCTCGAGTCGAAGGGCAACCTTGCCGAGGTTCTGACTTGATACGAGCCTGGCTCGCCGCCCTGATCCTGGTTGCCACGCCGGTTGTCGCTGCGCCACTCGAGGCCCTGAAGCTGCAATCCGAGCACCCGGTAGACGATATGGCCGGTGGCAATCTGTCAGGTCTGGCGATGTGCAACGGCCAACTGTGGACCGTGTCCGACCGTGACGATGATGTGCTGTACAGCCTGGATGTGTCGCAAGACATCTGGAAGGCTCAGTCACATCACATTGACGCACCTGCGCCACAAAGCTATCTGCCGTTGAAGTTGCGTTTCATGGCGGGTCTTTCCGCGCTGATACGCGGTGGCAGTCTGGATTTCGAAGGTGTCAGCTGTGACGCCGCTGGCAATCGCTACCTGGTCAGCGAGGCCTACGGCACGGTGCTCAAGGTTCCGGTCAGCGGTAAACCGGTCTGGCTGGATTTGCCGCAAGCGCTGGTGGATCAGGCGCGCGCTCAGGGCATGTTGCAGCGCTTCAACGCGATTTTCGAAGGGATTGCCGTGAGTCCTGCGGGCGACCGTCTCTGGCTGGCGGCCGAACGCGAGAAGCGTGGCTTGCTGGTGGTGCAACGCGACAAGCAGCAGTGGACCTGCGGGCAAAGCTGCGTGCTGCTGTCCGAGTCCGGTCTGGACGCGTTGCCGCCGGAGCAGGGCAGCAAAAAGGTGTCCACGGATTTTTCCGATGTGTCGCTGTACAACGGCAAGCTGTTCACGCTGGAACGCGCGGTGTACCGCATCTGTCGGCGTGATCTTGAGACAGGGCAGGTCGAGCGTTGCTGGTCGTTCGCCAAAGAGGCGATGGTGCCGTCGCGTCGTTACGATCAACCCTACGGCCTGACCGAGGCACTGGTGGTCGACGAGAAGGGCGCATGGATCGGCATCGACAATAACTTCGGTGCACGCGCCGACGGTGAGAAACGCCCGATCGTCTGGCGCTTCGCTGCACCTGAGGCGGGCTGGAGTGCTGGGCAATGAGCGACGTGCAGCCCGGCAAGCGCGCCGGCAAGGTGTTGATGATCGTGGCCTGGGCGGCCGGTCTGTTTCTCGCGACGCGCTTTTTCGGCGATTGGGAAGACCGGCAGCAGAACCCCAACACCGTGGTCACCTCGCAACACGGTGACGGCTATATAGAGGTGCAGCTGGCAGGCAATCGTCAGGGGCACTTCGTCACGACCGGCCAGATCAACGGCCGGACAGTGGAATTCATGATCGACACCGGGGCGACCGATGTGGCCGTACCCGGTGACATGGCTGACCGCCTGGGGCTCAAACGTGGCTATCCGGTCACGGTCAGCACGGCCAATGGCACCAGTCAGGGTTTTCGGACCACGCTTGAGCGCTTGCAACTGGGCGATATCGTCCTGACCAATGTGCGTGCCCTGGTGGCACCCGGCCTGGACGGTGAGCAGGTGCTGCTCGGTATGAGCGCAATGAAACAACTCGAATTCACACAGCGTGGCGGCAATTTGCTGCTGCGCCAGTCAACGAAATGATGAGGCCCGCATGAGCGACTCCCTTGACCTCAGCCTGGATGGTGTAGAACGCCGATCATTGGCTGACTTCACCGAACAGGCCTACCTCAACTACTCCATGTACGTGATCATGGACCGTGCCTTGCCGCATATCGGTGACGGCCTGAAGCCTGTTCAGCGACGTATCATCTACGCGATGAGCGAACTGGGCCTGGGTGCCGACGCCAAGCACAAGAAGTCGGCGCGTACCGTCGGCGATGTGCTCGGCAAGTTCCACCCGCACGGTGACTCGGCCTGTTACGAGGCGATGGTGCTGATGGCGCAGCCGTTCAGCTACCGCTACACGCTGGTAGACGGGCAGGGCAACTGGGGTGCGCCGGATGATCCCAAATCCTTTGCGGCCATGCGCTACACCGAGGCGCGCCTGTCGCGTTACTCGGAAGTCCTGCTCAGCGAGCTGGGCCAAGGCACTGCTGACTGGGTGCCGAACTTCGACGGCACCCTGGATGAACCTGCGGTGTTGCCGGCACGTTTGCCGAACATCCTGCTCAATGGCACCACCGGCATCGCCGTTGGTATGGCCACCGATGTGCCGCCGCATAACCTGCGCGAAGTCGCCAGTGCCTGCGTTCGTCTGCTGGACGATCCCAAGGCCACGGTTCCCGAGCTGTGCGAGCACATTCTGGGGCCGGACTATCCGACCGAAGCGGAAATCATCACGCCGCGTGCCGACCTGCTGAAAATCTACGAGACCGGGCGTGGCTCGGTGCGTATGCGCGCGGTTTACCGCATCGAAGATGGCGACATTATCGTCACTTCACTGCCGCATCAGGTATCCGGTGCCAAGGTGCTGGAACAGATCGCCGCGCAGATGCAGGCCAAGAAGCTGCCGATGGTTGCCGACCTGCGCGATGAGTCGGACCACGAGAACCCTTGCCGTATCGTGATCATCCCGCGCTCCAACCGGGTTGAGCTGGACGAACTGATGCAGCATCTGTTCGCGACCACCGAGCTGGAATCCAGTTACCGGGTGAACATCAACATCATCGGCCTGGATGGCAAGCCGCAGCTCAAAAACCTCAAGACATTGCTCGGCGAATGGCTGACGTTCCGTATCGGTACGGTGCGTCGCCGTCTGCAATTCCGTCTGGACAAGGTCGAGCACCGTCTGCACCTGTTGGACGGTTTGCTCACGGCGTACCTGAACCTCGATGAAGTGATTCACATCATCCGTACCGCCGAGCACCCGAAGGCGGAGCTGATCGCGCGTTTCGATCTGTCGGAAATTCAGGCCGATTACATCCTCGACACCCGTTTGCGTCAGTTGGCGCGTCTGGAAGAGATGAAGCTGCGCAGCGAGCAGGATGCCTTGCGCAAAGAGCAGGCCAAGCTTCTGGCGCTGCTGAGCAGCGAGTCCAAGCTGCGCAAGCTGGTGCGTGCCGAACTGATTGCCGACGCTGAAACCTATGGCGACGACCGTCGTTCGCCCATCGTTGCCCGTGCCGAAGCCAAGGCGCTGTCTGAAAATGAACTAATGCCCACCGAGCCGGTGACTGTCGTCCTGTCGGAAAAAGGCTGGGTACGCTGTGCCAAGGGGCACGACATCGATGCGACCGGGCTTTCCTATAAAGCCGGGGACGGTTTCAAGACCTCGTCCATTGGCCGCTCCAATCAGTTCGCCGTGTTCATCGACTCGACCGGGCGCAGCTATTCGGTTGCCGCCCACACCCTGCCCTCCGCGCGAGGCCAGGGCGAGCCACTGACGGGCAAGCTGCAACCGCCACCGGGTGCGACCTTCGAGTGCGTATTGTTGCCGGAAGACGATGCGCTGTACGTGATCGCGTCGGATGCCGGTTATGGTTTTGTCGTCAAAGGCGAAGACCTGCAAGCCAAGAACAAGGCGGGTAAGGCGCTGCTGAGCCTGCCGGCCGGGGCGAAAGTCATCCTGCCTCGCCCTGTGCCTGATCGTGAGCAGAACTGGCTGGCAGCCGTAACCACCGAAGGCCGTCTGCTGGTGTTCAAGATCAGCGATCTGCCGCAGTTGGGCAAAGGCAAGGGCAACAAGATCATCGGTATTCCGGGCGAGCGAGTAGCCAGCCGTGAAGAGTATGTGACTGATCTTGCGGTGATCGGGCAAGGCGCTACGCTGGTACTTCAGGCGGGCAAACGAACGCTGTCGCTGAAACCTGAAGACCTCGAACATTACAAGGGCGAGCGTGGCAGACGTGGCAATAAACTGCCAAGGGGCTTCCAGAGGGTCGATGCATTATTGGTGGAAAATAGCTGAAAACATTGATCTGGCACCAAGGTTCTTCGTTTTGCCATGAAGTACGATGCATAATCGCTGGAGTCATGGTGCATATTCACGGATGATATGGGGTCTTGGGGTGCATGCGTGGCTCAGTGCCTGCATGGGTCTTGAAAGTACTAATACTGTGGCCTGTCTCTGGACGGCCACCTGGATGGGATGATGAATTTTCTACGCCTTCCCTTGATCCTGCTGATGACTGGCGTTCTGGGTCTGGCTGGTTGCAGTGTGCGCCAGCCGACCGCGCTTTATCAGCTCGATAGTGGTGAGCCTGGTCAGCCGAAACAGAGTAGTGGTCTGGCAGTATTGCTGGGTCCTGTTTCGGTGGCCGACTATCTGCAACGCGAAACACTGCTGCAACGCCAGCCTGACGGCACCTTGACCGCTTCGTCCGATGGGCGCTGGGCGGGCAACCTGTCTTCGGATATCGACCAGTTGCTCTTGCGTCAGCTGGCCTGGAAGCTGGACAGCCAGCGCGTCGTCATGGCGCCTGCGACGGCCAGCTTCACGCCCGATGTTCAGGTCGTGCTGTCCATCACCCGCCTGGACTCCGGTGCCAAACAGCCCGCGGTACTGGACGCGCAATGGCGACTTCTGGACCGCAAGGGTCACGTCCGGGACAGCCGGCTGGTGCACCTGGAACAAGTCCATGCCGGCAGCTCTGCCGATCAGGTCAAGGCTCAGGGCGTGCTGTTGCAGCGCCTGGCTGATCAGGTCAGCACTGCGATCAAACCGATTTCCTGGCAGGCGCTCGACGAGCCGAAAAAAACGCCTGTCGCCAAGGCCAAAGAGCCGGACAAGCCAAGAATTCCACTGGCGTCCCCTATACGCACCGATCTTGAAGTGTTCCGCTTCTAGGGTCGGCCCAACAAAAAGCCCGCAGCGATGCGGGCTTTTTGTTGGGCGCTCATCTGGTTCTCACACTCCGGCGTTCCTGACGCGCTGCACAGTCAGGATAGGACGCAGAGCGTCCAGAACGGCATGCCCACGCTGGAGCATGGGCACGATGGTGGTCTTGCGGACGCCTATCGCGCCTTACGCTCCGGAACGGCATGCCTGCGCTGGCGCAGGGGTACGATGGTGGTCTTGCGGGCACCTATCGTTCCTCACGCTCCGCGTGGGAATGCAGGTCGTGACGCTCTGCGTCACCTGATTGCGCCGGACCAGGTCGGTCAGGATCGGACGTCGAGATCCCAGAACGGCGTGCCCATGCAGAGCATGGGCACGAGAGGAGAGTGAGCGGAGGAGAAAATCAGGCCTTGTTGGATTCGTGCATGCGCGCCAACTGGCGTTCGAGCATCGAAGGGTAAGGCTCCATCAGGCGTTCTACGCAGCAGGCACCTTCAGGGCTGGCGATCGGGCGGATGCGGGCGCGTTGACGGATCAACGGGTCGTCGTTGATGCGGCGTTCGACCAGCAGCAGGTTGCGGCTGTGCTGAGACAGCGCCAGTGCATCCTGCGCGGTTTCGGTCAGCAACAGATCGATCTGGCTCAGACCGCTCAAGCCTTCGCCCAGCGTCAGGCCCAGTTGCAGTTGCAAGGTGATGCCGCTGTCGGCCACCTCGATCTGCAAGGCATGGCTGAGTGCGCGTAACAGCTCACCGCAGCAGATCGCGTTGGTCAGGTAGTCATCACCGCTTTCGTGGCTGTGGAACAGCATCAGCGTGCTGCCGTCATTCAGCGTGTGCAGCTCGCTTTCATACAGCGAGGCGGCCTGATCGAGGCAGTCGCGGTAGCGTTGCAGCAATTCGGTCAGGCGTGCGCGCGGCAGGCGGCGCAATTGATCCTGCGCGCCCAGTTGCACGGCCAGCACTGCACTGTTGTGCGGTTCGACCGGCGCTACCGAGGCAGCCGCCGGGCGAACGGCTGGCGAGTTGTCCGAGTGGTCGCGCAGATCGGCGAACGGATCCTCCTCATCGTCGTCTTCATCTTCCTCGGCAACGATGCGGCGCTGCACCGGTGGTGCCGGCAGGCGCGGTTTTGCTTCGCTGCTGCGTGCCGAAACCTTTGGTGCGGGCTTCTCTTCCGGCTCCAGATAAGGATCTTCGCTGTCGTCTTCCTCGCCGTCATACTCGGGCTCGGGCAGCGGTTCTGGCTCCGGCACCGGCGGCGCGAACGAGGTGCGCAGCTGGCGCGCCAGATCGCCGATTTCATCCTGGCGATCAGTGGCTGGTGTATACGGGTCAATATCCCGCAGCCAGATACGCATCTGCATCAGTGGCGTGGAGATGTGGCGGCCAAGACGCAGGCTCAGCGCCAGCGCCAGGGCCAGCAGGATACCGGCCAGAATGCCCATGCTCTGCAGGCTGATGGTCATCGGCTGCTGGAACTGCGACATGTCGAGGCTGATGCGCAGATGGCCCGCCATCACGTCCTGGAACGTGATCTTGATTTCATACAGACCCTGAGCTTCCCCCAGCAGACCGTTTTTCGGACGCTGGCCGGCCTCCGCGAGGATGCGGTTATCCACACTGTAGATAGCGGCATGCGCTACCAGCGGGTTCTTGACCAGATTGCCCAGCAGCACGTTGAGACTGAGGATGTCGTTGGACACCAACAGCTCGGTAGCCGAGGTGGCGGTCTGGGTGGTCAGGGCCTGCCCCAGCGCATCGGCCTGTTCATGCATGGCCTGCTTGAACTGCAGGCCCATGACACCGGCGTAGATCACCAGCGCCAAAGCGACCAGGATCACGTTATGGCTGGCAATGCGCAAAGCGATCGGTACACGGCGATGACGCAGGGCACGAAAGATGAGCAGGAAGAAATTATCGGTTTTAACGGGCGTGGGCCGGTTCACAGAGCACGGCTCTTTCGGTGAAGTTGTCGCGCAGTATAACGAGCGACCCAGTGGCGGCAAAGCGCTGCCTGTGCCCGGTGGTCACTGAATGTGGTTAGAATGCGGTTTTTTTCCACTGCGGGGGTGCGCCTTGCGCGAAATCGTCCTGATTAACATCACTGGTGTCGACCGTCCCGGTCTCACTGCAGCCATCACCGGCGTCCTCGCCCAGGGTGGCGTGAACATTCTCGATATTGGTCAGGCGGTGATCCACGACACCCTGTCGTTCGGCATCCTGGTTGAAATTCCGGATACGGTGCAGGGATCCTCGGTGCTCAAGGACATCCTGTTCACCGCCTACGAACTGGATCAGCAAGTCCGTTTCACTGCGGTGTCCGAAACCGACTATCAACACTGGGTCGAAGGCCAGGGCAAGGCGCGTCACATCGTTACGCTGCTGACCCGTAAGGTCACGGCCGAGCAATTGCAGTGCGTCAGCGCCATTACTGCCAAGTACGGGCTGAATATCGATCAGATCGATCGGTTGTCCGGTCGTATGCCGCTCGACACCCCGGCCGACAAAGGCAAGGGCTGCATCGAGTTCACCGTGCGCGGCGAGCCTGCCGACCCGAAAGCCATGCAGGCCGAATTTCTCGCGGTTGCCCAGGATCTCAACGTCGATATCGCGTTCCAGCAGGATTCGCTGTTCCGTCGTAACCGGCGCCTGGCGGTGTTCGACATGGATTCGACCCTCATCGAGGCCGAAGTCATCGATGAACTGGCCAAGGCAGCAGGCGTCGGCGAGCAGGTTTCCGAGATTACCGAGCGTGCCATGCGCGGCGAACTGGATTTCAGCGAAAGCTTCAAAGAGCGTCTGGCCCTGCTAAAGGGGCTCGATGTGAGCGTGCTGGATGAAATCGGCGCGTCTCTGCGCTTGACCGAAGGCGCTGAAACGCTGTTCTCCGAGCTCAAGCGGCTGGGTTACAAGACGGCGATTCTGTCGGGTGGCTTCACCTATTTCGCCAAGCAGTTGCAAGCAAAGCTGGGCATCGATTACGTCTTTGCCAATGAACTGGAAGTGGTTGACGGCAAGGTCACCGGCGTAGCGGTCGAGCCGATTGTCAATGCGCAGCGCAAGGCCGACCTGTTGCGCGAACTGGCTCACAAGGAAGGGTTGAGCCTGGAGCAGACCATCGCGGTCGGCGACGGTGCCAATGACCTGCCGATGCTGGCGATTGCCGGGCTGGGTGTAGCGTTCCGTGCCAAGCCACTGGTCAAGCAATCGGCCAAACAGGCCATTTCGACGCTGGGACTCGATGGCGTGCTGTATCTGCTGGGTTTCCGCGACCGCGAAGGAAAGCGCTGACGCTCAGGCCGTGGTGGTTTGCCCCTGATGGCGAGGAGCCAATCGCGACGGCTGTCGCAGTGATCGCTACAGCGTGCCCCACAAGGAATCGAATTCCTGATCCGGCCTGGCCTTTTCGGTTTCGGTCGCTTTCGGGGCGTCGTACATCTGATACTCGAACTGATTGTAACTGGCGCTACTGACCTGCCGGTTGCTCAGTGACGCGCGGCGTTCTTCACCGGCGACGTTGATCATCACCTTGTTGCCCTCCTGAAAAGGCAGACGCGGTGCGAGCACGGTGGGCGGTTTTTCCATGGCGCGTACTTCCGGCAGCATCAGGGTTCGCAGGTACTGGCTGTTCTGCTGTTCGCGAATCAGCTGCATGCCGCATGGCTGGGCAAACGGGGCGATCAGTTCGATCCCCATCTGTGTGCCGCCGCTGCGTACCTGGCGGATCCAGCGCACGATGGCAATGCTCCAGCCCTGGCCGGCGTCATCCTGAATACCCACCAGTTCGCCAGCCTGCAACTGCTGAGGTACGTCCTTCTGCCACGCCAGGCAGTATCCGCCCGGGCTGTGGTTGACAATATTCAGGTCGAAGGTCGGAAACGTATGCTGGTTGTTGGAAAGCGAGTCGCTGTCGCCGTCGTTTTTCGGGTATTCGATCTCTTCGTAGGGCAGCAGAACGGATGAAGTCTTGCCGCGCTGAGTGTCGAAGGCAGACGCCCACGGATCGTCCGCGTCATCATTGGCCATCTTCAACGAAAAGCTCGCTGCACTGGTGGCGCTGTTCAACTGCAACAGCTCGCTGAACGACTTCTGGCCAGCGACATAGAAATGCAGCGCGCTCATGCCGATGCACAGTTTCAGCGTGCCCTGACCGGGCGTGCGTTGAAAGGTGCGTTCGGCCACATCACCCCAGGCGACCGCCAGATGTTGCAGCAGGTCGGTGTTGATACCGGTTGGAATCAGCAACGGCGAAGGGGTGCGCTGGTCATCCGGCAGGGCCAGGTACTGATTGATCGCTTCAGCCAGCGCGTAGGTATTGATACCCAGCAGCCGAGGAGATTGTTCGTCGCTGAACAGGGTGCGGTACAGCGGCGGTTTGTCGACCGTCGGGTCCAGGGCGAAGAGGCTGCTTTCAGTGGCCGGCAATTGCAGCTTTACCAGAGGGCTCCAAGCCTCCAGCGCATCGGCCAGTTTGCCGATGTTCAACTGACGCATCTGGTTGCAGCGTGAGCAACCCATCAGCAGCGCGATCACGTAGGTCTGTTCCACGCTCAGCACTTTGCTGTGATGGGCCAGGGGCTCTTCGACCGGCGTGTTGTGCAACTGGTACTGACGGGCAATCTGGTAGATCTGATGCAGCTCGAGCCACAGGCCGTCCTGAACCGGACAGTAAAGCTGGTTGGCGCGTATCAGTGGCCCGTTGAGACCATGCAGTGCGCGTTGCAGCGCAGTGCTGAACAGCCCGGCCTGGTCTCGGGTATAGCGCGGGGCGACCTGCTGAATGATCTGCTTGTAACCGGTTGCGAGATGGTTTTGCAGCGCCTGGCAAAGGTTGGCCACCTTGCGTGGTCGCTCGTCCAGCACAATGGCCTGATTGAGAAAGTGACGTTCAAGGTGCTTGCAGACGAAGTACACCTCGGGCCGCAGCAACTCAAGCAATTGCAGGCGGTTCTCGCTCGGGGTGATCAACTGGTTCAGCTCGGTCAGCCCTTGATAGAGCTGGCGCGCCATTTCTCCGAGGTTCGCCTTGGGCAATCTGGAGATCCAGCGTTTGAGGTCGCGGGGGTTGGCTTCACTGAATGTCAGGCTCGACTGCGTCGGCGTGGGGGCACGCAATAGCAGAGGGAGGCTAAAATTACTCATGTGACAGGCAAGCTCCAACAACTCACTGGCGCGGACGATGGCTTCAGATGGGGGGCCGAGGTTATCGCGCACCCGCGATGTGCCGAGCATACGCCCATGAAAGTGAGAAGTATCCTACAGCATCGATGTAACGACTTTACCAGTATCGACATCACCCCGCAGCAACTATGGCCTCATGCTATTACCGTCCGGCGGCACGTTGCATGAGCGCCAATATCCATCATCGGACGCTCATGCAGCGAGGCTCAGGCCGCGATCATGCCTGGGCAGGAACAGCCAGTGCCTGTCCCATTTGAACCTTGGAACCCGCCGTCAGTTGTTCGGCCCATTTCACCTGACCTGGACCGAACAGCACGATGGCGGTAGAGCCCAGCTTGAACCGACCCAATTCGGCACCTTTTTCCAGGTGGATCGGCGCGCGCGCCGCTTCGTCGTACCTGAACGTTTTCAGTTCACGCTTGGGCGGTGTGACCAGCCCGGCCCATACCGTTTCGACAGACGCCACGATCATCGCGCCGACCAGCACCACTGCCATTGGTCCGCGCTCGGTGTCGAACAGGCAGACCACTCGCTCGTTACGGGCGAACAGCTCGGGTACGTTTTCAGCCGTGGTCTGGTTGACCGAGAAGATGCGGCCCGGCACGTAGACCATTTCACGCAGCGTGCCAGCCAGTGGCATGTGGACGCGGTGATAGTCCTTCGGCGACAGGTAGACGGTTGCGAACTCGCCGCCCATGAAGGGCGCTGACAGCTTGGGGTCACCGCCGAGCAGTTCCAGTACGCTGAAGCTGTGGCCCTTAGCCTGGAAGATCCGGCCGTGGTCGATAGAGCCCAACTGGCTGATGGCGCCGTCGGCTGGCGAAAGAATCGCGCCCGGCGTGGTATCGAGCGGGCGGGCGTCGGCTTTCAATGCGCGGGTGAAGAACGCATTGAAGTGCTCGTAGGACGTCAGGTCTTCGACCATGGCCTGCGACATGTCCACTTGATAACGGCGGGCAAACCACGCGGTGAAAGCGTTTTTGAACCAGCGTACGCGGCATTCGGCAACGCAGCCTGCCAGTCGGGACAGCAGGTGGTGCGGCAGCAGGTACTGGCTGATGATGAACAAGCGGTCTTTCATTGAGGGTCCTGAGGATGAGTGTCCTGAATATTTCTGCGAGGCCTGTCGCGGCTCGCTAGAGCGGACAGGTTCGACGGTTTCGGCTGGTGCTGGCTGCGCAGGCGCGACGGGTTGCGCAACCTCGACTGACTCGGCGGGCGCGGCGGCCACTTCCGGAAGTTCTACCGGTGTCTCCGGGTGATTGCCCCATTCACCCCACGAGCCGGCATAGGCCTTGACCCTTGGGTAGCCCAGCGCCTTGGCCACCAGGTAGGTGAAGCCCGAGCGGTGATGGGTCTGGCAATGCGTGATGATTTCCTTGTCGGGCGGGATGCCCAGGTCGCGAAGGATCTCCGGCATGTCCTGGCGAATACGCAGGTTGCGCGCCTTGTCCATGCCCGCCGTCCACTCGAAATTGACGGCGCCGGGTATATGCCCGCCTTTGGCCGCGACCACTTTTTCGCCCGAATACTCGGTCGGTGCACGAGCATCCCAGATCGCCAGATCGGCGGCGCCCAGACGGCTTTGCAGGTACTCGAGTGTGGCGGTAGGTTCGTCGTGCAGCGTCAGCGTTACCGGGGTATCGGCAGCAGGCGGAACGTCGGTGCTCAGTGGCAGCAATTGCGCTTCCCAGGCCAGCAGTCCACCGTCCAGATAGTGATAACGGCTGTGGCCGATGACATCCAGCAACCAGATGAAACGCCCGGCCCAGCCGCCGCCTTCGTCATCGTAGACGACATACACGGCATCGGGGTTGTGGCCCAGTTCGCCGAACAATTGCTCAAGGCTGGCAGTGTCGGGCAGCAGGCCGGGGGCCGGAGGCTTGCCCAGTTGCGTACGTTTCGGATCGACGAAGCGGGCACCGCGAATGTGCCCGGCTTCGTAGCGAGCGCTGCTGGTCAGATCCACGAGGATCAGTTCCGGGGCGTCTAGACGCTCAAGCAGATCGTTGGGTTCGATGACCAGCGACAAGCCAGTGAATGCGGACATTTGCAGCCTCCGATGAAAGGAAAGGGGCGAATTGTACGCCAGGCCTCATGCTTTGCGATGACTAAAGATGCCCAGTGCCCGTTCAATACATTGCGCGGTTTTTCCGAATGCCTGGACGGAAATTTCCGACAAGGCCCCGCCGCCCTGGTCGGCGACCACCAGCAGCATGACTTTGCCGTTGTTGCTCAGAGAGCGAATCAGCCAGTGCTGACCACTGAACAGGGTTTTCAGCGGCGGGGGCAGCAGGGCGGCAAATTGCGCACTGTTGGCGGGGGGCATGCGTAACTGTGTCGGCTGTGTGAGCAGGCGCTGCAGTACGGTGCTTTCCTTGATGAACAACTGCAAGGTTGCGGCGTCCTTCGGCAGCCCGGCAGTCTGATTGACGCGCAGCACCGTTGACGTCTTGTCCAGCATCAGCAGCATGACCCGCTCCATGCCACACGAGATAAATGCATCGCGCGCCGACGTGGTCAGGTGCATGGCGTTGATGAACGGGCTGGGATCCTGCAGCAGCTCGGCACACTGCTTGCGCCACAGTTGCAGGGCGTCTGCCGATGGCGGCGGTGCAGGTTCATTGTCGCGCCTTACGCGGCGTGCGTCCCACGGCCAAATCAGCGATTCGGCCGGGTGCCAGAGGTCTTTTTCCGCATGGATGCGGGCGCTGCTCGCGGCATTCTGGTGCGCCTGTTGCTGTACTTCGCCGATCGACTGTTGCAGGTAAAGGCTGGTCAGCCGTTCCCAGCGCAGGCAGTGCGGGCTGTTCCAGGCATTTTGCGCCGCCAGCGCCAGGCCATTGCCCAGCAACACGGTATTGGCGGGCTGGTTCAGCCAGCGCCGCAGGTTGGGGTCGTCGTCCATGAGTTGTTGCTGGTGCAGCGGGCTGTGTTCTTCGCGGGCGATACGCAACGCCTTGGCCAGATCGCGTCGCTCGTTGATCAACAGTTTATAGCCGCGCGTGACCCAGATCGGCAGGCGCCAGAACTCGGCGAGTGCCAGGCATAATTCCAGCAGGTTGACGCCGAACAGCTCTTTTTCCACGGCAACGCTGGAATGGCCCTTGTGGATAACCCGCAGTTCCAGTTCTTCGAGCAGCTTCGGATAGGCCAACGCCATCGGCCAGAGCGGTGACAGAAACAGCAGGCTGCCCATGTGGATGTCCTGCCAGAGTCGCGCAAGGCGGCTGGCAAACAGGCCGTTGGCCTGTTGCGTGGCGTGCTGACTGACCAGAATCAGCTGGCGATAGGCCGCAGGAATTTCTTCAGGCGGCTTGGCCGGCAAACGGCCCAGAAGGACTTCGGTGCGCGCCAGACCCAGACGATTGATCGCAATCTCAAGGCTCTCGGCCTGCTCGGTCAAACCGTGCGTGTGGTGATTGGCCTCGCGCATCACGCTCAGCACCAGCGCAGGACTTTCCTGCATCATTTCAGCGATTTCACGCAGTGAGCGACGACTGTCGTTCAAGGCGGAGCGGACGTGTCCATGATTGACGGCAGGGACCGGCAACGCGATACCGTCAAGCAGTTTGACCCAGGCATCCAGCGTCTTCGGAACGAGGTGATGTGCTGCGTGTACTGTCGGCATTCGAGGGCCTGTGCTGCTGATTATCTGAGCTGGAAAACCGCCAGCGTACGGGGCGCTGAGGCCAGTTTCCTCCTTTTATGGAGGCGCATAAATGGGTTTTTCAAAAGAACCGGCTATAGTCTGGCCCAGTTAGGCCGATAAGGAGAAGAAGAGATTCAACAACTTCCGGACTGTCCCTGAACCCGACTCAGTAAAGTATTTTTTCCTATGGCTAAAATCATCGGCATCATTGTCGTTCTCGCAAGTGTCATCGGCGGATATGTGCTGTCCCATGGCAAGGTCATGGCGCTGTTCCAACCTTACGAGGTCTTGATTATCGGCGGTGCTGCACTGGGCGCGTTCCTTCAGGCCAACCCTGGCTACATGTTCATGCACGTGTTCAAGAAGTCGCTGAAGATGTTCGGTTCGCGCTTCACGCATGCCTATTACCTCGAAGTGCTGGGCCTGGTTTATGAAATCCTCAACAAGAGCCGCCGTGAAGGCATGATGGCGATTGAAGGGGATATCGAAGACGCTGCTTCCAGCCCGATCTTCGCCAAATACCCGGGTGTCCTCAAGGATGAACGCATGACTGCGTACATCTGCGACTACCTGCGGATCATGTCGTCCGGCAACATGGCTCCCCACGAGCTGGAAGGTCTGTTCGACATGGAACTGCTGAGCATGAAAGAAGACCTTGAGCATCCATCCCATGCTATTACCGGTATCGCCGACGGTATGCCCGGCTTCGGTATCGTGGCTGCGGTACTGGGTATCGTGGTGACCATGGCGTCGCTGGGTTCCGGCGACAAGGCTGCGATCGGTATGCACGTAGGTGCGGCGCTGGTCGGTACGTTCTTCGGTATTCTCGCGGCTTACGGTTTCTTCGGTCCTCTGGCCACCAGCCTTGCGCATGATGCCAAGGAAGAAATGAACGTTTACGAGGCCATCAAGGCGTCCCTGGTGGCCTCGGCCTCCGGCATGCCGCCTTCGCTGGCTGTCGAGTTCGGCCGCAAGGTTCTCTATCCGCTGCATCGCCCCAGCTTCAGCGAGCTGGAACAAGCGGTTCGCGGTCGCTAAGTCATGGAAAATAATCAGCCGATTATCATCAAGCGCGTAAAGCGCTTTGGTGGCGGACATCATGGCGGTGCCTGGAAAATCGCGTTTGCCGACTTCGCGACGGCGATGATGGCGTTCTTTCTGGTGCTGTGGCTGATGTCGTCCGCCACCCCCGAGCAATTGCTCGCGGTCGCCGGTTATTTCAAGGACCCTGTCGGCTTTTCGGACAGCGGTTCGCCGTATGTGATCGATCTGGGCGGTTCGCCGGAGATGTCGCCGAACCAGACGCTGAACCCCGAGGTAAAGACCACGCCTTCGCCGGACACCGTGCCGCTTGAGGCGGAAACTGCCGAGACCAAGGCTGAAGAGGTAGAGCAGGAGCGTCTGGAGATGCTGCTCCAGGAATTGCAGAACAAGGTCGAGGAAAACCCGCAACTGCAAAAATTCAAGGATCAGATTCTGTTCGAGATCACTCAGGACGGCTTGCGTATCCAGATCATGGATGCGGAAAATCGACCGATGTTCGACTCGGGCAGCGCGCGTCTCAAGCCTTATTTCGAAGACATTCTGCTGGCTCTGGCTGACACCATCAAAAGTGTGCCGAACAAGATCAGCATCAGCGGTCATACCGATGCAACGCCTTTCGTGGGCAGCGGCGGGTTCGGCAACTGGGAGCTGTCGGCCAACCGTGCCAATGCTGCACGCCGCGCACTGGTAGCGGGGACCTATCCGGACTCACAGGTGGCCAGAGTGGTAGGGTACGCGTCGTCTGCTCTTTATGATCACCAGAACCCGACCAACCCGGTCAATCGCCGCATCGATATCGTGGTGCTGACCAAAAAAGCCCAGCAGCGTATCGAGGGCGATCAGAACTCCGGCGGCGCGCCAGCCACGCCAGCCACGCCTGGCGCGCCGGCAGCACCCGCACCAGCTCCGGCGGCACCGGCCTTGCCCGCTGCTCCGGGGGCTTCGACAGCGGCGCCGCCAGACCCGCAGGCCTACGCCCAGCCGCGCGAGATCCGGCAGAAGCTGAATATCTTTGACGATGGCAAGTTGCGGGTCGAGCCAGCCCAGAACTGAGCGGCAACCGATACAAAAACGCCGCGATCATCGCGGCGTTTTTGCGTGTGGCGTTCGGTGCTCAGTAACTGTCTTGCGGCAGGCTGGCAATGATCGAGCGATAGCTGTTCATGCGCTGCTGTTGCACGCGGCCGTCCTCAAGCCCCTTGAGCAGGGCGCAGCCCGGTTCGCGGTCATGCTTGCAGTCACGAAAGCGGCAGGTGCCGATCAGGTCGTTGAACTCGATGAAGCCTGCCTCTACGTCAGCACGACTGACGTGCCCCAGGCCGAACTCACGGATACCCGGCGAGTCGATCAGATCGCCGCCACGCGGGAAGTGGAACAGGCGTGCGGTGGTCGTGGTATGCGTGCCCTGACCGGAAACTTCGGACAGCGGGCCGACCCGAGTGTCGGTTTCCGGCAACAGGCTGTTGACCAGCGAGGACTTGCCGACGCCGGACTGGCCGACGAACACGCTGATGTGCCCGTCAAGCTGGCTTTGCAGGCTCTGCATGCCGTCACCGTGGTGCGCGGACACTTCCAGCACCGGATAACTCAGCGTGCGGTAGACCGCCAGCAGGGCGTTGAGCGCGGGTGCATTCTGCTCGTCGATCAGGTCTGCCTTGTTGAGCAGCAGCAAAGGACGAATCCCGGCATGCTCGGCGGCCACCAGATAACGGTCGATCAGGTTGGCATGCGGCTCGGGCATCGGCGCGAAGACGATCACGATCAGGTCGACGTTGGCAGCCACAGGCTTGAGCTGGCCGCGTGAATCCGGGCGGCGCAGTTCGGTGGTGCGGGGCAGTTGCGCGACGATGACGCCAATGCCCTGATTGCCGGCGCGCCATACGACGCGATCACCGGTCACCAGTGCAGGCAGGTTGGCGCGCAGGTGGCAACGGAAGACCTGACCGGTCACTTCGCCTTCCTGGGCCTCGACTTCGACTTGCACGCCGAAGTGAGCGATGACCAGCCCCGTCTGCTCAGGGCCGAGGTCGCCACCCTCGAGTGTTTCAAGCGTAGCGGACTCGCGTTTTGCCGCGCGGGCAGCACGCTCGCCCTGAATTTTTTCGATGCGCCAGTTTTGACGACGATTGAGTTGGCGTTTGGCCATGGGTGTTCCGATGTGATGTAACCGATGAATTAGGCAGTACGATGGATCGGCAGGAGTCTAGCACGGCAGGGTGAGCTAAACTGCGCGCCTACGCTGAGGAGTCGACACATGCAGAACAAGCAGAACCTGATCTGGATCGATCTGGAAATGACCGGTCTTGACCCTGATACCGATGTCATTATCGAAATGGCCACGATCATCACCGATAGCGAGCTGAACACCCTGGCTGAAGGCCCGGTGATCGCTGTGCATCAGAGCGACGAGACGTTGGCGAAGATGGATGAGTGGAACACTCGCCAGCACGGCGGTTCGGGCCTGACCCAGCGCGTGCGGGAAAGTACCGTCAGCATGGCTGAAGCCGAGACGCAGACCCTTGAGTTCATCAAGCTGTGGGTCCCCGAGCGCAGTTCGCCGATCTGCGGCAACAGCATCTGCCAGGATCGCCGCTTCCTGTACCGCCACATGCCGACGCTGGAAAACTACTTCCACTACCGCAATCTGGATGTCTCGACCCTCAAGGAACTGGCTGCGCGCTGGTCCCCCGAGCTGAAATTCAAGAAAGGCAGCACCCACCTGGCGCTCGATGACATCCGCGAGTCGATTGCCGAGCTGCGCTTTTATCGTGAGCACTTCATCAAGGCCTGATCGAGACGCGCGTGCAGTGAATAATCTTCGCTGCACTCTTTCAGTGCGTTGGTCGGCTGGTTAGACTGCGCGCCTTTGTCGCAGAGTCGCCGCCATGTTGCTGATGCTTTATCTGATCGCTATCACTGCCGAAGCCATGACGGGAGCCCTGTCTGCGGGGCGGCGCGGGATGGACTGGTTCGGCGTGGTGCTGATCGCCTGCGTCACGGCGCTGGGTGGCGGGTCGGTGCGCGACGTGCTGATCGGTCATTACCCGCTGACCTGGGTGAAGCACCCGGAATACCTGGTCCTGACCAGTGTGGCGGCGCTGGTGACGATCTTCATTGCGCCACTGATGCGCCACCTGCGCTCACTGTTTCTGGTGCTCGACGCACTGGGGCTGGTGGCCTTTACCCTGATCGGCTGCATGACCGCGCTCGAGGCCGGGCACGGTCTGCTGATCGCGTCAGTGTGCGGCGTGATCACCGGGGTCTTCGGTGGCATCCTGCGCGACATCTTTTGCAACGACATCCCGCTGATCTTCCGCCGCGAGCTTTACGCCAGTGTGTCTTTTCTGGCTGCATGGTGTTTTCTGCTGTGTCAGTACCTGCAACTGCCCAATGAACAAGCGGTGCTGATCACCCTGTTCGGCGGCCTGCTGCTGCGCCTGCTAGCGATTCGTTTCCGCTGGGAAATGCCCAAGTTTGTCTACAAGGACGAGCCCTGAGGCGTACGCAGGGCGCAGGCACAATAGTTGAAAAATTATCGTTCCTCACGCTCCAGCGTGGGAATGCCTTTCGTGACGCTCCGCGTCACACGCCTGCAGGTTTAAAGCGGCGCCACGCCATGCCTCTGCAGCGCCCATTCCACATGCTCCCTGACCAGTTCCGAGGGATAGTCGCGCCGTGCGTGCAGGGCTTCGATCACCGGGATGGTGGAGGGCGCGTTGCCCAGCCCCACGGCCAGGTTGCGTAGCCAGCGCTCATAACCCGCCCGGCGCAGTGGTGAACCTTCGGTGCTGCCGAGGAATTTCTCTTCGTCCCACAGGAACAGTTCGGCCAGCCCTGCATTGTCCAGATTGTGGCGCGGCTGAAAGTCGCTCTGCTCGGTTGGCCGGGCGAAGCGGTTCCACGGGCAGACGATCTGGCAATCGTCGCAACCGAACACCCGGTTGCCGATCAGTGGCCGCAGCTCTTCTGGGATCGCGGTCTTCAGCTCGATGGTCAGATAAGAAATGCAGCGTCGCGCGTCCAGCACGTAAGGCCCGATAAACGCCGCCGTCGGACAGATGTCCAGGCAGGCCGTGCAGCGCCCGCAATGCTCGGTTGCATGAGGTGCGTCGACCGGCAACGGGATATCGACAAACAGCTCGCCAAGAAAGAAGAAACTGCCCGCCTTACGGTTGAGCACCAGCGTGTTTTTGCCGATCCAGCCGAGCCCGGCCTGTTCGGCGATGGCTTTTTCCAGCACTGGCGCGCTGTCCACGAAGGCTCGAAAGCCAAACGGCCCTACGGCCTGCTGAATACGCTCGGCCAGTTGTTGCAGGCGCTTGCGGATGAGTTTGTGATAATCACGGCCCAGCGCGTAACGTGAGACGTAGGCTTTTTCCGGCTCGGTCAGGCGCTGCGCCATTTCGGTGTCGCCCGGCAGATAATCCATGCGCAGCGACACCACGCGCAACGTTCCCGGGACCAGCTCAGCGGGGTGGGAACGTTTGCTGCCATGGGCTGCCATATAGTCCATTTCCCCGTGATAGCCTGCATCGAGCCAGCGTTGCAGATGCTGTTCGTGCTCTGCCAGGTCAAGGCC
Organism: Plantibacter cousiniae (nom. nud.); assembly: GCF_977070315.1. Taxonomy (NCBI): domain Bacteria; kingdom Bacillati; phylum Actinomycetota; class Actinomycetes; order Micrococcales; family Microbacteriaceae; genus Plantibacter; species Plantibacter cousiniae (nom. nud.). The sequence continues at coordinate 18,750 of NZ_CDRVEU010000006.1, read as the reverse complement.
GCTGATCCCGACTTCCTGAAAGCCCAGCTCACGCCCCCACGCCTTGATTGAGACGGCAAGGGCGGCGAGATCATCGGAACTAGGAAGTACAGCAGTAATAGCGGACATGCGCAGAGAGAAACCGGGACCAAGGTGCGTATAATTCTGCCAGACATCGGAGCCCATAGACGCATGTTCGACACTAAACCTCATTTACCCGACGCGCTGTACAGTGCTGCGCAGGTCCGCGACCTCGATGCACGGCTGGTTGCTGCCGGCACACCCGGCCTGGAATTGATGCTGCGCGCTGCGCAGGCGTTATGGCATACGATACTTCGGCGCTGGCCGGAGGCGAATGAACTGACCGTATTGACCGGGCGGGGCAACAACGCCGGTGACGGGTATCTGGTGGCTGCCATGGCGCACAAGGCCGGCTGGCAGGTCAGGGTGCTGGCCGTCGGCGATCCGGCCGCACTGACCGGTGATGCTGCTGCGGCGCATGCTGCGGCTTTCGGTATTCATATTCAGGCATGGGCCGGACAGCCGCTGGCCGGTATCGTACTGGATGCCTTGCTGGGCACCGGTCTCGATGGCGAGGTGCGCGAGCCCTACGTCTCGGCCATCGACGCTATCAACGACAGCGGCCTGCCCGTCGTTGCGGTGGATATTCCATCCGGCTTGAGCGCAGATACTGGCCAGACGTTGGGTGTCGCGGTGCGTGCCGAAGTGACCGTTACGTTCATTGGCCTCAAACTGGGTTTGTTGACGGGCGACGCGGCAGATCTGGTGGGTGAGCTGATGTTCGACGACCTGCACGCAGCCCCGGCGCTGGTGGCGCAGGCGCCGTTCAGCGCGAAGCGCCTCGATAAACATAACCTGCCGCAACTGGCAGCACGCCCGCGAACCGCCCATAAAGGCATGTTTGGCCGGGTTCTGGTTATCGGTGGCGATCACGGTTTTGGCGGCGCAGCGTTGCTCAGCGCCGAAAGCGCCCTGCGCAGCGGTGCAGGCATGCTGACGCTGGCAACGCGGCCCGAGCATGTTCCGGCCGCTCTGACGCGTATGCCGGAAATCATGAGCGCGGCGATCCACTCGGCCAACCAACTGATGGGCTTGATCGAGCCGGCCAGCGTGTTGGTGGTCGGCCCCGGCCTGGGGCAGGCGGCCTGGGGGCGCAGCCTGCTGTCGGCGGCCGCCAACGCGGATCGTCCGCAGGTGTGGGACGCCGATGCGCTGAATATGCTGTCCGCCGGGCTGGTCAGCCTGCCCAAAGGCAGTGTCATCACCCCGCATCCGGGCGAAGCGGCACGCTTGCTGGGTGTGGGCATCAAGGACGTTCAGGCTGACCGGACCGCTGCGGTGCGGGCGTTGGCGCGTAAATTCGACACGGTTTGTGTGCTCAAGGGCTCTGGCAGTCTGATTGCCGATGCACACGGGCAACTGGCGTTGTGCGACCGCGGCCATCCGGCCATGGCCACCGCAGGACTGGGTGATGTGCTGGCCGGATTGATCGGCGCGTTGATGGCGCTGCACCTCAAACCTTTCGACGCGGCCTGTCTTGCCGTGTGGCTGCATGCAAGCGCCGGTCAGAAAGTTGGAGAGGGCGGTCGCGGGCTGGCTGCCAGCGATATTATTCCTGCCATTCGTCAGTTACTGGAGGAGCTGCAACCGTGTCTGATTTAACGCTGCATGTGGTGGGCGAAGAGGCAATGATGGATTTTGGTGCACGCCTGGCCAGGGTGACAGAAGGCCTTGGCGTCATCTTTCTGGATGGCGATCTGGGCGCTGGAAAAACCACGCTTTCGCGGGGATTGATTCGCGGCTTCGGGCATGTCGGGGCCGTCAAGAGTCCTACTTTCACGCTGGTCGAACCATACGAAATCGGTGCAGTAAAGGTGTTCCACTTTGACCTTTATCGGTTGGTGGATCCGGAAGAGCTCGAGTACATGGGGGTGCGTGATTACTTCGACGGCGACGCACTTTGTCTGATTGAATGGCCCCAGCGTGGTGCAGGCTTTTTGCCAAAGCCCGACCTGACCATTACCATTGGGCCGCACGGAGAAGGTCGTTCCGTGATATTGAGCCCGCTGGGCTCGCGTGGCGAACGTTGGTGTGCCACTTTGGCTTTGGAATTCAAATAGATATGGGGTTAGGTATGCGCATGCGCGCGCTGGTTACTGTAGTTGGTCTGCTGTTGATGGCCCTGGCTGTCGAGGCGGTTGCCGCTACGCAAGTACGAAGTGTCCGCTTATGGCGAGCACCGGACAACACGCGTCTGGTATTCGACCTGTCCGGGCCAGTCCAGCACAGCCTGTTTACCCTGACTTCGCCTGACCGTCTGGTGATCGATATCAATGGTGCGACGCTTGGCGGCCCCTTGAACGTACCGACGGCCAATACGCCGATCAGCAGCATGCGTTCTGCGCAGCGCACGCCTACCGACCTGCGCGTGGTCATCGACCTGAAAAAGGGTGTGACCCCGAAGAGCTTCACGCTGGCGCCGAATCAGCAATACGGCAACCGTCTGGTGGTCGACCTGTACGACAACGCCGCCGATGCCAATCCGACACCGGTCATTCCGGATACCGCCGCCAACACCGCGCCTGCTGTCCCGGTCAGCCCGGCTAAGCCTGAAATCAAGCTGACCCCGGTGCCGAACGGCAAGCGCGACATCGTCGTGGTGATTGATGCCGGGCACGGCGGGGAAGACCCCGGTGCCTCGGGCGGTGCCGGTCAGAAAGAGAAAAACGTGGTGCTGTCGATTGCCAAGGAGCTGCAGCGCCAGGTCAATGCCGAGAAAGGCTACCGCGCCGAACTGACGCGGACCGGCGACTACTTTATTCCGCTGCGCAAACGGACTGAGATCGCCCGTTCGAAGGGGGCCGACCTGTTCGTGTCGATCCACGCCGACGCCGCGCCATCCTCTGCGGCGTTCGGCGCATCGGTGTTCGCCCTGTCCGATCGCGGTGCCACTTCCGAAACTGCACGCTGGCTGGCGGACAGTGAAAACCGTTCCGACCTTATCGGTGGTGCTGGCGCTGTCAGCCTGGATGACAAGGACCGCATGCTCGCGGGTGTGTTGCTGGACTTGTCCATGACCGCTTCGCTGTCGTCGAGCCTGAACGTTGGTCAGAAGGTATTGAGCAATATTGGCCGCGTGACCTCGCTGCACAAGTCACGTGTCGAGCAGGCGGGCTTCATGGTGCTCAAGTCGCCGGATATCCCGTCGATTCTGGTGGAAACCGGCTTTATCTCCAATGCCAACGAGGCCAACAAGCTCGGTTCGGCGTCGCATCAACAGGCGTTGGCGCGTTCGATCACGTCGGGCGTCAAGCAGTTCTTCCAGCAGAACCCGCCGCAGGGTACTTATATCGCTTGGCTGCGTGACAACGGCAAGCTGGCCCAAGGGCCGCGCAATCATGTCGTTCGTTCCGGCGAAACCCTGGCCATGCTCGCTGCGCGCTATGACATGAGCATCGCCACCTTGCGCAGCGCCAACAATCTGAAGTCGGATGAATTGAAGATCGGCCAGGACCTGCGTATCCCAAGTTCCGAGGTGGCGACTCAGTAATGACCGATCTCCTGCTCGACGGCGCCGAAGCCGATAACGCTCAGACTGCCCTGAACGCAGCGCGCATTGAACTGCTCAGTCCGCGTCTGGCCAACCAGATTGCGGCGGGCGAAGTCGTCGAGCGCCCGGCTTCCGTGATCAAGGAGCTGCTGGAAAACAGCCTCGATTCCGGCGCGCGGCGCATTGATGTTGACGTCGAGCAGGCCGGTATCAAATTGTTGAAAGTGCGTGACGATGGCAGCGGTATCTCTTCGGACGATCTGCCATTGGCGCTGGCACGTCACGCGACCAGCAAGATTCGCGACCTGGAAGACCTCGAGCGGGTCATGAGCCTTGGGTTTCGCGGCGAAGCGCTGGCTTCGATCAGTTCCGTAGCGCGCCTGACGCTGACCTCCCGCACCCGCGACGCCGATCAGGCATGGCAGGTCGAAACCGAAGGTCGGGACATGGCGCCGCGCGTGCAGCCAGCCGCGCATCCGGTAGGCACCTCCGTTGAAGTGCGCGACCTGTTCTTCAACACGCCGGCCCGGCGCAAGTTTCTGAAAGCCGAAAAAACCGAATTCGATCATTTGCAGGAAGTCATCAAGCGCATGGCGCTGGCGCGTTTCGACGTGGCCTTCCACCTGCGGCACAACGGCAAGACCGTGCTGAGCCTGCATGAAGCGCATGACGACACCGCCAGGGCGCGACGTGTCTCGGCAATCTGCGGGCCTGGCTTTCTGGAGCAGGCGCTGCCCATCGAGATCGAGCGCAATGGTCTGCATCTGTGGGGCTGGGTCGGGCTGCCGACCTTTTCGCGCAGCCAGGCCGACCTGCAATATTTCTTCGTGAATGGCCGCGCAGTGCGCGACAAGCTGGTCGCCCACGCAGTGCGTCAAGCGTATCGCGACGTGCTATTCAATGGCCGTCATCCGACCTTCGTGCTGTTCTTCGAGGTCGATCCGGCCGCTGTGGACGTCAACGTTCACCCGACCAAACACGAAGTGCGCTTCCGCGACGGGCGCATGGTGCACGACTTTCTGTATGGCACCCTCTACCGCGCGCTGGGCGATGTGCGCCCTGAAAATCAGCTGGGTGGCAGCGTGCCGGTTGTCGCCGAGACACGCCCGAGCGGGCCTGAAGCGGGCGAATTCGGGCCGCAGGGTGAAATGCGTCTGGCCAACAATGTGCTGGAACAGCCCCAGGGCGAACCGTTTGCCCGGCCTGCTGCCGGTGGCGGCGCTGGCAGCGGTTATCAGTATCAATACACGCCTCGGCCCACCGCTGGCGTGCCGGTGGCCGAAGCGCAAAGTGCTTATCGTGAATTCTTCGCGCCGCTGCCCAGTGCTGCGCCCGCGTCGCTGCCTGAATCGCCCGGTGACATTCCGCCGCTGGGTTATGCGCTGGCGCAGCTCAAGGGTATCTACATCCTTGCTGAAAACGCTCACGGCCTGGTGCTGGTGGACATGCACGCCGCTCACGAGCGGATCATGTACGAGCGCCTGAAAATAGCCATGGCCAACGAAGGTTTGAGCGGCCAGCCATTGCTGGTGCCCGAGTCCATTGCGGTCAGCCAGCGTGAAGCGGACTGCGCCGAAGAGCATCTTGCGACCTTCCAGCGCCTGGGCTTCGAGCTTCAACGGCTCGGCCCGGAAACCCTGGCGATCCGCCAGATCCCCGCGTTGCTCAAGCAGGCCGAAGCCAACCGGCTGGTCAGCGATGTGCTGGCCGACCTCATGGAATACGGCACCAGCGACCGGGTGCAGGCGCACATGAACGAGTTGCTCGGGACCATGGCCTGCCACGGCGCGATTCGCGCCAATCGGCGTCTGGCCATCCCGGAAATGAACGGCCTGCTGCGTGACATGGAAAACACCGAGCGCAGCGGGCAATGCAACCACGGTCGTCCTACCTGGACCCAGATGGGTCTCAATGATCTGGATAAATTATTCCTGCGCGGTCAATGAATGAACGCTTTACCTCCGGCCATCTTTCTCATGGGGCCTACCGCTGCAGGCAAGACCGACCTTGCGATAGAACTGACCAAAGTGCTGCCCTGCGAGCTGATCAGCGTCGACTCTGCGCTGGTCTATCGCGGCATGGACATCGGTACCGCCAAACCGTCGAAGGCTCAGCTGGCTGAATATCCTCACCGTCTGATCGACATTCTTGACCCGGCGCAAAGCTACTCCGCCGCCGATTTTCGCAGTGATGCCCTGGCGGCCATGGCGGAAATTACTGCGCGCGGAAATATTCCTTTGCTGGTCGGCGGCACTATGTTGTATTTCAAGGCTCTATTGGACGGGCTGGCGGATATGCCGGCGGCCGATGCGCAGGTCAGGGCGCAGCTTGAGGCGGATGCACAGGCCTTCGGCTGGCAGTCATTGCACGATCAACTGGCGGTGGTCGATCCCGTTTCGGCGGCACGTATTCACCCCAATGATCCGCAACGGCTGATCAGGGCACTCGAGGTGTATCGCGTCAGCGGAATGAGCATGACGGCACACCGCGAGCAACAAACTGCGCAAAGTACCGAAGCAGCCGCATCAGGGCGCCAGCAATTGCCCTATACTGTTGCGAACCTTGCCATCGCTCCGGCTGATCGCAAGGTGCTGCACCAACGCATCGCGCTACGTTTCGAGCAAATGCTGGATCAGGGGTTTCTGGACGAAGTACTGGCATTGCGCTCAAGAGGTGATCTGCATTCAGGGTTGCCATCGATAAGAGCTGTCGGTTATCGCCAGGTCTGGGATTACCTGGATGGGAAACTGACGCGGGATGAAATGCAGGAGCGCGGCATCATTGCGACGCGCCAGCTGGCCAAAAGGCAGTTCACCTGGCTACGTAGCTGGGACGACTTGCACTGGCTGGACAGCCTGGCCAGCGACAATCTGTCGCGCGCCTTGAAATACCTGGGATCGGTCTCCATATTGAGCTGAGTCCCTGCAATAGCCGTCTATCCTTGGGGGGTGGCCGGTAAGCCAATCGAATTCGATTTATTATTTTATTGATCCTTAAAGGAGTGCGGCACATGTCAAAAGGGCATTCGCTACAAGACCCTTACCTGAATACCTTGCGTAAAGAGAAGGTCGGGGTATCGATCTATCTGGTCAACGGTATCAAGCTGCAGGGTACGATCGAGTCTTTCGACCAGTTCGTCATTTTGCTGAAGAACACGGTCAGCCAGATGGTCTACAAACACGCTATTTCCACCGTCGTACCGGTTCGCCCGATCCGCCTGCCAAGCGCTACAGACGCTGACGGCGCGGACGCCGAGCCAGGTAACGCCTGATAGGAGTCTGCCTTGTTCTTTGAGCGCCACAGTGGTGGTGAACGTGCAATTCTCGTTCATCTGGATGGTCAGGACCCTGAGGCGCGCGAAGATCCGCAGGAGTTTCAGGAATTGGCCATCTCGGCCGGTGCCGATACCGTTGCGTTTATCAACGTGCCGCGTCATCGGCCTTCGGCCAAGTACCTGATCGGCTCTGGCAAGGTCGAGGAGCTTCGCGATCAGGTCAAGGCCGAGCAGGCCGATCTGGTCATCTTCAATCACACCCTCACGCCCAGTCAGGAACGCAACCTCGAACGCGTTTTCGAGTGTCGTGTGCTTGATCGTACCGGTCTGATTCTCGATATCTTTGCGCAACGGGCGCGTACTCACGAAGGCAAGCTGCAGGTCGAACTGGCCCAGCTTGAGCACATGAGTACCCGTCTGGTCCGTGGCTGGACTCACCTTGAGCGACAGAAAGGTGGTATCGGCCTGCGCGGTCCGGGTGAAACCCAGCTCGAAACCGACCGACGTCTATTGCGGGTTCGCCTGCGGCAGATCAAGGGACGGCTGGAGAAGGTTCGCAGTCAGCGGGATCAGGCCCGTCGCGGGCGTCGTCGCGCGGATATTCCATCGGTTTCACTGGTGGGCTATACCAACGCCGGCAAATCGACCCTGTTCAACTCGGTAACCGATTCGGATGTGTTCGCGGCAGACCAACTGTTCGCCACGCTCGATCCGACCCTGCGTCGTCTGCAGCTCGATGACCTGGGTCCGATCGTGCTGGCCGATACCGTGGGCTTCATTCGCCATCTGCCACACAAACTGGTCGAGGCCTTTCGCGCGACGCTTGAAGAATCGAGCAACTCCGATTTGCTGCTGCATGTGATCGACTCCCACGAGCCGGATCGCATGTCGCAGATCGAGCAGGTCATGGCCGTGCTCGGCGAGATCGGAGCCGAGGGCTTGCCGATCCTCGAGGTCTATAACAAACTCGATCTGCTTGAAGGCGTAGAGCCTCAGATACAGCGCGATGCCGACGGCAAGCCGCAGCGTGTCTGGGTTTCTGCCCGTGATGGTCGGGGGCTTGATCTGCTCAAGCAGGCTATCGCCGAATTGCTCGGCGACGACCTGTTTGTCGGCACGCTGCTTCTGCCTCAAAGTCTCGCCCGGCTGCGTGCACAGTTCTTTGAGCTGGGTGCGGTGCAGAGCGAAACGCATGACGAGGAAGGTGCCAGCGTGTTGGCCGTACGACTGCCGCGCGTTGAACTCAATCGACTGGTGAGTCGCGAAGGATTGCAGCCGCTGGAGTTCATCGAGCAACACACTTTGCAATAAAAGCACGAGAAAGCCGTTGTACGGCTTTCGCGAGCATTCTGTAGCATTGGTCGGCGCGCCGCGGGCGCGTCTTTGCTTTATCAGATGGAGAGCGCTATGGCTTGGAATGAGCCGGGTGGCAACTCGAATAATCAAGATCCCTGGGGTGGCAAACGCCGTGGCGGCGACCGCAAGGGACCACCTGATCTCGACGAGGCCTTCCGTAAGCTGCAGGAAAGCCTGAAGGGGTTGTTCGGCGGCGGTAACAAACGCGGCAGCGATGGCGGCAGCAGTGGCAGTGGTGGCGGCTCAGGCAAGGGCGGTGGCTTCGGCCTGCTCGGCATCGGGCTTGTCGTACTGGTCGCTTTCTGGCTTTACAGCGCTATCTATGTGGTTGACGAGCAAGAGCAGGCTGTCGTGCTGCGTTTCGGTCAGTACCACGAGACCGTGGGCCCGGGCCTTAACATCTACTTCCCGCCGTTCGATCGCAAGTACATGGAGAACGTGACTCGCGAGCGTGCCTACAGCAAGCAGGGCCAGATGCTCACCGAAGACGAGAACATCGTCGAAGTGCCGCTGACCGTGCAGTACAAGATCAGCGACCTTCAGGCGTTCGTGCTGAACGTCGACCAGCCTGAAATCAGCCTGCAGCACGCGACTGAAAGTGCGTTGCGCCATGTCGTGGGTTCCACGGCCATGGATCAGGTGCTGACTGAAGGCCGTGAACTGATGGCCAGCGAAATCAAGGAGCGTCTGCAACGCTTCCTCGATACCTACCGTACCGGCATCACCGTCACTCAGGTCAACGTACAGAGCGCTGCCGCGCCGCGTGAAGTTCAGGAAGCCTTCGATGACGTGATCCGCGCCCGTGAAGACGAGCAGCGTGCGCGTAACCAGGCTGAAAGCTATGCCAACGGTGTGATCCCGGAAGCCCGTGGTCAGGCTCAGCGTATCCTCGAAGATGCCAACGGTTACCGCGATGAAGTGGTTTCGCGCGCCAAGGGTGAGGCGGATCGCTTTACCAAACTGGTTGCCGAGTACCGCAAGGCTCCTGAAGTTACCCGCCAGCGTCTGTATCTGGACACCATGCAGGAAGTCTTCAGCAACACCAGCAAGGTTCTCGTGACCGGCGACAAGGGGCAGAACAATCTGCTTTATCTGCCGCTCGACAAGATGATCGAGAGCAGCCGCAGCAGTAACGGCAATGGCTCCAATTCAGGTACGCCATCGCAGTCGGCTAATGATGCTGCCGCTGCTGCCGCCGCTGCCCGGGCGAATGAGGCTCAGCAGCGTGGTGAAGTACGTACCAGGGAGACTCGCTGATGAGTAACAAATCACTGATCACCCTTATTGTCGGCGTGATACTGGCGGTCATCGCCTGGAACAGCTTTTACATAGTGTCCCAGACCGAGCGCGCGGTTCTGCTGCAATTCGGTCGTGTGGTCCAGGCTGACGTTCAGCCGGGTCTGCATGTGAAGGTTCCTTACGTGAACCAGGTGCGCAAGTTCGACGGTCGTTTGCTGACCCTCGATGCACCGACCCAGCGCTTCCTGACACTGGAAAAGAAAGCGGTCATGGTCGATGCCTACGCCAAGTGGCGTGTGAAGGATGCGGAGCGTTTTTACACCGCGACTTCCGGCCTCAAGCAGATTGCCGACGAGCGTCTTTCGCGTCGTCTGGAATCCGGCCTGCGTGACCAGTTCGGCAAGCGCACCCTGCACGAAGTCGTGTCGGGTGAGCGAGACGCGCTGATGGCGGACATCACCGGTTCGCTGAACCGCATGGCCGAGAAAGAACTGGGTATCGAAGTGGTCGATGTCCGGGTCAAGGCCATCGATCTGCCGAAGGAAGTGAATCGCAGCGTTTTCGAACGCATGAGCACTGAGCGTGAGCGTGAAGCCCGCGAACACCGTGCCAAGGGTAACGAGCTGGCTGAAGGCATCCGTGCCGACGCCGATCGTCAGCGTCGTGTGCTGCTGGCCGAAGCCTATCGCGAGTCGGAAGAAGCGCGTGGTGATGGTGATGCCCAGGCTGCCGCGATCTACTCCAAGGCGTATGGTCAGGACCAGGAGTTCTACGCGTTCTATCGCAGCCTGCGTGCCTACCGCGAAAGCTTTGCGAACAAGAGCGACGTGATGGTGCTTGATCCGAACAGCGAATTCTTTCGCTACATGGAAAAAGCCAAGCCGTAATTAATCACCCGCCGGGCGGCAAAACCGCCCGGTGGGGTGAACGTACGGTGAAACGTGTGTATCATGCGGCAGCCGGGAAATTCCCGGCTTTTTTGCGTCTGCACGATTGATTGGCCGTATCTGAATCGGAACGCGGCAAGATTTTTCGAGGAAAGTGGTCTGCAAGGCCTGTCTCGGGCATTTGTCGTGCCCGTCATACGGCGCACCACTTTCTGCTTCACTCAAGGTCGGCCTGTAGGCTGGCCGCCTGGATCACAGGGGAATGGCGTAATGGCAACGGTCGACCGCTGGCTGCTACCAGATGGCATCGAAGAAGTACTGCCACCGGAAGCGGCGCGCATTGAAGTAGCGCGCCGTCAGGTGTTGGATCTGTTTCAGAGCTGGGGCTATGAGTTTGTCGTCACCCCGCATATCGAGTATCTCGAGTCGCTGCTGACTGGCGCGGGTTCGGATCTGGATCTGCGTACCTTCAAGGTTATTGACCCGCAATCGGGCCGGCAGATGGGCTTTCGCGCCGACATCACGCCACAGGTTGCACGTATCGATGCTCACACCCTGAAACGTGAAGGCCCGAGCCGTCTGTGCTACGCGGGCAGCGTTCTGCACGCTCAGCCGCGCGCGCTGTCGTCCTCGCGCAGCCCGATACAACTGGGTGCCGAACTTTACGGCGATGCGAGCCCGAGCAGCGATGTTGAAGTCATCAGTCTGATGCTGGCCATGCTGCAACTGGCCGATGTGCCGGATGTGCACATGGACCTCGGGCATGTCGGTATCTATCGCGGTCTGGCGCGTGCCGCCGGCCTGTCGGGTGAAGTCGAGCAGCAGCTGTTCGATGCACTGCAGCGCAAGGCCATCGATGAAGTGATTGCCCTCACCGCCGATCTGCCGCCAGAGCTGGCCGCCATGCTGCGCGCACTGGTTGATCTGTGCGGTGGTCGTGAGGTGCTGGACGCCGCACGCGATCGTCTGGCCGGCGCCCCGGCGCCAGTGCTGGCCGCTCTGGACGACCTGCTGTCGATTGCCGAGCGTCTGGCTGCGCGTTTCCCGCAGCTGCCGCTGTACTTTGATCTCGGCGAGCTGCGCGGTTACCACTACCACACCGGTGTGGTGTTCGCGGTGTTCGTGCCGGGCGTGGGCCAGTCGATCGCTCAGGGCGGTCGTTACGATGACATCGGTGCCGACTTCGGTCGTGCCCGTCCGGCGACCGGCTTTTCCACCGACCTGAAAACCCTGGTTACCCTGGGGCAGGCAGAAATCGTCTTACCGTCTGGTGGCATCTGGGTGCCGGACAGTACGGATGCGGCACTCTGGCAGATGGTTTGCCAGTTGCGCAGTGAAGGTCAGCGTGTGGTTCAGGCGTTGCCTGGGCAGCAGGCGAGCGCCGCGCGTGAAGCCGACTGTGACCGGCAATTGATTCAGCATGGCGAGCACTGGCAGGTAATGCCGCTGGCTTCTTGAGTATTCCTGCCGGCCGCCGCCGGCACCAAGTTTGCGTGAATGAGGACAAGTGTTATGGGTAAGAATGTCGTAGTCCTGGGCACTCAATGGGGTGATGAGGGCAAAGGCAAGATCGTTGATCTGCTGACCGAACATGCTACCGCCGTAGTTCGCTATCAGGGTGGCCACAACGCCGGCCACACACTGGTGATCGACGGTGAGAAAACCGTCTTGCACCTGATTCCGTCCGGTGTGCTGCGCGAAGGCGTGCAGTGCCTGATCGGTAACGGTGTGGTGGTTGCTCCCGACGCGCTCCTGCGCGAAATCGTCAAGCTGGAAGAGAAAGGCATTCCGGTGCGTGAGCGTCTGCGCATCAGCCCGTCCTGCCCGCTGATCCTGTCGTACCACGTGGCACTCGACCAGGCGCGTGAAAAAGCCCGCGGCGAGTTCAAGATCGGCACCACCGGTCGTGGTATCGGCCCGGCCTACGAAGACAAGGTCGCACGTCGCGGTCTGCGTATCGGCGACCTGTTCCATCGTGAGCGCTTCGCCGCCAAGCTGGGCGAACTGCTCGACTACCACAACTTCGTGCTGGTCAATTACTACAAAGAGCCTGCCATCGACTTCCAGAAGACGCTCGACGAGTGCATGGAATACGCCGACATGCTCAAGCCGCTGATGCTCGACGTCACCGCTGCGCTGCATGAGATGCGTCGCGACGGCAAGGACATCATGTTCGAAGGTGCCCAGGGTTCGCTGCTGGACATCGACCACGGTACCTACCCGTACGTCACCAGCTCCAACACCACGGCGGGCGGCATTGCCACCGGTTCCGGTTTTGGTCCGATGTACCTGGATTACATCCTGGGCATCACCAAGGCCTACACCACGCGCGTGGGTTCGGGTCCTTTCCCGACTGAGCTGTTCGATGACGTCGGTGCCTTCCTGGCCAAGCGTGGTCATGAGTTCGGTGCCACCACCGGTCGTGCACGCCGTTGCGGCTGGTTCGACGCCGTCATCCTGCGTCGCGCCATCGAAATCAACAGCATCTCGGGCCTGTGCCTGACCAAGCTGGACGTGCTCGACGGTCTGGAAACCATCAATATCTGTGTGGGCTACGAGAACGAAGAGGGTGCCGTCATCGACGCGCCTACCGACGCTGACAGCTATCTGGGCCTGCGTCCGGTCTACGAGCAGATGCCAGGCTGGAGCGAATCCACGCTGGGTGCCAAGACCCTCGAAGAGCTGCCTGCTGCCGCTCGCGCTTACATCAAGCGTGTTGAAGAGCTGGTGGGTGCGCCTATCGACATCATTTCGACCGGTCCTGACCGCAACGAAACCATCGTGCTGCGTCATCCGTTCGGCTGATACGTCACCGAGCTGTGCCAAAAAGGGTCGCATGTGCGGCCCTTTTTTATTGTCGCACCAACGGCAGGGAAGCTCAGAAAAGTGAGACTTGTGTCACGGCACGGCGCTTGCTACAAAGATGACAGAAAAGTGCCATCATTTTAATGGCGCTGAGGGTGGAGGGATTCTCCTGTGTCTGCTGTCTTATCTCTATTGCAAAGCCGTCTGCTGCGCCCGGTCTTCATTGCGCTGGGTATCGCTCTTTTGGTGCAGGTGGTGGTGGCGGTTGCGCTTACCCGGAGCACCGTCACTGCGCTTGAGGCCGATCTCGCCAATCGTCTGGGGGTAGATTCGCAACATCTGTCCTCAGAGCTGGAGTCGGCGAGTAGCGAAGTGACATCGAGCCTCGATGCATTGTCAGCCAGCACTCGACAGCGCCTGAGCGTCGGGCTCTCTACCCGTCTGAAGGAAGAGCAGGCTCAACTGCGTGCCACGCTGGAGAAAGACTTGCGCGAGTCCGCGACCGACATGGCCGAATTGCTGGCTGCCGTTGCTCCGCGCGCCATGTGGGACAACGACACGCCAACGCTTTCTGAATTCGCACGCCGTGCCCAGCGCAATCCCAACGTACTGTTCGTCGTTTATGACGACGCTGCAGGTGAGCACCTCACGCGTTACATGAACCGTGACAATCCGCTGGTCAAGGCTCTTTTGGCCAAGGGGGAGGGCGAGCGGGCGATGGACAAGGTCCTCAATGCGGCGAAAAGCGACCCTTCGGTGTATTACGTCGAGGCATCCATCAGCCCTAACGGCGTAGAGATCGGCAAGGTGCGCATGGGTGTGTCCACGGCAACGGTCGAAGAGAATCTTACTGCCCTGGACAAGCGTTTCGCGACCCTGATCACCAGTGGTGAACAGTTGGTGTCTGACAGCCTTGCCAGTGCCTCGAAGGACAGCTCTGCCGCGCTACGCACGCGCCTGCAGTCGGCTCAGGCGGCGGGAGCGGCAATGACCGCCAACACGCGTGTGGCGGTTCAGGAAGCTGCCGAAACGCTGCGCTGGAGAATCGGCATGGGTCTGGCCCTGGTCGGCCTGGGTGTATTGTTGTTACTGGCGGTGGTGCTCGGGCGTCGGGTCGTCAGCAAGCTGCATCTGCTGATCGCGGCACTCAATGACCTGGCGGCGGGCGAGGGCGATCTGACCAAGCGCGTCAAGCTGGACAGCAACGACGAGATTGGCGACATGTCGGCGGCGGTCAACCGCTTCATCGACAAGTTGCAGCCTATCGTTCGTGAGGCGGGCGAGGTGGCGCAGCGCACCGGGCAGGAAATCGGTGTCATGAGCGAGCGTAACGCCGGTGCCGATGCGGCGGCCGAATTGCAGCGGGACCAAGTGGCGGCCAGTCTGAAAGCGCTGGAGCAGATGGCCGACGAGGCGCAGTCGGAAAGCCAGGCGATGCAGGCAGCCTTGCGTCAGGTGATCGATATCAAACAAGCGACCGATGAAAACACCCGCACGTCCAATCAGGTCGGCGGTTTGATCGAGGCGCTGGCCGGGCAGGTTGAAACCGGTGCGCAGGTCATTGAGCGTCTGGCGCAGCAAAGCCAGCAGATCGAGGTCGTGCTGGAAGTTATCCACGGTATTGCCGAGCAAACCAACTTGCTCGCACTCAACGCAGCCATTGAAGCCGCACGCGCGGGTGAAACGGGCAGGGGCTTTGCCGTGGTGGCTGACGAAGTGCGGGCGCTGGCCAGCAAGACGCAAAGCTCGACGGGCGATATCCAGGAGCACATCATCGCCCTGCAGCGTGGAGCGAAAGAGGCGGTCGCCGCCATCGGCATCGCCGGACGCCAGGCCAAGGAAGGTCTGGAAGTACTGCGAGACAGTGCCAAGCGCCAGCAGACCGTGCAGGTATCTGTCGAGCAGGTACACGCGGCCATTGGTCTGGCGACCAAGGCGGCTGTACATCAGGCTGAAGGCGCGCAGGCCGTTCGCGGTCGGGTAGAGGTGATTCACGCTCAGGCCGAGAAAGCCGCAAAAGCGGTGGTTGAGACGACCGCTAGCGGCAAAGTGCTAAACGGGCTGGCTGCGCAGTTGAAGTCGAGCCTGGGGCAGTTTCGGGCTTGAGGTATAGAACGTTTTCGGGAAAAGGCCTTCGTTTACACCTTAGTCTGTGAGGCACCCAGCACGATGTCTAGCACGTGCTGGCAGCGAAGCGAATAATCGAGCGCTAACTTTCAAGGACGCGAGGTTGGCTGTGTCTGGATAATCGCAGGAAGTTTTTTGAAATGCCTACCTGTCAGTTCTGATAGTAACCCTATGGGCAATGACCCCCTACAGTGAGCAAGAGCTCATGATCGCGAATGAGCACTTTGTACTGTGCTTACCTCAGAGCGCACAGCCAGATATTTAACTTTATTTCTATGGATGGAATGAATATGACTGCCTTATTGGAAAGTCCCCTTGCCCCGGTAGGTGTTGGGGGCGTCTGGAGAACTGATGCGGTTACAGGAGTAAAATATGTTCAGTTAGGCTACCCCGACAAGCCGTCATCGCCCCCCTCGCCGTCGGATATGTCCTACCTTGCAGGGCGGGGGCTCGGAGTCAGGCTGCCGTCGATATGGAACAACTATTACTTGAGTTTTGCTCCTGGCGAGCACGTTCATATTAATTTCAAGGGTAAGTCTCAGAGTGGAACGCTGATTAGTTGGAGTACGACTTACCTAGCGCTATCTGTCGTGGGTGGTGATGTACGCACCGTGACGATTCCGTCTGATATTGTGAAAGCGCTCGCCGGTCAAACGGCGACTGTTCAGTATGTCGTCAGGCCCGCAAGTTCCAACAAGACTGGCAAGGTTCGCACATCGCAATCTCTTGAGTTTCAGATTCGAGGTCTTTATCTGCCGGCGCCCGAACTGTTGGAGGCCGTCAACGACTCTATCGACCCGGATCACATCAGTGCCAAGGCTACAGTCAACTTTGTCACTGTCAGTCTCGATTACCCTGGTATTCAGCTTGGGGACACCGTAAAACTGGTCAGGGAGGGCGTGAACGCCAAGCAGAATGCAATTAACTTTACTGACAAAGACCGCCCCATCAGTGCAAGTAATCTACAGCGGCGTCCAATGAAAATTACCTGGACAGATGCTGATATCAAGCCGCTGGTCAATGGCATCATGAGTATCTACTACAAGGTGTATAGAGAGGGCGTCTGGTATACCTCGCCCAGGCGCAATATCTATGTAGGACCCAGCCTTGCGGGTTTGCCGCCATTTATCAACGAAGTTTCTGATAATCGTCTCGATCCGGACAAAATTGCTGACTCTATCAATGTTCATATTCCTTCCGCTGGAACCTTGGTAAAAGACAAGATCACGCTGTTCTGGAGTGACTCGTCAAAACAGAAGACGTTTACCGATGAGGGGCTTGTTACCCAGCAGAATGTCGATGGCGACATGTCATTTGATGTGTATCTGGATAATCCCATTGAATTCAACCGGGGCAAGGTTGTGACGGTTTTTTACCTGCTTGAGCGCGTTCTGCCAGATGGCCGGAAAGTCAGCTTTCGTTCTGCTGACTATCAGTTTTTCGTCGGCAGTCAGAAGGATCAGGAGGCTGCAGATTCCAGGGTTTTGACCGGCGCTGTGGTGGACGGTGTCAAAGATGGCAAGATGGATGCTGCTCTTGCGAGCGTTGGAACAAAACTCACCGTACCTTACGCCGAGACTCAGGTGGGAGACAGTGTTACGGCTTATTGGCAGCCGGTCGAGGGTGGTGATCCGGTCGCACTGGGTGTTCAGGCTGTTGATGCGGCCAACGTGAATATCGACCTGGTATTCAATGTTCCCGCGGCCTCCGTCAGTACAGCGCTCAACAAAAAGGCCATTGTCTATTACGTTATTGAGCGAAAAGGGCTTGGCGGCAAGACTCAGAAGTTCAGGTCTCAGGAAGAACTGTTTTCGGTAGGCACTCAGGTGGCTGGTCTATTGCTTCCTGCTCCTGAGGTTCCGGCGTCTGTTGACTGGGTTCTTGATCCGATGGCCGTGCAAAATGGCACAACAGTGGTTGTTCAGCCTTACCCCGCTATTGCTGTCGGCGACAAGGTTCGGCTCTTCTGGATTGGTACTGACGGCCCCGGGACGCCAGCTATAGCCGAACAAACTGTCGGCAGTGTGAGCAAGGCATTAGAGTTCGTTATTCCAGCCTCGGCAATTGGTTCCAATACCGGGGCAGAGGTCTGGGTCTATTATCAGGTCACGCGCAACGGGCTGATCAATCCGATAGATTCTGACGACACCATCATTGAGGTCGATACACTTGGTGGGGATAACCTGTCTCTGCCAGTGGTCGGCCAGGCACCCACAGATCTGCTGGATCTGGCCTCGGTAAAAACCGACATCGTGGTGACGCTCAAGAAGTGGCCATTCATGGCAGCCGGTCAACGGGTGTGGTTGCGCCTGGAGGGTACTGCCCAGGATGGTAGTGCGGTGGAGATCAACGTCTGGACAGCCAGAATATTGACCGATGCCGATGCAAAGCAGGACTTGGCTATTACTATCACTCGGGCCCAGTTCGATAATTTGGCAGCGGGCAGTCAGTTGCAGGTATTTGCAAAGGTTACGTTCGATGGTGACTTCAGTGACACCTACGCTGAAGACTTTCCTACGCTGAGTTTGACAATCAAACCGCAAGGCAGCTTGCTGAGTGTCAAGTTTTCAGATGTTTCTTTGAGCGCTGCGTATCCGAAGCCAGGCAGCACTGCTGCAGTGCCGCCCGATTCAAGTCAGTTAATGGTTGTTAGTGGCGGTAAAGGTCCCTATACGTTCGTGTCTGGAGATTCGTCTATCGTCGAGGTCGATGCTAAAGGCCTGCTGATGGCCAGGAAGAACGGATCTGTATATGTTCAGGTGCGAGATTCCCTAGGCCAGGTTGTATACGTAACGGTCACTGTCCAAGGTATTTCCACGTTGGAGTACCTGAATTTCGATACTTACACGGAGTGCAAGAAAATTGCCGACAGCAGAGGTCTTGTCATTCCGGATCTGGCTACTTGGCGCAAGCTCCGTGCCGAGGGTAGCGGAAAGTTGAGTATCGACCTCACGGCAGCGCCTGCGGGGCAGCAGTGGGACAGACGGCTCTGGGCAAGTGATAATGGTAGTCTTCCGTTTACCAGAAAGAGCTATTTCCCGGATGATGACAAGGATAAGGATCTGAGAGACATCGTGATAGGTGGCGATGCAGCCTATGGCTTTGGTTTGAAGATATAAGCTGGATGCGGTCTGCTGAGTTGAAGTAAATGACTTTGCAATTCCCAAAAAAAAACCGAGCCATTGGCTCGGTTTTTTTGAATTGGTGCCCAGAAGAAGACTCGAACTTCCACGACCTTGCGGTCACCAGCACCTGAAGCTGGCGTGTCTACCAATTTCACCATCTGGGCAGCATCAGCAGCGTGTACGCCGTTGATGGGGCGCACTATACGGCGATCGTTTTACTCTGTAAACCCCTGTTTTGATTTAATAATCGAAACCCTGAAAATGCAAAAACCCGCTTTCGCGGGTTTTTGTGAGGCTTGAGTCTGTTGCCTGAATTGGTGCCCAGAAGAAGACTCGAACTTCCACGACCTTGCGGTCACCAGCACCTGAAGCTGGCGTGTCTACCAA